>NZ_QLAD01000002.1:455196-569548 GCF_024355235.1 Pseudomonas sp. S12(2018)
TTTCTGCTGCCCCGCCGGTATGGCTCGAAGGCGGCCAATGGCAGTTTCTGCTGGGTACCGACGAGCTGGGCCGCGACCTGCTCTCGCGGCTGATCCAGGGTTCGCGCCTGTCGCTGCTGATCGGCCTGTCATCGGTAATGATCTCGCTGATTCCGGGCGTGCTGCTGGGCCTGCTGGCCGGGTTTTTCCCGCGCCTGCTTGGCCCGTCCATCATGCGCCTGATGGACGTGATGCTGGCGCTGCCCTCGCTGCTGCTGGCGGTGGCCATCGTGGCGATCCTGGGCCCTGGCCTGATCAACACCGTGATCGCCATCGCCATCGTCTCGCTGCCGGCCTACGTGCGCCTGACCCGCGCCGCGGTGATGGGCGAGCTGAACCGCGACTACGTCACCGCCGCACGCCTGGCCGGGGCACGCTTGCCGCGCCTGATGTTCGTCACCGTGCTGCCCAACTGCATGGCGCCGCTGATCGTGCAGGCCACCCTGAGTTTCAGTTCGGCGATTCTCGATGCCGCCGCGCTGGGCTTCCTGGGCCTGGGCGTGCAACCGCCGACCCCGGAGTGGGGCACCATGCTGGCCTCGGCCCGCGACTACATCGAACGCGCCTGGTGGGTGGTCAGCCTGCCGGGCCTGACCATCCTGCTCAGCGTGCTGGCAATCAACCTGATGGGCGACGGGCTGCGCGATGCGCTGGACCCGAAACTCAAGAATGCCGCCTGAGGAGAAGCCCATGTCACTTCTACACATCAAGAACCTGAGCGTGCGCTTCGGCGACGCCTCGGCGGTACCGGTGGTCGACGGCCTCGACCTGAACGTGGAAAAGGGCGAGGTGCTGGCGATTGTCGGCGAGTCCGGCTCGGGCAAGTCGGTGACCATGATGGCGCTGATGGGCCTGATCGACGCCCCCGGGCGCATCACCGCCGACGCCTTGACCTTCAACGGCAGCGACATGCTCACCCTGAGCGGCCGGCAGCGGCGCAAGGTGGTCGGCAAGGACATGGCGATGGTCTTCCAGGACCCCATGACCGCACTCAACCCCAGCTACACCGTGGGTTTCCAGATCGAGGAGGTGCTGCGCCAGCACCTGGGGCTGCGCGGCAAGGCGGCGCGCCAGCGTGCGCTGGAGCTGCTGAAGAAGGTCGAGATCCCGGCCCCGGAAAGCCGCCTGGATGCCTACCCCCACCAACTCTCCGGCGGCATGAGCCAGCGCGTGGCAATCGCCATGGCGATTGCCGGCGAACCCAAGCTGCTGATCGCCGACGAGCCCACCACGGCGCTGGACGTGACCATTCAGGCGCAGATCATGGAGCTGCTGCTCAACCTGCAGAAAGAGCAGGACATGGCGCTGATCCTGATTACCCACGACCTTGCCGTGGTGGCCGAAACCGCCCGCCGCGTGTGCGTGATGTATGCCGGCCAGGCAGTGGAAGTCGGCCAGGTGCCCGAGCTGTTCGAGGTGCCTGCGCACCCCTACAGCGAAGCCCTGCTGGCAGCGATCCCCGAGCACAGCGAAGGCGCCGAGCGCCTGGCGACCCTGCCCGGCATCGTGCCCGGACGCTACGACCGGCCCCACGGCTGCCTGCTGTCGCCGCGCTGCCCCTACGTGCAGGACCACTGCCGCCAGCAACGTCCGAGCCTGGACCCCAAGGCCCACAGCCTGGCCCGCTGCTTCTACCCGCTCAACCAGGAGGTGGCGTGATGAGCGTCGTACTGACCGCCCGTGACCTCACCCGTCATTACGAAGTGTCCCTGGGCCTGTTCAAGGGCCATGCCCTGGTACGCGCCCTCAATGGGGTGTCGTTCGAACTGGAGGCCGGCAAGACCCTGGCCGTGGTCGGCGAATCCGGCTGCGGCAAGTCGACCCTGGCCCGCGCCCTGACCCTGATCGAGGAACCGTCGTCGGGCTCGTTGCAGATCGCCGGGCAGGAGGTGGCCGGTGCCAGCAAGCAGCAGCGCCGGCAACTGCGCCGCGATGTGCAGATGGTGTTCCAGAGCCCCTATGCCTCGCTCAACCCGCGCCAGAAGGTCGGTGACCAACTGGCCGAGCCGCTGCTGATCAACACCCGGCTGTCCAGGGCCGAACGCCGCGAAAAGGTGCAGGCGATGATGCAGCAGGTGGGCCTGCGGCCCGAGCACTACCAGCGCTACCCGCACATGTTCTCCGGTGGCCAGCGCCAGCGCATCGCACTGGCGCGGGCCATGATGCTGCAACCCAAGGTGCTGGTGGCGGACGAGCCGACCTCGGCGCTGGACGTGTCGATCCAGGCGCAGGTGCTGAACCTGTTCATGGATTTGCAGAAGGAGTTCAACACCGCCTACGTGTTCATCTCGCACAACCTGGCGGTGGTGCGGCATGTGGCCGACCAGGTACTGGTGATGTACCTGGGGCGCCCGGCGGAAATGGGGCCCAAGGAGGATATCTATGCCAGGCCTTTGCACCCTTACACCCAGGCCCTGCTGTCGGCGACCCCGACCATTCACCCCGACCCGCTCAAGCCAAAGATCAGGATCGTGGGCGAGTTGCCCAACCCGCTGAACCCACCGCCGGGGTGCGCGTTCCACAAGCGTTGCCCGTATGCCACCGAGCGCTGTGCCAGTGAAGAGCCGGCGTTCCGGCCGGTGGGTACACGGCAGGTGGCGTGCCACTATGCGGAGCAGTTTCTCTAGAACCGCTGCGCCAGCAATCGCGGGTCAAGCCCGCTCCCACACGGATCACTGCTGTCCTTGTGGGAGCGGGCTTGACCCGCGATAGGGCCCTGCAGGTATTCTGCTTTCCTACCTCCAATGAGCCAGCCCCATGGCCGCACACCCGATCCCCGACGGCCCCGAACACACCGCCGAAACCGCCGCCACCGTGCTGCGCTACCACCTGTGCTGGAAACACCGCGACCTCGACGGCGTGATGGCGCTCTATCACCCCGACATCCAGTACAACGACTTCTTCCAGAACCGCGTACTGCACCTGGCCGAGCTGCGCGAATACGTGGCCGCCAGCATGCCGCGCCAGGACGGCGAGGACATCGTGCACAGCGACCGCATCCGCACCGACGGCTGCACCGCCTTCATCCAGTACCAGGTAACGCTGCGCGGCGGCGACGGCATCACCGCGTTTCGTGCCAGCGAGGCCATCACCGTGCGCGACGGCCTGATCTGGCAGGTCAACGAATACGCCTCGCTGGTGCGCGAGCCTTCACGCCACACCGGCCACCCCAGCCTGCGCCCGGCCACCAGCCGCCTGGGCCTGTCACCGCGCCAGCTGAGCTTCATGGCCCAGGACCTGCAGCACTACTTCACCCGTCGCCAGCCCTATCTGGACCCGCAACTGGACCTGCAACAGGTCGCCCGCGAGTGCGGCTACAGCCGCAACCAGATCTCCTACCTGCTCAACCAGGTGCTGGGCCAGAGCTTCTACCGCTACGTCAACCAGGCCCGCCTGCAGCATCTGCTGGCTGAACTGGAGCGCGCAGGCCCGGCGCCCAAGGTCGATGACCTGGCCTTCGCCGCCGGCTTCAATTCACTGTCGGCGTTCTACAAGTGCTTTCGCCAGCACACCGGCCTGTCGCCCAAGGCCTACGTGCAACAGATTTCTCTGCGGACACGCACGCAAGACAATCCGCCCGCCCAGCCCTAGCATCGGCCCACACCGTTACGGATGTGGAGCCGAACACAATGCAGGCATGGCGCAGTATCAGCCTTTGGATGGACCAGCTTGACGAGCCGCTGATCGCGCGCCCGGCGTTGCGCCAGGACCTGGACGTGGATGTATGCATCATCGGCGCCGGCTACACGGGCCTGTGGAGCGCCTACTACCTCAAGCGCCAGGCACCGCACCTGAACATCGCCATCGTCGAGGCCAACATCGCAGGCTTCGGCGCCTCGGGGCGTAACGGCGGCTGGCTGATGGGCAACCTGCTGGGCGAAGACCGCCTGCTGGCCGATTGCTCCCCCGAACAGCGCCGCGACGCCTATGACCTGCTGCACGGCATCCCCGACGAAGTGGAAACGGTACTCGAGCGCGAAGGCATCCACTGCGACTACCGCAAGGGCGGCGCCCTTTATTGCGCGGCGCGCTACCCCGAGCAGGAAGCGAGCCTGCGCAGTTACCTGCAAAAGCTCTACCGGCAGGGCCTGAACGAGGCCGAGTATCGCTGGCTGAGCCCGGTCGAGCTGGCCGCGCAGCTGCGCATCGCCAAGCCCTATGGGGCGATCTACACGCCGAACGTGGCCACCGTGCACCCGGCCAAACTGGTGCGCGGCCTGGCCCGGGCCGTCGAGCGTCTGGGGGTGAAGCTCTACGAGAACAGCCCGGTCATCGACTGGCACAAGGGGCAGGTACGCACCGCCCAGGCACAGGTGCGCTGCCAGTGGGTGGTGCCGGCGGTGGAAGGCTATGCCGTCGGGCTGCCGCCGCTGGGGCGCTATCAGTTGCCGGTACAGAGCCTGCTGGTGGCCACCGAGCCGCTGCCTGAGCAGGTGTGGGAGCAGATCGGCCTGAACGCCGGTCAGGCCTTCAGCGAAAACAGCCGCCAGGTCACCTACGGCCAGCGCAGTGCCGACAACCGCCTGGTGTTCGGCGCCCGCGGCGGCTATCGCTTCGCCGGGCGCCTGCGCGAAGACTTCACCCTCAGCGACAGCGAAATCGGCCTGCGCCGCTACCTGTTCGGCGAGCTGTTTCCGCAGCTCAAGAACGTCGACATCACCCACGCCTGGGGCGGCAACCTGGGCATGGCGCGGCGCTTTCGCCCGCACATGCTGTGCGATGCCGAGCAGGGAATCGCCCTGGCCGGTGGCTATGGCGGCGAAGGCGTGGGCGCCAGCAACCTGGGCGGGCGCACCGTGGCGGCGCTGATCCTGGGCCAACGCAACGCACTCACCGCCCAGCCCTGGGTACACCCCGCGGCGCGCCTGAACAGCCTGGCGCGCTGGGAGCCCGAGCCGTGCCGCTGGCTCGGCTACAACGCGATCATCAAGAGCTTCGTCCACGAAGACCAGACCCTCGCCAACCCGGCCAGCGCCCCCTGGCGCCGGCGCCTGGCCAGCGGTGTGGCGGACTTCATGGAAAGCCTGATGCACTGACTTCCCCCTGCACAGGACCACCGGCATGCGCATTACCCAGTTCAAGCACACCCATAGCGTCGCTCTCGAACAGTCAAACCCGGTGGCCGTGCCCCTGGGCGAGCCGGTGGCGGTCACCTCGGTGACCTGCGTGGAGCGCAACGACGGCGTCGAAACCGGCATCTGGGAATGTACCCCGGGTCGCTGGCGGCGCCAGATCGAGCAGCAGGAGTTCTGCCACTTCATCAAGGGCCGCTGCACCTTCACCCCCGACGGCGGCGAGCCGCTGACCATAGAAGCCGGCGACGCACTGATGTTGCCGGCCAACAGCACCGGTATCTGGGATATCCACGAGACCGTGCGCAAGACCTACGTATTGATTTTCTGATCCTTTGATCGCCTGCCTCCTTCGACAAAAACAGACCAAGCAAGGAATCCGGACATGCGCCCATTGCTCTTCGCCCCGCTGTTGCTGGCCGCCTCCATCGCCCAGGCGGCCGACTCGGTAAAAATCTACAACTGGTCCAGCTACATCGCCCCCGACACCCTGAAGAACTTCCAGGCCGCCAGCGGCATCGTGCCCACCTATGACGTGTTCGACAGCAACGAAACCCTCGACGGCAAGCTGATGACCGGCAATTCGGGCTACGACGTGGTGTTCCCCTCCAACCACTTCATGGCCCGGCAGATCCAGGGCAAGGCGCTCAAGGCGCTGGACAAGCGCCAGTTGCCCAACTGGAAGAACCTCAACCCGGTGCTGCTCAAGGCGCTGGAAGTCAACGACCCGGGCAACCGCTACGGCTTCCCCTACCTGTGGGGCAGCACCGGCATCGGCTACAACATCGACAAGGTCAAGGCGGCGCTGGGCGAGAATGCCCCGGTGGACTCCTGGGACCTGATCTTCAAGCCCGAGAACATCAGCAAGCTCAAGAGCTGCGGTGTAGCGATCCTCGACAACGGCCCCGAACTGCTGCCGATCGCGCTCAACTACCTGGGCCTGCCGCACCACAGCCAGGACCCGGCCGACTACGAGAAGGCCAAGGCCCTGCTGATGAAGGTGCGCCCGTACATCAGCTACTTCCACTCCTCCAAGTACACCGGCGACCTGGCCAACGGCGATATCTGCGTGGTGGTGGGCTTCTCCGGCGACGTGCTGCAGGCCAGAAACCGTGCAGAAGAGGCCAGAAACGGGGTGAAGGTGGGCTATGAGATTCCCAGGGAAGGCGCGCCGATGTGGTTCGACATGGTCGCCATGCCCGCCGATGCCCCGGACGAAAAGGCCGGCTATGCCTACATGAACTACCTGTTGCAGCCCGAGGTGATGGCCGACATCAGCAACCATGTGCAGTACGCCAACGGCAACCAGGCAGCCGACCGCCTGGTGGACCCGGCGCTCAAGGCCAACAGCATGATCTACCCGACCGATGCCATGCTCGGCAAGCTGTTCGCCCTGCAGGCCATGCCGGCCAAGATCGACCGCCTGCGCACCCGCATCTGGACCAGCATCAAGGCCGGCAACTGAGCCACCCTGCAATAGATACCACCCTCGGCCTGTGTGCCCCGGCAGCCTGAAGCCCTTGCCGGGGCAACAGCGCAGCCCGCCCGTTGCCCGGCGCCCACCCACTGCCGAGCACACACCATGCCCTTGAAGACCCTGCCGTACTTTCACCGCATTGCGCTGCGCCAGCGCTTTGCCGATCACCTGGCACAGACCCGAGACAGCCTCGATGAAGAGGAGCATCGCTGGCTGCAAGGCTGGCTGCAGGCGCCAGGGCCCGACGCGCCGCGAATCGACCGCCTGAGCGCGATCACCGCCAGCGCCCACGCCAGCGAACTGACCGCCAGCCTGCTGCTGAGCCGCAGCACGCACCCCCGTGTTTTTTTCTACCACCCGTTGCTGGGGCTGCTGCGCTTCGAAGACCGTACCCAGCTCAAGCACCACCTCGTTGAACTGCTGAGCAGCGGCCACCCGCACGTACTGCTGCACTACATCGCCCCCAGGGATCGCCTGCTGGCAGGCCAGGGCGGCATCGTGGATGTTCAGGTCGAACGGCTGGAGAACGAGGTGTTCGAGTACCTGATGCTGGTCATCGCCGCTCGCCAGGGCCAGGCGCTGGGCGAGCTGCAGCAGCAGGTACTGGGCCAGCCGCCAGCCGACTCGTTGTGGGAGCAGGCCCTGGCCACCACCACCGCTACCGCTGCAGCGGCGCCGCAGCGCCTGGCGGCAGCACGCGACTGCCAACGGCAACTGCACCGGTACTGGCATACCGCCAAGGCCGGCAGCGAAACGCCGGCCCGGCAACTGGCCCGCCTGATGGGCGCGCGCGTGCGCGAGGCGATCACGCGCCAGGCCTGGGCCGGCGCCCTTGCCGAAACCGACCATGCAGCGCTGCTGCAATGGCTGGACACCGAGGCCCTCTCGTCCCTGCAGGCGTTCAGCCTCAACGTCACTACCGCGCAAGGCCACAGCCAACTGCTGGAGGGCGTGCTCACGCTCGGCACCCGTGCCGGCCCGGTGTTCACCTGGTGTGCTGCACGCGGGCTGGAGCGCCATGCCAGCAAGCGGGCGTTGTTATCGTCGCTGACCGACCCCCGGTTGCGCGACAGCTGGCGCCCGGTGGTCAGCCCATCGCGGCAGAGCCAACTGGACGCCTTGCGCATCAGCGCCCTGCACCTGCAACCGCTGGCCGCCCCTGCACTGGACAGCTGGGTTGGCCAGGTGCTGAGCGCCCAGCAACAGGACATCGAAACACAACTGCGCCCCGACAGCGGCCACGACGGTTATCAGGCATGCCGCCAGGCACTGGATCTCGACAGTCGACTGGCCGGCGAACTCGCACGCCTGGGCACCTCGCCCCACGCCCACGACAGCCCGGCCACCCTGGCCCGGCTGCAAGCGTCGGCACAGGCAGCCGGCGCTGGCCTGGAGGAACTGAACCGGCTGGTGAGCGCACTGGCCGGCCACGCGCAGGCACTGTTCGAAGAGGTACCAGGCCTGGAGACGGTGACTGCGGCAGGGCTCGACCAGGCCCTTGCCGCAGTGCTGGACAAGGGCCCGCCAGTGCCCCAGGTACGCCTGGGCCAGCCCGGCGCCGGGCGCACCTGGCTGAGCCTGGCCGAACTGGTGTGGCAGCGTCTCGGCGGTATCGGTACCTCGCTGGATGAACGCTGGCTGGTCAGCGGCCCGGTGGTGGCCGAACAGCCTGTGGCCTTGCCTGCGCTCGACCTGGCGCTGGCCCGACAGGCTGTCGCACAGGTCGCCGATGCCACCGCCAGCCAACTGGCGAGCGCCCTGACGCAGTATCAAGCGCAGCGACGCACGTACCTCAAGCACCTGTGGCAACTGGCCCTGACCCTCGAATACCGCCTGCTCGACCACGACAGCCTGCTGCCAGCCCCGGCACGCGCGCTGATTCACGCCGCCCTGTTTCCGGCGCCCTCGCCGGCAGCGCCGGCCTGGGCCTGGCAACTGGCCCTGGACCAGGCACCCAGCAGCGAGGTCCTGCTGCTGACCCGCCAGCCGCTCGAGGCACAGCCCGATCTGTGGCTGCTGTGGACCCTCGACCAGGGCTTTGCCGCATTCACCTCGCGCCTGGCGCTGGAGCAGGCCGTCGCAGCGCGCTACCCCGCCGCGCAACGCTTTCAATGGCTGGCGCTGGCAGGCGCACCTGCGCACCACCTGCAGAGCTGGCAGGCCGAACACGACGTGGCCGCAACGGTGCGCGCCTTCGACCGGCTCACCCGGCGCGGCCTGCCTGCCGCGCACCTGCCCGACCTGCTGCGCAGCACGCTCGACACGCCTGGCACACTGCGCTACCTGCAGCGTCTGCAGCGCCTGGCCAGTGCCCGGCGCCTGCGTGCCCAACTGCCTGACTGGCTGGCGCAGGCCGTCCCCAGCGAACAGTACGGCTACCTGCAGGTTCTGGGGCGCAACCTGCTGCAAAGCCCGTCATCACAGGACTACCTGTTCGACATCCCGGCGGTGACCGACTATGCCCGCCAACGGGTCCAGGCCCGCCTGGACCAGGACTTCGCGGCCGGCCGCTACCCTGCCGACCAGCTGTTGATCACCACCACGCGCTGGGTCACCGCGTTGCCGCCCACCGGCGAGGTCCCCACAGGCGAAGCGGCCGCCAGCATCCAGCATCGCCAGACCCTGGTCGACTACGCGCTCAACCATTACCGCGACTGGGACCACGCCATCACCGCAATCACGCTCGAGGGCGACATGACCGTGCCTGCGCGCATCGATGCCGCCTACCTGCGGGCGCTGGTGCGCGAACTGGACCTGGGTCAAGGCTATCGCCAGCTGCTGGCCGAGCAACTGGACCGCAACCATGCGAGCTACCCCAGGCGCCTGCGGCTGTTCTGCCGGCAATTGCCGGGGCAACTGCTGGAGGCGGCGTGGCGCGCCCGGCTCCAGGGGCAACTGGGCGCAGCCGACGTCGAGTGCATCCGCGCCGTCGTCGAGCAGCCCGACGCCACCGCCCGTGACCAGCTGCCAGCCCCCGCCGCACAACTGGTGCCCCTGGAACTGATCGCCGACAGCGGCCTGCCCCCCGATACCGTGCCCGGGGTGTACCTGTTCATGTACGCCAGCCCCGCGCCCGGCCCCGTGGTGATGTACACGCCGTACCAGGCCGGCGGTCTGTTCCAGGCCTTCAGCAGTTCGGCCGACCTGCTGCAGCAGCTTCGCAGCGTGCCGGCCCTGCAGGCCCGGATACTGGCCTGCATGCCCGACACGATGCGCCCGCGCTACGACCACGGTGGGTTCACCGAGGCCCACCTGCCCTACAGCGCCGAATTCGATTTCGAGCTGCCGCTGTATGCCCAGCAGCCGGTGACCCTGGCCTGGCGCCCGGTGCATGGCAACGCCCTGCAGTACCTGTTCGAGACCAATGCAGCGTTGCTGCAGGGCATGGCCCATACGCAACTGGTGAGTACCGCCGAAGCCCGCTGGGCCACCCTGAAAGAGGTACTCGGGCTGCTCTGGAGCCAACTGACCCTGTTCATCCCCGGCCGCATCGGCCTGCTGCTGGCCGCGTGGCAGGGCGAACTGTCGCTGCTGCAATTGGCCGAGCGCCCCTCGGGCGACTGGGCGCAGGCCTTGTCGGAACTGACCTGCACCCTGGTGCAGGGCCTGCTGGCCGGGCATGGCGTGCGCGAACAGGGCCCTGGCGCGCTGCCGGCCGACGAAGGCGAATTCTGGCGGCGCCTGGGGCAGGCGTCGCACCAGCGGCTGTCCGCCTACGAAGTGCCGCAGCAGTCCCTCGATGGCCTGGCCAGCCGCGAGCAGATCTATACCGACGTCGATGGCCAGACGCAGTTCGCCTGCCTGGAGGGCAAGGTGTACGGCGTTCGCCAGCTGGACCAGCGCTGGCACCTGAGTGCGCCGGGCATCGACGAACCAGGGCCACGCCTGCGCAGCGAAGGCAACGGCCGCTGGCAGATCGACCCGCAGCAGGCCATACCCGTGCTAAGTGGTGGCATCATCGGCAGGCTGGGCGGGTGGGCCTCGCGTCAGGTGATGGCCGGCAACGATATCGTCATCCGGGCCGTGGGCATGCGCCAGATCCAGCGACTCATGCCGGCCCGCGCGCGCATGCTGCGCCAGGCTCACCGCACGGCGCTCGACTACCTGGGCATCTGCCTGGACAACCTGCAGCAGGCCAGCCCGGTGCAACGCATGCCGGCACAGACCCGCACGATCCTCAGCGATTTCTTCGGCGTCGAACCCGACGAAGCCCTGCTGCAGCGCGTACGCGAACCGGTGGAAAAACTCTTCGAACTGATGACCTCGCAGGACTATTCGGTCGCCACGTCCAGGCGCTACATCCTGGCCAGCAATATCGGCAACTACACCGGCATCGCCTTCACCTCGCCCCATGACCCGCTCCGGCAACTGTTTCTGCTGGACGCCTATTTCGACGTCAGCTACCTGGGCAGGCTCCAGCTCAGGCCCGAGCTATCCTGGCAGGAAGCCGATGCCATTGCGCGTGCCAACTGCCTGCTGCACGAGTTCTCCCATATCGCCTATGACACACGCGACATGCGCTACCTGGATGCCTCGCTGGCGTTTGCCGACCTGCTCATGCCCGGCGAGCAGCAGGATTGGCTCAGGCGCCAGCACGACGAGGCGTTCTCTCACCGTTCACCGGCCCGGCGCCTGTTCGTGGTGCGCTCACGCGACGGTACCCGACGCGACATCACCCGTGACGACAACAAGGGCCTGAGCCTGATCCTCAAGATCGCCGACACCCATGACCTGGCGGTCGCGCGCCAGCGCTTTCTGGACGATGCGGTGGTGCGCTCGCGAATCATGCTCAAGAACGCCGACTCGCTGACCCTGCTGGTCTACCGCCTGGGCCAGGCAAGCCATCGCCCACCGGCGGCGGGGGGCTGAAACGAAAACGCCCGCGCAGCCAGGGGGCTGCGCGGGCGTGGGGGCGTGCGAAAACTCAGTGGTGTTCGCGGGTGGCGCGGAATTTCACGTCCGGCCAGCGTTCTTCCATCAGCGCCAGGTTGACCCGGGTCGGCGCCAGGTAGGTCAGGTGACCGCCACCGTCGATGGCCAGGTTTTCCACGGCCTTGTTGCTGAATTCCTCGAGTTTCTTCTTGTCGTCGCAGCTGATCCAGCGCGCCGACCACACGGTGATCGGCTCGTAGCCGCACTCGACCTTGTACTCTTCCTTCAGGCGGCTGGCGACCACGTCGAACTGCAGCACACCCACGGCGCCGAGGATGATGTCGTTGCTGCGCTCGGGGAAGAACACCTGGGTGGCGCCCTCTTCGGCCAGTTGCTGCAGGCCCTGGCGCAGCTGCTTGGACTTGAGCGGGTCCTTCAGGCGCACGCGGCGGAACAGCTCAGGGGCGAAGTGCGGGATACCGGTGAAGCCCAGGCTCTCGCCCTCGGTGAAGGTGTCGCCGATCTGGATGGTGCCGTGGTTGTGCAGGCCGATGATGTCGCCGGCGAACGCCTCTTCGAGCTGCTCGCGCTCGGACGAGAAGAACGTCAGTGCGTCGCCGATGCGCAGGTCCTTGCCGGTGCGCACGTGGCGCATCTTCATGCCCTTCTCGTACTTGCCCGAGCAGATGCGCATGAACGCGATGCGGTCGCGGTGCTTGGGGTCCATGTTCGCCTGGATCTTGAACACGAAGCCGCTGAACTTCTCTTCGGTCGGCTCCACGGTGCGCTCATGGGCCACACGTGGCAGCGGACGTGGCGCCCAGTCGACCACCGCGTCGAGCACATGGTCCACACCGAAGTTGCCCAGCGCGGTACCGAAGAACACCGGGGTCAGCTGGCCGTTGATGAACTCGTCCTGGTCGAACTCATGGCAGGCGCCCTGCACCAGTTCCAGTTGCTCGATGAAGCGCTCGTACTCGTCACCCAGGTGGGCGCGGGCTTCGTCCGAGTCGAGCTTCTCGATGATCTTCACCTCGGTACGCTCGTGGCCGTGGCCCGGGGTGTACACGATGATGTAGTCACCGGCCAGGTGGTACACGCCCTTGAAGTCGCGGTAGCAGCCGATCGGCCAGGTGATCGGCGCGGCCTTGATCTTGAGAACCGCCTCGATCTCGTCGAGCAGCTCGATCGGGTCGCGGATATCGCGGTCGAGTTTGTTGATGAAGCTGACGATGGGCGTGTCACGCAGACGGCACACGTCCATCAGGGCGATGGTGCGTGGCTCTACGCCCTTGCCGCCGTCGAGCACCATCAGCGCCGAGTCCACTGCGGTCAGGGTGCGGTAGGTGTCTTCGGAGAAGTCTTCGTGGCCGGGGGTATCGAGCAGGTTGACCATATGGTCGCGATACGGGAACTGCATCACCGAGGTGGTGATGGAGATGCCACGCTGCTTTTCCATTTCCATCCAGTCGGAGGTGGCATGGCGGTCGGACTTTCGCGATTTCACCGTACCGGCGACGGCAATCGCCTTGCCCATCAGCAGCAGCTTCTCGGTGATGGTGGTCTTACCCGCATCGGGGTGGGAAATAATGGCGAAGGTGCGGCGTTTCGCGACTTCGGCGGCCTGGTTGGTCATGGGAAATCGCCTGACTGGAGATTCAAAAAAGGGCGGCGATTATAGCCCAAACTCACCCCCTAACTGAACCACTGGGTCGATCTGCGCTGGCCAAATGCCGCTTCGGATGGGAACCTTTGCGACTGCGGAGACGTCCACTGCCCTGTTACGAGATGTTACGTATACGGTTTTCAACCGTTCGTCAGGGTGGGTTTCATCGGCAACATGCGCCTGACGAGGCTGCGCTCATGGCGTGTTCCGCTCTACCGGAGCGACCCGCTGCTTATCGCGATCACACTGCCTGCTGCCTGGACCGGCAGCCGCCACGGGAGTGTGCCCGCCGACAAAAAAAAGGAGTCCGCCTGTGGCTAAACGCTATGGCAAGGGGCTGATGGGATGGGCCGCCGCGCTCGTCATCCTGGCCCTGCTGATCCACTGGATCGGCATCGATACAATCGCGCACTACCGCGCCGATCTGTGGTTCTACCTGCAAGCGCACCTGATGCTGGTGGCGTGCTCGATGGTGGCGGCGCTGGCCGTGGGTATCCCCGCCGGCATTGCCTTGAGTCGACCGCACCGGGTCGACCGCGCCGAACGCTTCATGCAGATCTTCAACATTGGCAACACCGTTCCCCCCCTGGCCGTTCTGGCCATCGCCCTGAGCTTTCTGGGCATCGGCGCAGGCCCGGCAATCTTCGCGCTGTTCCTCGCCTCCCTGCTGCCCATCGTGCGCAACACCTACGAAGGCCTGAAAAACGTCCCCGCCTCGCTCAAGGAAGCCGCCACCGGCATCGGCATGACCCCGCGCCAGACGCTGTGGCGGGTCGAGCTGCCCAACGCGGTACCGATCATCGTCGGCGGCGTTCGAGTGGCACTGGCAATCAACGTGGGTACCGCGCCGCTGTCGTTCCTGATCGGCGCCAACAGCCTGGGCAGCCTGATATTCCCCGGCATCGCCCTTAACAACCAGCCGCAACTGTTGCTGGGCGCCGCCACCACGGCCTTGCTCGCCCTGCTGCTCGATGCGCTGGTCAGCCAATGCAGTCGCCGCTGGCTCGAACGCGGCCTGGCCAACTAAGCGAAGGAACCCCCATGAAAAGAATCGCCTTGTTGCTGGGCGCGGCCCTGCTGTTCGCAGGATTCGCCCAGGCCGCCGACAAACCCCTGATCCGCCTCGGCGCGCGAGTGTTCACCGAACAGACCGTGCTGGCCGAAATCACCGCGCAGTACCTGCGCAGCCACGGCTTCGACGTGCGCATCACCGGCGGCCTGGGCAGCACCCTGGCGCGCAGCGCGCAGGAAAGCGGCCAACTGGACATGGTGTGGGAATACACCGGCGTGTCGCTGGTGTCCTACAACCATATCGACGAACGCATGGACAGCGCCGAGGCCACCTACGCCCGGGTCAAGCAGCTGGACGCGAAGAAGGGCCTGGTGTGGCTGGCACCCTCGAAGTTCAGCAACACCTATGCCCTGGCGCTGCCGCGCAACATCGCCGAGCAGTACCCGCAGGTCAACAGCATCAGCCAGCTCAATCAGGTGCTGCGCGACGAGCCCGACCGCAGCCATGTACTGGCGCTGGACACCGAGTTCGCCAACCGCCCCGACGGCCTGGTGGGCCTGACCCAGACCTACGACCTGCAGTTCACCCGCCGCGACATCCGCCAGATGGATGCCGGGCTGGTGTACACCGCGCTGCGCAACGGCCAGGTGTTCAGCGGGCTGGTGTACACCACCGACGGGCGCCTGAGCGCCTTCGACCTCAAGCTGCTGGACGACGACCTGCATTACTTCCCCGACTACACCGCCGCCCCGGTGGTGCGCCAGGCCGTACTCGACGCCCATCCGCAACTGGCCGGGCTGCTCAAGCCGCTGGCCGAGCAACTGGATGACGAGACCATGCGCCAGCTCAATGCCAAGGTGGACGTCGAGCACCAGAGCCCGAGCAAAGTCGCCGCCGCCTACCTGCGCCAGCATCCACCTGCCGAGGAGCAACCATGAGTCTGCTTGATACCTTCGCCCACCTGGACTGGGCCCAGGTGCTGCAACTGACCTGGGAGCACATCACCCTGGTCGGCATCGCGGTCACCCTGGCCATTCTGATCGGCGTGCCCCTGGGCATTCTGATGACCCGCTTTCCGGTGCTTGCCGGGCCTCTGCAGGCCAGCGCCACGGTGCTGCTGACCGTGCCGTCGATCGCCCTGTTCGGCCTGCTGCTGCCGTTCTATTCCAAGTTCGGCCAGGGCCTGGGCCCGCTGCCGGCGATCACCGCGGTGTTTCTGTATTCACTGCTGCCGATTCTGCGCAACACCTACCTGGCGCTGACCAACGTCGAGCCCGGCATACGCGAAGCCGCCCGCGGCATCGGCATGACCTTCGGCCAGCGCCTGCGCATGGTCGAGCTGCCGATTGCGGTACCGGTGATTCTGGCCGGTGTACGCACCGCCGTGGTGATGAACATCGGCGTGATGACCATTGCCGCGACCATCGGTGCCGGTGGCCTTGGCGTACTTATCCTGACCTCCATCAGCCGCAGCGACATGTCGATGCTGCTGGTCGGCGCCGTGCTGGTGAGCCTGCTGGCCATCTTCGCCGACCTGCTGCTGCAAGCCCTGCAACGCTCGCTGACTCCAAAAGGACTGCTCAAATGATCGAACTTCAGAACCTGTGCAAGACCTTCCACAGCAACGGCAAGGACGTAAAGGCCGTCGACTCGGTAAGCCTGACGGTCAACGAAGGCGAGATCTGCGTGTTCCTCGGCCCGTCCGGGTGCGGCAAGAGCACCACCCTCAAGATGATCAACCGCCTGATCGCGCCCACCTCGGGCAAGGTGCTGATCAATGGCGAAGACACCACCGACCTGGACGCGGTGACGCTGCGTCGCACCATCGGCTATGTGATCCAGCAGATCGGCCTGTTCCCCAACATGACCATCGAGGAGAACATCACCGTGGTGCCGCGCCTGCTCGGTTGGGACAAGCACAAGTGCCACGAGCGGGCCCGCGAGCTGATGAGCATGATCAAGCTCGAGCCCAAGCAGTACCTGCACCGCTACCCGCGTGAACTGTCCGGTGGCCAGCAGCAGCGTATCGGCGTGATCCGCGCGCTGGCGGCGGATGCGCCGCTGCTGCTGATGGACGAGCCGTTCGGTGCGGTCGACCCGATCAACCGCGAGATGATCCAGAACGAGTTCTTCGAGATGCAGCGTGCATTGAACAAGACCGTGATCATGGTCAGCCACGACATCGACGAGGCGATCAAGCTGGGCGACAAGATCGCCATCTTCCGCGCTGGCAAGCTGATCCAGATCGACCACCCCGACACCTTGCTGGCGCACCCGGCAGATGACTTCGTGAGCAACTTCGTGGGCCAGGACAGCACCCTCAAGCGCCTGCTGCTGGTGCGTGCCGAGGATGCGGCAGACAACGCGCCATCGGTGAGCCCCGAGACGTCGGTGGCCGATGCGCTGGAGCTGATGGACGAACATGACCGTCGCTACGTGGTGGTCACCGATGGCCAGAACAAGGCGATGGGCTATGTGCGCCGGCGCGACCTGCACCGTCAGCAGGGCACCTGCGCGGACTTCCTGCGCACGTTCAACGCCACCGCCGCGCATGACGAGCACCTGCGCATCCTGCTGTCGCGCATGTACGAGTTCAACCGTTCGTGGTTGCCGGTGCTGGACGCCGAGAACGTGTTCCTGGGCGAGGTCACCCAGGAATCGATTGCCGCGTACCTGAGCTCGGGGCGTTCGCGGGGCATGAAGACCAGCATCGTGTCGCCGGCCGAAACGGTGGCCTGAATAGCTCCACCGCGATCTACTGCCGAACAGACAAGGCTGACAACGCCGGTCCGGCAGGTCATGGCCTGTGCGATCGGCGTAGCGAAGGCGTTGTCAGAACCCTACACTGGCCTGCACATAGAACGTGCGCGGCTCGCCCAGGTAGATCCCCGAATTGTTGTCGCTGGAACGGGTGAAGAACTGCTTGTCGAAGATGTTCTTCACCCCCGCCGCCAGCTTCAGGTTCGACAGCTGCGCACCAAAGTCATACCCGCCCCGCGCACTCCAGGTCACATACCCCGGAATGTCGCCATACTGCCCATCAGCCGTCGGTTCGGTGATGTAGTCGCCGGTGAAGGCACCTTTGCTGGTCATGCCGGTACCCGGAGCACGCTGTTTGGATTGCGCATAGGCGTCCACATTCCAGGTCCAGCGGTCCACCTGGTAACGCAGCCCGGCATTGGCGATCTGGCGTGAGTAGAACGGCAGGTCGCGCCCTTCGAAGCCCGGGATCGCCCCTTCATAGGTGGCGCGGGTGTAGGTGAAGCCGGCGTTCGCACTCAAGCCCTGCAGACGCGGGTCCAGCCCTGCCAGGTCGTAGTGCATCGAGGCCTCGATGCCCTGGTGCTTGGTCGCGCCCAGGTTGGTCCAGCCCACGTCGTTGCTGATGTACTGCAGCTCGTCATCGAAGTCGATGTAGAACGCGGTCAGCTCGCCGCCCCAGTTGCCGTTGTCATAGCGCGTGCCGATCTCGTAGGTCTTGGCCTTCTCGGCCTGCAGGCCGTTGGCGGTCTGGTCGCCCTGCCCGCCCTGGCCCAGCTGGAAGTACTGCAGGCTGCCGAACGAGGTCTCGTAGTTGGCGAACAGCTTCCACGCATCGGACAGGTGATACATCACGCTCAATGCCGGCAGCGGTTCGTTGCTGGTCACGCTGCGGCTCTTGGCAACCACCGGCTTGTTGCCCAGGCCCATGACCGGGCGATCGTTCCAGTCGGTGTTGATGTGCTCGAAACGCACGCCCGGGGTGATGGTCCAGTTGCCCACGTCGATCTTGTTGTCGATGTAGTAGGCGCTGGCCTCGGTGCCGCCGGTACGGTCCTGGTACACGTGGCCGTCGGATTCAGGGGTTACGGTGGGCACGTTGTCGATCAGCGCCAGGCGCGTGGCCTGCTCGTGCATGGCTTCCTTGAGGTAGCGATAACCGACGCTGACCTCCTGGGTGGCCGGGCCGGTGACGAACACCCGCGACAGGCGCGGCTCGACGGCAAAGGTGTGGTAGCTGCGCGGGTACGACGACAGCGTCTGCTGGTCGCGCGCGGCAATGCTGCTGCCACGGAAGCTGTCGGTGTAGTAGGTCTGCACCTCGAACTGGGTCACGTCGTCGATCTGGCGCAGGTACTTAAGCGAGACATCCTTGCGCCGACCGGTGAAGTTGTCGTGGTCGCGGTCGGACTGGTAGGGGTTCTTGTCGAACTGGGCCTGGGTCAGGCCGCCGGGCATGTCGGCCTTGCCATCGTAGTAATGGAAGTTCAGCGACAGCTCGTCACGGTCGGTCAGCGCCCAGTGGGTCTTGAACAGCACGTCGTCGATGTCGTTGCTGTTGTTGCTGCTGCGGTAG
Source organism: Pseudomonas sp. S12(2018) (assembly GCF_024355235.1). Taxonomy (NCBI): domain Bacteria; kingdom Pseudomonadati; phylum Pseudomonadota; class Gammaproteobacteria; order Pseudomonadales; family Pseudomonadaceae; genus Pseudomonas; species Pseudomonas sp. S12(2018). The sequence continues at coordinate 473,671 of NZ_QLAD01000002.1, forward strand.
CCATTGCCCTTGACCCCGGAGTACAGCAACGCCGCACCCAGGCCATTGTCGGCGGTGCCGCCAAGGAAGGCCGACTCGATGTGCTTCCAGCCGCCATGACGCGAGGTCTGGATCGTGGTGCCCAGCTCGCCGGTGGCCTTCTCGGGGATGGCTCGGGTGACGAAGTTGATCACCCCGCCGACGTTCTGCGGCCCATAGCGCACCGAGCCTGCGCCGCGCACCACGTCGATGCTGTCCAGGTTGCCCGAGGAAATCGGCGCCATCGACAACTGCGGCTGGCCATACGGGGCGAATGCGGCGGGAATGCCGTCGATCAGCACCGTGGAACGCGGCGACAGGCGCGAGGTGAGCCCGCGCACGCCGACGTTCAGCGCGATGTCGCTGCCGCCGGTGCCGTTGGAGTCCTGCACCTGCACACCCGGCACCCCGCGCAGCACGTCGCGCACGCTCAGCGCGCCCTGCTCGACCATGGCTTCACGGCGTACCACGGTGCGCGCACCGGGGTGGTTCTGCACCACGCTTTCCTGGGCGTCGCCCAGCCAGTCGCCGACCATGCTGATGTCGGTAGGCGCCAGCTCCAGGGTGCCGGGCGCCGTGCTCACTGGCTGCGCCGCGTGCAGCACCACGGTGCCCTGGGAAATCTCGTAGGTCAGCCCGCTGCCCTGCAGCAGGGCCTGCAGCGCCTGTTCGGGGGCCAGGTTGCCGGACACCGCCGGGGCCTGTTTGCCGGCCACCAGGTCGGGGCTGAAGAACAGTTGCAGCGATGTCTGCCGGCCCAGCTGGCCCAGTGCCGCGGCCAGCGGCTGGGCCTGGATCTGGATGCTGGTGGGTGCCGAATCGGCGTAGCTGTTGGCGATGCCGCCGCTGACGGCCAATGCCAGTGCCAGCGGCAGCCAGCGTTTGGAAACCTTGTTGTTGTTCACGTCGTCGAGAAGTCCTGAGGGTCAGAAAATCGGCCACCGCCTGCGAATGAAAATGCTTGGCAGTTGCAGTTGGGCAGGAAGACGAACAACGGGAAAAAAACCTGAATCTATTTTGCGATTATTTCTTGCGAGCCATCGGCATGGGCCTTGATGGCCACCGGCAGGATGCTGGGCAAGGCGCGCAGCAGGGCGTCGGTGTCATCGGTGCTGAAGCTGCTGCTGAGGCGCAGCGCCGCCGTTTTGCCGGGAGCCACGCGCAGCGGGTGTTCGCGGTAGCGCGAGACCTCGCGCACCACCTCGCCCAGCGGCACATCGTTGAACACCAGTTTGCCGCCGCGCCAGGCGGTCAACGCGGCGGCGTCCACCGTATAGGGCGCTGCCACCGCGCCATGGGCATCGATGTGCGAACCGAGGCCGGCGCTCAGCAGCGCCTGCCCCTGGCCGTCGCCCTGCACGCGCACCGAACCCTGCTCGACCGCCACGCGGGTCTGCTCGCTGTCGCGGCGCACATCGAAGCGCGTACCGGTGACCGTGACCTTGCCATGGCCGGTGCTGACCACGAAGGGGCGGGCCGTATCATGGGCAACGCTGAACATCACCTCGCCCTGCTCCAGGCGAATGTCCCGCTGCCCGGCACTGAAACTCACCTGCACCCGCGTGCGGCCGTTGAGCTCCAGGCGCGAGCCATCGGGCAGGTCGAGCTGGCGACGCTCGCCCAGGCCGGTCTGCATCTGGCCCTGGTAATTGAGCTGGTGCTGCTGCCAGCCGAACCAGCCAAGCCCTGCCGCGACCGCCACCACACTGGCTGCCAGGGCCTGGCGCAACAGGCGTCGACGCGGCAGCTGGCGTACCGGGTCGGGCGCACACAAGGCCTGCAGGCGCTCGCGCGGCAGCAGGTCGGCCGCGCCCCACAGGCGCCCGAGCAGGTCGTATTCATATTTGTGCTGGGGGTGCTGCGCCAGCCAGGCATGCAGTTGCGCCTGCTGCTGGGGCGTCAGGGGCGCATCGCGGCCACGGGCGAACCATTCGGCGGCCTGGTCGCGCACGGCGTCATCGCCGCAGGGGCATGTGCCCTGATTCATGAAAACATTTGCCTGACTCATCTCGTTGACACATCCAGGTGCTCACGCAGATGCCGGAGCGTGCGGATCATATACTTTTCGACCATGTTCTTGGTCAAGCCCATGCGCTCGGCGATCTCGGCCTGGGTCAGGCCTTCGAGCTTCTGCCAGATGAACACCTTGCGGCAGTTGAGCGGCAGCTCGGCCAGGGCGCGTTCCACGCTGTCGGCCAGCTCCAGTGCATGCACATAGGCCTCGGGGTCATCGCCCGGGGTGGGCGACAGGTCCAGCCCTTCCTGCTCCAGGGCCTGGCGCCGGTCTTCGCGCCGGTAGCCGTCCACGGCAATGTTGCGTGCCGTCTGGTGCAGATAGGCGCGCGGCTTCTCGACTGGCAGGGCGGGGTTTTCCAGCACCCGCACAAAGGCATCGTGCGCGAGGTCCTCGGCCTGCTGACGACTGCGCAACTTGCGGGTCCAGGTGCCGATCAGCTCATGGTAGTGGTCGAGGAAGCCTTTGTGTCGAGACACGGTGCGGGGGTCGTCGCTAGGCGGGAGGGAGGTTGCGAATAGTAATGTTTCTTATTAAACCCGGCAATCACCGCCGAGCGATTGCCCTGCAACAGCGCCCATGCGAGCGGCTAAAAATATGCACACACGCCCCGCTGCGAACGGTGCCCGTGCCCTGCCCGTTCAAGCTGTTTGCGTGCGCTTGCCCAACCTTTTGGGGCCATCGTCGCCGAAGTTGACGCCATCGTTGTTTTAGCTGAGTTGGCCTGCAAAAGCTGCGAACGTGCGGGTATTTTTAACGCTTCGCAAAACTTCGGGAACATCTGCCTGTCATCCGGGTCGGTTAAAACGAGGGGTGTCTGCAACGTGCGTCAGCGTAGCGAAAAAACGCGAGATTTTTTGTTGATCTTGAATCCTTCAGGTCCTAAAGTTCGCGCCGAGCGTCCATGCTGGAAACGATCCATCCGGCTCAAGTACTGACGACGAGACAGCAAGGTCACCCGCTGCGCAGCTTCTGCGACCCGGTTGACCTTTTTGCTTTCGGCGACATGCCTTGGGAAGTAGGCGAACCAAAGTGGGGATACGGAGGGCGCTCAGTTGCAGCCACTTATTCATTCAGTTTGCCCATGGAGTCCCCCAGCATGTCGATCCAGGTCGAAGACTACTTCGCACGCGATACCTTCAACAAAATGAAGGCGTTCGCCGACAAGCAAGAAACCCCGTTCGTGCTCATCGACACGGCCATGATCAGCCAGGCCTATGACGACCTGCGCGCCGGTTTCGAATTCGCCAAGGTGTACTACGCGGTCAAGGCCAACCCTGCGGTCGAAATCATCGACCTGCTCAAGGACAAGGGCTCGAACTTCGACATCGCCTCGATCTACGAGCTGGACAAGGTGATGGCCCGCGGCATCGGCCCGGAGCGCATCAGCTACGGCAACACCATCAAGAAATCCAAGGACATCCGCTACTTCTACGAGAAGGGCGTGCGCCTGTACGCCACCGACTCCGAAGCCGACCTGCGCAATATCGCCAAGGCCGCACCGGGCTCGAAAGTGTATGTACGCATCCTCACCGAAGGCTCCACCACCGCCGACTGGCCGCTGTCGCGCAAGTTCGGCTGCCAGACCGACATGGCCATGGACCTGCTGATCCTGGCCCGCGACCTGGGCCTGGTGCCTTACGGCATCTCCTTCCACGTGGGTTCGCAGCAGCGCGACATCAGCGTGTGGGATGCGGCCATCGCCAAGGTCAAGGTGATCTTCGAGCGCCTGAAGGAAGAAGACGGCATCGTGCTCAAGCTGATCAACATGGGTGGCGGCTTTCCGGCCAACTACATCACCCGTACCAACAGCCTGGAAACCTACGCCGAAGAGATCATTCGCTTTCTCAAGGAAGACTTCGGCGACGACCTGCCGGAAATCATCCTGGAGCCTGGCCGCTCGCTGATCGCCAACGCCGGCATCCTGGTCAGCGAAGTGGTGCTGGTGGCGCGCAAGTCGCGTACCGCCGTGGAGCGCTGGGTTTACACCGACGTGGGCAAGTTCTCCGGCCTGATCGAAACCATGGACGAGTCGATCAAGTTCCCGATCTGGACCGAGAAGAAAGGCGAGATGGAAGAGGTGGTGATCGCCGGCCCGACCTGCGACAGCGCCGACATCATGTACGAACACTACAAGTACGGCCTGCCGCTGAACCTGGCCATCGGTGACCGCCTGTACTGGCTGTCGACCGGTGCCTACACCACCAGCTACAGCGCGGTGGAGTTCAACGGCTTCCCGCCGCTGAAGGCGTACTACCTGTAACCACGGGTCAGCTGCACACGAAAGGCGACGGTTGCTACCGTCGCCTTTTTTCATGGGCCCGCGCGGTCAGCTCAGCACACGCAGTACATGTGCCTCGAACTCGAGGTTCTCCCCGCTGATCACATTCAGGTAATCCATGCCGTCGGAGTGACGGTAGTTGCCGATGCTGCACTCGTAGGTGTCATAGAGCTTCAGTCGCAGCACGTCATGGTCGCCCCACTCCCCCAAGGGCTTGACCAGCCAGGGCTCGCTGGTACCCCCCGGGAACAGGCCCACATAGTGATTGAAGTTCTTGCCCACCGCCGCGCCCCGATAGAACCCGGTATCCGAAGAGCTGGAGATGTTGTAGGTAATGCGCCGGTCGGTGTGGGAGACGTAGTCGAAACGAAAATTGACCGGCTTGATGAGCCGGGTGTCGGTCATCACCTGCAACCAGCCATCGTTGTCGATGCCGCCTTCGACCAGGCTGATACCGATACGGCCCTTGTGGCCCGGCGTCACCGAGTAGAGGCTGGCGATGAATGAGAAATTCCAGGTGTCACTCATGGCGACCCCCTGCGCAGGCAAGGCCCGGGTGACTGGCAATACGGTGGTTGCTGTTCATGGTCGATCTTCCTTGAGAAGCATGGGAGTGATCGAGCATAGAAAGGCGGCAGGCTAAACCCGAGAGTGAAGGCTTTCCGTGGCCTGCCGCGACACCTGCTCCAGACGCTGCCGATAGGCCCCCGCCATCGCCTGGATCTGCGGCTGCTCGGCCTGCTCCAGGCTGACCACTGCAGCACGCAGGAAGTTGCCGTTACCCTGCTCCAGGGCCTTTTGCAGCCACACCAGCGACTGCTCCATGTGGCCTTGCTCGGCGAGGATCGCCGCATGGCTGAACTGCCCGCGAAAATCGCCGGCCTCGGCAGAAAGACGATACCAGTGCATGGCGGCGTGCCGGTCGGCCGCGCAGGCCAGCCCCTGCTCCAGGTAACGTCCCAGCAGGTTCATCGACTTGGCGTGGCCGGCGTGGGCGGCCTGCTGATACAGGTGCAGGGCCGCAGCATGGTCCTGGCCCACACCCCGCCCCGTGGCCAGCAGGTTGGCCAGGTTGTACTGGCCCCAGTCCAGCCCTGCGGCAGCGGCCGCACGGTAGTGACCGGCCGCCGCCGCCAGGTCGGCCTGCCCTCCCCACCCATGCTCCAGGCAGCGCCCGAGCATGTTGTGCCCCATCGCACTGCCCTGGCGGGCGGCAATGCCGAACCAGGTCCGCGCCAGTGCCGGGTCCTGCTCGATGCCACGCCCGTCGAGCAGGATCTGCCCCAGCAGCAGCTGGGCCTCGACAACGTTCTGCGCGGCAGCCGCCAGCAGGGCCTGGGCCGCCTTGCCCGGACTGTGTTCGATGAGTTGATGCAACTGGTCGATATCGACCTGTTCTTCGCGACGCAGGTTGAAGGTCACGGCTCAGACCTCTGCCCAGCGGCGCAGCAGGTTGTGGTAGGTGCCGGTGAGCTGAATCAGCGACGGGTGGTCGGGCACATCCACCGTGAGCTGCTGGATGGCGTTGTCCATCTCGAACAGCAAGGCCCGCTGGCTGTCCTCGCGCACCATGCTCTGGGTCCAGAAAAACGCCGCATAGCGCGCCCCGCGGGTTACCGGGTTGACCTTGTGCAGGCTGGTGCCGGGGTACAGCACCATGTCGCCTGCCGCCAGCTTGACCTGCTGCAGGCCATAGGTGTCCTGGATCTCCAGCTCGCCACCGTCGTATTCGTCGGGGTCGCTGAAGAACAGTGTCGACGACAGGTCGGTACGTACCCGCTCATGGCTGCCACGCGGCTGGCGGATGGCGTTGTCGATGTGAAAGCCGAAGCTGCCCCCTTCGCGGTAGCAGTTGACCAACGGTGGGAACACCTTGAACGGCAGCGCCGCCGACATGAAGCGCGGGTTGCTCCACAGGCGCTCGATCATCGCGCTGCCGATTTCCTTGGCCAGCGGGTGCGCCTCGGGCAGCTGCAGGTTGTGCTTGGCCTTGGCCGACTGGTAGCCCGCGGTGATCTTGCCGTCGGCCCAATCGGCCTGCTCCAGCGCCTGGCGAATACGCTGCACTTCTTCGCGGGTGAACAGGCCGGGAATGTGTAAAAGCATGGCGCAGGCACCAGGGGTCGGCTAAAGGGCGTCAATGGTATTGATTCTTATTGAACCAGTACAAGCCCCTTGCGAGGGGCGGGACGTTTCAGCAGGCATAAACCGCCACACAAAGGTGTAAAGAATGTAAATTCAGTACGAATAGCAATTGATCTCAATTGTTACTCATATTTGTTTACATTATATTTCGGCGCCTTCACACCTTGGGGACCTTCCGATGTCGCGCCATTACGTGCCTACCGCTGTCAGTTCACCACGCCTGCTTGCTTCTGCCATCGGGGTCGCGTTGAGCGCCACGTCCGCCGGCCACCTGGCCTATGCGGCCGACGCAGCCCCGGCCACAAGCGGCTCGATCGCGCTGGATGCCACCAGCATCAATGGCCAGGCCGATACCGCCAGCACCGACTACAAGGTCGAGAAGTCCTCGTCGCAGAAGTACACGGCGCCGCTGGTGGACATCCCGCGCAGCGTGACCGTGGTGCCGCAACAGGTCATCAAGGACACCAACGCCCTGACCCTGCAGGATGCCCTGCGTACCGTGCCGGGCATCACCATGGGCGCCGGCGAAGGCGGCAACCCGTCGGGCGATCGCCCGTTCATTCGCGGCTTCGACTCGCAAGGCTCGATGTACCTGGACGGCGTGCGTGACGTGGGCTCGCAGACCCGCGAGATCTTCGCCATCGAATCGGTTGAAGTGGCCAAGGGCCCCAACTCGACCATCGGCGGGCGCGGTGCAGCCGGTGGCACCATCAACCTGGTGACCAAGAAGGCCCACCTGGGCAACAGCACCGACGGTGCCTTCACCTGGGGCTCGGACCAGACCAAGCGCTACACCTTCGATGGCAACTACCAGTTCCTCGACACCGCAGCGTTTCGCCTGAACCTGATGAGCCACGAAAGCAACGTGGCCGGTCGCGACGAGGTCAACTACGACCGCTGGGGCGTGGCCCCGTCCCTGGTATTCGGCCTGGGTACCCCGACCCGCGTGAGCCTGGACTACTACCACGTGGAGAGCGACGACCTGCCGGATTCGGGCATCCCCTACGGCCTGCGCTCGGGCAGCACCGCCGGGCGCACCTCGGCCAACCCGGACAAGCCTGACGATGGCGGCCGCAGCAGCAACTACTACGGCCTGGTCGATCGCGACTTCTACAAGACCCGTGCCGATATCGCGACCATCGCCGTCGAGCACGACCTGAACGATGCGCTGACCCTCAAGAACACCCTGCGCCACGGCAACACCCTGCAAGACTTCATCTACAGCCAGCCCGACGACAGCAAGGGCAACATCCTCAACGGTGAAGTCTGGCGCCGCCCGAACAACCGCGTGGCCAACACCCGCACCACCACCAACCAGACCGACCTGTTCGGCGAGGTGTACATCGGCGGGTTCAAGAACACCTTCTCCACCGGTATCGAGCTGAGCCGCGAGGCCTCCACCAAGGAAGGCTACGACATCACCGGCTTCCGTTCCGGCAACTGCTCTTCGGCCACCGGCCAGATCCCGGGTGTGTGCACCTCGTTCCCCAATCCCAACCCGAACGAGGCCTGGGGCGGCGACGTGACCCGTACCGATGCCGGCGCCGACACCACCAGCAGCACCCGCGCCATCTACCTGACCGATACCCTGGAGCTGAACCCGGCCTGGCTGCTGACCATGGGCCTGCGCTACGACCACTTCGACACCAAGGCCAATACCAAGGTGGCGGGTGGTGCGACCAGCTTCAAGACCGAAGACACCAGCGAGTTCGTGACCGGCCAGTTGGGCCTGACCTGGAAGCCGACCGACAACGGCAGCGTGTACATCTCGTATGCGACCTCGGCCACCCCGGCCGGCGCTTCGCTGGGTGAAGGCAGCGACGGCAACCCGCTGCTGACGCCGACCACCACCAGCGACCTGAAGGCCGAAGAGACCACCAACTACGAAATCGGCACCAAGTGGGACCTGCTCGATCAGCGTCTGAACCTGACCGCCGCGATCTTCCGCACCGAGAAGGAAAACGCCCGCGTACTGGTCGATGCCAACACCTACCAGAACGCCGGCAAGAGCCGCGTCGATGGCCTGGAGCTGACCGCCACCGGCAAGCTGACCAATGACTGGCAGGTATTCGCCGGCTACACCTACATGGACGCCAAGCTGGTCGACGGTGGCGCGCAGTCGGTCGGCGGTGTGCTGGTGGACGGCTACAACGACGGCAACCAGATGCCCAACACGCCGAACAACAGCCTGACCCTGTGGACCACCTACAACGTCACGCCAAAACTCACCCTCGGCGGTGGTGCCTTCTACGTCGACGACGTGTTCGGCAACGTGACCAACAGCGTGATGGTCGATTCGTACTGGCGCTACGACGCCATGGCCAGCTACAAGCTGACCAAGAACGTCGACCTGCAGCTGAACGTGCAGAACCTCACCAACGAGGTCTACTACGACAAGGCCTACGCGGCGCACTACGCCAACCAGGCGGCCGGTCGCACGGCGCTGCTGACCACCAGCTTCCACTTCTGACGGCAGCTGGCAGGCCCGGCCCCGTTCACTTCGGTGATCGGGGCCTTTGTGTATCAAGGCATAATGCGCGGCGCATTCACGCAACCCGCAACACAAGGTGGTCGATGTGGTGAAGAAAAGCCTGTTTCAACTGCACTGGTTCTTCGGCATCACCGCCGGGCTGGTGCTGGCGCTGATGGGAGTGACCGGGGCAACCTGGTCGTTCCAGGACGAATTGCTGCGCCTGTTCAACCCACAGGTGCTCAAGGTGCAGGTGCGCGACGAAGGCGTGCTGCCGCCGGCCGAACTGGTGCGCCGCGTCGAGGCCGAACAGGGCGACAAGGTGTCGATGCTGTGGGTGAACGTGCGCAGCGACGAAGCTGCGCGCATCTTCTTCACCCCACCGCCGGGCGAGCGCCGCGGCACCCTGCGTTATGCCGACCCCTACACCGGCAAGCTGCAGCCCCCGGTCAGTGGCCAGGGATTCTTCGATCTGATGCTGCAGTTGCACCGCTTCCTCGCCATGGGCGACACCGGCCGGCAGATCACCGGCGCCTGTACCCTGATGCTGATCTTCTTCTGCCTGTCGGGGCTGTACCTGCGCTGGCCGCGTCAGGCGCTGAACTGGCGAACCTGGCTGACCCTGGACTGGGCGAAGAAAGGTCGTGCCTTCAACTGGGACCTGCACGCGGTGGCCGGTACCTGGTGCCTGCTGTTCTACCTGCTGTTTGCCCTGACCGGGTTGTTCTGGTCCTACGAGTGGTACCGCGAGGGGCTGAACCGGTTGCTGGGCGATGCACCGGCCGCAGGCGAACAGCGCAAGCGCGGCGAAGGCCGTGGCCGCCCGCCCGCACCCGGCAAGGATGCGGCGCCGCTGGTGGTGGACTACGACGCCATCTGGACCAGCCTGCAGGCAGCGGCCGGCCCGGGCCTGCGCACCTACAACCTGCGCCTGCCACCGGCCGGCGGCCAGCCCGCCACCCTGTTCTACCTGCTCGACAACGCCGAGCACGAGCGCGCGCTCAACACCCTGAGCCTGGACCCGGCCACCGGCGTGGTACGCAAGCACGATCGCTACACCGACAAGTCGTTCAAGGCGCAGTTGCTGGCCAGCGTGTATGCCCTGCATGTGGGCAGCTACTTCGGGCTCACCGGGCGCATCCTGGTGACCCTCGCCAGCCTGAGCATGCCGCTGTTCTTCATCACCGGCTGGCTGCTGTACCTGGACCGCAGGCGCAAGAAGCGCCAGGTACGCGAGGCGCGCAAGGGCCTGAACCCGGCCGGCGACACAGGCAACGGATGGCTGGTGGGGTTTGCCAGCCAGAGCGGCTTCGCCGAACAACTGGCCTGGCAGAGCGCCGGGCAACTGCAGGCGGCGGGCCTGGCGGTGCGCGTGCAGCCCCTGGCGACGCTGACCGAAACCGATCTGCAGCAGGCGCAACGCGCGCTGTTCGTGGTCAGCACCTTTGGCGACGGCGAGGCGCCGGACAGCGCCCGCGGCTTCGAGCGCAAGGTGCTTGGCCAGCCGTGGACGCTGGGTAACCTGAACTACGCCCTGCTCGCACTGGGAGACCGCCAGTACCCGCATTTCTGCGGGTTTGCGCGCAGCTTGCAGCACTGGCTGGAGGCTCGCGGTGCCACCGCCAGTTTCTCTGCCGTGGAAGTCGACAGTGCAGATCCTGCTGCCTTGCAGCAATGGCAGCAGCAATTGGCGGCATTGACCGGCGCAGCGCCGCTGTCTGCCTGGCAGCCGCCGCAGTTCAGCGCCTGGACCTTGACCCGGCGCGAGCTGCTCAACCCCGGCAGCCAGGGCGCACCGGTGTACTTGCTCGGTCTGCAACCGTCGCAGCCAGAGCGCTGGGATGCCGGGGACCTGGTCGATGTACTGCCGCGCAATGCCGGTTCGACGGTCAAGGCGTTGCTCGACAGGCTTGGCCTTGAGCCTCACACGCTTGTGCGTGTGGACGGCCTGGAGGAGCGCCTGGACCATGCACTGGGCGGGCGGCTGTTGCCGGCCAGCCGCGGCCACCTGATCGGCCTGCACGCGCAGGCGCTGGTGGATGCGTTGATCCCGGTGGCAGCGCGCGAATACTCCATCGCCTCGATTGCCAGTGACGGTGTGCTGGAGCTGATCGTGCGCCAGGAGCGTCATCCGGACGGCACGCTGGGCCTGGGCTCGGGCTGGTTGACCGAACACCTGGCGCTGGGCGCGAGCGTGAGCGTGCGGTTGCGCCGCAACAGCGGTTTCCATCTGCCGACGGCTCCGGCACCGATGATCCTGATCGGCAACGGTACCGGGCTGGCCGGGTTGCGCAGCCTGCTGAGGGCGCGAATCGTGGACAGCGAGCAACGCAACTGGCTGCTGTTTGGCGAGCGTAACCGGGCGCATGACTTCCTGTGCGAGGAGGAACTGCAGGGCTGGCTGGCAAGTGGTGAACTGGCGCGGCTGGACCTGGCGTTCTCGCGGGATCAGGCGCAGAAGGTGTATGTGCAGGATCGGCTGCGCGAACAGGCTGATGAGCTGCGCCGATGGCTGGCGGAGGGAGCGTCGATCTATATCTGTGGCAGCCTTGAAGGCATGGCGGCGGGTGTGGATGCGGTGCTGGCCGAGGTGTTGGGGGCTGAAGAGCTTGAGCAGTTGATCGAGCTGGGGCGGTACCGGCGGGATGTGTATTGAGCGTCACTCTTCGCCGGCAAGGCCGGCGCCTAGGGGGCTGGTGGATGCCCGTAGGCGCCGGCCTTGCCGGCGAAGGGGTCAGTGCAGGTCGAAGGTATCGGCATCCAGGTTGGCCGGGAACCGCGTGCGGTATGCGGCAAGGTCCGCCGCACTCAGCACCACGGTGAACACGCCGTCGGCCTCGCCGGCACTGAGCAGGCTCTCGCCCTGGAAGTCCAGCACCTGGCTGTCGCCGCTGTAACCAAAGCCCTTGCCATCGGTGCCCACGCGGTTCACCGCCGCCACGTAGCACAGGTTCTCGATGCCCCGTGCCGGCAGCAGGCGGTTCCAGTGCAGGCGCCGCGCCGCCGGCCAGTTGGCGGTGTACAGCAGCAGGTCGGTGTCCTGTGCATCGCGGCTCCACACCGGGAAGCGCAGGTCGTAGCAGATCAGCGGGCGCACCCGCCACCCCTTGAGCTCGAACTGCACCTGGCGCTCGCCGGGGGTGTAATGCTTGTGCTCGCCGGCCATGCGGAACAGGTGGCGCTTGTCGTAGAACAGGATCTCGCCGTCCGGGCGCGCCCACAGCAGGCGGTTGCGGTGGCTGCCGTCCTCGGCCTGGATGATCACGCTGCCGGTCACCACGGCATCGAGCTTCCTGGCCTGGCTCTTGAGCCATTTGTAGGTGGGGCCGTTTTCCGGCTCGGCCAGGCTTTCGGAGTCCATCGAAAAACCGGTGGTGAACATCTCCGGCAGGATGATCAGGTCCGCGCCGCGGGCCTGCTCCAGCAGCACCTCGAAATGCTCGTAGTTGGCCATGCGGTCCTGCCAGGCCAGGCTGGTCTGCACCAGCGCCACGGTCAGGTTGGGCAATGTACTCAGATCGCGCATAGTTTTTCCGCTGCCTGACGCAGCGTCTCCTCGCGTTTGGCGAAACACAGGCGCACCAGGCGCTGCTCGGGAATGGGTTGCTGGTAGAACACCGACACCGGAATGGTCGCCACGCCGTGTTCGCGGGTCAGCCATACCGACATCTGCACGTCGTCGAGGTCCGGGCGAATCGCCGAATAGTCCACCAGCTGGAAATACGTACCGGCCACCGGCTTGAACTGGAAGCGAGAGCCTTGCAGCAGGCCACAGAACAGGTCGCGCTTGGCCTGGTAGAACGCCGGCAGCTCTTCGACATGTTCCGGGTGCTCGGCCATGAAATCGGCCAGCGCCCACTGCAGCGGCGTCACGCCGCAGAAGTTGACGTACTGATGCACCTTGCGCAACTCGGCACTCAGGGCTGGCGGCGCGATCACATAGCCGGTCTTCCAGCCGGTCACGTGGTAGGTCTTGCCGAACGAACTGACCACGAAGGCCCGCGCGTACAGGGCCTCGTGGGCCAGCACGCTGGCGTGGCGCGCGCCGTCGTACACCAGGTGCTCGTACACCTCGTCGCTGAGCACATAGATGTCACGGTCGGCGATCAGCGCCGCCAGCTGGTCCAGCTCGGCACGGGTAATCAGCGCGCCGCTGGGGTTGTGCGGCGAGTTGATGACGATCATGCGGGTACGCGGGCTCAGCGCATCGCTGAGTTTCTGCCAGTCGATGGCAAAGCTGTCGGCGCCCAGTTGCACGTGCACGCAACGGCCACCGGCCAGTTCCACGGCGGGTTCGTAGCTGTCGTAGCAGGGGTCGAAGACGATGACTTCGTCGCCGGGGCGGATCACCGCGTGGATGGCGCAGAAGATCGCGGCCGTGGCGCCGGGGGTGATGGTCACCTCGTGGTCGGCATCGACCGTCACGCCATACTGGCGAGCGACCTTGGCCGCTACCTGCTGACGCAGGGCCGGCAGGCCGGTCATGGGGGAATACTGGTTGTGGCCGGCACCGATGTGCCGCCCTACCGCGTCCAGCAGCGCTTGCGGGCCGTTGAAATCGGGAAAGCCCTGGGACAGGTTCAGGGCGCCGGTTTGCACGGCGAGCTGGGACATGGTGGTAAAGATGGTGGTGCCGACGTTCGGCAACTTGCTGCTGATCATGGAGCCCTCTTTCCTGCGCGGTCAGGCTCCGAGCATAGCGGATTGGACCGCCAGGTTGTAGGAGCCAGCGTTGCTGGCGAAAGGGTAAGCGCGGTTCAGTTGATCCGCGCTGCCCATTTCGCCGGCAAGGCCGGCTCCCGCACCATCAGCGCTTGTCCTTGCGCTTCTTGGCCGACTTCTTGTGGTGCGACATCAGGCGGCGCTTCTTGTTGACCTGGCGGTCGGTCAGGGTGTTCTTGTTGCCTTCGTACGGGTTCTCGCCACCCTTGTACTCGATGCGAATCGGCGTACCGACCAGCTTGAGCACACGGCGGTAGGTGTTTTCCAGGTAGCGCGAGTAGGACTTGGGCACCTTCTCCACCTGGTTGCCGTGGATCACGATGATCGGCGGGTTGGCACCCCCCAGGTGGGCATAGCGCAGCTTGATGCGACGGCTGTTGACCATCGGCGGCTGGTGCTCGCTGACCGCGTCTTCGAGGATCTGGGTCAGGCGGCTGGTCGGCCAGCGGGTGACCGCCGACTTGAACGAGTTCTGCACCGACTGGTACAGGTTGCCCACGCCAGTGCCGTGCAGTGCCGAAATGAAGTGAATGTCGGCAAAGTCGACGAAGAACAGCCGGCGTTCCAGCTCGGTCTTCACGTAGTCACGCTCGCCCGGCTGCATGCCGTCCCACTTGTTGAGCGCGATCACGATGGCTCGACCGGCTTCCAGGGCGAAGCCCAGCAGGTTCAGGTCGTGGTCCACCACGCCTTCGCGGGCATCCATGACGAAGATCACCACGTTGGCGTCCTTGATCGCCTGCAGGGTCTTGACCACCGAGAACTTTTCGACTTCCTCGTGGATCTTGCCGCGCTTGCGCACACCGGCAGTGTCGATCAGCGTGTACTTCTCGTCATTGCGCTCGAAGGGAATGTAGATGCTGTCGCGGGTAGTGCCGGGCTGGTCGTACACGATCACACGGTCTTCACCGAGCATGCGGTTGACCAGGGTCGACTTGCCGACGTTGGGGCGACCGATGATGGCGATCTTGATGCCATCCTTCTCGCTGGGGCCAGGAATGCGCACGGCTTCCTCGCCCTCGGCGACGTTCATGTCGATCTCTTCTTCTTCCTTGTCCCGCGGGAAGTCGCTGAGCACAGCCTCGAGCAGGTTGTTCACGCCACGGCCCTGGGCGCCGGCCACGCCGATGGCGTTGCCCATGCCCAGGGGGGCGAACTCGGCAATGGCGGTGTTCGGGTCGATGTTGTCGATCTTGTTGGCCACCAGGAACGAGCGCTTGTTGCGCTTGCGCAGGTGCTCGGAAATCATCTGGTCGGCAGCGGTCAGACCGGCACGGGCATCGACCAGGAACAGCACCACATCGGCTTCTTCGATGGCCAGCAGCGACTGCTCGGCCATTTTTTCGTCCATGCCATGTTCGTCACCGGAGATACCACCGGTGTCGACCAGGATGTAGGAGCGCCCTTGCCAGCGCGCCTCGCCATATTGACGGTCACGGGTCAGGCCAGACAGGTCGCCAACGATGGCATCGCGGGTCCTGGTCAGGCGGTTGAACATTGTAGATTTGCCGACGTTCGGTCGGCCCACCAGGGCGATTACGGGAACCATGCGGCTCTCCACTGCTTGAATTCAAAAAATACAAAGGCCGCTGCAGTGCAGCGGCCGGAGTTCGGGCGGCGCCCCGAAGGCGCCGCAGCCCGAGGCCCGCAGGCCTCAAGCATAGACTCAGCGAATGGTCAGCGCCTCGAGTTTGCCGCTGTTGCCAAACACATAAATCATGTCACCTACCACCAGCGGGCGTGCACGCAGGCCATCGCTGTCGATGCGCTCGCGACCCACGAAGCGGCCGTCCACCTGGCTCAGCAGGTGCAGGTAACCTTCCAGGTCACCCACGGCCACGTAGCTGGAGAACACTTCCGGTGCCGACAGCTGGCGACGGGCCAGCGAGTCGTTGCTCCACAGCGCCGACGAAGAACGCTCGTCGATGCCTTCGACCGTACCGGACGCCAGGCTCACGTAGACGTTGCCAAAGCCCTGGGCCACACCGGCGTAGCTGGAGGCATCGCGCTGCCACAGCACGCGACCGCTTTCCAGCTCGAGGCCGGCGACGCGCCCCTGGTAGCTGGCCACGTACAGCACACCGCCCGACAGCAGCAGGCCGCCGTCGATATCCACCACGCGGTCCAGCTCGGAACGCCCTTGCGGAACGGCAACGCGTTGCTCCCAGACCGGCACGCCGTTCTGGGTGTCCAGCGCCACGACCTTGCCGGTCGAGAGGCCGGCCACGGCCAGGCGGTTGGTCACGATCGGCGCACCGGTACCGCGCAGGGTCAGTACAGCCGGGGTGCTTTCGTAGATCCAGCGGCGGTCGCCGGTGCTGGCATCCAGGCCGATCACGCGATCGTCCTGGGTCTGCACCACCACCACGTCACCGTTGGTCGCCGGGGGCGCCAGTACTTCACTGGTGACCCGCGCACGCCACTTTTCTTCGCCGGTGCTGGCATCCATGGCGATCACTTCACCCTTGAGGGTGCCGAGCATGACCAGGCCGTAGCCGACACCCACCGCACCGGATACCGGCAGGTCGAGGTCTTTCTTCCAGATCACGTCGCCGTTCATGCGGTCCAGCGCCATCACCACGCCGGTCACATCGGCGGCGTAGATGCGGTCGTTCTCGATGGCCGGGACGAGCATGTTGAAGCTCTCGCCCTGGCCGTCACCGATCGAACGGCTCCACTGCTTCTTCAGTACCACCTCTTCGGTGAACTTGGTCAGCTCGGCCGGCGGCAGTTCCTTTTTGCTGTTGCTGCTGCAACCAACGGCCAGAAGGGCCACGGCCAGCACTGCTGCATGTTTCCAACCGATCACGTCACGCATCCCCTTTGGCAAGGTCGTCGAGCTTGAGTTGCAGGCCACCGATCGCGGCGTCATCCGACAGCGCGGCCTTGGCCTTCTGATACGCGGCGTGAGCATCATCGGCGCGACCCAGCTGTACCAGCAGGTCGCCCTTGAGTTCTTCACGGCTGGCCAGGAAGGCCTTGTCGGCATCGCCATCGAGCAGCTTCAGGGCGTCATCGACCTTGTTCTGCGCGGCCAGTACACGGGCCAGGCGCTGACGGGCAATTTCGCCCAGGGTGGCGTCGGCCGGCTTGTCGAGCACGCTTTTCAGTTCGCTGGCGGCGTCGTCGAGCTTGCCGCTCTCGACCGCGACCTTGGCCACGAACAGGCTGGCGTACTGCGCGTAGGCCGTGCCGCCGAACTCGCTCTTGAGCTTGCCCGACAGGTCCGCGACCTGGGCCATGTCCGGCTGGCCGGTCGGCGTCAGGGTGGTTTCAAGCAGGGCCTGATAAAGGTTCGAAGCACCTTGGGACTGGTTGCCCTGGTACTTCTGCCAGGTCTGCCAGCCCAACACTACCACCAGCGCCAACAGGCCACCGGTCAGCAGTGGTTTGCCGTTGCGCTGCCACCAATCCTTGAATGCGGCCAGTTGTTCATCATCGCTACTCGACACCCCAATACTCCTTTTCACCAAATCGGCTGTTGACCCGCTTCACGCCTGCGCGAGGGAAGCTTCCAGGTGCTCGGCCAGAGCATCCCAGGCAATGTTTTGTTGTTCGCCCTGACCACGCAGGGGTTTGAAACCTACCACTTGTTGCGCCAGTTCGTCGTCCCCCAGGATCAAGGCATACAGAGCGTTGCTCTTGTCGGCCTTCTTGAACTGGCTCTTGAAGCTGCCGCCACCGGCATTGACCTGCAGGCGCAAGCCCGGCAGGCGGTCACGCAGACGCTCGCTCAGGGCCAGCCCGGCGAGTTCGGCCTGTTCGCCAAAGGCGCACAGGTAGACGTCGATCTGACGCGAAATCGACTCGGGCACCTGGCCCAGGGTCTCGATCAGCAGCAGCAGACGCTCGATGCCCATGGCAAAACCCACGCCCGGGGTCGGCTTGCCGCCCATCTGCTCGACCAGGCCGTCGTAGCGGCCACCGGCACATACGGTGCCCTGGGAACCGAGCTTGTCGGTGACCCACTCGAACACGGTCTTGCTGTAGTAGTCCAGGCCACGCACCAGCTTGGTGTTGATCACGAACGGAATGCCGGCGGCGTCCAGACGAGCCTTGAGGCCCTCGAAGTGCACGCGCGATTCTTCGTCCAGGTAGTCTTCGAGCTTCGGTGCACCCACCAGCGCCGCCTGGGTGTTGGCGTCCTTGCTGTCGAGGATGCGCAGCGGGTTGGTCTTGAGGCGACGTTGGCTGTCTTCGTCCAGTTGCTCCAGGCGCGCCGAGAGGAACTCGACCAGCGCGTCACGGTAACGGCCGCGGGCTTCGCTGGTACCCAGGCTGTTGAGTTCGAGCTTGACCGCATCGCGGATGCCCAGCAGGCCCCACAGGCGCCAGGTGAGCACGATCAGCTCGGCGTCGATGTCCGGGCCATCGAGGTTGAACACCTCCAGGCCGATCTGGTGGAACTGGCGATAGCGGCCCTTCTGCGGGCGCTCGTGGCGGAACATCTGGCCGATGTACCAGAGCTTCTGCACCTGGCCACCACCGCTGATGCCGTGTTCGAGCACGGCGCGCACACAGGCGGCGGTGCCTTCGGGGCGCAGGGTCAGGGAGTCGCCGTTGCGGTCGGCGAAGGTGTACATCTCTTTTTCGACGATGTCGGTCACTTCACCGATGGAACGCTTGAACAGCTCGGTCGGCTCGACGATCGGGGTGCGGATCTGGCGATAGCCGTAGGTGTCCAGCAGGCCGGCCACGGTGCTCTCGAAATAGCGCCACAGCGGGGTCTGCTCGGGCAGGATGTCGTTCATGCCACGAATGGCTTGCAGCGATTTGCTCACGGTAAATCCTTAACGAAATCGGTGTCGGTCAACCGCGGGCAATCACTGCCGCGTCGGCCTCGGCCTTCTCGGCCGCTTTCTGGCGGATGAGTTTTTCCAGCTCATCCACCAGGTTGTCATTGGTCAGCTTCTGCGCCGGCTTGCCATCGATGTAGATCAGGTTCGGCGTGCCGCCGGTGAGCCCCACGTGGGCTTCCTTGGCTTCGCCGGGGCCGTTGACCACACAGCCGATCACCGCCACGTCCAGCGGTACCAGCAGGTCTTCGAGGCGCCCTTCGAGCTCGTTCATGGTCTTGACCACATCGAAGTTCTGCCGCGAGCAGCTCGGGCAGGCGATGAAGTTGATGCCACGCGAACGCAGGTGCAGCGACTTGAGGATGTCGTAGCCGACCTTCACTTCCTCGACCGGGTCGGCGGCAAGCGAGATGCGGATAGTATCGCCAATCCCTTCGGCAAGCAGCATACCGAGGCCCACGGCCGATTTCACCGTGCCCGAGCGCAGGCCGCCGGCTTCGGTGATGCCCAGGTGCAGCGGCTGCACGATCTGCTTGGCCAGCAGGCGATAGGCCTCGACGGCCATGAACACGTCGGAGGCCTTCACGCTGACCTTGAAGTCCTGGAAGTCCAGGCGATCGAGGTGCTCCACATGACGCATGGCCGACTCGACCAGCGCCGCCGGGGTGGGCTCGCCGTACTTCTTCTGCAGGTCCTTTTCCAGGGAGCCGGCGTTGACGCCGATACGGATAGGGATGCCGCGATCACGCGCGGCATCCACCACCGCGCGCACGCGGTCTTCACGGCCGATGTTGCCGGGGTTGATGCGCAGGCAGTCCACACCCAGCTCGGCCACGCGCAAGGCGATGCGGTAGTCGAAGTGGATATCGGCCACCAGCGGCACGCTGACCCGCTGCTTGATGCGGCCGAAGGCTTCGGCCGCGTCCATGTCCGGTACCGAGACGCGCACGATGTCGACGCCGGCATCCACCAGGCGGGTGATCTGTGCGACGGTGGCATCGACGTCGTTGGTGTCGGTGTTGGTCATGCTCTGGACGGCGATGGGTGCATCGCCGCCGACAGGCACATTACCTACCCAGATTTTGCGCGATTCGCGACGTTTGATCGGAGATTCGCCGTGCATGACTTATTGTCCCAACTTCAGGCGAGCAGTCTCGCCACTGGTGAACGGCGCCACGTCGACGGGCTGGCCGTTGAAACTGATCTGTGCGCCACGGGCAAAACCCAGGCGTACCGCGAACGGCGGCTTGCCGGTGAGCTCGAGGGTCTCGCCCTTGCGCTTGGTGGCATTGACCAGCACCTTGCCGTTGCCGTCGGTGACCGAAGTCCAGCAATCGGCAACGAACTGCATGTGCAACGAGGCGCTGCCGGCAGCCGGTGCAGCCGCTGGCGCAGCGGGGGTGGTGGGGTTTGCAGGCGCAGGGGCGGCAGCCACAGCCGGGGCGCTGGCCGCAGGGGCCGGCGCTACGGGAGCCGGGGTTACGGGTGCGGCAGGCACAGCTGGCGCCGGGCTGCTGGCGGCCGGGGCCTGTGCGGCAGCCTCGTCGGTGGCAGGCTGGGCCTGCTCGGCCGGTGCGCTGGCAGCCGGCGCTTCCTGGCTTTCGGCCACGGCCTGGTCTTCAGGCTCGTCCAGCGGGTGGATCTGGGTGGTACCGTCGGCGCTCTCGACCTCGACGTGTTCCATGGCCAGGCTGGCCAGGTCCTTGCCGCGCAGGCTGGTCTGGTCCTGCCACCAGAAGAAGCCACCGCCGATCACCAGGATCAGCAGCAACAGGCTGACGATGCGCAGGATGTTGTGCGACAGGCGTACCGGCTCTTCGATACGCCCCAGCGCATGCACGTCGCTGCCCTGGGAATTGCTGCCGGTGGCCTGGTCGAAGGCCAGCACCAGTTCGGCCTGGTCCATCTCGAACAGCTTGGCGTAGGCACGGATATAGCCGCGGGCGAAGGTATGCCCTGGCAGCTTGTCGAACGCGCCGGTTTCAAGGTTGTTCAGGGAACTCACGGTCAGGTTGAGCTTGCGGGCCACTTCGGCCTGCGACAAGCCCTTGCTTTCACGGGCCTGACGCAAGGTCTCACCGGGATTCTGGCGAGTCGCTGCTGCTACTTCGGGATGCGCCGCTTTCATCATTGCTCCGACAGGTATTGCTGATATTCCGGCGTACCGGGATAAAGTCGTTGTAATTGCACGCCCAGTTCGGCGGCCTTGTCAGGTTCTTCGAATACAGTTGCCAGGCGCGAACCCAGCAGCAGGCTGCGGGGGCCGTGATCGCTCAGCTGGCTGAAACGATCGTAGTAGTCGCGCGCCGGCACATAATGCCTGTCTTCGTAAGACAACTCAGCCATTTCGAGCAACGCGCGCGGTTGCTGCTGGTTGAGCCGTAAAGCCTTTTGCAGGTGTTCACGCGCCTGCTCGCGCTGACCCAGCTTGATGGCGGTCAGGCCAAGGTTCTCGAAAACCCGGGAGCGTTCAGGATACAGGGTATCGGCCGCCGCTTGGCGAAACATCTGCTGCGCCTGGGCATAGCGCCCCTGTGCATACAGGAAACTGCCAAAATTGTTGCGAATACGGGGGTCGTCGGGGTTGGCAGCCAGGGCCTTGCGGTAATACCCCTCGGCCAGCGCCGGCTCGTCCTCGCGCTGGAACACCAGGGCCAGCGCGGCATTGGCTGCCGGGTCGCGAGCGTCCAGTTCAAGGGCCTTTTTCAGCGGCACCTTGGCGCGTTCGGTCAAACCTTGTTGCAAATAACCCAGGCCCAGTTGCACATAGGCCTGGCGTGCCTCTTCGCGCCCCTTGCCGCTTTGCAGCGGGCCGGAACTGCCGCTGCCGACGCAGCCGGCAAGCAGCGTCAGCAACAGGGTTGGCAGCGCGGCGCGCAGGCCCATGTCGGCCTCAGTTGCCCGCCGCGCCGGTTTGCGGCATATCGGCGTCGGCATTGAGCTGCCGTACCGCGATATAGCGCTCACTGCGGCGCGTGCGGTCCATCACCTGCCCCACCAGCTGACCACAGGCCGCGTCGATGTCCTCGCCACGGGTGGTGCGCACGGTAACGTTGTAGCCGGCCTGGTGCAGGTGGTCCTGGAAGCGGCGGATCGCGTTGTTGCTCGGACGCTCGTAGCCGGAGTGCGGGAACGGGTTGAACGGAATCAGGTTGATCTTGCACGGGATGTTCTTGAGCAGCTCGACCATCTCGACCGCGTGCTCGAGCTTGTCGTTGACGTCCTTGAGCAGGGTGTACTCGATGGTCAGCACACGCTTCTCGCCGAGTTCGGCCATGTAGCGCATGCACGACTCGAGCAGCATCTTGAGCGGGTACTTCTTGTTGATCGGTACCAGCTCGTTGCGCAGGGCATCGTTGGGTGCGTGCAGCGACAGCGCCAGGGACACGTCGATGTGCTTGGCCAGCTGGTCGATCATCGGCACCACGCCGGAGGTGGACAGGGTCACACGGCGCTTGGAAATGCCGTAGCCCAGGTCGTCCATCATCAGGTGCATGGCGGCGACCACGTTGTCGAAGTTGAGCAGCGGCTCACCCATGCCCATCATCACCACGTTGGTGATGGCGCGGTCGATGGTGGCGGGAATGCTGCCGAACGACTTGTTGGCAATCCACACCTGGCCGATCACTTCGGCGGCGGTGAGGTTGCTGTTGAATCCTTGCTTGCCGGTGGAGCAGAAACTGCAGTCCAGGGCGCAACCGGCCTGGGACGAGACACACAGGGTGCCACGCTTGCCCTGGGGGATGTACACGGTCTCGACGCAGCTGCCGGACGCCACGCGCACCACCCACTTGCGGGTGCCGTCGCTGGAGATGTCCTCGCTGACCACTTCGGGGCCGCGAATCTCGGCAACGGCCTTGAGCTTCTCGCGCAGGGCCTTGCCGACATTCGTCATGGCGTCGAAATCATCGACGCCAAAGTGGTGAATCCATTTCATTACCTGGCCGGCACGGAAACGCTTCTCCCCGATGGACTCGAAGAATTTTTCCATTTCCGGCTGGGTCAGGCCCAACAGGTTAGTTTTACCAGTCGATGTCGTCATGGATTCACCCTCACTCGTAAGCTGTCGCTTAGCGAGCGGTTACCTCGGTAGCTGCGAAGAAGTACGAGATTTCGCGAGCAGCAGCGGCTTCGGAGTCCGAACCGTGAACGGCGTTGGCGTCGATCGACTCGGCGAAGTCGGCACGGATGGTACCGGCAGCAGCTTCTTTAGGGTTGGTGGCGCCCATCAGCTCACGGTTCAGAGCGATGGCGTTTTCGCCTTCCAGAACCTGTACAACGACCGGGCCGGAGATCATGAAGGCAACCAGGTCACCGAAGAAGCCGCGCTCTTTGTGCTCGGCGTAGAAGCCTTCGGCTTCGGCTTTGGACAGTTGCTTGAGTTTCGAGGCAACGACGCGCAGGCCGGCTTTTTCGAAACGGGTGGTGATCTCGCCGATCACGTTCTTGGCAACGGCGTCAGGCTTGATGATGGAGAAAGTACGTTGAACAGCCATGGTGTAACTCCAGAAACAGTAAGTGAAGCGAAAAATTAAACCCGCGAATTATACGCGGGTTCCGGGGGATTGCCTAACCTGCCGAGTGCGCTCAGTCGGCTTCTTCGATCCAGGCGGCCTGAATGGCTTCAAGCACCTTCTCTCCGCCACGGTTCGGATCGTCGCTGAAGTCGGGCAGGGCCTGCACCCAGCGGCTCAGTTCGACGAAATTCACGTAGCGAGGATCGACTTGCGGCTTGCTTTCGGCAAGCTGAATTGCAATTTCAAGTACATCAACCCATTTCAGGCTCATGATGACTCCAACGGTCAGTGCGGCGCTTCGGCGGCGTGGTTGAGCGAGTATTTCGGGATCTCGACGGTCACGTCCTCGGTGCCGACCTTGGCCTGGCAGGTCAGGCGCGACGTGGGCTCCAGGCCCCAGGCGCGGTCGAGGTAGTCCTCTTCCAGCTCGTCGGCCTCGTTCAGCGAGTTGAAACCCTCGCGGATCACGCAGTGGCACGTGGTGCAGGCGCAGACGCCGCCGCAGGCGCTTTCGATCTCGATGTGGTTGTCATGGGCCACTTCAAGGATGGACTTACCGGTTTCGGCCTCCACCACCATTCCGTCCGGACAGAACTTCTCGTGGGGCAGAAAAATCACCTGCGGCATCAGTTATTCCTCGATCTCATTCAGGTTGCGCCCGGCCAAAGCGGCTTTTACCGTCGAATCAAGGCGACGGGCGGCAAAGGCATCGGTCACTTGCGACAGACGCTTGGTCTGCTGCTCGATGGCGGCGCCATCGGTACCGCTCATCAAATCACGCAAGTCTTGCATCTGTTGTTCGATCGCCAGACGCTCTTCGGCGTCCAGCAGGCGCTCGCCATCGGCGTCCAGCGCGCCCTGCACCGCTTCGAGCAGACGCTCGGCGTCGACCTGGTGCTCGCGCAGCTGGCGCGCCACCTTGTCGTAGCCGGCATGTTCGAAGGAGTCCTTGAGCATGCGAGTGATCTCGCCGTCGGTCAGGCCGTAGGACGGCTTGACCTGAATGCTCGATTCCACACCCGAGCCCAGCTCGCGCGCCGAAACGCTGAGCAGGCCGTCGGCGTCGACCTGGAAGGTGACGCGAATCTTCGCCGCACCGGCCACCATGGCCGGAATGCCGCGCAGTTCGAAGCGCGCCAGGGAGCGGCAGTCGCTGATCAGCTCACGCTCACCCTGCAGCACGTGGATCATCATGGCCGACTGGCCGTCCTTGTACGTGGTGAATTCCTGGGCACGGGCAACCGGGATGGTGGTGTTGCGCGGGATCACCTTCTCCATCAACCCGCCCATGGTTTCCAGCCCCAGGGACAGCGGAATCACGTCGAGCAGCAGCAGTTCGCCGCCGTCGCGCTTGTTGCCGGCCAGGGTATCGGCCTGGATCGCGGCGCCGATGGCCACCACCTGATCGGGGTCGATCTCGGTCAGCGGGGTACGCCCGAACAACGCGCCCACCGCCTCGCGCACACGCGGCACGCGAGTGGAACCACCGACCATGACCACGGCTTCGACTTCATCCAGCTCGATGCCACTGTCGCGCACGGCGCGGCGACAGGCCTTGAGGCTGCGCGCCACCATCGGTTCGATCAGCGCGTCGAAGCCGGCACGGGTCAGCTCGCCCTGCCAGGCGCCATGGCTCACGGACACGACATCGCTGTTGGTCAACGCTTCCTTGGCCGCACAGGCAGCTTGCAGCAGTTGACGCTGGGTGCCGGGGGCGAGGTCGGCAGACAGGCCCGCCTGCTCGATGATCCAGCCGGCCACCGCATGGTCGAAATCATCGCCGCCCAGGGCGCTGTCGCCGCCGGTGGCCATCACTTCGAACACACCGCCGGTCAGGCGCAGGATGGAAATGTCGAAGGTGCCGCCGCCCAGGTCATAGATGGCCACCACGCCTTCGGCGTTCTGGTCCAGGCCATAGGCCACAGCCGCAGCAGTCGGTTCGTTGAGCAGGCGCAGCACGTTCAGCCCGGCCAGGCGCGCAGCGTCCTTGGTGGCCTGGCGCTGAGCGTCGTCGAAGTACGCCGGCACGGTGATCACCGCGCCGACCAGCTCGCCACCCAGGGTGGCTTCGGCGCGCTGGCGCAGCACCTTGAGGATGTCGGCCGAGACTTCCACCGGGCTTTTCGGGCCCTGCACCGTGTCGATGAACGGCATGTGCGACTCGCCGCCGACAAAGCGGTAGGGCAGTTGCTCGCCCAGTTGCTTGACGTCGGCCAGGCCGCGCCCCATCAGGCGCTTGACCGACAGCACGGTGTTCAGCGGGTCGCTGGAGGCCGCGTCACGGGCACTGTAGCCCACGTCGACATGGTTGGCGTGATAGCGCACCGCCGACGGCAGGATGACCCGGCCCTCGGCGCCTGGCAGCGGTTCGGAAATGCCGCTGCGCAATGCAGCGACCAGCGAATTGGTGGTGCCAAGGTCAATGCCCACGGCCAGGCGGCGCTGATGGGGCTGTGGCGTCTGACCGGGTTCGGCGATCTGCAGTAGGGCCATGCTTATCTGATACCAGGGGTGTCGCCAACGGCGCCACCGGGTTAATCGTCGAGGCGCTCTTCCAGCTGGCGCACTTCATAGGCGAGCTTGTCGAGGAACTGCATGCGGCGCATCAGGCGCTCGGCCTGTTCACGCTGCGCAGCATCCTCCCAGCAGGCGGCGAAGTCCTCGTTGAGTGCTTCCTGGGCGACCTTCAGGCGGCGCTTGAACGCGGCCACGCCATCGAGGTCGGCACTGTCCTGCAGGTCTTCGAGCTCTTCTCGCCATTGCATCTGCTGGAAGAGGAACTCGGGGTCGTGGACAGTGACTTCCTGCGGCACTTCGTGGCCCCCCATCGCCAACAGGTAGCGCGCCCGCTTGGGCGCACTCCTGAGGGTCTGGTAGGCGTCGTTGAGGCCGGCCGAGCGCTCCAGCGCCAGGCGCTGTTCACGCTCGGGGGCATCGGCGAAGCGGTCCGGGTGAACCTCGCGGGCCAGCTCGCGATAGCGCGCGGCCAGCTTGTCGAGGTCCAGGCGAAAGCCCGGCTGCAGGTCAAACAGGGCGAAATGACAAGGAGTACCCACGCGCAGCCTCAGACGTTGAAGCTTTCGCCGCAGCCACACTCACCGCGCACGTTGGGATTGTTGAACTTGAAGCCTTCGTTCAACCCTTCCTTGACGAAATCCAGTTCGGTTCCGTCCAGGTACACCAGGCTTTTCGGGTCGATGATCACCTTGACGCCGTGACTTTCGAACACCTGGTCCTCGCTGTCCGGCGCGTCGACGAACTCCAGCACGTAGGCCAGGCCCGAGCAGCCGGTGGTGCGAACGCCCAGGCGAATGCCGTCACCCTTGCCGCGTCCTTCGAGGGAGCGCCGCACGTGGTTGGCGGCGGCTTCTGTCATGCTGATAGCCATCGAGACTCCTTACCTGCAACAGGCGAACTTAGAGCAAACCTTTCTTCTGCTTGTAATCGCGCACGGCCGCCTTGATGGCGTCCTCGGCGAGTACCGAGCAGTGGATCTTCACCGGCGGCAACGCCAGTTCTTCGGCCAGCTGGGTGTTCTTGATGGTTTCGGCTTCGTCCAGGGTCTTGCCCTTCATCCACTCGGTAGCGAGGGAGCTGGAAGCGATGGCCGAACCACAGCCGTAGGTCTTGAACTTGGCATCTTCGATGACGCCCTGCTCGTTGACCTTGATCTGCAGGCGCATCACGTCGCCGCACGCAGGCGCGCCGACCATGCCGGTACCGACATCCGGGTCCTCGGCATTCATCTTGCCGACGTTGCGTGGGTTTTCGTAGTGGTCGATGACCTTTTCACTGTAAGCCATGGTGCTATTCCTTCCTCATCAGAGAGCCGCTCTTGCTGGCGACTACTTAGTGCGCAGCCCACTCGATCTTGGAGATGTCGACGCCGTCTTTGTACATATCCCACAGCGGCGACAATTCGCGCAGCTTGGTCACGGCCTCGCAGACCTTCTGCGCGGCGTAGTCGATTTCTTCTTCGGTGGTGAAGCGACCGAAGGTGAAGCGGATCGAGCTGTGCGCCAGTTCGTCGTTGCGGCCCAGGGCGCGCAGCACGTAGGACGGCTCGAGCGATGCCGAGGTGCACGCCGAACCCGAAGACACTGCCAGGTCCTTGAGGGCCATGATCAGCGACTCGCCTTCGACGTAGTTGAAGCTCAAGTTCAGGTTGTGCGGAATACGCGCGGTCATGCTGCCGTTGATGTACAGCTCTTCAAGGTTCTCGACCTGCTTGTAGAAGCGGTCGCTCAGGGCCTTGATGCGCAGATTCTCGCTGGCCATCAGCTCCTTGGCGATGGCGAAGGCTTCGCCCATGCCGACGATCTGGTGGGTAGCCAGGGTGCCCGAACGCATGCCGCGCTCGTGACCGCCGCCGTGCATGGTGGCCTCAAGACGCACGCGCGGCTTGCGGCTGACGTACAGCGCGCCGATGCCTTTGGGGCCGTAGGTCTTGTGCGCCGAGAACGACATCAGGTCGACCTTCAGCTTCTGCAGGTCGATCTCGACCTTGCCGGTGGACTGCGCGGCATCGACGTGGAACATGACGCCACGCGAGCGGGTCAGTTCGCCGATGGCGGCGATGTCGTTGATGGTGCCGATTTCATTGTTCACGTGCATGATCGACACCAGGATGGTGTCTTCACGCAGGGCTGCCTCGACCATGGCCGGGGTGATCAGGCCATCGGCGCCCGGCTCGATGTAGGTGACTTCGAAGCCTTCACGTTCCAGCTGACGGGTGCTGTCCAGAACGGCCTTGTGCTCGATCTTGGAGGTGATCAGGTGCTTGCCCTTGGTGCCGTAGAAGTGCGCGACGCCCTTGATTGCCAGGTTGTCGGACTCGGTGGCGCCACTGGTCCAGACAATTTCCCGCGGGTCGGCGTTGACCAGGTCGGCGACCTGGCGGCGAGCGTTCTCGACCGCTTCTTCGGCTTTCCAGCCAAAGACGTGGGAACGCGAGGCCGGGTTACCGAAGTTCCCGTCGACCAGCAGGCAATCGCTCATCTTCTGGGCGACACGTGGGTCGACCGGGGTGGTCGCGGAGTAATCGAGGTAGATCGGCAACTTCATTGAATATCTCCTATCAGGCGGGCTCATCGCACAGTCGAAACGGTCATTCGACGGCGGATGTCTCAATCTTGTCCAGATGCGGTGTCCGGCCCGCCATGCGGCGCAGGTCCTGACGCTGGGCGACTTCTTGCACCTCACGGCGAGTAACGAGGTCAGCCAGGCTGATACCGCTCAGAAATTCGTGAATCTGCTGGCTGAGATCACACCACAAGTGGTGGGTCAGGCAGGTATCGCCAGCGTGGCAATCACCCAGGCCCTGGCAGCGTGTAGCGTCGACCGATTCGTTGACCGCATCGATCACCTGGGCTACCTGGATGCTTTCCATCACGCGCGACAGCTGGTAGCCGCCGCCTGGACCGCGCACACTGGAAACCAGACTGCTGCGACGCAGCTTGGCAAACAGCTGCTCCAGATAGGAAAGGGAGATGCCTTGGCGCTCGGAAATGTCGGCCAGGGACACCGGCCCGTTTTGCGCGTGCAACGCCAGGTCAAGCATGGCAGTCACGGCGTATCGGCCTTTTGTAGTCAGTCGCATGGCTATTTGGTACCACGGGAGTTACGGGATGTGTGCGAGTATGCGATTCCCGAGCATTTAAGTCAACTATAAGACCTACTGCTTTAGTCGGGATTGCGCCTGAGAGGCGGCGCAGAGTGTAGCAAAGTCGGGCGCGCCAGCGCACGCCCTTCTGTCAATGCGTCGACGCGTCGCTGCGGGCGTCGGCCTTCACGTCCGCGAAGTCTTCGTCACGCAGGGCCGGCAGTTCCTTGGCGCAGTAGTCGCTGCCCAGGTTCTTGAGCGCACCGCACATGTCCTCCAGGCGCCCGTCCACCGCTTGCAGGTGGTCGAGCAACTGGCCGATGGCGCGGGCCACCGGGTCGGGCATGTCTTCGCTCACGCCGTAGGCGTCGAAGCCGATCTTCTCGGCCATGGCCTTGCGCCGGGCCTCCTGCTCGGCGTCGGACTTGACGATGATACGCCCCGGGATGCCCACCGCCGTGGCGCCGGCCGGCACCGCCTTGGTGACCACCGCATTGGAGCCGATCTTGGCCCCCGCGCCCACGGTGAACGGGCCCAGCACCTTGGCGCCGGCCCCCACCACCACGCCGTCCTCCAGGGTCGGGTGGCGCTTGCCCTTGTTCCAGCTGGTGCCGCCCAGGGTCACGCCCTGGTACAGGGTCACGTCATCGCCGATCTCGGCGGTTTCGCCGATCACGATGCCCATGCCGTGGTCGATGAAGAAGCGCCGGCCTACCTTTGCACCGGGGTGAATCTCGATGCCGGTCATCCAGCGACCGAAGTTGGACACCAGCCGCGCCAGCCACTTCCAGTCCCGTACCCACAGGGCATGCGCCGCGCGGTGCAGCCAGATCGCATGCATGCCCGGGTAGCAGGTCAGCACTTCAAAGGCATTGCGCGCCGCCGGGTCACGGTGGAAAACGCTTTGGATATCTTCACGCAGACGCTCGAACATTTACTGATCCTTCCGCTTGTGCGCATCGCCCCGGGCCGCTTTCTGGGTTTCGGTGAGGATGCCGCGCAAAATGCTTATTTCCGATCGACTCACCGCGCTGCGCCCGTACAGGCGACGCAAACGCGGCATCAGGTGCTTGGGCTTGGTCGGGTCGAGAAAGCCGATGTCCACCAGCGCGGACTCCAGGTGCTGGTAGAACAGCTCCATTTCGTCCATGGTCGCCAGCTCTGCGCTGCGCACCGAGGCCACTTCGACCTTCTCGACTTTCGACGCCTGCCCGTCGGCTGCCAGCCAGGCCATGCGCACTTCATAGGCCAGGACCTGGACCGCAGCCGCCAGATTCAGCGAACTGAAATCCGGGTTGGACGGGATATGCACGTGATAATGACATCGCTGCAGCTCGTCGTTGGTCAGGCCGGCATGTTCACGGCCGAACACCAGCGCCACCTCGGCACCCTCGCCTGCCTGCTCGACGACCTTGGCGCCGCATTCGCGCGGATCGAGCAGGGGCCACGGGATGCGCCGGTCGCGGGCACTGGTGCCCACCACCAGGGTGCAGCCCACCAGCGCATCCTCGAGCGTGGCCACCACCTCGGCACCCGCCAGCACGTCATCGGCGCCGGAGGCACGGGCACTGGCCTCGTGGGAAGGAAAGTCGTTCGGCTCGACCAGCACCAGGCGCGACAGGCCCATGTTCTTCATGGCGCGCGCAGCCCCGCCGATATTGCCGGGGTGACTGGTATTGACCAGGACGACACGAATTCTTGGCAGCACGGGCACGGCTCACAGACACGGAAGGAAGGGAGCAAATCTTACAGAAGCGACCGGCATTACGCTATGAAAGCAAATGTCGCCCTTCTTCGTTCAAAGTTTTCTGCTAGAATGTTCGGCTTTCTTTAACGACCCAGGTGAAACGTCCATGCAGCCCATGCTGAATATCGCGCTGCGCGCCGCCCGCAGCGCCAGTGAATTGATTTTCCGCTCCATCGAGCGCCTGGATACCATCAAGGTAGATGAGAAAGACGCCAAGGATTACGTCTCCGAAGTCGACCGCGCGGCGGAAAAAGTCATCGTCGACGCCCTGCGCAAGGCGTACCCCAACCACTCCATCTACGGTGAAGAAACCGGCCTGCACGCTGGCAACGGCGAAGAAGGCAAGGACTACCTGTGGGTCATCGACCCGCTCGACGGTACCACCAACTTCCTGCGTGGCGTTCCTCACTTTGCCGTGAGCATCGCGTGCAAGTACCGCGGCCGCCTGGAACACGCCGTGGTCCTCGACCCGGTACGCCAGGAAGAATTCACCGCCAGCCGTGGCCGTGGCGCCCAGCTCAATGGTCGCCGCCTGCGCGTCAGCGGTCGCACCAGCCTGGACGGCGCCCTGCTGGGTACCGGCTTCCCGTTCCGTGACAACCAGATGGATGGCCTGGACAACTACCTGGGCATGTTCCGTGCCCTGGTCGGCCAGACCGCCGGCATCCGCCGCGCCGGCGCCGCGAGCCTGGACCTGGCCTACGTGGCCGCCGGCCGCTTCGATGCGTTCTGGGAGTCGGGCCTGAGCGAGTGGGACATGGCGGCAGGCGCACTGCTGATCCAGGAAGCGGGCGGCCTGGTGAGCGACTTCACCGGTGGTCATGACTTCCTCGAGAAGGGCCACATCGTTGCCGGCAACATCAAGTGCTTCAAGGCGGTGTTGACGGCGATCCAGCCGCACCTGCCGGCTTCGCTGAAGCGCTGAGTTTCAGCCGGGCAATAAAAAAGCACCCTTCGGGGTGCTTTTTTGTGGCTGGCTTTCGGGCCTCTTCGCCGGCAAGGCCGGCGAAAGGGTCATCACTGCCCAGGCTGTGCCTGCGTCAGTACCAGCTTGCCATTCTCGTCCAGCGGGATCTGCGAACCCGGGTCGCGCTCCATGCGCACCTGCCCGGCCTTGTCGCCAATCGAATACTTCACGTCGTACCCCACCACCTTCTCGCTCAGGTCATTGACCGTGTTGCAGCGGGTTTGCGTGGTGGTGTAGGTATCGCGGTTCTGCATGCCTTCCTGCACCTTGTTGCCGGCATAGCCACCACCGACGGCACCGGCCACGGTCGCGATCTTCTTGCCATTGCCGCCGCCGATCTGGTTACCCAGCAACCCACCTGCCACGGCGCCCAGCACGGTACCGGCGATCTGGTGCTGATCCTTCACCGGCGCGTGACGGGTCACCGTGACATCCTTGCAGACTTCCCGTGGCGTCTTGACGGTCTGCTTGACCGGCTGCACCGACGTCACCTGCGCGTATTGCGGCCCGCCCT
Source organism: Pseudomonas sp. S12(2018) (assembly GCF_024355235.1). NCBI lineage: Bacteria > Pseudomonadati > Pseudomonadota > Gammaproteobacteria > Pseudomonadales > Pseudomonadaceae > Pseudomonas > Pseudomonas sp. S12(2018). The sequence goes on from NZ_QLAD01000002.1 coordinate 505,464, forward strand.
TGACCAAGCTGTAGGTAGCCACGGCACCTCCGGCAGTGACACCGACAGCACCCAGCACCGCACCCACCAGCATTGACTTGTTCACGTGAACCTCCTGATTTACCTGCGGGAACACGCCCGCGCTTCTCCCAGCCTTGGAGCATAAAAAAAGGCGCGAGTTCAATACTCGCGCCTTCTTGTACCGCTCAGGACAGTGGCAAAAAGCCTTATGGACGCTCGTCCACACCCTCGGTTTTCACCGGCGGGATCAGGTCTTCACTGTTCAGGTTCAGCCAGATCAGCACCACGTTGGCGATGTAGATCGACGAGTAGGTACCGGCCATTACACCGATGAACAGTGCCAGCGAGAAGCCCCACAGGTTGTCACCACCGAAGAACAGCAGCGCCGCGATCGCCAGCAAGGTGGACACCGAGGTGGCCACGGTACGCAGCAGGGTCTGGGTGGTCGAGACGTTGATGTTCTCGATCAGCGAAGCCTTGCGCATCACGCGGAAGTTTTCCCGTACCCGGTCGAACACCACGATGGTGTCGTTGAGCGAGTAGCCGATGATCGCCAGCACCGCCGCCAGCACCGTCAGGTCGAAGGTGATCTGGAAGAACGACAGGATGCCCATGGTCACGATCACGTCGTGCACCAGCGACAGGATGGCGCCCACCGCAAACTTCCACTGGAAGCGGAAGGCCAGGTAGACCAGGATACCGCCCAGCGCCAGCAGCATGCCCAGGCCTCCCTGGTCACGCAGTTCCTCGCCCACCTGCGGGCCGACGAACTCGACACGCTTGACCGTGGCCGGGTTGTCGGTGCTGATCTTCTGCAGCGCCTCGGCCACCTTGTTGCCCAGCATCGGGTCGTCGCCCGGCATGCGCACCAGCAGGTCGGTGGTAGCACCGAAGCTCTGCACCACGGCATCGTGGAAGCCGGACCTGACCAGCTCTTCACGAACCTCGCCAAGGTTGGCCGGGCGCTCGTAGGTCAGCTCGATGAGCGTACCGCCGGTGAAGTCCAGGCCGAAGTTGAGCCCTTTGTAGAACCAGCTGAACAGTGCCAGCACAGTCAGCAGCAGGGTGACGCCGAACGCGACGTTCCGCACACCCATGAAGTTAATGGTACGTAACATGGCAGCCCCTTATACCCACAACTTCTTGATATCCCGCCCACCGCAGGTCAGGTTGACCATTGCGCGGGTGACCATGACGGCCGTGAACATCGAGGTGAAAATCCCGAGGGACATGGTAACCGCGAAGCCCTTGACCGGACCGGTACCCATGGCGAACAGGATGCCGCCCACCAGCAGGGTGGTCAGGTTGGCATCGACGATCGCGGTGTAGGCACGGTTGAAGCCTTCGTGGATGGCGCGCTGCACCGACATGCCATTGGCCAGTTCTTCACGTATGCGCGAGAAGATCAGTACGTTGGCGTCCACCGCCATACCCATGGTCAGCACGATACCGGCAATGCCCGGCAGGGTCAGCGTAGCCCCCAGCAGCGACATCAGCGCCAGCAGCAGCACCATGTTGCCCGCCAGGGCGATGGTGGCGATCAGGCCGAAGGCACGGTAGATGGCCATGATGAACAGCGACACGAACAGCATGCCCCACAGCGATGCATCGATACCCTTGGTGATGTTGTCGGCACCCAGGCTCGGGCCAATGGTACGTTCTTCGGCGAAGTACATCGGCGCCGCCAGACCACCGGCACGCAGCAGCAGGGCCAGCTCGGACGACTCACCCTGGCCGTTCAGGCCGGTGATGCGGAACTGGCTGCCCAGCGGCGACTGGATGGTCGCCAGGCTGATGATGCGCTTCTCTTCCACGAACGACTGCACCGGCACGTCTTTCTCGACACCGTCGACCATCTGCTTGACGTAGCGGGTAACCGGACGCTGTTCGATGAAGATCACCGCCATGCTGCGCCCGACGTTGCTGCGCGTGGAGCGGCTCATCAGCTCGCCGCCGTGGCCATCCAGGCGGATGTTCACCTGCGGGCGACCCTGCTCGTCGAAGCTGGCCTGGGCGTCGGTGACCTGGTCACCGGTGATGATCAGGCCACGCTCGACCGCTGCCGGTGGGCGACCGCCCTCACGGAACTCGAAGGTCTCGGTAGTGGCCTTGGACGCACCCGGCTCGGCACCCAGACGGAACTCCAGGTTCGCGGTCTTGCCCAGGATACGCTTGGCTTCGGCGGTGTCCTGCACGCCTGGCAGCTCGACCACGATGCGGTTGGCACCCTGGCGCTGAACCAGTGGCTCGGCCACACCCAGTTCGTTGACGCGGTTACGTACCGTAGTCAGGTTCTGCTTGATCGAGTATTCACGGATTTCCGCGACCTTGGCCGGGGTAATCGCCAGACGCAGCACCGACAGGCCGTTACGCTCGGTGGTGGTCAGCTCGAAATCGTTGAAATTCTTGCGGATCAGGCTGCGAGCCTGTTCGCGGGACTGGTCATCGGAGAAGCCCAGTTGAATGCCGCCATCTTGCTGCGGCAGGCTGCGGTAGCGCACACGCTCCTTGCGCAGCAGGCTTTTGACTTCGCCTTCGTACACCTTCAGACGTGCCGCCATGGCCTTGTCCATGTCCACTTCAAGCAGGAAGTGCACACCACCGGACAGGTCCAGGCCCAGCTTCATCGGGCTTGCACCCAGGTTGCGCAGCCATTGCGGAGTGGTCGGAGCCAGGTTCAGTGCAACGACGTAGTCGTCACCCAGCGCCTTGCGCACAACGTCCTTGGCAGGCAGTTGGTCGTCCTGTTTGGCCAGACGCACCAGTGCGCCCTTGCCCTTCTCGCCCAGGCTTGCACCCTTGACCGCGATACCGGCGTCGGCCAGTGCCTTGGTGGCACGGTCCAGGTCGGCCTGGCTGACCTGCAGCGCCGTGCTGGCACCGCTGACCTGAATAGCCGCATCGTCAGGGTAGAGGTTGGGAGCGGAATAAATAAAACCGATCGCCAGTACCGCCAGGATCAGTGCGTATTTCCATAGAGGATATTTGTTCAGCATCACGCCGCCCGTTCAAGACGCGGGGCGCCTTGCGCGCCCCGTCGATTGTAGAAAATCTGAAACTTAGATCGCTTTGAGCGTGCCCTTGGGCAGGGTCGCGGCAATAGCACCCTTCTGGAACTTCAGTTCCACGGTGTCGGACACTTCCAGCACCACGAAGTCATCGGCCACTTTGACGATCTTGCCGGCAATACCGCCGTTGGTGACAACTTCGTCACCTTTCTGCAGGTTGCTCAGCAGGTTCTTCTGCTCTTTGGCGCGCTTGGCCTGTGGACGCCAGATCATCAGGTAGAAGATGACCAGGAAGCCGACCAGGAAAATCCACTCGAAGCCGGTACCGGCTGGGCCGGCGGCAGCTGCCGGGGCTGCTGCGTCCGCGTAAGCGGCAGGAATCAGAAAGCTCATTTAGCACTCCAAGTTGCAAGTTGTTGTACGTGTGTCAGGTTCGACAGAACATCAATCCAAGGGCGGCACAGGCAGCCCGCGCTTGGCGTAAAAGGCATCGACAAAGGCGGCCAATGTACCCTGTTGAATAGCCTCGCGCAAACCAGCCATCAGGCGCTGGTAATGACGCAAGTTGTGGATGGTATTCAACATGCTGCCCAACATTTCGCCGCATTTATCCAGGTGATGCAGATAAGCGCGGGAGAAGTTCTGGCAGGTGTAGCAGTCACAGGTCGGATCCAGTGGCGAATCATCATGGCGATGGAACGCGTTACGGATTTTAAGCACGCCGGTATCGACAAACAGATGACCGTTGCGCGCATTGCGCGTGGGCATCACGCAATCGAACATGTCGACGCCGCGGCGCACACCCTCAACGAGATCTTCCGGCTTGCCTACCCCCATAAGGTAACGAGGTTTGTCAGCCGGCATCATGCCCGGCAGGTAGTCCAGCACCTTGATCATCTCGTGCTTGGGCTCGCCCACCGACAGCCCGCCAATGGCCAGGCCGTCGAAGCCGATCTTGTCCAGGCCCTCGAGCGAACGCTCGCGCAGGTTGCGGTGCATGCCGCCCTGCACGATGCCGAACAGCGCCGCGGTGCTGTCGCCGTGGGCGTTCTTGGAGCGCTGGGCCCAGCGCAGCGACAGCTCCATGGAGATGCGCGCCACATCTTCATCGGCCGGGTACGGGGTGCACTCGTCGAAAATCATCACCACGTCCGAGCCCAGGTCGCGCTGCACCTGCATCGACTCTTCCGGGCCCATGAACACCTTGGAGCCGTCCACCGGGGAGGCGAAGGTCACGCCCTCCTCCTTGATCTTGCGCATCGCACCCAGGCTGAACACCTGGAAGCCGCCGGAGTCGGTGAGGATCGGGCCCTGCCACTTCATGAAGTCGTGCAGGTCGCCGTGGGCCTTGATCACCTCGGTGCCCGGGCGCAGCCACAGGTGGAAGGTGTTGCCCAGGATCATCTGCGCGCCGATGGCCTCGATGTCGCGCGGCAGCATGCCCTTGACCGTGCCATAGGTGCCCACCGGCATGAAGGCCGGGGTTTCGACCACGCCACGGGGGAATGTCAGGCGGCCGCGACGGGCCTTGCCGTCGGTGGCCAGCAACTCGAAGGACATACGACAGGTGCGACTCATGCTTGATCCTCGGGCCCGCGTGGCGCCGGATTGCGGGTGATGAACATGGCATCACCGTAACTGAAGAAGCGGTAGCCGTTTTCCACCGCTGCAGCGTAGGCAGCCATGGTCTCGGGGTAACCGGCGAAGGCCGAAACCAGCATCAGCAGCGTGGATTCGGGCAAATGGAAGTTGGTCACCAGGGCGTCGACCACGTGGAACGGGCGGCCCGGGAAAATAAAGATGTCGGTGTCGCCGCTGAACGGCTTGAGCGTACCGTCGCGCGCCGCGCTTTCCAGCGAGCGCACGCTGGTGGTGCCGACCGCGATCACCCGCCCGCCGCGCGCCCGGCATTCGGCCACGGCGTCCACCACGTCCTGGCCCACTTCGAGCCACTCTTTATGCATGTGGTGATCTTCGATGCGCTCCACGCGCACCGGCTGGAAGGTGCCGGCGCCCACGTGCAGGGTGACGAAGGCGGTGCTCACGCCCTTTTCGGCGATCTTGCCCATCAGCTCTTCATCGAAGTGCAGGCCGGCGGTGGGCGCGGCCACGGCGCCGGAGCGCTGCGCATAGACCGTCTGATAGCGCTCGCGGTCGGCGCCTTCGTCGGGGCGGTCTATATAAGGAGGCAACGGCATGTGGCCGACGCGGTCGAGCAGTGGCAGCACCTCTTCGGTGAAGCGCAGCTCGAACAGCGCGTCGTGGCGCGCGACCATCTCGGCTTCGCCGCCGCCGTCGATCAGCAGCTGGGTGCCTGGCTTGGGCGACTTGCTCGAGCGCACGTGGGCGAGCACGCGATGGCTGTCGAGCACGCGCTCGATGAGGATCTCCAGCTTGCCGCCGGAGGCCTTCTGGCCGAACAGTCGGGCCGGGATCACCCGGGTGTTGTTGAACACCATCAGATCGCCCGGGCGCAGGTGCTCGAGCAGGTCGGTGAACTGGCGATGCGCGAGCGCGCCGGTAGGCCCGTCGAGGGTCAACAGCCGGCTGCTGCGCCGTTCAGCCAGTGGATGGCGGGCGATCAGGGAATCTGGAAGCTCAAAGGAGAAATCGGCGACGCGCATGATGGTGATCGGTTTGACAGGGCCGCAAAGTTTAGCGGAAAGCAGCAAAATTGACCATGAAAGCTGATTGACCAACGGTAGGCGCCTCACTATACTTCGCCGCCACAAGCCCTGATGGCGGAATTGGTAGACGCGGCGGATTCAAAATCCGTTTTCGAAAGGAGTGGGAGTTCGAGTCTCCCTCGGGGCACCATACAAATCCTTGTAAATCAAGGACTTAGAGAAGGGGTAGAAAGAAATTTCTACCCCTTTTTCTATCCAGAAAATCTGTTCTTCTCAAACCCATTTCCCTCGGAAAATGCGGCCCCAAAGCGTCACATCACGCGAAGTAAAGATCATACAAACCCACAAAAATCAATAGATTTTATGGGTATTCAAAAACCTTCGCGTCTCCGGCAATGTCGTTTTTTGTGGTTGAGCGTGTTCAAGCATGAAAATTGAGCACACATAGAATCTTATATAGCAGCGCCGATCAAGGTCTACCCCTAACTTTTAATTTTTGACAACTACCATCCAACCCTACATATATTTTCAATCTACCATTGACACAATATCTCGTTGCATTAAACCATTATTTGACTGTCATCGAAATTAAAAGACCGAACAAATCAAGCATTCAACAATGCTTGGCAACTGTATAGCAGGCCTTGAAAAGGCCACCTTGAAAGGCAGCCTGATAGTTATCGACCATTATACGAACGCGGTCTATCTTCTCTTCATCGACCTCAAATCAACAAAAACACTGATGTGCTTTATTGTCGTTTACACATTTCAAAAAACAGTGCCATCATCCAAGGCAGACTTCAACTCGCTCTTGTAATTACTCTTATTAAAACTGTCGACTTTCTTGTAAGTATTCAGCTTTTCAGGAGAGCGATATTGCGTATCACTTGCGAACGATTGAAAGGTGTCATCGTCAACCATTCTTATATGCATTTGAAGCTCCCTTGAATCATAGCCATAAAACTCAACAAAACCGGGAATTTGACTTTGACGTGCAACCATCAACGCTTCTTTGACTGGCTTGTCATAGAGATAGAATGTAGCAGTCACCATAATGGCACCCCCGGATTCCGTATTGTTCTTACCGAATTGGGGATTCACATAAGGGGTGAACACGACCCCACCATCCATAGCCTTGGTTTGTCCTAGCCATTTACGTTCTTTAATCGCACTGATTGTCTTATTGATAGGTCCAGAATACTCAACGCTTCTTCTGTCTTTATCAAGCTCGACGTGTTCAAAGGTTTCTGCTGATGCTGTGCACGCAAAAGCGGCAACCAACGATGCCAGCACAAAGCTTTTAATTTTTTCCATTTTTTCCTTATCCATTCAGTTGAATCGCGGGAGCCAAGTCTTGCTGGTAAGGCAAAATGCTATCACCATTTGAGCAATAGTTAAACGCCAGCATTCCAACATCGCGGGGATGCAATATATTTAAGACTGGAACTTGTATGCGAGTTCTTCAAGTGCTTTCCTTCGAAATACCTGTCAACAGTCATCCGCAACAAACCCTCTGCTTTATGACCTACCCATGAAATGATGACAAGGTTTTTTACATCTGCACGCTCTAATGTAGCAATTACGGTTTTTCGTATGCGGTGGAAAACACATCGCTTATCACAGCCCAACTCTGTTTTGGATGTGCTTACCGAATGGCTTCCAAACCCATTACTATTTCGATGTACATAGCCGTCCAACGACGACTACGCAACACCCATAAAGCCCACTGACTGCGGGCTTTTTAGTCTTTGGGGTTTCATCCCCTTCCCTGGCAAGTCAACGCTTCAGCGCCAACAATCCAATTGCCCCTGCGCACGAGTGCTGAAGATCGTCAGCAGCTCGCCCAGTGTATGCGGTGGCGGTTCGGCAGCGCGGGTCACCGCGTACAGGGTGATCGGCAACGCTGGAGCCAGGGGGCGAATGGCGGTGGCCCCAGGCGACGCGCTGAGGGCGGTGAAGGGATCGATCACCGCCAGCCCTGCACCGGATTCGACCATCGCCCTGGCCAGTGAATAGGTTTGCACCGCGATGCTCACCCGTGGCGGCGGCTCTACCGCCTCGAGATAGCTGTCGAGGCGGGCCGACAGCGGATCGGCACTGGACAGCCCGATCAGCGGCGCGTCGGCCAGGGCCTGCAGCGGCAGCGGCAGGCCTTCTTCCTCCTGGGGCCAGTAACCGGCCGGCGCCAACGCCACCAACACCCCACTGGCCAGCGCCTGGGCCTTGAGCCCCGGGTGATCGGGTAGTTGCAGGGTCAGGGCGACATCGATTTCGCGCATCAGCAGGTTCTGCACCAGCTCGCGGCTATGGGCACTGGACAGCTCGCAGGCGATCTCCGGATAGCGTTGCGTCCATTCATGAATGGCCGGCGGCAACAACGACAGGGCCAGTGCCGGGGTCGCGCCGATCCGCAGGCTGTGGCCCGGCTCGCGGCGCAGGCTCTGGGCCAGGCGTCGCACCCCTTGCAGGCTTTCGGTGACCTTGTCGACCTCACGCTCCAGCTCCAGCGCTTCCGGGGTGGCCTGGAGTTTGCCGCGCACCCGTAGAAACAACGGGAAACCCAGATGCTGCTCAGCGTGTTGCAGCACTTTGGTCACGGCGGGTTGGGAGACGTGCAGTAACTGCGCGGCAGCGCTGACCGACCCGGTCTGACGGATGGCCTGGAAGATCTCGATGTGGCGAAGGCGCATGGCGAGTCCATAACCTTTGTTTATGGGATGACCATCTTTATTCATTGTTCGGCGCCTGTCACCTGGCTCTAACCTCGGTCTCGTCTCAACCACGGCTAAGGAATGACATGGCTCAGCGTGTATGCATCATCGGCGGCGGCGTCATTGGCCTGGCAACGGCTTACGCACTGGTGCGCGATGGCGTTGAGGTGACCCTGGTCGAGGCGCGGGATTCGCTGGGCAGTGAAACCAGCTTTGCCAATGGCGGCCAGTTGTCCTATCGCTACGTGGCGCCCCTGGCCGATGCCGGCGTGCCATTGCAGGCCATCGGCTGGATGCTGCGCGGTGACTCACCGTTGAAGCTGCGCCCCCGCCTGGACCCGGCGCAGTGGCGCTGGATGGCGTCCTTTCTGGGGGCCTGTCGCTCCTCCGTCAACCGCACCAATGCAGCCCACCTGCTGCGCCTGGCGTTGTTCAGCCAGGCCGCCCTGCAGGCCTGGCGCGAAGACGATGCCCTGGACGGTTTCCACTGGCGGCGCAATGGCAAGCTGGTGACCTTTCGCAACACCGCGAGCTTCGAGCACGCCCGCCACAGGCTGGCCGCCCCCCAGCAACAGCAGGTGCTGTCGTCTGCCGACTGCGCCCGCCTGGACCCGGCGCTGGCCGATGCCCCCTTTATCGGCGCGATCTACACCCCCGATGAAGAGGTCGGTGACTGCCACGGCTTCTGCCAGCAACTGGCGGCGCGTTTGCGGGCCTCGGGCCGTTGCGAGTTCCGCCTGGGCCAGGCCGTGACCGGTATTCGCCAGGCCAATGGCATGGTGAGCGCAATTGAACTGGGGGATGAAGTGCTGCCAGTGGAGCATCTGGTGATTGCCGCCGGCCATCGCAGCCCACTGCTGACGTTACCAGGGGTGCACCTGCCCCTGTACCCGCTCAAGGGCTATAGCCTCACCGTGCCGATCGGCGCCCACCACCGGGCCCCGGACCTGAGCATCACTGACTATGACCGCAAGATCGTCTACGCCCGCATCGGCGAGCAACTGCGGGTAGCGGCCATGGTCGACATCGTCGGCTTTGAACCGGCGCTGGACCCCAAGCGGCTGGCCCTGATCAAGCGCCAGGCGCGTGACACCTTCGCCAATGCCGGCGACTACGAGCAGGCCATCGAGTGGGCCGGTATGCGCCCGGCGACCCCTAGCGGCGTGCCGCTGCTGGGCGCAACCGCGTATCGCAACCTGTGGCTCAACCTCGGCCATGGTGCCCTGGGCTTCACCCTGGCCTGCGGCAGTGCGCAGTTGCTCGGCGAGCTGATCGGCCAGCGCCGCCCCTCCATTGATCTGCAGGGCTTTGCGCCCCGTGTGGCCTGAAATTACCCAAGAGAAGGACTATCCGATGACCATCAGCCGCATCCAGACCAATCCACGCTTGTCCGCTGCCGTGATCTTTGGCGACCTGGTGTTTCTCTCCGGCCAAGTACCGGGTGATGCCACCGACGCCGCTGGCCAGACTCGCCAGGTGCTGGCAAAAATCGACGCGCTGTTGGCCGAGGCGGGCAGCGACAAGGATCACCTGCTCAGCGCGACCATTTACCTGAAGGACATAGGTGAGGATTTCGCGGCGATGAACTACGTATGGTCGGACTGGTTGTCGCCTGGCCAGGCACCGAGTCGCACGACCTTGCAGGCCGAGCTGGCCCGCCCGCAGGTGCGAGTCGAAATCAGCGTTATCGCGGCCCGCCGCTAAGCAATCCATCACCCACAACGGAGAATAACAATGCAAAAAATCACGTTGCTCGGCTGCACCCTGGGCGTATTGCTCGGCACTCAAGTGCAGGCTGAAGAAACCTCGCTGGGGCCGACCCTGAGCAAGATTGCCAGTACCAACAGCATTACCCTGGGTTATCGCGATGCGTCGGTACCCTTCTCCTACGTGGGCGATCACTCGGGTCAACCGATGGGTTACTCGGTGGACCTGGCGAACAAGATCGTCGAGCGCGTGCAGCAAAAGCTCGCGGCGCCCCAGCTCAAGGTCAAGTACAACCTGGTGACTTCTCAAACCCGCATTCCGCTGGTGCAGAACGGCACGGTCGACCTGGAATGTGGCTCGACCGGCGTGACCGCTGAGCGGCAAAAACAGGTGGCGTTTTCCTACGGCTTCATCTACGTAAAAGGCCAGTTGCTGACCGCCAACGACAGTGGGATCAAGAGCTTCGCCGACCTGCGCGGCAAGAACGTGGTGACCACCGCCGGCACCACCAACGAGCGCTATCTGAAGAGCTACAACATCGATAACAAGATCGACATGTTCGTGATCAGCGCCAAGGACCACGGCGAAGCCTTCCAGCTGTTGCAGTCCGGTCGGGCAGCGGCGTTCTACATGGACGATGCGTTGCTCTACGGCGAGCGCGCCAAGGCTCGCGATCCGCACAAGTGGGTAGTGGTTGGGGAGGAGCAGTCTCGGGAAATCTACAGCTGCATGGTGCGCAAGGACGATCCGCAATTCCTCGCACTGGTGAATTCGACACTGGGCGAGCTGTACAGCTCGGGGGAGATCAACGGGATCTACCAGCGCTGGTTTGAGCAGCCGATCCCGCCAAAAGGCTTGAACCTCGAGTTCCCGATGACCAGTGAACTCAAGGCGATCATTGCCAAGCCGGTGAGTGATCCGGTGCAGTAGCGATCAGTGCCCTGCCCCTTCAGCAACAACGCTGGCGCCTACACCGTCTCGCGCTCCCCTGTAAGCGCCAGCCTTGCTGGCGAATGCGCCCGCCCAGGCCACCTCACGAACCCCGCCCCCAGCGCCGCCAGAATCAACCCGATCGAAACCGCCTCGTGCGCATCCACCCGGTGCCCCAGCAGCACCATCGACCCTGCCACCCCGAATACCGGGATCAGCAACGACAACGGCGCCACCTTCGACACCGGGTACTCACGCAGCAGCAGGTTCCACCCCCAGTAACAGAAATGCGTCGCCGCATACACCTGGAACATCAGCGAAAACACCGCCACCCACCCCACCTGCGCAACCACCCCGGTGAACGGCGCGGTGCCATGCATCAGCCAGGTGAGCAGCACCAGCGGCAGCGGTGCGAACAGGCTCGCCCACACCACAAAGGCAAACATCTCGCGCACCTTCGAGCGCTTGATGATCACGTTGCCCACACTCCAGCTGAACGCACTCACCAGCAACAAGCCATAACCCACCACCGAGCCATCGCCGGGCCTGCCATCGATGATGGACACCAGCCCCAGCACTGCCAGCCCCACCCCGACGCCCTGCCCCACGCCAAGGCGTTCGCGAAACAGCAACACGCCCCAACCCAGGGTGAAAAACGCACTGAACTGCACCAGCAACGCCGCCGTACCCGGCGGCACGCCCAGCTCGATTCCCAGGTTGATCAACGCCCACATCGCCACGCCAAAGATCAACCCGTACGCGGCCACCCAGCCCAGGCCGACCGCCGGGCGCCGGATGAAGAACACCCACGGCAACGCCGCCAGGGTGAATCGCAACGCCGTCAACAGCAGCGGGTCAATTGCGGCCAGGCCGAGCTTGGTGATGGGAAAGTTGAACCCCCACATCGCCGTCACCAGCACGGCCAGGGCCAGATGTTTCTTTTGCATGGCGTACCTATCCCGAAAGTCAGGGCGCCACTATGCGCAATGAGCACACTGGCTCGCTTGCACTATCAGGTCATAGATCATTAAATTCGGGCCATGCGCGAAATCGACATCGACCCCTATGAACACACCCCCCGCGACGCCGTGGTCACGGCCAACGACTATGACGACGGGCAGCACTTTGCCTTGCATACCCATCAGCGCGGGCAGTTCGCGTATGCGGCCTGCGGGGTGATCACGGTGTTCACCCGCCAGGGCAACTGGGTGGTGCCGCCGCAGCGGGCCATCTGGGTGCCCGCAGGCGTGCCCCACGAGATGAGCATGAACGGCCCGGTGACGATGCTGAACACCTATGTGCGCCAGCCTGCCGCCACCCGCCTCGGCCTGCCCGAACACTGCCAGGTGTTCGGTGTGTCGACGCTGCTGCGCCAACTGCTGCTGGGCGCCCGGGATGTGCCGGCGCTGTATGCCGAAGGCAGCCGCGAGGGCTACCTGATGAACCTGCTGCTGCACGAGATTGCCGACATGCCGGCGCTGTCGCTGAATGCACCGCTGCCCAGCGAGCCCAGGCTCGCCCGGGCCTGCCAGCACTTGCTGGCACAGCCCTCGCTGGATACAGGGATCGATGACATGGCCCGCCAGGTGGGCATGAGCCGGCGCACCTTCACCCGGCTGTTTCGCCAGCACACCGGCATCAGCTTCGTGGCATGGCGACAGCAGGCATGCCTGATGGCGGCGGTGGTGCGCCTGGGCAATGGCGAGGCGATCACGCGGGTGGCGACGGACCTTGGCTACAGCAGCCCCAGTGCGTTCACCAGTGTGTTCCGGCGCGTGCTGGGCGCGGCGCCCAGCCAGTACTTCGCCAACGCGGCAAGTTGATGCAACACGATTCGCTGCAACCCAAGCAGTAGCGCGCCAGGCCTACACAGATAGCCAACTGTCTGCCCAGCAACTGTTGCCCCAGCAACAGCCAGCCAACAAAAACCTCCCGCACCAACACCATTGCCACCTCACTACCGCGCCAGGCCCAGCAAAAACGGGGCCTGCGACTGTGGTACGGCTCTTGCTCAAGCCTGGGTAACGCTCTGAGCGCAGGGCCACACCACAGGACGCACACATGACCGCAGCACTCAAGGTCGTCGCCGTTTCCGGCGGCGCCTATCGCCCCTCACGCACCCTGGCACTGACCGAGGCGATCGTCGCCGAGCTGGGCAAGCACCTGCACATCGACGCCCAGCTCATCGAGCTGAGCGAGATCGCCCGCCCGGTAGGCGGCGCCCTGTCGCGCGCCGAACTGCCGGCCACGGTCGAACAGCAGCTGCAGGCCATCGAGCATGCCGACCTGCTGATCGTCGCCTCGCCGGTTTACCGCGGCTCGTACCCCGGCCTGCTCAAGCACCTGTTCGACCTGGTGGGCCAGGACAGCCTGATCGACACCCCGGTGCTGCTGGCCGCCACCGGTGGCAGCCCGCTGCATGCGCTGGTGATCGACCACCAGCTGCGCCCGCTGTTCAGCTTCTTCCAGGCGCTGACCCTGCCCATCGGCGTGTATGGCAGCGAAGGCGACCTGCAGAACTACCAGGTCAGCAGCCCGGTGCTGCAAGCCCGTGTCAGCCTGGCCGCCGAGCGTGCCGCACCGTTCTTCGCCGCCCACGCCCACAGCCAGCGCAAGCTCGCCAGCGGGGCCGAACGATGAACGTGTTCTGGTTCCTGCCCACCCACGGCGACGGTCATTTCCTCGGCACCAGCGACGGCGCGCGCCCGGTCACCCTCAACTACCTCAAGCAGATCGCCCAGGCCGCCGATGGCCTGGGCTACCACGGCGTGCTGATCCCCACCGGCCGCTCGTGCGAGGACTCCTGGGTGGTCGCCTCGGCCCTGGCGCCGCTGACCGAACGCCTGCGCTACCTGGTGGCGATACGCCCCGGCATCATCTCGCCCACCGTGTCGGCGCGCATGACCGCCACCCTGGACCGCCTCTCCGGCGGGCGCCTGCTGATCAACGTGGTCACCGGCGGCGACCCCGACGAGAACCGCGGCGACGGCATCCACCTCAGCCATAGCGAACGCTACGAGGTCACCGACGAGTTCCTGCGTATCTGGCGCCGCGTACTGCAAGGCGAGTCGGTGGATTTCGAGGGCAAGCACTTCAAGGTCGAGAACGCCAAGGCGCTCTACCCACCGGTACAAAAGCCCTACCCGCCGCTGTACTTCGGTGGCTCGTCCGACGCCGCCCATGACCTGGCCGCCGAACAGCTGGACGTGTACCTCACCTGGGGCGAACCGCCCGCCGCCGTCGCCGAGAAGATCGCCGATGTGCGCGCCCGCGCCGCCAGGCACGGGCGCACGGTGAAGTTCGGCATCCGCCTGCACGTGATCGTGCGCGAAACCGCCGAAGAGGCCTGGCAGGCCGCCGACCGCCTGATCGCGCACATCAGCGACGACACCATCGCCGCGGCGCAACAGTCCTTCGCGCGCTTCGACTCCGAAGGCCAACGGCGCATGGCTGCCCTGCACGGCGGTCGCCGCGACCAGCTGGAGATCGCCCCCAACCTGTGGGCCGGTGTGGGCCTGGTACGAGGCGGCGCCGGCACCGCGCTGGTGGGCGACCCACAACAGGTGGCCGCGCGCATCAAGGAATACGCCGACCTGGGCATCGAAAGCTTCATCTTCTCCGGCTACCCGCACCTGGAGGAAGCCTACCGCTTCGCCGAGTTGGTCTTCCCGCTGCTGCCAGAACCCTACGCCAGCCTGGCCGGGCGCGGCGTCACCAACCTGACCGGGCCGTTCGGCGAAATGATCGCCAACGATGTGCTGCCCAAGGCGCAGACCGCATGAGTGCCAAGCAACCGGAACCCACCCTGCTCAGCCCGCTGCAGACCGCGCGCGCGCTGGCCGCCGAGTTCGCACTGACCGCCGCCGAACGCGACGAGCGCGGCGGCACACCCAAGGCCGAGCGTGACGCCATTCGCCACAGCGGCCTCTTGGCCCTGAGCATTCCCACGCAGTTCGGCGGCATGGGCGCCAGCTGGGGCGAAACCCTGAACATCGTGCGCGAGTTCGCCCGGGTCGACAGCTCCATCGCCCACGTGTTCGGCTTCCAGCACCTGATGCTGGCCACCGTGCGCCTGTTCTCCAGCCCCGACCAGTGGCAGCCCTGGTTCGAGCAGACCGCCCGCAAGAACTGGTTCTGGGGCAATGCCCTGAACCCGCTCGACACCCGCACCGTGGTCAAGAAGTACGACGGCTGGCGCGAATTCTCGGGCAAGAAGAGCTTCTGCTCCGGCGCCAGCGACTCGGAAATGCTGATCGCCTCGGCGGTGGATGAAAGCGCCGGCGGCAAGTTGCTGATCGCCGCCATCCCCACGGCACGTACCGGCATCACCCTGCATGGCGACTGGAACAACATGGGCCAGCGCCAGACCGACAGCGGCAGCGCCACCTTCGAGCGCGTGCGCGTCGAGGAATCCGAACTGCTGCTCGACCCCGGCCCGCTGAGCACTCCGTTCGCCTGCCTGCGCCCGCTGATCGCGCAACTGCACTTTGCGCACATCTTCCTCGGCATCGCCGAAGGTGCGCTGGAAGAGGCACGCCAGTACACGCTCAAGGAAGGGCGACCGTGGTTCAAGTCCAACGCCCGGCACGTCAGCGAAGACCCGTACATCCTGCGCCACTACGGCGACTTCTGGGTGGGCCTGGAAGGCGTTCGGCTGCTGGCCGAACGCGCCTGCAACCAGCTCGACGAAGCCTGGCACAAGGGCCCCACGCTGAGCAGCGACGAGCGCGGGCAGCTGGCGCTGTCCATCGCGGCGGCCAAGGTGGCGGCCACCCGCACCGGCCTGGACCTGTGCAACCGCCTGTTCGAAGTGACCGGCGCGCGCGCCACGCATGCCTCGCTGCGCTTCGACCGCTACTGGCGCAACCTGCGCACCCAGACCCTGCACGACCCGGTGGACTACAAGGTCCACGAGCTGGGTGACTGGGCCCTGAACCGGACGGTGCCCGCCCCGTCCTTCTACTCCTGAGGGCTGCCCATGCACCTGTTGACGCTCCCGCCATCGCCAACCCTGGCCACCTCGATCAGGGCCACCGCACAGGTGTTCGAAGACCCGAGGTCGCAGGCGCTGCTCGCCCACCTGCAGCAGGTCGCGCCGAGTGAGGCCAGCGTGCTGATCATTGGCGAAACCGGTACGGGTAAGGAGCTGGTGGCGCGACATATCCACAACCTCAGCCGGCGCCACCACGGGCCGTTCGTGGCGGTCAACTGCGGGGCGTTCTCCGAGTCGCTAGTCGAGGCCGAACTGTTCGGCCACGAAAAGGGCGCCTTCACCGGCGCCCTGGCGTCCAAGGCCGGCTGGTTCGAGGAAGCCAACGGCGGCACGCTGTTTCTCGACGAGATCGGCGACCTGCCGATGGCCATCCAGGTCAAGCTGCTGCGTGTGCTGCAGGAGCGCGAAGTGGTGCGCCTGGGGTCGCGCAAGAGCATCCCGATCAACGTGCGCGTGCTGGCCGCCACCAACGTGCAGCTGGAAAAGGCGATCAACGCCGGGCACTTTCGCGAAGACCTGTTCTACCGCCTCAACGTGGTCAGCCTGCAGCTGTACCCGCTGCGCGAGCGCCCCGGCGATATCCTGCCGCTGACCCGCCACTTCATGGCCAGCTACAGCGCCCGCCTGGGCTATGGCGATGTGCAGTTGAGCAGCGAGGCCGAGCACAAGCTGGCCAGCTACGACTGGCCGGGCAACATCCGCGAGCTGGAAAACGTCATCCACCACACCCTGCTGATCTGCCATGACGGCGTGATCCAGCAGGACGACCTGCGCCTGTCCAACCTGCGCATCGAGCGGCCCGAGGGCACACCCGCCCCGGACACATCCGCCAACGCCCTGTTGCAGCGCGCGTTTCAGAAGCTGTTCGAAGAAGAGCACGGCGCGCTGCATGAAAAGGTCGAGGAGGCGCTGCTGCGCAGTGCCTACCGCTTCTGCCACTACAACCAGGTGCACACCGCGCGCCTGCTCGGCCTGAGCCGCAACGTCACCCGTGCCCTGCTGATCCGCATCGGCGAACTGGTGGTGAACAAGCGCCAGCCGCCACCGGAGCCGAACGCCACACGCGTCATCAACCTGTCGATCTGACCCAGACTTGCCCAAGCAAGCAGCGACTTCACCCACCTTGCGTTGCACGCCGTCCCGGCCGGGGCGGTGGCCCATTCTTCCTGCAACGAGCACCCCTCCATGAGCCTCGATATCTTCTGGTTTCTGCCCACCTCCGGCGACACCCGCTACCTCGGCCACTCCGCCAGCGGGCGCCCGGCCACCAACGCCTACATGCGCCAGATTGCCATGGCCGCCGAGAACCTCGGCTATGACGGCATTCTCATCCCCACCGGCAGCAGCTGCCTCGACCCCTGGGTCACCGCCGCCAGCCTGGTGCCGGTGACCCACCGCCTCAAGCTGCTGGTGGCCCTGCGCACCTCGCTGGGCAACCCCACCGCGTCGGCGCGCCAGGCCGCCACCCTCGACCAGGCCAGCGGCGGACGCCTGCTGCTCAACGTGGTGCCCGGCGGCGATGCCACCGAGCTGGCCGCCGATGGCGTGTTTCTCGCGCACGACCAGCGCTACGACGCCGCCGACGAGTTCCTCACCGTGTGGCGCCAGCTGCTCAGTGGCGAACAGGTCGACTTTCACGGCGAGCACCTGCGGGTGGAGGGCGCGCAGAACTTCTTCGCGCCGGTGCAGACGCCCTACCCGCCGCTGTACTTCGGTGGCTCGTCAGCCGCCGCGCACGAGCTGGCGGCCAGGCATGTGGACGCCTACCTGACCTGGGGCGAGCCACCCGCCGCGGTGGCCGAAAAGATCGCCGACGTGCGCGCCCGTGCCGCCCGCCACGGGCGCACGGTGCAGTTTGGCGTGCGCCTGCATGTGATCGTGCGTGAAACCAGTGAACAGGCCTGGGCGGCGGCCGAGGAATTGATCAGCCACCTGGACGAGGCCACCATCGCCGCCGCACAGGCCAACTACGCCAGCATGGATTCCGAAGGCCAGCGGCGCATGGCCGCGCTGCACGGCGGGCGCCGCGACCGGCTGGAAGTCTCGCCCAACCTGTGGGCCGGGGTCGGCCTGGTGCGTGGCGGCGCCGGCACCGCACTGGTCGGCGACCCAGCCACGGTGGCGGCACGGCTGCAGGAGTACGTCGCCCTGGGCGTGGACCGCTTCGTGCTGTCGGGCTACCCGCACCTGGAGGAAGCCTACCGCTTCGCCGAACTGGTGTTCCCGCTGCTGCCCGGCAAAAGCAAGGTGACGGTGGATGGCGGCTTCACCGGGGGCGCCTTCGACGTGCGTGCCGGCCAGGCCAGGCCCGCCGCCAGCCAGTAACGCGCAGGGCCCGGGCTACCCGGTGCAGGCCGGTCGGCTCAGGCCCGTGCGGCCACCCGCTCGACGCTGTCGGCCACTGTACGGGCCTGCTGCAGCACCTGCGCACACACCTGTTCAGGGGCCTCCACGCGCACGCGCAGACGGCCAAGGATACGCCCCTGGATACGCTCGATATTGGCCTGCACCAGGTGGGTCGGGTACCCCAGTGCCGCGCTGATCGCGCTCAGCTCCGGCGCCTGGCCACGGGCCCCGGTGTAATGCAGGTCGAGCAGCCAGTCGCCGGCGCTGGCTGGGGCCAGGTCATGGGCGCCGCCAGGGTGCAGGGTGCGCAGCAGGGTGCGGGTCACCTCGTGGCACGGGCAGCCGAACACCCGCCACACCTCGCCCTGCTCCACCACCTCGCCCGCCTCCAGCACCACCACGCGGTCGCACAGCTCGCGGATCACTTCCATCTCGTGGGTAATCAGCACGATGGTCAGGTTCAGGCGCCGGTTGATATCGCGTAGCAGCGCCAGAATCGACTGGGTGCTTTGCGGGTCCAGCGCCGAGGTCGCCTCGTCGCACAGCAGCAGGTCGGGCTGCAGCACCAGCGCCCGGGCGATGCCGACGCGCTGCTTCTGGCCACCGGACAGCTGTGCGGGGAAGGCATCGCGCTTGTCCTCCAGGCCCACCAGTTGCAGCATCTCGCTCACCCGCCGCTCGCGCTCGGCGCGGCCAATGCCGGCCAGCTTGAGCGGCAGGCCGATGTTCTCGCCGACGGTTTTCACCGACATCAGGTTGAAGTGCTGGAAGATCATGCCGGTGCGCTGGCGCTGGCGGGCCAGTTGCGCGGTGTCGTAGCCGGCGATGTCCTCGCCGTCGATCAGCACCTGGCCGTTGCTGGGTTGCTCCAGGCGGTTGAGCGAACGCAGCAGCGACGACTTGCCCGCGCCGCTGCGCCCGATGATGCCGAACACCTCGCCCCGGCGTATCTCCAGGTTGATGTCGCGCAGCGCATGCACAGTGCGCTCGCGCCCCGGGTACTGCTTGCCGAGCCCCACCAGGCGGATATGCACGGCGCCTGCCAGCGGCTGTTGATTGAAACTGACCATGGATCAAGGCCTGCCCTGCGAAGGATGCGATTCGACCAAGGCCCGCGCTGTCGCCAGCGCGGGCCACCGGGGCTCAGAAGCCGGGCACTATCTGGCCCTTGTAGCGGGTCAGGATGAAGTCGCGCACCTGTGGCGAGTTCAGCGCCTTGGCCAGCTTCTGGATGCGCGGGTCATCGATGTTGTCGGGGCGTGCGACCAGGTACTCCACGTACAGGTCCTTGCCCTTCTCCACGATCAGCGCGCTGCTGGTATCGATGCCCGCCTCCAGCGCGTAGTTGGCGAAGACGAACGCCAGGTCCACCTGGTTCACCGCACGGGCCAGCAGCGCGCCTTCGAGTTCGCGAATCTTCAGGTGCCTTGGGTTGGCCGCGATGTCGCGCTGGGTCGCCAGGGTGTTGCTCGGGTCCTTGAGGGTGAGCAGCCCGGCTTCGTGCAGCAGCACCAGGGCACGCCCGGCGTTGACCGGGTCGTTGGGGATGGCGACGCTGGCACCGTCCTTGAGCTCGGCGATGCTCCTGATGCGGGTGGAGTACGCACCGAAAGGCTCGATGTGCACGCCCACCACCGGCACCAGGTCGGTCTTGCGGGTGGCGTTGAATTCGTCGAGGAACGGCCGGTACTGGTAGTAGTTGGCGTCCAGGTTCTTCTCGGCCAGTTGCAGGTTGGGCTGGATGAAATCGCTGAACACCTTGATGTCCAGGTCCACGCCTTCGGCCGCCAGCGCCGGTTTGACGAACTCGAGGATCTCGGCATGCGGCACCGGGGTGGCGCCCACCACCAGTTTCTCGTTGGCGTGCGCCGACAGCGACAGCACGGCGGCCAGTACGGCCAGGGTCTTCTTCATGGGCTTGCTCCTGAACAGGTAGAACATTGGCCGCCGTGGGATACGTGGGCCGGCGGCAGCGAAACCCGGCTGCCGCTGACGGGAAACACAATTCAACGCCGGGTGAAGCGCCGCACCAGGCGGTCGCCACTCACCTGCAGCACCTGTACCAGCACGATCAGCAGCAGCACGGTCACCACCATCACGTCGGTCTGAAAGCGCTGGTAGCCGAAGCGGATCGCCAGGTCGCCCAGGCCGCCGCCACCGACCACACCGGCCATCGCCGTGTAGTCCACCAGCACGATGGCGGTCACCGTCACCGCCGCGATCAGGCCGGTGCGCGCCTCGGGCAGCACGGTGTGCCACACGATCTGCCAGGTGCTGCCACCCATCGACTGGGTGGCCTCCACCAGGCCGCGGTCGACCTCGCGCAGGGCGATTTCCACCAGCCGCGCAAAGAACGGCGTACAGCCGATCACCAGCGGCGGTATGGCGCCGGGCACGCCCAGCGAAGTACCGGCCACCACCTGGGTGAACGGGATCAGCACAATCAGCAGGATGATGAACGGCATCGAACGCAGCACGTTCACCACCACCGACAGCACGCGGTACACCAGCGGCGAGGCCAGCAACTGGCGCTGGCCGGTGAGGTACAGCAGCACCCCCAGCGGCAGCCCCATCAGCACCGTGAAACCCAGCGCTACGCCGAGCATGCTCAAGGTGTCGAGGCAGGCCTGGCCCACCTCGGGCCAGTTGACATGGGCCAGCAGCTCGCTCATTGCCCAGCGCCCCTGCGCAGCGCGGCTGCCGGGTGCGGTGCGCCCAGCCGGTCACCTGCGTCGAACAGCTTGTTGCGCAGCGTGCCCTGGGCGTAATCGCGCTTGAACAGGCCACGGGCCTGCAACTCGGGCACCAGCAGGTCGACCACCGCCTCGAAGGTTTCCGGGGCCACCACGCTGGCCAGGTTGAAGCCATCCACGTCGGTCTCTTGCACCCATTCCTGCAACTGGTCGGCCACCGTCTGCGCCGAGCCCACCAGCACCGGGCCGTCGCCACCGATGGCGCAATAGTCGGCAATTTCGGCGGTGGTCCAGGTGCGGCTGGGGTCGGCACGGGTGAAGGCTTCCACCGCCGACTGGATCGCATCGCTCTGCACTTCGCGCAGCACCTGGTCGCTCTGGTACTGGGCGAAGTCGATGCCGGTCCAGCCCGACATCAGCGTCAGCGCACCGCTGGCGCTGGCGTACTCGCGGTACTCGCGCAGGCGCGCCAGGGCCTGTTCATCGGTGGGGGCGACAATCACCGTAAGCTGCTCCAGCACCAGGATATCGCCCGGTGCGCGGCCGGCCGCCACCGCCGCAGCGCGCACCTGCGCCACCTGGTTCTTGAGCACCGTCTTGCTCGGCGCAGCAACGAACACGCACTCGGCGTTGGCCGCCGCAAACGCCCTGCCGCGCGTCGAGGCACCGGCCTGGTACAGCACCGGGGTGCGCTGGGGCGAAGGCTCGCACAGGTGAAAGCCCGGCACCTGGAAGAACTCGCCCTGGTGGCCGATGCCGTGCACCTTGGCCGGGTCGGCATACACCCCACTGGCGCGGTCGGCGCGCACGGCGTCGTCTTCCCAACTGGCCTCCCACAGCTTGTAGCAGACCTGCAGGTACTCCTCGGCCAGGGCGTAGCGCTGGTCATGCGACAGCTGCTCGCGCTGGCCAAGGTTGCGCGCCCCGCTGGACAGGTACGAGGTGACGATATTCCAGCCGGCGCGGCCACGGGTCAGGTGGTCGAGCGTGGACATGCGCCGGGCAAACGGGTACGGGTGCTCGAACGACACCGAGGCGGTCACGCCAAACCCCAGGTGCTCGGTGACGGCGGCCATGGCCGGCACCAGCTGCAGCGGGTCGTTGACCGGCACCTGCGCAGCCGTACGCAGCGCCTCGTCGGCGTTGCCGCCGTACACGTCGTAGGCGCCCAGCACATCGGCGATGAACAGCCCGTCGATCTTGCCGCGCTCCAGGGTCCTGGCCAGCTCGGTCCAGTAGTGGATGTCGGTGTAGCGCGTGGCCTGGTCACGCGGATGGCGCCACAAGCCCGGCGACAGGTGGCCGACGGTGTTCATGGCAAAGGCATTGAGGCGTATCTGCTTGGGCATGGTGGCGGCCTAGTTCCAGTCGTGACGCTGTGGCTTGGCCCCGTTCAAGGCCCAGTTGCCCACCAGGTGGTACTTCCAGCGCACCGGGTCGTGCAGGGTGTGCACGCGGGCGTTGCGCCAGTGCCGGTCGAGGTTGTGGCGCACCTGGGTGGAGCGCGTGCCGCCCAGCTCGAACAGGCGGTTGCTGGCCTCGATCGCCGCTTCGGTGGTCAGCACCTTGGCCTTGGCCACGGCCACCGAGGCCTGGGCCACCGAGTCCTCGTCGGGGGCCAGGCTGGCCCGGTCGAGCACCTTGCCGGCGCGCTCCAGCAGGGCCTCGGCGGCTTCCTGGCGAATCTCCAGCGCGCCGATCTGCACGATGGTCAGCGGGTCCTGGCTGGCCTGCTCCACGCCCGCATCGATCCACGGGCGGGCCTGCTCGCGGATGAAGGTGATGGCGTCGTCCAGCGCCGCACGGCCGATGCCGGCGTCGATGGCGGCGGTGGTCAGTTGCGCGAAGGGGCCGGCCAGGGTCGGGGTTTCGTACGAGCGGTAGGTGGGAAACAGGTTGAAGGCCGGCACGATCAGTTGCTGCGCCAGCACCGTGCCGCTGGAGGTGGTGCGCTGGCCGATGTTGTCCCAGTCATCGACGATCACCAGGCCCGGGGTATCGCGGCGCACGAAGGCCAGTTGCGAGCGGTCCTGCGCGTCCAGCGCCAGCACCCCCAGCCAGTGCGCGTACAACGAGCCGGTGCAGTAGCCCTTGCGCCCGTCGATGCGGTAGCCATCGGCATGGGGCACGATGCGGGTCTGGATCTCCTTGACGTTCTTGCCGCCGGTTTCCGACAGCGCATTGGCAAAGCGGTGCCCGGTCAGCACCAGGTCGAAGAAGAAGCGCTTCTGCTCTTCG
Source organism: Pseudomonas sp. S12(2018) (assembly GCF_024355235.1). Taxonomy (NCBI): domain Bacteria; kingdom Pseudomonadati; phylum Pseudomonadota; class Gammaproteobacteria; order Pseudomonadales; family Pseudomonadaceae; genus Pseudomonas; species Pseudomonas sp. S12(2018). The sequence goes on from NZ_QLAD01000002.1 coordinate 528,717, forward strand.
CTGCCCTGCAGGCGGATGTCTTCGAGCAGGCAGTAGTGGTTCTGCGGTATCTGCCCCAGCGAAGGGTCGGCGGCGGAGATGATCGCGATCACTTCGGCCAGGGTGGCGAAGGACACCTGCGCCCCGCCGTACTGTTTCGGTACGGTGATGCCCCACAGGCCGCTGTTGGAGAACGCATCCACCACGTCGGCCGGGACCTGGCGGCTGCGGTCGCGCTCGGACGCGCCTTCGCGCAGCAGCGCGGCAACCCGATGGGCAATGGCGATGGCTTCGGCATCGTCACGGATGACGTGGGCATCCGGCTGGCGGATGTCGTAGTGGGCAGATACAGGGGTGGCAGTCATGGTCTATCTCGATGAGTACACAGAGTCACCCGTGAGATAGCACAACCCATGCCACTTGAATTTCACCTATAAATCAATGAGTTACGCACAACATAAAGTGGCATGGCTGGATGCACGGCAACAAAGTGTTGGCCAACTGTTCGCAGTGCAACAGTACGACAGCGGTCAGTTGCTCCCCGTACACCGCGCGCCTATTCGCAGTAACGGGCGGGCATGAAAAAACCGGCTGCTGCGAGCCGGTTCCCATGCAGTACCGCCAGCCTCAGCCGCCGCTGGCTGCCACGCTCTTGCGTTCAGCCACGAAGAACAGCGGGCGAATCCGCACCCCCACCACGTTGCCGGCATACGCCGCCACCAGCCACAGCCAGCCATGCACGCTGCCCGAGGCGATGCCGCTGAAGTACGCGCCGATGTTGCAGCCATACGCCAGCCGCGAGCCGTAGCCCAGCAGCAGGCCGCCGATCACCGCGGCCAGCAGCGAGCGCATCGGAATCCTCAGGCTCGGCGCGAAGCGCCCGGCCAGGCCTGCTGCCAGCAACGCACCCAGCACGATGCCGATGTCCATCACCGTGGTCACGTCCTCCCACAGCGGTGCAGCCAGGGCCTTGGCGTTGCCCGGCATCTGCCAGAACGCCCAGCTTCCCACGTCCACGCCCAGCCCGCTCAGGGTCTTGGCGCCCCACAGGGCGAACGCCGAGGTGATGCCCCAGGGCCGGCCCGCCAGTGCCAGGGTCGCGTAGTTCAGCAGCGCCAGGCCGATCGCGCCCCACACCAGCGGCCACGGGCCACGCAGGAAGCGACTCAGGCCCTCATGCTGGCTGCCTGCCGGGGCCTCGAGGACGCCGTGGCGACGCTTCTCCAGCACCACCGTGCCCCAGGCGATCAGCCCGAACACCACCAGGTTAAGCACCAGCGCGGGGGCCACGCCAAAGGTCTGCACCACGGAGGTGGCCGGGAACGACGGCAGCGCGAACCACCAGTCGGCGTGGTGGGTTGCGGTTACCGAACCCATGATGAAGAACAGCAGCGTCACCAGCATGCGCGCGTTGCCACCGCCCACGGTGAACAGGGTGCCCGAGGCACAGCCGCCGCCCATCTGCATGCCGATGCCGAAGATGAACGCACCGAACACCACCGACACCCCGGCCGGCGCCACCAGCCCGGTCACCGGCTGGCCGAACAGCGTGCCGGCGCCCAGGGCCGGAAAGAACAGCAGCACGGCGATGGCCAGCATCACCATCTGCGCGCGCAGGCCGGCGCCACGGCGCTCGTTGATGAACACCCGCCAGGCGGACGTGAAGCCGAACGCGGCGTGGTACAGCGTGAGGCCCAGGGCGGCGCCAACGATCAGCAGCAGCACCTGTTTGATGCCCACGCTGGCATTCAGGAAGACGGCGCCGACCACCAGCAATGACAGCGCAACCAGTGGCGCGCCGAGACGGCGCTCAGGCGCCGCACAGAGAGAAAGACCCATGACGATACTCGGATATAGACGGAACAGGCCGCGAGTATACCGTCACCAGCCACCGTGCGGGCTCACGGATAGAACAGCGGGTACATCGCAAGCGCCAGGGTCGAGGCGCAGGCATGCATCGCCATGGGCACCAGCAGGCCGCCGGTCCTGATCCGCGCATAGGCCAGCATCAGGGCGAGGATGAACAACAGCACCACGGTCGACCTGAAGGTGTACTGCAGGTGGATGGCGGCAAACGCCAGGGCGCTGACCACGATCGCCACCACCGCCCACAGCGGCTTGCGGAACGGGAACAGGTTGAGCAGAAAATGCCGGAATGCCAGCTCTTCGCCCAGGGGGGCGAGCACGATGACCATGCTGGTCAGCAGCACACGATCGGCCAGCGAACCGGCACCGAGCAGGGTCATGAACTGCAGCATGAACGGCTCGGCGGGCTGGTCGACCAGGGCGGCGTAGTTGTAGGCCAGCAGGTAGACCACCACCACGCTGGTCAGGCCGAGCCAGAGGGCCTTGTAGCTGAAGTTGGCCCCCCTGAAGGCATGCCCGGCCAGCGGGTTGCGCCGCAGCAACAGGTACAGCCCGCCGATGGCTGCACACGCCACCAGGTGGGCGCCGAACAAAGCCAGGGTGAAGTCCAGGCCACTGCCGAACAGAAAGGCGCCGGCGAACTGCGCGGTGAAGTACAGCAGCAGACCCAGCAGCGCGAGGCCGATGCGCTTGCCGGCGGTGCTGGCGATGTAAGGGGTGGTCACGGGACTTCCTTGTACGGGGTTGTTCACAGCGTTCTCCTTGGCGGGGGGCGCATTATGGCGAGTTTCGCGGCTGCTGCGCAGCCCATCGCCGGCAGCCGGCTGCTACAGGCTAAGCGCTCAAGTAGATTCACATCTGGATACATCCGGCCATTTGCCATTCCCCTCGCCCTCTGTTTGCATCCGCGCTCTCTCCCCGTGCAGACAAGGAAATCACCCCATGAAAACCCTGGTAGTCGGTGCCAGCAAAGGGCTGGGCAAGGCCCTGATCGAAGGCCTCGGCGAGGCGGGCGACACGCTGGTCGGCGTGTCGCGCACGCGCCCCGACGGCATCGCCGCCAAGGCCGGCGTGCAGTTGAACTGGGTCGAAGCCAACCTGGCCGAGCCGGCCAGCGCCGCGCACGCCATCGCCCAGGCTGTGGCAGAGCACGGCCTCGACACGCTGATCTACAACCTCGGCATCTGGGAAGAGCTGGCCTTCGACCCGGCCTACGACTTTCTCGGCGACAGCGACGCGCAGGTACAGGCCATCGTCAGTTGCAACATCACCGCCACCCTGCTGCTGATCAAGCGCCTGCTGCCCACCCTGCTGCGCAGCGCCACCCCGCGCATCATCCTCACCGGTTCCACCTCCGGCCTGCCCCAGAGCGGGCGCCCCGAGGTGGCCTTCGGCGCCTCCAAGTTCGCCCTGCGTGGCATCGCCGATGCGCTGCGCGAAGGCTACCGCGAGCAACGCCTGGCCGTGACCTGCCTGAACCTGGGTTACCTCAACACCGAAGACCCGCTCAGCACGCCCCGCGACGTGGCCGAGCAACGCGGCGAAGGCCAGCTGATCCCCGTGCACGACGTGGTGCAGGTGGTGCGCATGGCACTGAGCCTGTCGTCGGCCAGCTACGTCAAGGAGCTGACCTTGCCGGCCCTGCTCGACGAGCGCTTCTGAGCGCTGATCAGCACGCTGGATAAAAACCGGCGAAAGCGCCATCCTTCCCGCCTTTGACGCGCAGCCTGGCTGCGCCCACCGTTATGTGAAGGACCTTTTTCATGCAGACGCTCAACGACACCGACTTCGAGTTCATCGAAGACATCCTGCTGCAGTATGGCGATGACCATTCGGTGCTCAACGCCTCGGAACTGGACGGCTACCTCACCGCGCTGGTGTCCGGCCCGGCGCCTGTGGCTATCGACGACTGGTTCCCGGGGATCTTCGGTGGTCGCCAGCCGGAATGGGAAAGCGCTGCAGACTGCCAGCGCTTCGTCGAGCTGGTGACCCTGCACGCGAACAACCTGGCCCAGCGTTTCTCGCCGCGCTTCGAAGAGACCGAGCACAACGGCCAGCCGCTGACGCTGGCCGAAGAGTGGTGCTTTGGCTACCTGCGCGGTGCAGGCCTGGCCAACTGGCCGGCCTTGCCGGCGGCGCAGCAGGTGGCACTGGATGTGATCGAGACCTGTGCCGCACAGGACAACTTCGAACTGCCCGCCGACCTGGATGTGGCGCTGCATCGCCAGCGCGTGGCCGCCATCGAGCCCGCGGCGCGGGCGTTGCAGGGGTATTGGGCGACGCAGCGCTGAAGCGGGCGGCGGCGCCGCCCATCGCGGGTGGAGCCCGCTCCCACAGGTTCGGCGCAGTTCCTTGTGGGAGCGGGCTTGACCCGCGATGACGCCAGCACATACCCCAACAATCCGGAGCAGTGCATGCCCACCACCCTCACCGCCGCCTTCCCCCACCACCTGGCCCGCGAAGTCCAGGACCTGGCCCGGCAACTCGACCTGCCCAACGGTGACCAGGGCATCGCCGTCACCCTCGACGGCGAACCCCTGACCCTGCCCTACCGCCTTCACCTGCCGGCTGCCGATACAGCCCGGTCACTGATCCACGCCTGCCTGCTCACCCGCCACCCCGACGGCCACGTGCGCGAGCGTTACCTGCAGCAGATCATTCGGGCACCAGAAGCGTGGGTCATCCCGTTCGTGTTCCAGCTCACCGGCGAATACGTGATCGAGCTGCTGGCGCTGTGCGAGGCCAACCTGCCGACCCTGGACGCCAGCGCCTACGGCCGCTTCTTCAACGACAACCCCGCCTACTTCAGCCTGACCCGCGCACGCATGGTCAGCTACTGGGATTGCTACCACCGCAGCCGCCACCCGCACCTGCGCAGCTACGTGGGCACCCGCCTGTTCCGCGCCTTCAGCGACTTCACAACGACCACTTCACGGTGAACATCACATTGCGCGGCTCGCCGAAGATGTTGGCCCCGGCCGGGTTGCTGATGCTCTGGTAGTAACGCTTGTCCGCCACGTTGTTGAGGTTGGTCTGCAACGTCACCGCCGGCGTCACGCGGTACTGGGTCATCAGGTCGACCACGCTGTACCCGCCCTGCTTCACGCTGTAGCTGGTATAGGTGCGGCTCTGGGTGCGAAAGGCCCCGCCCACGCTCCATTGATCGAGGTCGCCCGGCAACTGGTAGCTGGTCGCCAGCTTGAACAGGTTGTACGGCGAATCACTGTCGAAGCGGTCACCCTTCTGCGCCGAGCCGGTGGCCTTCACATACTCGGCCGCCGCATAGGTATAGCCGGCCGACGCCTGCCAACCCGGCGCCAGTTCGCCGCCCAGCTCCAGTTCCAGGCCGCGGGTACGAATTTCGCCGGCCGCCTCGTAGCAGGCATCCATGGTCGGGCAATCACCTGCCGGCAACGACTTGGCCAGGTTCTCCTGGTCGAGCTGGAACAGCGCGAAACTGGCGTTCAACGCACCACCGAAGTACTCGGCCTTGAGCCCGGCCTCGTAGTTGGTGCCGGTTACCGGCGCCAGCAGGCCACCGCTGCTGTTCTGGTACTCCTGCGGCTTGAAGATGCGCGTCCAGCTGGTGTAGACCGAGTAGGTGTCGTTCAGGTCATAGATCAGCCCCGCATACGGGGTGACCTCGCGGGTGGCCTTGTAGTCGGCGCCGAAGGCGTAGGCCCCGACCTCGGTGTGCTGCTGGTACTCATACCAGTCCAGGCGCGAGCCGAGGATCAGCTTCAGGTCATCGCGCAGGTTGAAACGCACGGCGGTGTAGGCACTGGACTGATCCACCTTGCCCTTGCGCGACCAGTTGTAGTCGATGGCCGGCCGGGGCACGTCCTTGTAGTGGAAGTTGTTGGGGTCCACGACATAGTTGAAGCTCGCATCCGGGCCGCCGCCAGGGCCGTCGTCGGTATCGTCGCGGCGGTAGCTCGCCCCCACCACCAGTTCATGGGTACGCCCGAACAGGCTGAACGGCCCGCTGGCATAACCATCGATACTCTTCTGCGTATGTTCGTAGGAGTAGCGCCCCACATTCAGTTGCAGCTCGTCGGCGGTCGGGTCGAGCCGGTAGTAGCTGCTGCCCAGCATCTCGAGGTTGGCCTTCAGCCAGCTGGCGCTCAGGCGCAGGCGCCAGTCGTTGTCCAGGCGATGTTCCACCTCGGCGAACAAGCTCTTGTTGGTCTTGTCCCAGTAGGTCCAGTCGGGGCTGAAGCGCGACGAGCGGGAAATGTCGAGGAAGCTGCCATCGGCATGGGTCGGGCTGCCGTTCCAGTCCGCGCCGGGGTTGTCCTCGCGGTTGTAGTAGCCGCCCAGGGTCAGCGTGGTGGCGTCCGACAGGTCGAATTCGGTGATCCCGTACAGCAACTGGCGCTGGTTGCTGTAGGCATCGGTAAAGCTGTTCTTGTCCTGGTAGCTGCCCACCACTCGCCCGCGTACGGTACCGGCATCATTGAGGCTGCTGCTGGCGTCGATTTCGGTACGGTAGTTGTCCCAGCTGCCGGCTGCCGCCGTGAGGGTGATCTGCGGCGCCAGCGTGGGGCGCTTGCGCACCAGGTTGAGGGTACCCGACGGGTTGCCCGAGCCCACCATCAGGCCGGAAGCCCCGCGTACCACCTCCACCCGGTCGAACATCGCCAGGGTCGCGGTGCCCAGGGTGTCGCTGTCGTAGGCGATGGGCAGGCCGTCGACCATGATGTTGTCGATGGCCGCACCGCGCGAGTAGAACTGCGGGCGCTCACCGCCGGTCTTGCGCAGGGTCAGCCCCGGCGTGTAGCTGGCGATGTCGTCCAGGGTCTGCATGTTCTGGTCGTCCATGCGCTGGCGGGTGACCACGGTCACCGACTGCGGGGTTTCCCGGGCCGAGGCCTTGAACTTGGTGGCCGTGGCCATGCTGGCGGTGGTGTAGGAGCCAGTGTTTTCCGTGACCTCGCCCAGCGCACTGCCGGTGATGCTGGTGGCACCCAGTTGCAGCGCATCACTGCTGTGGGCCTTCTCCAGGGTCAGGGTGCCGTTGTCGGTCACGCGCAGTTGCAGGCCGCTGCCCGCCACTGCCTGGCGCACCGCTGCCTCGGCGCTCAGTTGCCCGTTCACCGCCGCGCTCTGGCGCCCGCGCAGCAGCGCCGGGTCCACCACCAGGGTGCTGGCGCTTTGCCGGGCGATCTGGCGCAGGGCCTGGTCCAGCGGTTGCGCCGGCAACGCATAGCGCTGCATGGCTGGGTCCGCCCAGGCGCGGTTCAGGTCGAGGGAGCAGGCAGAAACGGCAACCGCGACAGCCAGTGCCAGGCGCGCGGGGCTCAGGAGTTGGGGACGCATGTGAAGGGCTTTCCTCGCAGGAAGTGAATGGGCGTTTCCTGCTATGTCCAGCGAGCCGAAAAAAGCCTTCACCCTGGCGGAATGTTTTTTCAGCGCAGGTCGATCAGGGTGATCGGCCCGAACGCCTCGACACTGATCGGCAGCACCTGCGCCAGCGATTGCAGGGCGCGGTCGCTGTCGTCCAGCGGGAACACCCCGAACACGCGCAGTTGCGCTGCCGCCGGGGAAACCCGCAGCACGCCGTAGCGGTAAGGGCGCAAGGCATCGATCACGCTGCCCAGCGACGCGTCGTCCACCTCCAGGCGACCTTCCATCCAGGCGTCCAGGCGGCCTTGCTCATTGCCCAAGGGTGAGAGTGCATCGTCGGCAAAGCGCAGGGTCTGCCCGCTGTCCACCACGATGCTCTGCCCGGCGCGGTTACGCACCTGCACGCTGTGCTGCTGCACGCTGACAGCACTGCGCTGATCCAGCGTGGCGACACTGAAGCGCGTGCCCAGGGCCCGCACTCGGCCTTGCGCAGTGACCACCTCGAGGGGGCGGTGCGGGTCGCGGGCCACCTGGATGTTCAGCTCGCCGTGGCGCAGATGGATCACCCGGGCTTCGGCACTGAACGCCACCTCCACGGTGGTGCGCGCATTGAGCAACAGCACGCTGCCGTCGGCCAGTTGAATGCGCCTGCGCTCGCCGGTGCCGCTGTAGTGGTCGCTGAACACGGCGTCCAGCGGCATGCGCCGTTGCACCGTCAACAACGCCGGCAGGCCCAGCATCAGCAGCAAGGCGCTGCCGCCGCGCAGCAACCGGCGCCGCTGCAGCGACAACCCGCTGCTGCGCAGGGCGCGGGTGGCCGCACTGGCGCTGCCGGGCACTTCCAGCAAGGGGTTCAAGGGTGTGTGGGTGGCCTGGGTAACCGCCTGCCAGGCCTGGCGATGGCTTGCGTCCAGCGCCTGCCACTGCTCGAAAGCGTCGCGGTCGGCTGCCGTCGCCGCCCCCGAGCCCAGGCGCACGCTCCATTCGATGGCTTCGCGCACCGCCGGGGTCAGCGCTGCCAGGCTGCGGCCGCTCACGTGCCCGCGCCCAGTTGCGCCAGGTAGCAATGGGTCACGGCGCGCCGCACCCAGCGCTCGACGCTGCTCAACGACACCTGCATCTGGTCGGCGATCTGCTGGTGGGTCAGGCCCTCCAGGCGGTTGAGCAGAAAGGCATGGCGCACCTTGGCCGGCAACCCGGCCAGCAAGGCATCCACCGCCTCCAGCGCCTCGCGCAGCACCGCCAGGGTTTCCTCGCACGGCGCCACCGGCTCGGGCAGGTTGGCCAGCGCTTCAAGGTAGGCGCGCTCCAGCTCGCCGCGACGCCAGAAGGTGTACAGCACCCGCTTGGCGACCATGCACAGGAACGCCCGCGGCTCGTCCAGCTGGCCCAGGTGCGGCGAAGTCAGGGTACGCAGGAAGGTGTCGTGGGTGAGGTCCGCGGCATCGGCGTGGGAATTGAGCCGACGGGCCAGCCAGCCGCGCAACCAGTGATGGTGTTCGGCGTACAGCAGGTGCAACGGGTGCTGGGCGGACGGGCGCGGGTTGGACATGCGAGGGGCACACTAATGGTAATTGTTCGCATTCTTATCCCTCGCCCTGGGATTTGCAAGCCGTGCCCTACTCGCGGCAACTGGGCGAGCCGCCCCAGCGCATGTTGCGAATGCAGAAGTAGCGGTCCTTTTTCAGGGTCACGGGGGCGATCGTGCAAGGCAGCACCGCCGGGTCGATCTCGATCGACATCTCATCGGCCGCGTAGCGATCGTCATCGAATTCGATCACGCAGGTGCCGTCCTCCTGCGCCCGCTCGGGAAAGCGCAGGCCCTGTACCACCTGATCGCCCATCTTCACCCGCAGCGGGCTCGGTGCCGATGAGCTGCACGCCTTGAGGGCCGGATGGTTGACGGTTATCCACAGGGGGTAATCGCCGCCTGTGCGGTCAGGGAACAACGGAATGAACAACAGCGACTGGTAGGTCGACTGACCGTGATTCACCACCTTGAGCCACAACGGGCTGGCGTTGCAGGTGGCGCCCAGCGACGCGCCGTAGCGCAGCTTGGGGTCGGTGTGGTCCTGCCAGCCGCCCAGGCGGTCGGGCTTCCAGTCATGGCCCCATTTGTATTCGGTACAGCCGCCCAGGGTGAGCAGCAAGCACAACAGCGTGGCGATACGGTGCACGGTGAAGTCCTTCCTTGGTGGAGCATCCATCGGGAACACATTGTCGGGGCCAGGCGTCTCGCCGGCAAGGCCGGCTCCTGAACGCCGGCTCCTGCACGAGTCAGCCGCGCTGGAAGCAGCCCGGGGTGATGCCGACCACTTTCTTGAAGGCCCGGGTCATGTGGCTCTGGTCGAAGAACCCGCAACGCAGCGACGCCTCGGCGATGCCCACGCCACTGCGCAGCAACTGCTGCACCCGCGCCACCCGCGTCTGGATCTGATAGCTGTGCGGCGATACGCCCACGCTCTTCTTGAACACCCGTATCAGGTACAGCGGATCGAGCCCCACCCACTGCGCCAGGTCGTTCAGCGCGATGTTCTGCGCGTACTGCTCGTCGAGCATCTGCCGCACCCGTCGCACCACTTCGCGTTCGTCGGCCACCGCCCGGGGCTGCGGCCCGCCGCACCGCTCGAACAGCTGGCTGACCAGGTGCAGCAGCACGCTCTCGCGCTCAAGGCTCGAACACGACTGCTCGATCACCTGATGCTGGTGCAGGAAGGCCTGGGCAAAGCCCATGTCGTGGGTCAGCGCCTGCTGGAACAGGTGGATATGCCCGTCGCCGAAACGCCCCTCGAATACCGCACGGTTGAGCCACTGTGGGTCGAGGTAGAGCATGCGGTAGCTCCAACCCTCGGCGCTGCCCGGCACGCCGTCGTGCATCTCGCCCGGGGTCAGGGTGACGATGCTGCCGGCGGTGCCCAGGTGCTGGGTGCCACGGTAGAAGAGCTTCTCCACGCCCGCACCGATCACCCCCACCGCGTAGCGCTCATGGGAATGGCGGCCGAAGGCCCGTGCGCTGTAGCGCGCCGCCAGCAATTCACAGCCTCCTTCGGGGACGCGCCAGAAGCGCGAGAAGTCCTGTTGCTCCATGGCCTGTCCAGTTTTGTGCAATACGCGCGCAGGGCGGGTGGATAAATTTGCCCGACTTCTTCGCAACAGACCAGAGAAAACCATGCAGTCATCCAACGGGGTCACCCTCTCCAGCAACCGGGCCATCGTCGAACTGACACTGGGCGGGCTGATGCTCAGCCTGTCGGCGCTGGCGGTGGCCTTCGCCCATATCGGCGCCGGGGGCGCGGGTTTCTACCGGATGCTGATCGCCTCGGTGCTGTTCTACCTGCTGCTGCGGGTGAGAAGGCAACCTGCTCGCCTGGCCCACCCCAGGGCTCGACGCTACACCGCCCTGGCCGGCGTGTTCCTGGCCATCGACCTGATCCTGTGGCACCACAGCATCTACATCGTCGGGCCGGGCATCGGCTCGATCCTGACCAACTGCCAGGTGTTCTTCATGACCTTGCTCGGGCTGTGCCTGCTCAAAGAGAAACCGTCGCTGTATTTCGTCGCCTCCATCAGCCTGGCCTTCGTCGGCCTGTACCTGTTGCTGCTGCCGGAGATGGGCAGCGCGCTGGGTATCCAGGGCGTGGTCTATGGCGTGCTGTCGGGGCTGGCCTATGCCGTGTGCGTGTACTACCTGAAAGTCACCACTCAACTGCCCCAGGGCGGCGGCGACAAGATCGCGCAGATGCTGCACCTGAGCCTGTGGGCGGCCGGGGTGATGCTGGGGTACGCGCTGTTGCGGGGCGAGAGCCTGGCCATCGCCGACCAGCAGACCTTCTACATGCTGGTGATCTATGGCGTGCTGGTGCAGTTCGTCGGCTGGTTGCTGGTCAACCGCTCGATTGGTGCCATCAGCCTCGGGCTGGCAGGGCTGATCCTGCTGCTGGAGCCGGTGATCACCTACTTCATCGACGTGGCGTTTCTGGACAAGGCCAGTTCGGCCATGCAGATCACCGGGGCGCTGGTGACGGTGCTGGCGGTGTACATTGGCTCGATAAAGCCGCCGAGCAAGGCCCCGGCGCTGAGCGAGCCGGCCTGACACGGCGCTCGCGCAGCTGCTGCCTGAGCACATGCAGGGGCGGTGCGTAGAGGAAGCCGAACGACACGCTGTGCCTGCGTCCCTTCACCGCGTGGTGCATCAGGTGTGCGTGGTACAGCCGACGCAGATAGGGGTGGCGCGGCCTGGGGCGCGCGGGCCAGTGGCGGTGCACGATGCCGTCGTGCACCAACACGTAGATCAACCCGAACCCCGCCACCCCGGCGCCCATCCACTGCAACGGGTCGTGGCCGGCATTGCCCAGCACGATCAGGGTGATCGCGGCCAGGGCCAGGATCAGCAGGTAGATATCGTTGGTTTCAAGCGTGCCCAGGTGCGGTTCGTGGTGCGAGCGATGCAGAAACCAGCCCCAGCCGTGCATCACGTACCTGTGCGCCAGATAACCGACACCTTCCATGGCGACCAGGGTGCAGAGAAAAATCGCGAAGTGGGCAATCATGGTCGGTACGGGGTTGGGAAATGACGGTGTCAGGGTATTTGATCGGCGGCCGATGGTCCATGCCCACCGGTAGCCAGGGCCAGCATCTGCATGGCCGGCGCCACTGCCTTGAGCAGGCGCTCACGTGCGATCCCGTCGCGGGCCTGCACCGACAACCCATGCAGCAGCGTGGCAAAAAAATCGCCCAGCGATTGCACATCGACCTCGGGTTTCAACTCGCCCGCCTCGGCCGCCTGCTGCAAGCGCTGAATGATCGACAAGGTTTTTTCGCGGCGGTGGTCGGCCAGCCATTCACGCACGGCGTCGTTGTCGGCCGAGCAGTTGGTGGCTGCCGACACCACCATGCATCCCAGTGGACCCGCTGGGCGGGTGTACAGGTCGACGGCATCGAGCAACAGCCGCTCGATGGCCTGGTAGGCCGTGGGTTGCTCGCTCAGCGCCTGGGTCGAAAATGCGCCCTCTTCGCGCTCATACAGCTCGATGGCCTCCTTGAACAAGCGCTCCTTGGAGCCGAACGCGGCATAGATGCGCGCCGAAGCGATACCCAGCGCAGCCACCAGGTCGCTCATGGACGTGGCTTCGAAACCGCGCGCCCAGAACACATCCCGGGCGGTGCGCAACGCGGCTTCACGGTCGAACTGGCGTGGTCGGCCTGCCATCTCGATAGTCTCCAACCAGGAATGAAGGCGGCATTATCCGCAATTGTTTGTCGAAAGACAAAGAATACTTGACGACGCGCAAGCTGCATCCTTATTGTTTGTCGATCAACAAACAATAGGAGTTCCACATGATCACGTTGAAAGGCCCCAGCCTGCATCTGGCGCAATTCAGTGCCGACCAGCCACCGTTCGACTCACTGCCCAACATCGCCCGGTGGGCTGCGCACATGGGCTTCAAGGCGTTGCAGATACCGGCCTGGGACAAGCGTCTGTTCGATGTCGAGCTAGCCGCAAGCAGCCAGGCCTACTGCGACGACATCACCGCCATGCTGGCCGAACACGGGCTGGTGATCAGCGAGCTGACCACGCATCTCTTTGGCCAGCTGGTGGCGGTACACCCGGCATACGACGCCTTGTGCGACAGTTTTGCACCGGCCCACCTGCAGGGCGACCCGGCTGCCCGCAGTGCCTGGGCGGTGCACCAGCTCACCTGCGCGGCCATCGCGTCGCGGCGCCTGGGCCTGAGCGACATGGGGACTTTTTCCGGTGCACTGGCGTGGCCGTACGTCTTTCCCTTCCCGCAACGCCCCGACGGCCTTGTTGAAACAGCCTTCGCCGAGTTGGCCAGGCGCTGGCTGCCGGTGCTCGATACCTGCGCCGAACAGGGCATCAACCTGTGCTTCGAAATTCACCCCGCCGAAGACCTGCACGACGGCGCAAGCTTCGAGCTGTTTCTCGAACACGTCGGCCACCACCCGCGCTGCAAGATGCTGTTCGATCCCAGCCACCTGATCCTGCAGCAACTCGACTACCTGGCGTTCATCGACCACTACCGGGACTACATCCGCATGTTCCACGTCAAGGACGCCGAGTTCCTGCCCACCGGCAAGCAGGGCCTGTTCGGCGGTTATCAACCCTGGCTCAAGCGCGCCGCACGCTTCCGTTCGCTGGGGGACGGGCAGGTCGACTTCAAGGGCATCTTCAGCAAGCTGGCCGAATACGACTACAGCGGCTGGGCCACGCTGGAGTGGGAGTGCTGCCTGAAAAACCAGCACGATGGGGCACGTGAAGGCGTGGCGTTCATCAACCGGCACATCATCCAGGTCACCGACACGGTGTTCGACGACTTCGCCGGTACCCCGGTGGCGCCGGCGGTCATCGCCAGGATGCTCGGCCTTGAAGGCAACCCTGTCGGGGAGCTGCAACGATGAGCACGCACACTCACCATTACGCCCATGTGCACGGCCTGCGCCTGCACTACGTCACCCAGGGCGAAGGGGCACCGGTACTGCTGATCCCCGGCTGGCCACAGACCTGGTACACCTGGCGGCACGTCATGGCGGCCCTGGCCGACAACGGTTACCAGGCGATTGCCGTGGACCTTCCCGGCATGGGGCTTTCCGACAAGCCGCTGGACGGCTACGACACCGGCACCTGCGCCGCCCGCCTGCACGCGCTGATGGGGCAACTGGGGCACGAACGCTATGCCGTGGTGGGCCACGATGTGGGCATGTGGGTGGGGTATGCCCTGGCCAGCGATTTTCCGGGGGTGGTGAACCGGCTGTGCCTGAGCGAAGCGGTGATTCCGGGCCTGGCGCCGGCGCCGTCGATCTTCGCGCCGCCGGAGCAGAACATCTTCCTGTGGCACTTCATGTTCAACCAGTTGCAGGACCTGCCCGAGGCGTTGATTACCGGGCGCGAAGCGCAGTACCTGAGGTTCATGTTCGAGAAATGGGCTGTGCGCCTGGATCGGGTGGCGGTGGATACCTATGTGCAGGCGTACTCGGCGCCGGGGGGCTTGCGTGGCGGGTTTGCCTACTACCGCGCGATACCCGAAACGATTCGCCAGAACCAGCAGCGCGGGCAGGTGCCACTGGGCATGCCGGTGCTGGCGATCGGGGCGCAACTGGCAACCAATGATGCGCCGCGGGTAACCCTGGAGGGGCGCGCCACCACGTTGCAGGGCGCGATCATCGAGGGCTGCGGGCACTTTGTGACCGAAGAGGCGCCCGAGGCGTTTGTCGGGCACCTGCTGCCGTTTCTGCGCTGAGGGTTGCGGCGCGGCCTTCGCCAGCAAGGCGCGCGCCTGTCATCGAGCGCATGCCATTGCCCGCGAAGGGCGTTCAAGGCGCCTGCAATGCCTCCAGCTCATCCGCGCGTTCGGAGGTCATGCGCAGGCGGCAGCCACCGCCATTGAGGATGTCCATGGTGCCGCCGGTCTGCGTGAAGTAGAAATCGCAGTTGCTGTCGATGTACTTGATCCACGCCCGCTGCGCATCCCGGAGCTTGCCCTGCTGCACCGGCCCAAACGCGGCCATGGCCTTCTTGTAGACCTGGTTCAGGCGTTTGTCCTGGCGGGCGATCTCGGCGTTGTTGCATTCGTTCATGCTCACCGTGGTGTTCGCGGTGTCCATGCAGGCCTTGTAGGCCGCCGAAGTCTTGTCCTGCGCCAGCGCCAGCGGCGCAACTGCCGCCAGCGACAGCACCGCAACCCCCATCATCCGCTTGATACTCATGGCTTGCCTCTCCTGTTCTGACTGCCTAGGGCGCACAGGCTCGCATGACCTGCTCGCGCAACCAATGGTGCGCCGCTTCCTTTTTGCGTCGCTCGTGCCACACCTGCTGAAAGGCGAACGCGCGAATCGCCAGCGGCGGCTCGAAACAGCGCAACCCCCGCAGCGCCTTGAGGTTCTGCACGCTGCGCCGCGCCACGGTCAGCACCAGGTCGGTACCCACCAGCACGTCGCTGGCCGCCGCCCAGTGCGGCAACGCCAGCACCACCCGGCGCTGCTGCCCCAGCGCCGCCAGGGCCTGGTCGATCTCGTTGTCGGCCCCGGGCCGCATCGCCACCAGCACATGGGGGCGCGCCAGCCAGGCGGGCAGTGTCAGCCCGCCACGGGCCGGCAGCGTGGCGCGGTCGGCCACACACACGAACCCCTCCTCGAACAGCGTGGCGGCCTGCAACGGCTCGGCCAGGGTGGGGAATACGCCCAGCGCCAGGTCCACCTCGCCATCGAGCAACTGGCCGAGCATCGCCTCGCGGCTGCCCTGGCTGACCACCAGGTCGATGCCCGGTGCGGTCTCGCGCAGGCAGCGCATCAGGCCCGGCAGCACCACCCGCGCGCCATAGTCCGACATCGCCAGGCGAAAGCTGCGCCGCGCCCGCGCCGGCTCGAAACCGGGGCTGCCCAGCAGCGCATCCAGTTGCTGCAGGGCATCCTGCAACGGCGCCGCCAGTTCCAGCGCACGCAACGTGGGCTGCAGGCGGCCCGCACGGCGCACCAGCAGCGGGTCCTGGAAGATCTCGCGCAACTGCGCCAGCGCATGGCTCACCGCCGGCTGGCTGCGGTGCAGGCGCAAGGCCGCGCGCGAGACGTGCTGCTCGGCCAGCAGTGCATGCAGGGTCAGCAGCAGGTTGAGGTCGATACGGCGCAGATCATCCATGTGGCGAATAGCCCCTGTGCACAATTCGAATTTCCATCAGTGAAACAGATAACCAAGACTGTACCAAGCCCTCCATAGCCAGAAGGAAACCACCATGAACCTCAACCTCGCTGTCGCCATACCGCTGCTTGTCGCCCTGCTGGCCGGTGCCGCCGTGCCGTTCCAGGCCGGCGCCAACGCCGCGCTCGGGCGCCTGCTCGGGCACCCGCTGTGGGCCACGCTGATCTCGCTGGCGGTGAGCGTGCTGATGGTGCTGCCGGCCCTGCTGCTGATGCGCGCACCGCTGCCGCAACTGGCCAACCTCGGCCAGGCGCCGTGGTGGGCGTGGCTGGGTGGCGTGGCCGGGGTGGCCTACATCACCGCGGCGCTGATCCTCACCCCGCGCCTGGGCGCGGCCGGCTTCATCGTGTGCGTGATCGCCGGCCAGGTACTCTCGTCGCTGATCATCGACCAGTGGGGGCTGATGGGCCTGCCATCGCGCCCGGTCAACGGCCTGCGCATCGCCGGGGTGGCGCTGATCATCGTCGGCATGCTGGTGGTGCAATGGGGCACCCGCGCCAACCGTTGAGGGCTCACCAGGGGTGGGTGCGCTCGAACACGTAGCCGTGCTGGGGGAACGCATTGAACAGGATCACCCCCAGCACCACCAGCAACAGCAGCCAGTCGACAACGCGCAGACGCGGCACCTGGCGCACCTCGCGCCGGTCACGACAGTGCAGCGCCTGCCCCAGGGTCATCAGTACGAAGGCGCCGATCCACAGGTAGTACCCCACGCCCAGCGCGGTGAGTTGCACGAAATCATAGGACTGCGGCGTGTTGTCCGGCACCGTGCTCGCCACCAGGAACGACAGCCCCAGCAGCAGCGCCAGCACCGACAGGCCCAACCCCACCCGCGGCCACCAGCGATGGGCCAGCAGCGCCAGGCCGAATACCGGGTTGGCAAACCAGCCATAGATCTGGAACGGGATGCCCCACAGCCCGTACACCAGCAACCATACCGAACTCATGTGGGCACCGTTGTCGGTGTAGTAGGCATTGAAATACAGGCAGGCCACGTACAGCACCAGGCTGAGCGTGAGGTAATGACGTTTCACAGGAATGTCCGCAGGTCAGATGGAATTGGAGGGTATTGCCGGGGCCGGGGGCGTGACATTGGCGCCGCTGCCCACGCTGAACGAGAACGCCGCCGTGGCATAGATCGCCGCCACCAGCACCCAGGCCAGCCAACCCTGGCCCGGCCCGCCCGGCGCCTGCCGGCGGTTGAGAAACTGGCCGGCCACGTATGCCGCCAACGCCAGCAACCACAGGTAGTAGGCGCCGAGCAGGTTGGCCTGGCCATTGGCCTTGCGCGGCACCAGCGCGCTGTCGCCCCAGCCGATCACTGGCAGCCACTGCGCCGCCAGCACCAGTGCCGCGACCGCCGCCAACAGCGACAGCAGCGGCCGGTTGCGCCGCAGCATCAGTGCCAGGCACAGCAGCGGGTTGGCCCACCAGGCGCTGCCACCCAGCCAGCCGAGGGTCAGCACATGCATGCCGCGCATGGTCACCTCGCTGACCGGCACGGCATCCAGAAACAGGCTGCCCAGGTACAGCGCCAGGCTCAGTACCACGTAATGCCGCTTGAACAGTGCCAGCATCTAGTTGACCCCGAGTTCGCAGTCGTCGCAGGCCGCTGGCGGCTCGCCGAGGTTCATGTAGACCGGTCGCGCCGGCGCGACGGTGGCCTTGACGAACGACAGTGGAATGGTCAGCACGATACCCGCCACCAGCACCCAGTGCAGCCAGCCCAGCGCTGGCTGGGTAAGCCTGGGCTGGCGCCGGTAGCGGTGCTGGCCGATCACGAATGCCAGCATCGAGGCCAGCCACAGGTAGTAGCCGGTGCGCACGTCAGGCCCGCCGTGGGGCGCCGGCGGGATCGGCGACCAGTCGGTCCAGCCCAGCGCCAGGGCCGAGCCCGCCAGCAGCAGTGCGCACCAGCCCAGGCGGTAAGCGGTTTTGGGGTCTTTGCGGTGGGTTGCGAAGGCGCCCAGCAGCAGCGGGTTGGCGAACCACAGGCCGCCGGCCAGCCAGCCCATCGACAGCGCGTGCATGCCGCGCAGCACCGAATCGTGCCCCCAGGCGCAGGCCTCCGGGTACAGGCAGGCGAGGTACAGCAGCAGGCTCAGCAAGCGGAAATCGAAGCGCACCAGTAAGTCCATTCAGCCGGGTGGGAAGCGGGGCGCGACGATAGCCCATCGCCTGCCCCGCTGTCCAAGTCATTCAGGCCGATTCGAGCAGCAGCCCGTACAACGCCGAATCCGACACCTCGCCGGCGATGCACCAGCGCTCGCGCAGCAGCCCTTCACGCTCGAAGCCCATGCGTTCGAGGGTGCGCGCCGAGGCACCGTTGCGCGGGTCGATCTCGGCCTCGAGGCGGCGCATGTTCAGGCCGATGGCAAGGTACTCGACGAACAGCTCCAGCGCCTCGCCCATGTAGCCCTGGCCCTGGGCGCTGCTGGCCAGGCAGTAGCCGATTTCGCCGCGGCGCGACTCGGCGTCGATGTTGAAGAACTGGCACATGCCCAGCAGCAGGTCGCTGCCCTGGGGGTAGATACCCAGCTTGAGGCTGCGCCCGGCCAGGTAGGCGGCGCGGTCGGCCAGCAAGGCCACTTCGGCTTCGTCCAGGGTCTGCCACGGCCCGTGGTGCCAGTAACGCATCACCTCGGGGTCGGCCATGATCCCCAGCCACTGCTCGGCATCGCGGGCCTGCATGGGCCGCAGTTGCAGGCGCGGCCCGTTCAGGCACAGCGCGGTGTCGAAAGCTTCAGGCAAACTCATGAAATTACTCCTGGTGGGTGAACCTGCCACCACGCCACCACGCCCACCGTTACCAGCAGCACCGCGGCCTGGGCCAGGTTGAATTCGTAGAGCCGGTGCAGCGTCACCCACGGCTGGCGCCACGCCGGGCCGCCTTCCTGTGGTGGCTGATACGGCAACAGTCCAAGCAGCCCGACAGCGAAGTAGCCCGTCAGCGCGACGATACCGGTCCACGGGTGGGTACCGGCCAGCATCGGGTAGATCGGCAGTGCCAGCAGCAGGCGCGGCACGCCATGGCGCAGCAGCAGACGCTCGCCATCGGGGTTGAACCGACGCGGGATCAGCCATTCGCTCAGGCGCAGGTCCAGCGCCAGCAGGTTCGGCGCGGTCCACAGCCAGAAACGCATGAACACCGCCGACAGTTGCACCGTCAGCAGCGAGCCCACCACGGCGGCAATCAGTACATTGGAGGGGTGCGCGAAGAAATCCGGCCCCGCCAGCCACAGCACGATCACCAGCACCATGCAGCTCATCACCCGCAGGTAGCTGCGCGGATGCAGCGGGCGCGGCGCCAGCCTGCGCCAGAAGTACAGGTCGCGGTGCGGCACCTGGTCGAGCAGTTCGGGGTAGTGGTAGAGCAGGGTTTGCGTCAGGTGCTCACAGGCTTCCCAGTCGGCCTCGCTGAAGCCCTGGGCCAGCGCCACCTGCTGCTTGAACTCGAGGTTGCGCAGCAGCAGGTAGGCCGCATTGCCCTCGGGGTTGGTGTGCCAGTGCCACTGCTCGGCCAGGGCCTGCTGGCGGGCGAACCAGGTATCGCGCCGGCAGCGCTCGTTCAGGCCCTGCCACAGGTGCGCGGGCCGGGGGCCACCGTCATCGTCGCTCCAGTTGAAGTAGCCGCACACGCGTTCGAACAGCGCGGTGCTGCTGCCGGGGTGATCGTGCAGCAGCTCCAGCAGCATGGCCTGGAACTGCTCGCGGCGGTCGAAGGGCTCCAGCCAGGCCTGCCCGCCCCAGTGCTGCAGGCTGGCGAAAAACGCCTGTTCGTCGCCCGCCTGCAAATAGTGCTGCAACTGCGCGTGGCAGGCTTGCCAGAGGCTGCCCAGCAGTTCGTCGCCCTGGTACGCGCCGATCGGCACCGCCTGCCAGGGGGTGAACCAGCCGCGCCTCGGCACCGCCCAGTGCAGGATGGGCAGGCGCAGGGTTTCGTCATCCAGGCTGCGCTGCAGCAACTGCTGCTCGAAGGCCGCCTCGCACCCCAGTTCACCGGCCTGGCGCCACAGGTTGTCGAGCTGCGCAGGGTCCAGCCCTTCGAGCAGCGCGCGGGCCTGTTGCTCCCTGGCGGGTGCGGGTTCGACGTCGACGTGCACCGCCGCGGCCTGCGGGGCTGGCACATCGGCCGATTCCAGCGCTGGCGCTGCATCGTCCTCGTGTGCCCAGCGGCTGCGCGCCAGCGCCTGTTCATAGGCCTCGCGCAGGCGCTGGAAGGCCTCGGGGTCCTCGTCGGGGCGGTGCACCTTGAGCAGGCGCGCATACTGGCGCCTGATACTGCGTTCATCAGCGCCCGGGGCCAGGGCCAGCACGCTCCAGCAGTCTTCGATCACGTCACTCATTGCCGCTCCTTCAGCGCCAGCTGTCCTGGCCCAGTTCATTCACGCGCTGTTCGAGCTCGTGGCGCACCTCGCGGATCTGGCGCTCGTCCTGGATTTCCAGCACGCGCTGGAACTGCGCGGCCCAGGCCCCGATCAGCTCACGTACCTCGCCCAGGCTTTCCTGATACAGGCGTTCCAGGCGCGCCAGCAACAGGGTGTTGGGTTGCTGGTCACGCGGGTGGGTCTTGAGCTCGGCCAGCGCCGCCAGGCGTTCGCGTACCTCTTCGGGGCTGAGTACGCCGGGGTTGTTCTCGATCACCAGGGCATGCTGCTCGCCGGTCAGCGGGATGCTCACCTGGGCTTCGAGAATGCCGTTGATGTCGTAGGTGAAGCGCACGTCCAGGGCCACCTCGCCGGCCTTGCGCCGTGGCACCGGAATCTCCAGCACGCCCAGCAGCACGTTGTCGCGCACCAGGCGGCTCTCGCCCTGGAACACCTTGACCAGCACCTGCTCCTGCTGGTCGCCGACGGTGTACACCGTCTGCACCCGGCTCACCGGCACCACGCTGTTGCGCTCGATGATCGGCAGGTAGTGCCCGCTCTCGTGGCGGTCACCGACCTGGCGCACGGTTTCCATGCCCAGGGTGTAGGAGCACACGTCGGTCAGCACCACCTCTTCGAGCGCGGCATCCCGGGCCTTGAGCGCGGCCTGCACGGCGGCGCCGTGGGCCACCACTTCATCGGGGTTGAGGCTGATCGAAGGGAAGCGCCCGAACAGCCCGGCCGCCAGCTTGCGCACCAGCGGCATGCGCGTGGTACCGCCCACCAGCAGCACTTCGTCCAGGTCCGAGGCGCGGATGCGCGCATCGCGCAGGGCGCGTTCGATGGGGGTGCGCAGGCGTGCCAGCAGCGGTGCGAACAGGTCGGCCAGGGCGTCCTGGGTGTACACGTGGCGCCATTCGCGGCCCTCCACGCGCACCACGAAGTCGGCCTGCTGGGCCTGACCCAGCTGCCGGCGTACACGCTCGGCCTCGCGGCGCAGCGGCTGCAGCAGCGTGGTCGCGCCGGGGAAGTCGTTGCCCTGCTGGGCCTGCACGAAATGCTCCAGCAGCAACTGGTCGAAGTCTTCACCGCCCAGGTAGTTGTCGCCGGCGCTGGCGCGCACCTCCATCACCCCTTCGAACAGCTCCAGAATCGACACGTCGAAGGTGCCGCCGCCCAGGTCGAAGACCAGAAACGAGGTTTCCTTGTCGCGCTGGTGCAGGCCGTAGGCGAGTGCGGCGGCGGTGGGTTCGTTGATCAGTTTGTCGACGCGCAGCCCGGCCAGTTCGCCGGCCACGCGGGTGGCCTTGCGCTGGGCATCGCTGAAGTAGGCCGGCACGCTGATGACCGCCTCGGTGACCGGCTCGCCATAGGCACGCTCGACATCTTCCTTGAGGCTCTTGAGCACCAGTGCCGAGAGTTCTTCGGGGCGGTAGGCACGCCCACCCAGGGTGACCTGCTGGTTGCTGCCCATGTAGCGCTTGAACAATGCGGTGGTCAGGTGCGGATGGGTGTGCAGGCGCTCGCGCGCCGCCTGCCCGACCAGCACCCGGCCCTGGTCGTCGAGCCCCACCACGCTGGGGGTGAGCGTGTGGCCGAGTGCGTTGGCCACCAGTTCAGTGGCGCCATCGCGCCACACCGCCACCAGGCTGTGGGTCGTGCCCAGGTCGATACCGACGATCATCAGCGACTTCCCTCTCATCAAATCAGAGGGCGATGGTACTTGAGGTACCTGCGCTCAAGCCACCGCCTTCACGCGCCGTGATCGTCGTTCGCCGCCTAGAACCCCATGCTGAAACTCACCGTTACCGCATGGTCGCGGGTGTCGCTGGACAGCTGCCCCGAATAGCCCAGGCCCAGTTTGCCGGCCTGCCCGATCGACAGGTCCAGCCCCGCCTCGACCACCGCCGCATCGCGGGCGATCGGCACGCCCTGGGTGGTGAAGCCGGCGCCGCCCTCGATGAAGCGCAGGTCGGCATCGGGCTTGGTGTCGCCGTAGGCATGCCGCCAGCCCAGGCTGCCACGCGGGGTCAGGGTACTGCCGTTGGCCAGCTTGAACGCCTTGCCCGCCCGCAGGCCCACGGTGGAGAAGGTGATGTCCTGGTCGGCACTGGCCTTGAGCCGCGCCGCGCCGCCCTTCTCGCGTGCAGTGTCGCTGTCGTAGTTGACGTAGGCCAGGCCCGCGAACGGTTCCAGCGCCACACCGCCTGCCTCGATGGCGTAGCTCACCTCGCCGAACACCTGCGCGGTGCGCGCCTTGTACTTGGCCTTGAGGCGGTCGTCGTAGCTGCCGATGGCGACGTCACGCTTGCTCTCGATGTCGTGCCAGCTGTACGCCGCACCCACGCGGGCCGAGAAGGCATCGAGCTGGTAGCCCAGGTAGGTGGCCAGGTGGTAGCTGTCGATGCTCGCATCGGAACGGCGGCCGCTGGCATCCAGGTCGCTGCGGGTATAGCCGGCGGCCACGCCCACGCGCCAGTCGCTGTTCAGGCTGCGGTCCACCCCGAGCAGGAAGCCCTGCACGTTGCGGTCGATGCTGGCGCTGTTGCTGTTGCCGTCCATCTTGCCCCAGGTGCCCAGTGCCTGCGCCCAGCCCACGGCCTCGTCGTGGCAACCGTCGCTGGTGAGCTGGTTGGCGTTCGGTGCCAGGGCCCGACGCGGATCCTCCTCGCGCATGCAGCCTGGCTGGCGCAGGCGGTCGTTGACCGCTTCGCGCACGTAGCGCGAGTCTTCGATCAGCGCACTGGCGGTACTGGCATGGATCTCGCCCGACAGGCTGTCCAGCGCCGCCTGAACGCCACCACGGTTCTGCGCCATGACCGCGCCCAGTACCGCCGCCGGTGCCCCGCTGCTGCCCAGTGCGCCGGCCACGGCCTGCTGGTTGGGGGTCGAAGCCACATCGCCGAGGCTGGTGCCGTTGCGGCTGATGGTGACGCCGACCTGGTTGCTGCCGTAGTTGAGCGTGGTGTCGTAGAACGGCGTATCCGGCAACTGCACGGTGGTGAAGGTGCCGTTCACCCCGCCGCCGGCAGTCACCACGGTGTACTGCGCGTTGCCCGAGGCCGGTGCCGAGTTCAGCACCACCAGGCTGCCGCCCAGGTTGGCCGTGCCGCCCACGGTCAGGCCGCTGCTGGCGGGGTTGCCGACCACCACCTGCAGGGTGCCGCCCGGGGCGTTGGTGAAGTTGCCGCCGACCTTGAGCCCACTGGCCGGGTCAGGCTGCACCACACCGTTGTTGACCAGCGAGCCCACGCTGCCGTTGCCGCTCAGTGCGGCACCGGCCCCCACCGTGACCTTGGCCCCGAGCACCGTGCCCGGGTTGGCCGCATTGCCCACCAGCAGCAGGCCCTGGTTGACCGCCAGGTTGCCGCTGAACGGCTGGTTGCCGGTCAGCAGCAGGCTGCCGCTACCCTGCTTGACGGTGTTGCCGGTGCCGCTGAGCACACCGTTGAAGCGGCCGTCGGTGTCCTGCTGGAACACCAGGCTGGCGTTGTCGACGATGTTGCCCTGCAGGCTGGTGGTGTTGCCCACCAGCGTACCGCCGCTGACCCTGGTGCCGCCGGTGTAGGTGTTGGCGCCGCTCAGGATCAGCGTGCCTGCGTCGAGTTTTTCGATACCGCCCGCGCCCACCAGCGGCGCCGAGATCTGCGTGCTGTCGCCGGTGTTCACGCGCACGGCGGCCAGGTCGCCATTGGCTGCATTGACCGGTGTCAGGCTGCCGCCGCTGCCGGCCACCAGCTGGTAGCCGCCGGTGAGGAACTGCAGGCCGGTGAAGGACTGGTTGCCGGCCACGGTGACGGTCCCCGCCTGACCACCGAACACGCCGAACTGCGCATCCCAGGTTTCGCTCAGGTTGCCGTTGACGTCGGTCCAGTTGGTGCCGTTGCCCCAGGTACCGCTGCCGCCACCGATGGTGCCGTCGGCATTGGTCTTGCCGCCGTTCCAGAACTGCAGTGCGCCACCTGCGCCCTGTACCACCAGGTTGATCTGCTGGGCGATGGCCGTCTGCAGGGTCAGTTGGCCTGGCAAGGTGCCGCCTGGCAGCAGGCCGAACAGCAGGCCGTTGTCGGTCAGGTTGCCTCCGTAGCTGAACAGCTGGTAAACGCCGCTGCCGAAGCCACCGGCATTGCTGATGTTGAGCGTGCCATCAAGGGTGAGGTCGCCCGCCACCTTGACCACGGTGGTCGAGGCCGATGCCTGCCCGAGCGCCAGGTCGACATTGCTGCCGGCATCCAGGTTGAGCGCACCGACCTTGAGTGGCGTGGCGCCGCTGCCCGCCGCCAGGGTCGCACCGCTGGCCAGGTTGACCGTGCCGGCGTAGTTGCCACTGCCGCCCAGGGTCGCCCCGTTGTTGACCTGCACCGTGGCACTGGCCAGGCTGCCGTTGACCAGCAGGCTGCCGGCGTTGACCGTGGTGGCGCCGGTGAAGCCGCTGTTGCCGGTCATCAGCAGTTGCCCGCTGCCGTTCTTGATCAACGTGCCGCTGCCGGTGAGGTTGCCGGTGTAGGTACCGTTGCTGGCCTGTTCGAAGGTCAGCGCGGCGTTGTTGAGGATCGCGCCCTGCAGGCTGCTGGTATTGCCCTGCACGCTGCCGGCGTTGAAGGTGCTGCCGCCGCTGTAGGTGTTGGCACCGCTCAGCAGCAGTGCGCCATTGCCGTTTTTCACCAGGCTGCCGTTGCCGCTGATCACCCCGTTCAGGGCCAGGTCGTGGCTGCCGCCCAGGGTCAGTTGCGAGGCCAGGCTGACGGCGTTGCCCAGTTGCAGGTCAAGCGTGCCGTCGAGCTGCGCAGTGCCACCCACCGTAAGCGCGCCGCTGCCCAGTGCAGCGTTGTCGCCCAGGGTCAGGCTGCCGGCATTGAGGCGCGTGCCGCCCTGGTAGGTGTTGGCGCCGGCCAGGGTCAGGTCGGCCGTACCGTTCTTCACCAGGCTGCCGCTGCCGCTGACGAGGTTGGTGAGATCAAGGTCATTGCTGCCCGCGATGGTCAGCGCACCGCCGAGCGTCACGGCGTTGCCCAGGGTCACGGCCTGGTTGGCATCCAGCGTGGTGCCGTCGGCAGCCGTCAGCGCGCCGCTGCCCAGGGCGGTGTTGCTGCCCACCACCAACGTGCCGCCGTTGAGCTGGGTGCCGCCGGTATAGCCGTTGTTGCCGTTGAGCACCAGGGTGCCGCCTTCGAGCTTGGCCAGGGTGCCGCTGCCGTTGATGTCCACGTTCAGCGTGGCGCTCACGCCGTTGCCGATACGCACGTTGCCGGTGCCCTGGGCACCGTTGGTGAGGTTCAGCGCGTCACCGCTCAGCACGTAGCCGTTGTCGAGGAACTGCAGGCCGTTGACGGTCTGCACACCATCGACGGTCACCGCGCCGCCCGTGCCCTGGAACACCGCGAAGGTGCCGTTCCAGGCCTGGTTGAGCGCTCCGTTGGCATCGGTCCAGTTGGTGCCGCCAACGCTCCAGACACCGGCGCCGCCGTCGACCGATCCATTGCCGACGGTCTGGCTGCCGTCCCAGAACAGCACATTGTTGTTGCTGCCGCCCACCACCAGGTTGACCTGGTTGTTGACGGCGGTCTGCACATCCAGATCGCCCGCGATGACCCCATTGGGCACGCTGCCGATGGCCAGGCCGTTGTTGGTCAGCGCGCCGCTGTAGTCGATCAGGCGATACACGCCCGCACCGAACCCGCCCAGGTCGGTGACATTGAGCTTGCCGTCCAGGGTCAGGTTGCCGCCCACATTGATCAGCGCCGGGGTACCCACCACAGGGGCGCCCAGGGCCGCATCCAGGTTGGCGTCCGCGCCCAGTACCAGCGAGCCGACGCTCAGGGTATCGCCGCTGCGCAGCGACAGGTGCCCGCCGTCGGCGACGGTCAGCGCGCCGCCGAGGCTGCCGGTGCCGCCCAGGGTGCTGCCGCTGTTCACCGTGACGGTACTGCTGGCCAGGCTGCCATTGACGATGAGGCTGCCGCCGCTGACGGTGGTGGCCCCGCTCAGGGTATTGCCACCGCCCAGGGTCAGCGTGCCGGTGCCGGTCTTGTCCAGCGTACCGGTGCCGCTGAGCACCCCGCCGAACGTGCCCTCGCCCACTTGCAGGCCGGTACCGGCGCCCACGTTCACGGTGCCGCTGCCGCTGAGCTCGCCCAGGTTGGTGGTGCCGCCCAGGTTGAGGCTGGCGCCGTTGCCCAGGTTGAGCTCGGCCGGGTTGCCGAGTGCACCGCTGCCCACCATGCTGAGGCTGCCGGAGAGAATGTTGAGGATGCCGCTGAAGCTGTTGTTGCCGCTGAGGGTGAGGTTGGCTGCACCGTTCTTGTTCAGGGTGCCCGCACCGCTGAGCACGCCGGCCAGGGTCAGGTCGTTGGTACCCGCCACGTTGAGCGTGCCGCCCACATCCACCGCGTTGGCCAGTGTCATGGCGCTGGTGGTGGTCAGGGTGGAGGTGCCGCTGACACTCAGGGCACCGCTACCCAGCGCCGAGCCGTTGCCCAGCGTCAGGTTGCCGGCACCCAGCTGGGTGCCGCCGCTGTAGGTGTTCACCCCGGTGAGGGTCAGGCCGCCGCTGCCGGTGTGGTTCAGGCTGCCCGTGCCACTGATGACGCCGCCCAGGGTGAGGTTGTTGCTGCCCGGCAGGGTCAGGCCGGCGTTGAGCACGATGGCATTGGCCAGCGACAGCGCACTGCCATTGACCAGGCTGGAGGCGCCACTGACGGTGAGCGCACCACTGCCCAGCGCCCCGGCGTTGCCGACATTCAGGGTGCCGCTCTGCAGTACGGTACCGCCCGTGAAACCGTTGGCACCGTTGAGCGTGAGGCTGCCGCTGCCCTGCTTGGTGAGGCTGCCGGCGCCGTTGACCAGGCCATTGAGGGTCAGGTCGTTGCTGCCGAGCAGCGTCAGGTTGCCGCTCAGGTTGAAGGTGTTGGCCAGCGCCAGCGCGCTGCTGCTGTCCAGTTGCGTGCCCGCGGCCGCGTTGAGGGCGCCGACGCCCAGTGCGGTGTCACTGCCCAGTACCAGCGTGCCGGCATTCAGGGCGGTAGGGCCGGTGTAGCTGTTGTCGCCGTTGAGCGTCAGGCTGGCGCCGCCCGCCTTGAGCAGGCCGCCGTTGCCGCTGATGTCACCGTCCAGCGTCAGTGCGTTGCTGCCGGCAATGCTCAGTTGGCCGAGCAGGCCAATGGTGTTGGCCAGGCTCACCGCCTTGTTGCTGTCCAGGGTGGTGCCATTGGCCGCAGTCAGCGTGCCACTGCCCAGCGCGCCGTCATTGCCGACCACCAGGGTGCCGCCATTGAGCTGCGTGCCGCCGGTGTAGCCGTTGGCGCCGTTGAGCACCAGCGTGCCGCTGTCGAGCTTGGCCAGGGTCGCGCTGCCATTGACCGGCAGGCCCAGGGTGGCGGTCACGTTCGGGTCGACACGTACCGCAAAGCTGCCACTGTTGCCGTTGACGGCGTTGAGCACGCCGCCGCTGCCGGCGACCAGCTGGTAGCCGTCGGTGATGAACTGCAGGGCATTGACGGCCTGGCCACCTTCGACCGTGACCACGCCGCCCGCAGCGCCCTGGAACACCGCGAACTGCCCCTGCCAGACGTCGTTGACGGTGCCGTTGAGGTCGGTCCAGTTGGTGGTGGTGCTGTTCCAGGTGCCGCTGCCGCCCTGCACCACGCCATCGGGGACAGTGCCCGCCCCATCCCAGAACTGCACGATCAGGTTGGGCGAGTTGACCAGCACGTTGACCTGGCCGGTAATCGCGGTTTGCAGTTGCAGCTCGCCGGGCGTGACGCTGCCCGGCAGGCTGCCCAGCACCAACCCGTTGTTGGTCACCGAGCCGTAATCGAACAGGCGATAGATACCATTGCCGAAGCCGCCGTCATCGGTGATGTTGAGCGTGCCACCCAGGGTCAGGTTGCCGGCAACACTGAACAACGAGGTACCGCCGGTGACGGGCGAGCCGAGTGCGACGTCGATGCTGGCGTTTGGCGCCAGCGCCAGCGAGCCGAAGCTGAGCTGGGTGCCGCTGGTGCCGGCCAGGTGGCCGCCGTTGACGATGGTGGTCAGCCCGCCCACGCTGCCGCTGCCGGTCAGGGTCGCGCCGGAATTGACCGTCAGGTTCCCCCCGTTCAGGGCGCCCGACACGTTCAAGGTACCGCCGCTGACCTGGCTGGCGCCGCCCAGGTTGCTGATGCCGGCAAGTTCCAGCACGCCGGTGCCGACCTTGTTCAAGCCGCCGCTGCCGACCAGGGCACCGGCGAAGACGCTGTCCAGGTTGGTACTGCCCAGGCTCAGCGTGCTGCCCAGGCCGATATTGGTGGTGCCGCTGCCGGTGAGTGCACCGATGCTGGTGTTGCCGTTCAGGTTCAGGTCGGTGCCGCTGCCCAGGTTGACACTGGCGACATTGCCCAGGGCGTTGCTATTCAAGGTGGTCAGCATGCCCTGGGTGATATCGAGTGTGCCGCTGAAGGTGTTGTTGCCGAACACCACCAGTTCCTGGGCGCCGCTCTTGATCAGGTTGCCCGAGCCACTGATAACCCCACCCAGGGTCAGGTTGGCGGCCGTGTCCAGGGTCAGGTCGCCATTGACCGCGATGGCATTCAGCAGCGTGACAGCCTGGGTATTGCCCAGGGTGCTGGTGCCCGTCGCGCTCAGTGCGCCGCTGCCCAGCGCAGCGCCATTGGTGACGGTCAGGGTGCCGCCGCCCAGGCTGGTACCACCGGAATAGGTGTTGGTACCGCTCAGGGTCAGGTTGCCGCTACCGGTCTTGATCAGTTGGCTGTTGCCGCTGATCACGCCGCCCAGGCCGAAGTCGTTGCTGCCGTTGACGGTGAGGTTGGCATTGAGGCCGATGCCGTTGTTCACCACCACGGCGCTGTTGCCGCTGTTCAGGCTCGAGTTGCCGGTGACCGACAGCACCCCGGTGCCCAGCGCATTGTTATTGCCCAGCACCAGGGTGCCGGCGGTGAGGATGGTCTCGCCGCTGTAGGTGTTGCTGCCGTTGAGGGTGAGGGTCGCAGCGCCGTTCTTGGTCAGGTCGCCGGGGCCGTCGATCACGCCGTTCAGGGTCAGGTCGTTGCTGCCGCCGACGTTCAGGTTGCCGACGATGTTCAGCGCATTGCCCAGCGTCACCGCCGTGCTGGCATCGAGGATGGTGTTGTTGCTGGTGCGCAGGGTACCGACGCCCAGTGCGCTGTCGCTGCCCACGATCAAGCGGCCGGCGCCCAGCAGGGTGTCGCCGCTGTAGGTGTTGGCGCCGCTCAGGGTCAGGTCGCTGGCGCCGGTCTTGACCAGGCCGCCCGCGCCGCTGATCGCGCCCGTCAGGGCCAGGTTCTGCGCGCCGAGCAGGGTCAGGTTGCCGGTCAGTACCAGGGCATTGTCCAGGGTCAGCGCGGTGCTGGTGTCCAGCGTGGTGGCGCCGGCGGCGGTCAGGGTGCCACTGCCCAGCGCCGTGGCCGAGGTCAGCAGCAAGCCGCCGGCATTGAGCGCGGTACCGCCCTGGTAGGTATTGTTGCCGCCCAGGGTCAGCACCCCGGTGCCGGTCTTGATCAGGCCGCCCGCATCGCTGATGTCGCCGCCCAGGGTCAGGCCGGCGCTGTTGGCGACGGTCAGGTCGGCATTCAGGCCGATGGCGTTGCCCAGGTTCAGCGCGGTGTTGCTGGCCAGGGTGGAGGCGCCGCTGACCGTCAGCGCGCCGCTGCCCAGTGCGGTGGCGTTGCCTACGGTGAGGGTGCCGGCATTCAGGGTGGTGCCGCCGCTGTAGGTGTTGGCACCGGTGAGGGCGAGGTTGCCGCCACCGGTCTTGATCAGCCCGCCAGTGCCGCTGACCACGCCCGTCAGGCCCAGGTCGGTGTTGCCGGCGACCGTCAGGTTGGCGCCCAGGTTGACCGCGTTGGCCAGGTTCACCGCAGCGCTGCTGGCCAGGGTGGACGCCCCGCCCACGCTGAGGCCGCCGTTGCCCAGCGCCAGCGCATTGCCCACGGTGAGGGTGCCGGCGTTCAGGGTGGTGCCGCCCTGCCAGGCGTTGGCACCGGTCAGGGTCAGGTTGCCCGCGCCATTCTTGGTGAGGCTGCCGGCACCGTTGACCTGGCCGCCCAGGGTGATGTCGTGGGTGCCGCCAACGGTCAGGTTGCCGGCCAGCGATACGGCGTTGAGCACGGTGACATCCAGGCTGCTGTCCAGCGTGGTGCCGCCTGCTGCCACCAGGTTACCCAGGCCCAGCGCCTGGTCACTGCCCAGGACCAGGCGGCCGCCATTGAGCAAGGTGTTGCCCAGGTGGGTGTTGTTGCCCGACAGGGTGAGCGTCGCGCCACCATTCTTGCTCAGCCCGCCGCTGCCGGTGAGGTTGCCGGCAAGGGTCAGGTCGTTGCTGCCGACCACCGTCAGGCCGCCGAGCAGGCCGATGGCATTGCCCAGGGTCACGGCGCTGCTGGCGTCCAGTGACGTGCCGGCCTGTGCAGTGAGCGTGCTGGTGCCCAGTGCGGTGTTGCTGCCGACGATCAGGGTGCCGCCGGCGAGGCTGGTGCTGCCCTGATAGGTGTTGTTGCCATTGAGGGTCAGGCTGGCCGAACCGTTCTTGACCAGCCCGCTGCTGCCGCCGATCACGCCATTGAGCACCAGGTTGCTGGTGCCCGGCAGGGTCAGGTCGGCGCCCAGGTTGATCGCGTTGGCCAGGCTCAGCGGGGTGCTGGTCGCCAGGCTGGACGCGCCGGTGACGTTCAGCGCACCACTGCCCAGTGCCGTACCATTGCCCAGGGTGAGGGTGCCGCCGCCGACGCTGGTGCCGCCCTGGTAGGTGTTGGCACCATTGAGGGTCAGGTTGCCCGTGCCGGTCTTGTTCAGGGCACCGCTGCCGCTGACGATGCCGTTGAGGGTCATGGCGTTGAGGCCGTCGAGGGTCAGGTTGGCGCCCAGGTCGATGGCGTTGGCCAGGTTGGTCGTGGTAGTGCCTGCCAGGCTGCTGGCAGCGGTCACGTGCAGCGCGCCCGTGCCCAGGGCCAGGTCATTGCCCAGCAGCAGCCGGCCAGCGGCCAGGGTGGTGCCACCGGTGTAGCTGTTGGCGCCGCCCAGGGTGAGCGTGGCAGCGCCGTTCTTGGTCAGGTTGCCGGCGCCGTTGATGCTGCCGTTCAGGGCCAGATCGTTGCTGCCGGCCACCGTCAGGCCGCCGAGCAGGTTGACGCTGTTGCCCAGGGCGATGCTGGCGTTGCTGTCCAGCGTGGTGCCGTTGGCAGCAGTCAGCGCACCGCTGCCCAGCGCCAGGTTGTTGCCTACCACCAGGGTGCCGCCATTGAGGGCGGTGCCGCCGCTGTAGCTGTTGCTGGCGTTTAGCACCAGCGTGCCGCTGTCGACCTTGCTCAGCAGGCCGCTGCCGCCCAGGGCGACACCAACCGTGGCGGTCACACCCGGATCGACACGCACCGTAGTGGCGCCATTGCTGCCATTGACCAGGTTCAGCTGGCCGGTCACGCCATTGAGCAGGCGGTAGCCATCGGTGACGAACTGCAGGCCGGTGATCGACTGCGCGCCATTGACCAGCACGTCGCCTGCGGCGCCCTGGAATACCGCGAAGTTGCTGCTCCAGTCACGGTTGCCGGTGCCGTTGACCGTGGTCCAGTTGGTACTCAGGGCATCCCAGGTGCCGTTGCCGCCCTGGATCACGCCGTTGCCGACCAGGCCGGTGCCGTCCCAGAACAGCACGCTGCCATTGGCGCCACCGACCAGCAGGTTGACCTGGCTGCCGATCGAGGTCTGTACCTGCAGGTCGCCGAGCTGCACGCTGCCGGGAATGCTGCCGATCACCAGGCCGTTGTCGGTGAGCTGGCCGGTGTAGTTGATCAGGCTGTAGATACCGGTGCCAAAGCCGCCGATGTCGCTGACATTGAGGGTGCCGTCCAGGGTCAGGTTGCCGTTGACCTTGATCAGCGCATTGCCGCCGGTAGCCGGCGAACCAAGGCCCACGTCGAGATTGGAGTTGGCGTTGAGCACCAGCGAGCCCAGGGTCAGGCTGCTGCCGCTGTTGGCCGCCAGGTGGCCGCCATCGGCGATGGTCACCGCGCCCAGCACGCTGCCGGTGCCGGTACTGGTGAGGGTGGCGCCGGTATTGACCTGCACCAGGTTGCTGCCCAGCGAACCGGTGACGTTCAGGGTGCCGCCATTGACCTGGGTGGTGCCAGTGAGCAGGCCGTTGTTGCCGGCCAGTTCCAGGCTGCCGCCGCCGACCTTGATCAGGCCACCGGCCCCGGCCAGGCCGCCGGTGAATACGCTGCTGGCATCCCCCGCGCCCACGCTCAGGTTGGTACCGGCCCCCAGGTTCACGCTGCCGCTGCCGGTGAGGCTGGCAAGGCTGCTGCTGTTACCCAGGTTGAGGCTGGCGCCCAGCCCCACGTTCACCGCCGAGGCATTGCCCAGTGCGCCGGCACCGACCGTGGTCAGGCTGCCATTGAGCACGTTGACCGCGCCGCTGAAAGTGTTGTTGCCACTCAGGGTCAGGTCGGCCAGGCCATTCTTGATCAGGCCACCGGTGCCGCTGATCACCCCGCCCAGGCTCAGGTCGTTGTTGCCCGCCAGGCTCAGGTCGGCATTGAGTATCAGGTTGTTGCCCAGTGCGAAGCTGGCGCTGTTGTCCAGGCTGGCGTTGCCGGCCACGGTCAACGCGCCGGTGCCCAGGGCATTGGCATTGCCCAGGGTCAGGCCGCCGGCATTGAGCACGGTGCCGCCCTGGAAGGTGTTGACGCCATTGAGGGTCAGGTTGCTCGCCCCGTTCTTGACCAGCCCGGCGGCGCCGCTGATCACGCCGCCCAGGGTCAGGTCGTTGCTGCCGGCCAGGGTCAGGTTGGCACCCAGGTTGATCGCGTTGGCCAAGGCGAAGCTGGCGCTGTTGTCGAGGCTGGCCGCACCGGTCACGTTCAGTGCGCCATTGCCCAGCGCCGAGGCATTGCCCAGCACCAGCGCGCCGGCATTGAGCAAGGTCCCGCCGGTGAAGGTGTTGAGGCCATTGAGGGTCAGGGTGGCGGCACCATTCTTGATCAATTGACCGGCCCCGGCGATCACACCGCCCAGGGTCAGGTCATTGCTGCCGACAACGCTCAGGTTGGCGTTCAGGTTCACCTGGTTGGCCAGGTTGAGCGCCACGCTGTTGTCGAGCGTGGCAGCGCCGCCCACGTTCAGTGCGCCGCTGCCCAGTGCCTGGTTGTTGCCCAGGCTGAGGCCGCCGCCATTGAGGTTGGTACCGCCTTGATAGGTATTGGCCGCGTTCAGGCCGAGGGTGGCCGTGCCCGTCTTGGTCAGGCTGCCGGTGCCGCCCACCACGCCGTTGAGCGTCAGGTTCGCGGCCCCGCCGATGCCCAGGTTGCCGGCCAGGTTGACCAGGTTGGCCAGGCTGACCGCCGTGCTGGCCTCCAGTTGGGTGTTGCCGGCTGCGTTCAGCACGCCGGTGCCCAGCGCGGTGTTGCTGCCGACGATCAATTTGCCGGCGTTCAGGTTGGTGGCGCCGCTGAAGGTGTTGGCACCGCTCAGGGTCAGGTCGGCACCGCCGGCCTTGGTCAGGCCGCCTGCGCCGCTGATCACGCCGCCGAGGTTGAGGGCGTTGCTGCCCAGCAGGTTGAGGTTGCCGGCCAGGGTCACGGCATTGCCCACCGTCAGGGCGTTGGTGGCGTCCAGCGAGGTGTTGCCGGCAGCAGCCAGCGTACCGGTGCCCAGTGCGGTGTTGTTGCCCAGGATCAGCGTGCCGGCATTGAGCGCCACGCCGCCACCGAAGGTATTGGCAGCGCCCAGCGTCAGGTTGGCCGCACCGTTCTTGCTCAGGCCCGAGGCGCCGCTGATAACGCCGTTCAGGGTCAGGTTGCTGGTGCCCGGCAGGGTCAGCACGCCATTGAGGACCACGGCATTGGCCAGTACCAGCGGTGAACTGTTGGCAAGGCTCGCCGCGCCGCCGACAGTCAGGGCGCCGGTGCCCAGCGCTGCGGCACTGGCCAGGGTCAGGGTACCGGCGTTCAGGGTGGTACCGCCGAGGAAGGTGTTGTTGCCGCTGAGGGTCAGGTTGGTGGTGCCGTTCTTGATCAGGCTGCCATTGCCGCTGATCAGGCCTTGCAAGGCCAGGTCGTTGCTACCGTCGAGGGTCAGCGCGCCGTTGAGCGTGAGGGCGTTGCCCAGGGTCACGCCCGGGGCGGCGTCAAGGCGGGTACCGTCCGCCGCGATCAGTGCGCCCTGCCCCAGCGCCGTGCTGCTGCCGAGCACCAGCTTGCCGGCGTTGAGCCGGGTGTTGCCCACGTAGGTGTTGTTGCCGGCAAGGGTCAGGTCGGCCGCGCCGTTCTTGATCACGCCGCCCGCGCCACTGATCGGGCCGCCCAGGCCAAGATTGGCCGTGCCGCCGACGGTCAGGTCGGCGCCAAGGTTGACCGCGTTGGCCAGGGTGAGTGCCACGCTCGCATCCAGGCTGGCGGTGCCCGTGGTGTTCAGGGCGCCGCTGCCCAGGGCGTTGGCCGCGCCCACCATCAGGCCGCCGGCATTGAGCGTCACACCGCCCTGGAAGCTGTTGTTGCCGTTGAGCGTGAGCAACGCGGCGCCGTTCTTGACCAGCCCGCCGCTGCCCGACACCACGCCGCCGAGCGTGAGGGCATTGCTGCCGGCCAGGGTCAGGTTGCCGCCCAGGCTGATGGCATTGGCCAGTGCAACCGAGGTGGTGCTGTCCAGCGTGGTGCCATCGGCCACGGCCAGCGTGCCGGTACCCAGCGCCGTGTTGTTGCCGACGATCAGCTTGCCGGCCTGCAACTGCACGCCGCCGCCGAAGGTATTAGCCGCGCCCAGGGTGAGGTCGGCCGCACCGCTCTTGATCAGCCCGCCCGTACCGCTGACCACGCCCCCCAGGGTGGTCGCGCTGGTGCCCAGCAGGCTCAGCGTGTTGGCGCCGAGCACCACGGCGTTGTTGAGGTTGACTGCGCTGCTGGCGTCCAGGCTGGCATTGGCGCCCAGGGTCAGCGCGCCGGTACCCAGCGCCGCACCGTTGCCTACGGTCAGGCTGCCGCCGTTGAGCAGCAGGCCGCCGGTGAAGGTGTTGGTGCCCGTGAGGTTGAGGTTGGTGGTGCCGTTCTTGACCAGGCTGCCGTTGCCGCCGATGACGCCGCCGAGGGTCAGGTTGTTGCTGCCGGTGAGGGTCAGCGCACCGCCCAGGCTGATGGCGTTGGCCAGGGTCAGCGCACTGCTGGTGTCCAGGCTGGTGCCGGCGGCCGCAGTCAATGTACCGCCCCCCAGCGCGGCGGCATTGCCGAGGATCAGCTTGCCGGCGCCCAGCGTGGTACCGCCGCTGTAGGTGTTGCTGGCGGCCAGGGTCAGGTCGCCGCTGCCGGTCTTGTTCAGCGAACCGGTGCCGCTGACCACACCGCCCAGGGTCAGCGCATTGCTGCCGGGCAGGCTCAGCGCTGCCGACAGCTGCACAGCGTTGCTCAGCACCAGCGGTACCGAGCCCTGCAGGCTGCCGGCCCCGGTAACGCTCAAACTGCCGGTGCCCAGGGCCGCGGCGTTGGCGAGCGACAGTACGCCAGCATTGAGGAACGTGCCGCCGGTATAGGTATTGGCCCCGCTCAGGCCCAGGGTGCCGGCGCCTGTCTTGGTCAAGGGGCCGCTACCGCTGACGATGCCGGTGAGGGTCAGGTTGTTGTCGCCGATGATGCCGAGCCCGCCGGCACCGAGGGTGACGGCGTTGGCCAGCGACAGGTTGGCCGCGCCCGCACCCAGCGCGCCACCGTTGGCCGCGATGGTGCCGGTGCCGAAGGTCGAGGCGTCGTCGAACACCAGCGAGCCGCCGTTGAGGCTGGTGCTGGTGACCCCGAGCAACGCGCCGGAGAGTGTCCAGGTGCCGCTCTGCACGAGCAGGTTGTTGAAGTTGATGTAGTTGCTGGCCGAAAGCGTGCCCGTGCCGCCGGTACCGGTGCCCCCGCCGATGGCGTTCTGCAGGGCCAGGGTGTTGCTGCCGCCGGCACCGCCGTCGACCTTGCCGCTAGGCGCATACAGCAGGTTGATGCCGGCGATGCCCAGGTCGACGCCTACACCTCCCCCGCTACTGACACTGGAACCTGTGATTGCGTTGAAGCGGTTGGTGGAGTTCGCCCCCATCGACACGCCGCCACTGATCGCGCCACTGTTGGTAAAGGTATTGCCGGTGGCAGTGCCTGATGCCTGGAACGCCACGCGACCGATGATGGTGCCGGTGTTGGTCATGTTCACGCTGCCGCCGCCATACACCGCCACCACCGGGGCGTCTGGGGCCAGCACGCTGACGCCGACAATGTTCGATGAACCGATGGTGCCGTCGTTGACCAGCGTGGTAACGCCACCGTTGCCGTTCTGCACGCTCAGAGCCAGGCCGTTGAGGTTGAGCAGGCTGGCACTGAGCACACCGGTGGTGCCCTTGATAACGCCACCGCTGAAGTTGGTGATGCTGACCGTGCTGGCTGCCGAGTTGCCAACCTTGATCCCGGAGCTGAGCCCGCTCAGGATCCCGAGGAATGCGGGGTCGATGGTGCCCGAGTTGTTCAGGGTGACGTTGTTGCCGGTCAGGTTGACTGCCGTGCCGAGCAACGGCGCGTTGATCTGCGAGCCATTGCTCAGGTTAAGGGTCAGGTTGCTGGCGGAGGAACTGACGTTGCCGTTCAACCCCGGGGTGCAGGTGACCGTCGCGCCCGCACCGGGGATCAGCGGGGTACAGGCGGCACTGGCCGTTGCACTGAACAGGCCGAAAGCGATTCCCGCGGTGGCCAGGCTCACGGCCAGCGACAAGGGGCGAATACGGGCGGGGGCAAGCTTGACGGCACGTCTGTCCACGGGCGACTCCTTCGTGGATCAGGCAGTTCGTTCCTTGAATGCGTGCGACGGGTACGCCGTGGAAACTACACACACTAACGTCGAAATGCCTGACCTTGGCGACTACGATTCCAGTGCTGGAATATGTAGCCGCTTTCCCGGAGCCCTTGCGCAAAGGCGTTACGTCAAATGGTGTTAATACTTTGGCAATGGGCCCCGTGAATACAGGGCCTCGTCAAACTTACAGCGTCAGCCAACCGACGAACGGTCAGGCCACCTCCGGGTCTTCGGCGGGCCAGAACGGCTCGTTGGCTTCCAGAGGGGGCAGGCCGTGGGCGGCCCGCGCCGCGTTGCAGTCGTCGTTGGGCTGGCCATTGACCCAGGCGGCATCGAACTCGCGGCAGGGGCTGGAGCGCTGGGCATAGAGCGAACAGCTGACGCTCTTGCCGATCTCGCCTTCAAGCCCTATGCAGCGACACGGCTTGGCGTCGGTGCCGATCATCGCCACCCGGGTCGGGTTG
This sequence comes from Pseudomonas sp. S12(2018), assembly GCF_024355235.1. Lineage (NCBI taxonomy): Bacteria > Pseudomonadati > Pseudomonadota > Gammaproteobacteria > Pseudomonadales > Pseudomonadaceae > Pseudomonas > Pseudomonas sp. S12(2018). The sequence continues at coordinate 566,276 of NZ_QLAD01000002.1, forward strand.
ATCTGCACCACCAGTTCATCAGGCACGACACCCCCGGCCGAGGTGCATTCACCCCAGAAAAAGGACACACGGAAATACGCGCAGCAGGCACCGCAAGTCAAACAAGGATTGTTTTCGGACATGATTTGGGAGGGGGGGAGAAGTATCGTTGGAGGGAGAAACCCGACGATCATTCTATGCTTCGGCGTGGCGTTGAAAAGGGGGGCAGTGAAAGAAATATGGGCGGCCGACGGAAGGCGGTGTCGCGCCCTTCGTCGGCAAGGCCGGCTCCTACGGGAGCAGGCCTTGCCGGCGAGGTGCATCACGACGTGCGTGAAGCCCTGGCCGCCTTCGGCGCCTCGATGCCATCGGCACGGAACATCTGGCGGATGCCGCGCACCGCCTGGCGAATGCGGTCCTGGTTCTCGATCAGGGCAAAGCGCACATGGTCATCGCCATAGTCGCCAAAGCCGATGCCCGGCGACACGCATACCTTGGCTTCGGCCAGCAGCTTCTTGGCGAACTCCAGCGAACCCAGGTGCGCGTACTGCTCGGGGATCTTGGCCCACACGTACATCGAGGCCTTGGGGTTCTCGACCATCCAGCCGGTCTCGTGCAGCCCCTTGACCAGCACGTTGCGCCGCTGGCGGTACTGCTCGGCGATGTCGCGCACGCACTGCTGGTCGCCTTCGAGCGCCGCGATCGCCGCCACCTGCAACGGGGTGAAGGTGCCGTAGTCGTGGTAGCTCTTGATTCGCGCCAGGGCGTTGACCAGCTCCGGGTTGCCGACCATGAAGCCGATCCGCCAGCCGGCCATGTTGTAGCTCTTGGACAGCGTGAAGAACTCCACGGCGATGTCCTTGGCACCTGGCACCTGCATGATCGACGGGGCCTTCCAGCCGTCGTAGACGATGTCGGCATAGGCCAGGTCGTGGATCACCAGCACGTCGTACTGCTTGGCCAGCGCCACCACACGCTCGAAGAAGTCCAGCTCCACGCACTGCGCGGTGGGGTTGGAGGGGAACCCCAGGATCATCATCTTGGGCTTGGGGATCGACTCGCGGATCGCCCGCTCCAGCTCGTTGAAGAAGTCCACGCCGGGCACCAGCGGCACCGAACGCACCTGGGCCCCGGCGATCACCGCGCCGTAGATGTGGATCGGGTAGCTGGGGTTGGGCACCAGCACGGTATCGCCGTGGTCCAGGGTGGCCAGCATCAGGTGGGCCAGGCCCTCCTTGGAGCCGATGGTGACAATGGCTTCGGACTCGGGGTCGATCTCGACGTCGTAGCGGTCCTTGTACCAGTGCGAGATGGCCCGGCGCAGGCGCGGGATACCGCGCGAGGTGGAGTAGCCGTGGGTGTCTTCGCGCTGGGCGACCTGTACCAGCTTCTCGACGATGTGCGGCGGCGTGGCCCCGTCAGGGTTGCCCATGCTCAGGTCGATGATGTCTTCGCCACGACGGCGCGCGGCCATCTTGAGTTCGGCGGTGATGTTGAATACGTAGGGGGGGAGACGATCTATGCGCGCAAAGCGGCGCGGCGAACCTTGGTCAGCCATGGTTACCTCGAGGACGTAAGCGCCCGGAACCGTCCGAGCGACGTTGGCCACTGCGGTGGCCGAGGCAGAAGATAGTGCCTGCAGGCAATGCCTGTAAAGTGGATTCGATCGCGGGCCGCGCAGCGCGGCCGCGACCGATGCCGGGGTGTCAGCACAGACGCTCGAACGACAGCGAGCGCCAGCTCCCCACATCCAGGCCCTCCTCCGGCGCCATGTGGGCCCCGCGCACGAAGCTGAAAGCCTTGCGCATATCGCCCTGGTGGACCAGCCGATGCTCCCCTTCGGACTCGCTCAGCAGCGTGTAGGAGTGCTTGCGCATGGCCCTGTAGCGGGCATCGTCGCGGTCCATGGCATCCAGGTAGTCGGCCACCTGCCCTTCGCTCAGCTCAAGGCGTTTTTGCAGCGTCACGCCCCAGCGGGTCAGGCAGGTTTCGGCAAAATGGCGCACGATCAGGCCCGGGTCGGGCAGCTCGTTGCCGGCACTGGCGCCATCGGCCGAGGCATTGCCCACCAGCGTGGCGTGGCGTCCTGGCAGCGGAAAGATGTGGACACGGGTATCGGGGTAGGTGGACGGGATGACGCAGGCGAAGCCCTTGGAGCGCTCGTCGCGAGAAAAGAAACCCACGTACTCCTTCACGTTGGTGCGCAGGTGCAGGCGGTGTGGCTGCAGGTTGTTGATCCCGGGCACGGGGTCGATGGCAAAGATGTTCACCGGCACGTGGGCCAGTTGCGGGTCGTCGGCCATGGCGTTGGCGAGCATGTGGGCACTGATGCCGCCGCGGCTCCAGCCCACGATGTTGACCTGATCGGGAATCAGGCCGTCCTTGCGGTGCATGCGGATGATGCCTTCCTGGAGTTGCTGCGGGGTCACGCCGCGGTCGCCATAGTCGTACTGGCGCCAGAACCAGGAACCCTCCTTCTTCACGTCCTCGATCGGCACGCCGGCTGACTTCAGGCGGTTGTAGTCCTGCTCGGTGAGTTTTTCGCGCTGCCAGGTGCAGGAGCCCTTGATGACCTGCAGGGCGTGGGCCACGTTCTGCTCCCAGCCGGCGCCGAACAGGGTGCCGGTGAGGCCGTATTCCTTGTTTTCGATGAACAGGTCATCGGCCTGCAGGTTGCCGCTGCCCGGGCCGTCGATGGCGATCCAGTTGGCGAACTCGCGGCTCTGGTCGTTGGAAGCAAGGGTGGCGACCAGTTCGCCGTTCCAGAAATTGGGGTTCTGGTCATCGAAACGGTGCGATCCGGTGCCGCAGAAGTAAACGGTCAGAATGCTCATGGCGGTGTGCTCCTTGGGGTGGGGAGCCGTCACGCTAGCAATGCCGGGGGTTGCGTGTTCAGCGGGGAGTGGTGCCCGGGTGGGAGGGATTGCCGGCCGTTGGCATACACCGATCCAGAGGCGCTCAGGCTTTTGATCTGCTTTTGATCTTCTGGCCCTTCAGGAGGCCGAGTGGAGCGCCTGCGTAGTGGGGTGTAGGGCCATGGATGGCCCGGAAAGTGCCGACGGGCAGGGACGCCCGTGCGGCGCGGCCCCCGGAGCAGGTGCGGAGCGAGGGGACCCGGAGCGAAGCGTAGGGCCGTATGCAGGGCCCAGCCTTTTTGGTTACTTTTGGGGCGTTTGCCAAAAGTGACCCGCTGTAAGAGCGGAAGGCGCCGCTCGCAGCGCTATCCATGTCGGATAATCACACCGACATGAAAATCGACAATCATGTGCTTATCCAGCATGGATATCGACACTT
>NZ_QLAD01000002.1:569573-738734 GCF_024355235.1 Pseudomonas sp. S12(2018)
AAAGATCAAAAGCAAAAGCAAGAGCAAGAGCAAGAGCGAAGCCGTTTCTGAAGGGCAAAAAAAACCCCGGCACCTTTCGGCCCGGGGTCTCTTTCAACACATCAGATCAATGCGCGTAGGTCAGCAGCAGCTCGGTCGGCACCTTGGTGTCCAACGACATCATCACGCTCAACGCAGTGATGGTGAAGATAGAAAACACGAACAGCTTGCGCGCCCACAGGCGATCATCCACAGCCTTGTAGCCGGTCCAGGCCATGTACAACCAGTACATGCCCATCGCCGCCGCCACGGCCATGTAGCTCATGCCGGCATAACCACCGATGGTCAGCATCAGGGTCGCTGCCAGGAACGCCACGATGTACCAGAGGATGTGTTTCTTGGCCACCAGGATGCCACGCTTGACCGGCAGTACCGGAATCGAGGCCGCCAGGTAGTCGTTGAAGCGGAAGATCGCGATCGCATAGGAATGCGGCATCTGCCACAGGCTGAACATCACCAGCAGGGTCAACGCAGCCAGGTCGAAGCTGTTGCTCACGGCGCAGTAGCCGATCACCGGAGGCATGGCACCGGACAGGCTGCCTACCAGGGTGCCGTGCACCGATTTGCGCTTCAGGTACAGGCTGTAGAAACCCACGTAGATGATGAACCCGATCAGGCCGAACAACGCTGCCAGGGCATTGGCCTGCACGTACAGCAGGCCAAGCCCGGCCACCCCGAGCAGGGTGGCGTAGGCCAGCGCGATCTTCAGCGAGACCTGCCCTTGAACCATCACACGGTTCTTGGTGCGCTCCATCTTGATGTCGATGTCACGGTCGATGCAGTTGTTGAACACGCAACCGGACGCCACCACCAGCGAAGTGCCGATCACCGTGGCCAGGAACAGCATGAAGTCCACATGCCCTTGCGCGGCAAGGAAGAAACCGCCTGCCACAGAAAGCACGTTACCGAAAATGATCCCCGGTTTGGTGATTTGGATAAAGTGCTTAAAGGACATGCCGTCTTACCTCACTTCGCCATCATGCTGGTGTGGATGCTGAACATGATCCACAGCGACAGGCCGACCAACAGTGCAATGACCAACCCGGTGAACAGGAAGGCGCTGACGTTCTCACGCTGCTCTGGCGAACGGTCCAGGTGCAGGAAGTAGTACAGGTGCACGACGATCTGGATGACCGCGAAGGCCACCACGATCAGTACGGTCATGTCTTTGGGCAAGGTCGGGTACATCACCAGACCGAACGGGATCAGCGTCAGGATCACCGACAGTACGAAGCCGATTGCGTACGACTTCACGCTGCCGTGGCTGCCCTCGGCGTGCTCGTTATGTGCGTTAGCCATTTACAGAACCCCCAGCAGATAGACAACGGTGAATACGCAGATCCAGACCACGTCCAGGAAGTGCCAGAACAGGCTCAGGCAACCCATGCGGGTCTTGGCCGAACCGGTGATGCCCTTCTTCTGGATCTGGTACATCATCACGGCCATCCAGATCAGACCACCGGTCACGTGCAGACCGTGGGTGCCGACCAGGGCGAAGAAGCCCGACAGGAAGCCGCTGCGCTGCGGGCCGAAGCCTTCGCTGATCAGCAGGTGGAACTCGTTGACTTCCATGACGATGAAGCCAAGGCCGAGCAGGAAGGTGACTGCCAGCCAGGCCAGTACACCGTTCTTGTTGCCCTTGTACATCTGCAGCATGGCGAAGCCGAAGGTGATACTGGAGAACAGCAGCAGCGCGGTTTCAGCCAGTACATACGGCAGTTCGAAGATGTCGTGACCCGACGGGCCGCCGGCAAAGTTGCCGGACAGCACCGCGTAGGCTGCGAAGATCGACGCAAACAGGATGCAGTCGGTCATCAGGTACAGCCAGAAACCGAATACGGTCATCTGGCCCGAGTCGTGGTGTTCTTCGTGCCCATGGTCGTGACCATGAGCAGCATCAGCATTGATTACATGACTGGACATTGATTAAACCCGTTCAAACGATTCGACAGGCGCACCGACTGGCGAGCCGGTAGCCAGACCGAGGTGCTTCAGACGCTCACCTTCGATACGTGCCACTTCCTCGGCAGGAACCATGTAGCCCTGGTCGTCACGCGCAGCGTGAGCAACGAAGACAGCGATGGTGCCGATCAGGCCGACCGCGGCCAACCACCAGATGTGCCAGATGGTGGCGAAACCGAAGACGGTCAACAGCGCGCCCATGTACAGACCGGTAGCGGTGTTGTTCGGCATGTGGATCGGTGCGTACTGGGCCGGAGCCTTGTAGGCGATACCGGCGCGCTTGGCTTCGGTCCATGCGTCCAGGCCGACTTTTTCCGGCATGGTGGCGAAGTTGTAGAACGGCGGTGGCGACGAGGTCGACCATTCCAGGGTATGCGCATTCCATGGGTCGCCAGTGACGTCCATGTTGTCCTTGCGATCGCGGATCGACACGTACAGCTGGATCAGCTGGCAGGCGATACCGAACAGGATCAGCACGGCACCGACCACGGCCACGTACAGGTACGGTTCCCAGGCAGGGTTGTCCGAGTGGTTCAGACGACGGGTCATGCCCATGAAGCCCAGTGCGTACAGCGGCATGAAGGCCACGTAGAAACCGGAGATCCAGAACCAGAAGGCAGCCTTGCCCCACTTCTCGTTCAGGGTGAAACCGAAGGCTTTCGGGAACCAGAAGGCGAAGCCGGCAATGTAGCCGAACACCGCACCACCGATGATCACGTTATGGAAGTGAGCGATCACGAACAGGCTGTTGTGCAGCACGAAGTCAGCACCAGGTACGGCCAGCAGTACGCCGGTCATGCCGCCGATCGAGAAGGTCACCATGAAGCCCAGGGTCCACAGCACTGGCGCGGTGAAGCGCAGACGGCCCTGGTAGATCGTGAACAGCCAGTTGAACAGCTTGACCCCGGTCGGGATCGAAATGAGCATGGTCGCCAGACCGAAGAAGGTGTTGACGCTGGCGCCCGAACCCATGGTGAAGAAGTGGTGCAGCCATACGCCGAAGCCCAGAACCGAGATCGCACCCGAGGCGTAGATCATCGACTTGTGGCCGAACAGGCGCTTGCCGGTAAAGGTCGAGATGACTTCCGAGAACACGCCGAACGCCGGCAGGATCAGGATGTACACCTCAGGGTGACCCCATGCCCAGAACAGGTTGACGTACATCATCGGGTTCCCACCAAGCTCGTTGGTGAAAATGTGGAAGTCCAGATAACGGTCAACGGTCAGCAGTGCCAGGGTCGCGGTCAGGATCGGGAACGAAGCCACGATCAGGATGTTGGCCCAGGTGCAGGTCCAGGTGAAGATCGGCATGTCCATCAGCTTCATGCCAGGGGCGCGCATTTTCAGCACGGTGGCCAGGAAGTTGACACCGGTCAGCGTTGTCCCCAATCCGGATATCTGTAGCGCCCAGATGTAGTAGTCGACACCGACCCCAGGGCTGTACTGGATACCCGCCAGCGGTGGATAGGCCACCCAGCCGGTCTTGGCGAACTCGCCCACGCCCAGGGAGATGTTGACCAGCGCAACGCCGGACACCAGCAGCCAGAAGCTCAGGGAGTTGAGGAACGGGAAGGCAACGTCACGTGCACCGATCTGCAGAGGCAGGGCCAGGTTCATCAGGCCGGTGAAGAATGGCATCGCCATGAAGATGATCATGATCACACCGTGAGCGGTGAAGATCTGGTCATAGTGTTCAGGAGGCAGATAGCCCTCGGCGCCGCCAGTGGCCATGGCCAGCTGGGTACGCATCATGATGGCGTCGGCAAAGCCGCGCAGCAGCATGACCATCGCGACGATGATGTACATCACCCCGATCTTCTTGTGGTCGACCGACGTCAGCCACTCGGTCCACAAGTAGGTCCACTTGCGGAAATAGGTGATTGCAGCAACCAACGCGAGACCGCCGAGCGCGATCATGGCGAGGGTCACCATGACTATCGGCTCGTGATACGGGATCGCGTCCAGACTAAGTTTACCGAACATCTTTTACTCCTCTGCCCCAGCAGCTGAATGCATACTCACGTCCATCGCTTCGGCCGCTTCTTTGTGCTCTTTCTTCTCGTGCACCACCGGCTTGCCACGGTTCATGCCCTCGTACTTGTCGACGATGGACTGGAACATGTTTTCCGGGGCCACGCTGTAGAGCGCAACCGGGTTGTTTTCGCTAGGTTTGGCCAGAGCCTCGTAGGTGGCCTTGTCCAGTTGTTGCGGCGACTGCTTGACCTCGTTGACCCACGCCTCGAAATCTTCCTGGGACGTGGCGATCGCCTTGAACTTCATGCCGGTGAAGCCGGCACCGCTGTAGTTGGCGGAGATCCCGTCGAACTCGGCGTTCTGGTTGGCAATCAGGTGCAGCTTGGTGGTCATGCCCGCCATCGCGTAGATCTGGCCGCCCAGGCCCGGGATGAAGAACGAGTTCATCACGGCGTCGGAGGTCACGCGGAAATTGACCGGGGTGTTGGCCGGGAAGACGATCTTGTTGACCGTGGCAATGCCCTGTTCCGGGTAGATGAACAGCCATTTCCAGTCCAGCGCGACCACGTCGATCTGCACCGGCTTCACGTCGGAATCCAGTGGACGGTACGGGTCCAGCTTGTGGGTGGAGAGGTAGGTGACATAACCCAGGGCGATGATGATCAGCACCGGGATGGACCATACGGCCACTTCGATCTTGGTCGAGTGCGACCAGTCAGGGGTGTAGGTGGCAGCCTTGTTGGAGGCGCGATACTTCCACGCGAACGCGATCGTCATGAAAATGACAGGAATCACCACCAGCAACATCAGGCCGGTAGCGATCAGGATCAGGTTCCTTTGCTCAATGCCGACCTGGCCCTTCGGGTCGAGCAGGGTCCAGTTGCACCCACTGAGTAAAAGCATGCCTAAAAAGGGCAGAATGCCAAACAGTCTGGGGTAACGCTTTTTACTCATCTCACGACCTCTAGAGCAGCTTGCTTCAATGCAATTTGTGTTTTGGTCGCCAACACTTCGTCCTGCCAAGCGTCAGCATTTATGGGATCGAATACGGTCACGCCGGAATTCAGCTGCGGCTGCTCGGCAGAACCGGTGTGCAACGGTGCTTATTGTTTTGACTTCGTAGGCAATCAGGCCTGTTTACAGACCAATTCCATTTGGTGCGGAAAATCACGGGAGGGGGGTCAGCCCGGCATCGCCGCAGGCGATGCTCGTCAGAGTCACGAAAGGGGCCGGAGCTCCTTTAATCCTGCAACTCGCAAGCGGTGCCGAACGGAAATTGGGGGCGATTGTAGTGACGTAACATGGCCATGACTATGACTTATTGAGCAACAGTCCTTTACAGAAAACGTAACAATAGCGCAGCAAAAATCAATTTCGCGACAGTTTGTCGCACCCCTGGCTGTAGCCCTGAAATGCCCGTACCGCAAGGGTTGGGACTTGATCCAGGTCAACCTGAAGGCGACTTCTTCGGAAAATTCTCAAGCCCTGCGCACTTGCCTCGACACGGGACTTTTGTCTAACGCTGGCGACGGTTGCGGTAGATGCCCAGCGGCACCAGCACGGCGGTCAGCACGAAGGCCAGCAGCGCCCATTGCGCCAGCGACAGCCCCAGCACCGGCGGGTACGGCGTCGAGCAGAAACCATCCACCTGGAACACCAGCGGCAGCACCGAGGCCAGCGGCAGGCCGTCGACGATCGGCTGCAGTGTGTCGATGCCGCAGCTGACGGCCGGGTTGGCCAGAATGTAGGCGTGGTTGCCCGCTGCAGCAATGCCGCCGATGGCGCTCAGCACCACCAGGGCCTCGAACAGCGTGAGGCTGCGCCGCCCGGGCATGGCCGCACCGATGAAGGCGAACAGGGCGATGAACAGCAACGCATAGCGCTGCAGGATGCACAGTGGGCACGGTGCCTCGCCCAGCACGATCTGCATGTACAGGGCACCGCCGATCAGCGCCAGGCAGATGGCGCCCAGCAGTACCAGAAAGCGCCGTTCCCGATTCAGGCGCTGCGTTAGATCGTTCATTCCCGTTCCCTTCACTAGATAGGTGGCTCAAGCCTGGGCGCAATTCTACACGCCGACCATGACCACAGGGAGTGAAGGTTAAACCGATTAAAAGAAGATTAAGGTCGGCAGCTTAGCCGGCGCCTGCAGCACATTCGTGCACCTGCAGGCGCCGGCATTGCCGGCGAACAGGCCCCGGCCCTTACTCGAGTGCTGCCGCCGGCCCGAAGAACTCGTAGCGGCTCTGCTGCTCCGGCACCCCCAGGGCCTTGAGCTGACGCCTGATCGCCGCCATGAAGCCCTTGGGCCCCAGGAAGTACGCGTCCAGGTCACGCTCGACCGGCAGCCACTGCGCCAGTTGATCCTGGCTCAGCAGCCCCACGGCGTCGGCCGGCAGGCTCACCCCATCATCCTCGGCGTAGCAATAGAAGCGCTTGAGCTGCGGATGACGCGCCGCGCGTTCGTCCACCCAGTCGCGAAACGCATGCACCGCACCGTTGCGCGCGCAATGAATGAAGTGCACCAGGCGACCGCTGGCCAGGGCCGCGTCGAGCATCGCCAGGGTCGGGGTGATCCCTACCCCGCCGCTGATCAGCACCAGCGGCTTGTCGCTGGCGCTCAGGGTGAACTCGCCCGCCGGCGGGAACAGCTCCAGGGTATCACCCACCTGCAATTGCTCATGCAGGTAGTTGGACACCTTGCCGCCCGCCTCGCGCTTGACGCTGATGCGGTACTCGCGGCCGTCACCCAGCGCCGACAATGAATAGTTGCGCCGGTGCTCCTGGCCATCGATCTGCACCTTCAGGCCCAGGTACTGACCGGGCTCGCCCTTGAGAACCGGGCCGCCATCGAACGGGGCGAAGTGAAACGAGACGATCTCGCTGCTCTCCTGCACCCGCGCCGCCAGCCGGAACGCCCGCGCACCGCGCCAGCCACCCGGCGCCTGGGCCTTCTGCTGGTACAGGCCCTCTTCGGCGCCGATCAGGATATCGGCCAGTTGCTGGTAGGCCGCGCCCCAGGCCGCGATGACCTCGGGGGTGGCGATCTCCTTGCCGAGCACCTCTTCGATGGCACGCAGCAGGCAGGCGCCGACGATCGGGTAATGCTCGGGCAGGATCTGCAGCGCCACGTGCTTGTTGATGATCTGGTTCACCAGGCCGCCCAGTTGCTCGAGCTGGTCGATATGGCGTGCATACATCAGTACGCCATTGGCCAGCGCCCGCGGCTGGTCGCCGCTGGCCTGGTTGGCCTGGTTGAACAACGGACGCACCTCGGGGTATTCGCTGAGCATCAGTTTGTAGAAATGCGTGGTCAGCGCCTCGCCGCCGCTTTCAAGCAGCGGAACGGTGGCTTTGACGATGGCACGATCTTGGGCATTGAGCATGGGTAACTCCCGGGCCTTATGGCTTCTGGATAATCTGCCCGGGTTGTTTCAGCTTTCGTGCCAACTATTAAATCCATATAAATCAATAGCTTGAATATTTTTGAGTCAAATTGACCACAACCCTGCTAGAGTCATAAAGACTCGAAGGAGTCATCATGACCGCAAAATCCCTGCTTACCGCACTGCTGCCCCTGGTCAGCGACCTGTCTCGCGAGCTTCCCGAACGCGAACGCTACCGTCGCCTGCTCGAAGCCATGCGCGCCCTGTTGCCATGCGACGCCGCCGCGCTGCTGCGCCTGGATGGCGAATGGCTGGTCCCCCTGGCGGTGGACGGCCTGAGCCCCGACACCCTGGGCCGGCGCTTCAAGGTCAGCGAACACCCGCGCTTCGCCGCCCTGCTCAGCCGCAGCGAGCCGACCCGCTTTGCCAGCGACAGCCAACTGCCCGACCCCTACGACGGCCTGGTCGAGGGCCTGCACCAGCACCTGGAGGTACACGACTGCATGGGCTGCCCGCTGTTCGTCGACGAACGGCCCTGGGGCCTGATCACCCTCGATGCGCTGGCCCCGGAGCGCTTCCAGCAGGTCGAGCTGGACGCCCTGCAGGCCTTCGCCAGCCTGGCCGCCGCCACGGTCAACGTGGCGCAACGTATCGAACGCCTGGCCCTGCGCGCCGAAGACGAACACCAGCGCGCCGAGATCTACCGCCAGGCCAGCGGCCAGCAGCACCAGGAACTGATCGGCCAGAGCAAGGCCCACAAGCACCTGCTCGAAGAGATCCGCCTGGTCGCCGGCAGCGACCTGACCGTACTGGTCACCGGTGAAACCGGAGTCGGCAAGGAGCTGGTGGCCCAGGCCATCCACCAGCAGTCGGCGCGTGCCGACAAGCCGATGATCAGCCTCAACTGTGCCGCCTTGCCCGACACCCTGGTCGAGAGCGAGCTGTTCGGCCATGTGCGCGGCGCCTTCACCGGCGCGGTGGGCGAGCGACGCGGCAAGTTCGAGCTGGCCAACGGCGGCACACTGTTTCTCGACGAAGTGGGCGAACTGTCGCTGGCCGTGCAGGCCAAGTTGCTGCGCGTGCTGCAAAGCGGACAGCTGCAGCGCCTGGGCTCGGACCAGGAGCACCAGGTGGATGTACGCCTGATTGCCGCCACCAACCGCGACCTGGCCGTGGAAGTGCGTGCCGGGCGCTACCGCGCCGACTTCTACCACCGCCTGAGCGTGTACCCGCTGCGGGTGCCGGCGCTGCGCGAGCGCGGGCGCGACGTGCTGCTGCTCAGCGGCTACTTCCTGGAGCAGAACCGCTCGCGCATGGGCCTGAACAGCCTGCGCCTGAGCAGCGATGCCCAGGCCGCGCTGCTGGCGTACGACTGGCCGGGCAATGTGCGCGAACTGGAGCACCTGATCGGCCGCTCGTCGCTCAAGGCGCTGGGCCAGCACCCCGAGCGGCCGAAGATCCTGACCCTGGAGGCCCGCGACTTCGACCTGCCCGGCGCCGGCCCGGGGGCAGCGCCCAGCGTGGCGGCGCCACTGCCACCACCGCCCGGCACCGACCTGCGCCAGGCCCTGGACCTGTACCAGCGCCAGCTGATCGAGGCCTGCCTGGAGCGCCACCAGCACAACTGGGCCAGTGCCGCGCGCGAGCTGGGCCTGGACCGCGCCAACCTCAGCCGCCTGGCCCGCCGACTGGGGCTACGCTGAAGTGCAGTGGCGGATTAAAGCCTGGCGTGCTCGGGTCGATAACCCGGCAGATCCCTTATTCTCTTTGCCCTGAAGGTGCCTATGGCCTCGCAAAATGCCCGCGCCGACTCGCTGTCGCTGCTGCTGTTCACCCTGCGCAGCGGCAAGCTGATGGCAATCAACCTGCTCAAGGTCAGCGAGATCATCCCTTGCCCGCCCCTGACCAAGCTCCCGGAATCGCACCCGCACGTCAAAGGCGTGGCCACCCTGCGGGGCAACTCGCTGTCGGTCATCGACCTGTCGCGCGCCATCGGCGAACGCCCGCTGGAAGACCCCAACGGCGGCTGCCTGATCGTCACCGACATCAGCCGCTCCAAGCAGGGCCTGCACGTGCAGGCGGTGAGCCGCATCGTGCATTGCCTGAGTACCGACATCAAGCCGCCGCCCTACGGGTCGAGCAGCAAGGCATTCATCACCGGGGTAACCCAGGTGGACGGCACGCTGGTGCAGGTGCTGGACATCGAAAAGGTCATTCACGGCATTGCGCCGCCGCCGCGTGAAGTGAGCAGCAGCGAGCTGAACCCCGAAGACGCCGCCGTTCTGCAGGCCACCAACATACTGGTGGTCGATGACAGCCATGTGGCACTCCACCAGTCGGTGCTGACCCTGCGCGGCCTGGGGCTGGAATGCCACACCGCCAAGAGCGCCAAGGATGCCATCGACACCCTGCTGGAGCTGCAGGGTACCGACCGGGAGATCAACGTGGTGGTCTCGGACATCGAGATGTCCGAGATGGACGGTTACGCCTTCACCCGCACGCTGCGCGAAACGCCTGACTTCCAGCACCTCTATGTACTGCTGCACACCTCGCTGGACAGCGCGATGAACAGCGAGAAAGCCCGGCTGGCAGGGGCGAACGCGGTGCTGACCAAGTTCTCCTCGCCGGAACTCACCGATTGCCTGATCGTGGCCGCGCGGGCGGTGGCTTTCGCCGAGCGCTGAGCCGACCCCCTTCGCCGGCAAGGCCGGCGCCTACAGGGGCCGTGATCCCTTGCCGGCGAAGAGGCCAGGACAAACGCTGAAACGCTCCTGCTCCTGCAAAAACCGATGCTCTGGCATAATCAGCGGCCTCTCCCCTCATGAGCCGCCCATCATGAAAGCCCTCACCTTCGCCCTGCTGGCCCTGTTCAGCCTCGGCGCCCATGCCTCCAGCGACCAGGCCTGGGCCGACCACGAACAAGCCCTGACCAGGGCCTGCCTCGCCGCCAGCCAGTTCAAGGATGCCCGGCCCGCCAGCAAGCCGGCCGAGTTCGACGACCGCGTCGGCTACAGTGCCCTGCTGATCAGCGGCCACTACCCGCAAAAGCACATGAAGAACCAGAAAGGCAGCGAGCTGTGCCTGTTCGACAAGCAGCGCAAGACTGCCTTCATCACCGAATGGACCCCCGCCAAACCGTGACCAGCGCTGCAACCTCACTCCAGTTCGACTGCACCGGCTGTGGCAAATGCTGCAATGGCCACCACGTTCCCCTGACCCTCGACGAAGCGCGCCACTGGGTGGCAGATGGCGGCCAGCTCATCGTGCTGGTGGAAGCCTTTCTGGCCAACGGCCAGGGCCTGCCCGACGCCCAGCGCGAGCACGCCACCCGCCGTGCCTGCGCCGTGCCCTGCGGCAGTACCCAGGCACACGTGGCCATCACCTTCGCCGCGTTCAACCCCGGCGCCTGCCGCAATCTGGATGCCGACAACCTGTGTCGCATCTATGAGCGCCGGCCGCTGGTGTGCCGCATCTACCCGATGGAAATCAACCCGCACATCCCGTTGCGCCCCGACGCCAAGGACTGCCCGACCGAAGCCTGGCAACGCGGCCCGGTACTGATCCACGGCAGCCAGCTGATGGACCGCCTACTGGCCGAGCTGATCGAGCGCTCGCGCCAGGCCGACCGCGACGATATCCACGCCAAGGTGCAGATCTGCCAGCAACTAGGCATCACCACCAGCGCGCTCAAGGGCAACGGCTTCACCGCCTACCTGCCCGACACCGGGGCGCTGCACGCCGCCCTGCACGCCCCGGGCAACGCCGCGCTAGTGCCCTGGACCCTGCACGTGGAAAACCCGGCACTGGTCGAGCAACTGCATCAGGCTGGCGCCCGGGTGTGCAGCACATCGGCTGGCCACTACAGCTTCATCGGTTTCTGAGCAGCGCCTAACGGCGCTGCCAGAACTCCTCGGCCAGGCGCCGCAGGTCTTCGGCCAGGCCGGCCACGTCGCTGGCGTTGGCATGCCCGTGCTGACCGGCCACCACGCTCTCTTCGCTGGCCTGGCGAATGCTGATGATGTTGCGGTTGATGTCTTCGCTGACCAGGCTCTGCTGCTCCACCGCCGCAGCAATCTGCAGGCTCATCTCGCTGATCTGGTTGACCTGCTGGCTGATGCCGTCCAGCGCCACCGCCGCCTGCTGCGCCTGCTCGACGCTCTGCCCGGCATGCTCGCGGCTCTCGTGCATGGCCTGCACCGCATCGCGGGTGCCGCGCTGCAAGGCGCTGATCATGCGCTGGATTTCGCCGGTGGACTCGGCCGTGCGCTTGGCCAGGCCGCGCACCTCATCGGCGACCACCGCAAAGCCACGCCCCTGATCCCCCGCCCGCGCCGCCTCGATGGCCGCGTTCAGTGCCAGCAGGTTGGTCTGCTCGGCGATGCTGTGGATAACCGACAGCACCCCGGAAATTTCCATGCTGTGGCCTTCCAGGGTGTGGATAACCTCGGTGGCAGCGCTCAGTGCGCTGGCCAGTTCGAGGATGCTGCTGCGGCTGCGGTCCACCAGCTGGTGACCATTCTGGGTGGCATCCTCGGCATGCTCGGCGGCCTCCGAAGCCTGCTGGGCATTGCTGGCCACCTCGGCCACGCTGGTGGTCATCTGGTTGATTGCCGCCGCCACCTGATCGGCCTCGCCCTGCTGGCCCAGGGTGGTGGTGTGGCTGTGCTGCAGGTGCTGGGCCAGCTCTGCGGTGTGGCCGGCCAGGCGCTGCGAGGTGTCGCCAATGCGCCCCACCACCGCCCCGATCTGCGCCTCGAGCATCAGCAGGGCGAACTCGATCTGCCCCACGGCGCCCGCCTTGCCGGTATACAGCTGCTGGCTCAACGGGTTGTCGGCAATCGACTGCGCCCGCACCCGTAGTTGTTCCAGCGGGCGCAGCAGCACCGACACCAGCAGCGCACTGAGCCCACCGGCGGCCACCAGCTCCAGCAGCCACTGCCACGGCAGCGTCGGCAACAGCAGGCGGCTGGTGCCCAGCACCACTGCCAGCACCAGGCCTGTGCCCAGCCCCAGCTGCAACGCCAGGCCAGGGCGCGGCAGGCGTTGCCACCAGGGCAACGGGCGCTGCTGGCGCAAGCGTGCATAGCAACGTTCGGCGGCCTCCACCTGCGCCGGGGTGGGCTTGGTGCGCACCGACTGGTACTCCACCGTCTGGCCCTGGCTGGTGACCGGCGACACGAATGCGCTGACCCAGTAATGGTCGCCATTCTTGCAGCGGTTCTTCACCAGCCCCATCCACGAGCGGCCGGCCTTGAGGGTCTGCCACATCTGCGCAAAGGCCTGGGAAGGCATGTCGGGATGGCGTACCACATGGTGCAACTGGCCAATCAGCTCGTCGCGCTCGAACCCGCTGACCTTGAGAAAATCCTCGTTGGCATAGGTAATGGCGCTGGTCAGATCGGTGGTGGAAAGGATATTCGCGTCACCGGGGTAATCTACATTGCGGCCGGTCACAGGCAGATTGCTCTTCATCGAAAGCGCTCGCGTTTTTATAGGTGGAGGGGCGGCAGGGCGAGAGACTCTACGGGGCAACATTTAGTAAAACCTTGATCCAGCGCAGACTATTGGCACTTGGCCATCTGCCAGCTGACAGCGCTGACAGGTGGGCGTCACACTGCTGACCCCCAGTAGCAGCTATAACCTACTGACAGCCCTCCTTTTTCTGCCCTGGCGCCGTGCACGCATGCGAATTTCCAGCTCTCGAGTGTTTTTTTTCGGCCTGATAGCGTTGCTGCTGGGCCTGGCGCTGTACCTGACTTTCGGTCGCCACACGGCCAGCCAACCGGCCATGCCCGTGGCCACCCCGGTCAGTGTGATCCAGGTGCAGCAGCAGGATGTGCCGCACTACCTCAGCGCCATCGGCGCGGTGCAGTCGCTGCACAGCGTGCAGATCCGCCCCCAGGTGGAGGGCGTGCTGACCCGGATCCTGGTCAAGGAGGGCCAGTCGGTGCAGGCCGGTGACCTGCTGGCCACCCTGGATGACCGCAGCATCCGCGCCAGCCTCGAGCAGGCCCAGGCGCAACTGGGCCAGAGCCAGGCCCAGCAGCAGGTGGCCGAGGTCGACCTCAGGCGCTACCGCCTGCTCAGCGAAGACAACGGCATCTCGCGCCAGACCCTCGACCAGCAGCAGGCACTGGTCAACCAGCTCAAGGCAAGCATCCTCGGCAACCAGGCAGCGATCGCCGCGGCCAAGGTGCAGTTGTCGTACACCCAGATCCGCTCGCCGGTCACCGGACGGGTGGGCATTCGCAACATCGACGAAGGCAATCTGGTGCGCACCAGCGACGCCCAGGGCCTGTTCAGCGTGACCCAGATCGACCCCATCGCGGTGGAGTTCGCCGTGCCGCAGCAATGGCTGCCGACCCTGCAGGGGCTGGTGGCCGCCGAACCCCCGGCGCCGATCCGTGCCTACCTCGAAGGCAACGGCGACAGCGGCGGCCTGCTGCTGGGTGAAGGGCACCTGAGCCTGATCGACAACCAGATCGCCGCCAACACCGGCACCCTGCGCGCCAAGGCCGCGTTCGACAATGCCCAGGCCCGCCTGTGGCCGGGGCAACTGGTGAGCCTGAAGATCCAGACCAGCATCCAGCGCGATGCGCTGGTGGTGCCCCCCGGCGTGGTGCAGCGGGGCATCGACCAGCACTTCGTGTACCGCGTCGAGGGCGACAAGGTCGCGGTGGTGCCGGTCAAGGTGCTGTACCAGGACAGCAACCTCAACGTGATCAGCGGCGTAGCGGTCAACGACACGCTGGTGGCCGACGGGCAGTCGCGGCTCAGGCCCGGCGCCCGGGTCGAGGTGCTGGCAGCCCCGCCCGCCGCGCCCGTCGGCGACGATGTTGCCGGCAGCGGTGTGCAGCCATGAGCGGGCGCAGCTCGATCAGTGCGTGGTGCATCGACCGCCCGGTGGCCACCCTGCTGCTGACCTTCGCCCTGGTGCTGCTGGGCGTGGTGGCGTTCCCGCAGTTGCCGGTGGCACCGCTGCCCGAAGCGGACTTCCCCACCATTCAGGTCAGCGCGCAGCTGCCCGGCGCCAGCCCCGAGACCATGGCCTCGTCGGTGGCCACACCGCTGGAGGTGCAGTTCAGCGCCATCCCCGGCATGACCCAGATGACCTCCAGCAGCGCACTGGGCTCCACCAGCCTGATCCTGCAGTTCACCCTCGACAAGAACATCGACACCGCCGCCCAGGAAGTCCAGGCCGCGATCAACACCGCCTCCTCGCGCCTGCCCCAGGACATGCCGAGCCTGCCCACCTGGCGCAAGGTCAACCCGGCCGACAGCCCGGTGCTGATCATGACCGTCAGCTCCGCGCAGATGCCGGCCAACGAACTGAGCGACTACGCCGAAACCCTGCTGGCACGCCAGCTGAGCCAGATCGACGGGGTCGGGCTGGTCAACATCACCGGCCAGCAGCGCCCGGCGATTCGCGTGCAGGCCCAGCCGGAAAAACTCGCCGCCATCGGCCTGACCCTGGCCGACCTGCGCCAGGCCATCCAGCAGACCAGCCTCAATCTGGCCAAGGGCGCGCTGTACGGCGACAGCAGCGTGTCGACCCTGGCCACCAACGACCAGCTGTTCCACCCCGATGAATACGCCCAGCTCATCGTCGCCTACCGCGACGGCGCCCCGGTACACCTCAAGGACGTGGCCACGGTCATCAACGGCGCCGAAAACGCCTATGTCAAAGCCTGGTCCGGCGACCAGGAAGGCCTCAACCTGGTGGTGTTCCGCCAGCCCGGGGCCAACATCGTCGACACCGTGGACCGGGTCATGCAGGCGCTGCCGCACCTGGAGGAAATGCTCCCGGCATCGGTGCAGGTGTCGGTGCTCAGCGACCGCACCCAGACCATCCGCGCCTCGCTGCACGAGGTGGAGATCACCCTGCTGATCGCCGTGCTGCTGGTGATCGCGGTCATGGCGCTGTTCCTGCGCCAGTGGTCGGCCACGCTGATCGTCTCCAGCGTGCTGGGGGTATCGCTGGTGGCCAGCTTCGCGCTGATGTACCTGTTCGGCTTCAGCCTGAACAACCTGACCCTGGTGGCCATCGTCATCGCCGTGGGGTTTGTGGTGGACGATGCCATCGTGGTGGTGGAAAACATCCACCGGCACCTGGAGGCCGGCGACGACAGCCGCACGGCTGCCCTCAAGGGCGCCGGCGAGATCGGCTTCACCGTTGTCTCGATCAGCTTCTCGCTGGTGGCCGCGTTCATTCCGCTGCTGTTCATGGGGGGCGTGGTGGGGCGGCTGTTCAAGGAGTTCGCCCTCACCGCCACCTCCACCATCCTGATTTCGGTGGTGGTCTCGCTGACCCTGGCGCCGACCCTGTGCGCGCTGTTCATGCGCCGCCCGCAACACCCCGAGCACGCCGCACCGACCTTCGGCGAGCGCCTTGTGGCCGGTTACGATCGTCTGCTGGTCAGGGCCCTGGCGCACCAGCGGCTGATGCTCGGGCTGTTCTTCGTGACCCTGGCCCTGGCCATCGGCGGCTACGTGGCCATTCCCAAGGGCTTCTTTCCGGTGCAGGACACCGGCTTCATCCTCGGCACCACCGAGGCCGCGGCCAACGTGTCGTACCCGGACATGGTGCGCAAGCACCAGGCGCTGGCGAAGATCATCGAGGCCGACCCTGCGGTACGCGCGTTCTCGCACTCGGTGGGGGTTACCGGCAGCAACCAGACCATCGCCAACGGGCGCTTCTGGATCGCCCTCAAGGACCCTGCCCAGCGCGATGTGTCGGCCAGCGAGTTCATCGACCGGCTGCGCCCCAAGGCCGCCCAGGTGCCGGGCCTGGTGCTGTACCTGCGGGCCGGGCAGGACATCAACCTCAGCTCCGGGCCCAGCCGCAGCCAGTACCAGTACGTGCTCAAGAGCAACGACGGCCCGGCACTCAACCTGTGGACCCAGCGCCTGACCGAACGTCTGCACGCCAACCCGGCGTTCCGCGACCTGTCCAACGACCTGCAGCTGGGCGCCAGCGTGACCCGCATCGACATCGACCGCCAGGCCGCCGCGCGTTTCGGCCTGACCACCGCCGACGTCGACCAGGCGCTGTACGACGCCTTCGGCCAGCGTCAGATCAGCGAGTTCCAGACCGAGACCAACCAGTACAAGGTGATCCTGGAAATCGATGCACGCCAGCGTGGCAAGGCCGAGAGCCTGGCCTACTTCTACCTGCGCTCGCCCCTCAGTGGCGAGATGGTGCCGCTGGCGGCGCTGGCCAAGGTCGCGGCGCCCAGCACCGGGCCGCTGTCGATCAGCCACGACGGGCTGTTCCCGGCCGCCAACCTGTCGTTCAACCTGGCACCGGGGGTAGCCCTGGGCGATGCGGTGAGCATCCTCGAACGCACCCAGCGCGAGCTGGGCATGCCGGCCTCGATCATCGGCACCTTCCAGGGCGCGGCCCAGGCCTTCCAGAGTTCGCTGTCGAGCCAGCCGTGGTTGATCCTGGCCGCGCTGGTGGCGGTGTACATCATTCTGGGGGTGCTCTACGAGAGCTTCGTGCACCCGCTGACCATCATCTCCACCCTGCCCTCGGCGGGCCTTGGCGCACTGGCGCTGCTGTGGCTGATGGGCCAGGACTTCACCATCATGGGCCTGATCGGCGTGGTGCTGCTGATCGGCATCGTCAAGAAGAACGGCATCCTGCTCATCGACTTTGCCCTGGAAGCCCAGCGCCAGCGCGGGCTTGCGCCAGAGGCGGCGATCCACGAGGCGTGCCTGACGCGCTTTCGTCCGATCATCATGACCACCCTGGCCGCCCTGCTGGGCGCGGTGCCACTGATGCTCGGCGCCGGGGCCGGGGCCGAGCTGCGCCAGCCGCTGGGCATCGCGGTGGTGGGCGGGCTGCTGGTCAGCCAGGCGCTGACACTGTTCACCACGCCGGTCATATACTTGGCCCTGGAGCGCCTGTTCCACCGCCGCCGCAACGACCTGCCGGCGGCCCGGCCGATCGAGAACTGAGAGCCGACCATGCGCGTGCTGATTATCGAAGACGAACAGAAGACCGCCGACTACCTGCATCGCGGCCTCACCGAACAAGGCTTTACCGTGGACCTCGCCCCGGACGGCATCGAGGGCCTGCACCTGGCCCTCGAGGGCGACTACTCGGTGATCGTGCTCGACGTGATGCTGCCGGGCCTGGATGGCTACGGCGTACTGCGCGCCCTGCGTGCACGCAAGCAGACCCCGGTGATCATGCTCACCGCCCGCGAGCGCGTCGAAGACCGCATCCGCGGCCTGCGCGAAGGCGCCGACGACTACCTGGGCAAGCCGTTCTCGTTCCTCGAACTGGTGGCGCGCCTGCAGGCGCTGACCCGCCGCAGCGGCGGGCACGAGCCGGTGCAGATCCAGGTCGCGGACCTGTGGGTGGACCTGATCAGCCGCAAGGCCAGCCGCGCCGGCCAGCGCCTGGAACTGACCGCCAAGGAGTTCTCGCTGCTCAGCGTGCTGGCGCGCCGCCAGGGCGAGATCCTGTCCAAGACCGCGATTGCCGAGCTGGTGTGGGACATCAACTTCGACAGCGACGCCAACGTGGTGGAGGTCGCCATCAAGCGCCTGCGCGCCAAGCTCGACGGCCCGTTCGAGACCAAGCTGCTGCACACCATCCGAGGCATGGGCTATGTACTGGAAAGCCGTGCGCACTAACTCCATCGCCCTGCGCCTGAGCCTGCTGTTCAGCCTGGTGGCGCTGGGCGTGTTCCTGCTGATCGGCGGTGCCCTGTACAAACAGGTCGACCGCAGCCTCGACCTGCTGCCGGAGGCCGAGCTGGACGCCCGCTACAGCGTGCTGGAATCGGCGCTGACCCGCTATGGCACCCGGGAGCACTGGGCCAAGATCACCAACAAGCTCAACCTGCTGGGCGAGGAAGACCGGCGTATCCGCTTCTGGGTGGTGAGTGGCGACGCGCACTACGAGTACGGCCAGCCCGACGCCGCGATACGCGACTTTGCCGCCGGCCCGCTGGGCATGCGCGACCTGCAGATGGAGGGCCGGCCGTACCCGTACAAGGTGCTGGTGAGCGAGCTGCCGGCGCTGGACCGGCGCCCTGCCCTGCGCTTTCTGCTCGGCATCGATACCGAAACCTTCTGGCACACCCAGCACACCCTGCTGGGGGCATTGATCAGCCTGGCGGTGATCGGCGTGCTGCTGGCCTCGGCCCTGGGCTACTGGGCCGCGCGCATCGGCCTGCGCCCGCTGCGGGCGCTGTCGGCCGAGGCCCAGCAACTGGCGCCACCGCACCTGAGCGCACGTCTGTATGCGGCCGACCTGCCGCCAGAGCTGCAACAGTTCGCCGGCACCTTCAATGCCACCCTGGAGCGGGTCGAGCAGGCCTATTCACGCCTGGAGGGGTTCAATGCCGACGTGGCCCATGAGCTGCGCTCGCCCCTGACCAACCTGATCGGCCAGACCCAGGTGGCGCTGACCCGCGGTCGCAGCGCCGAACATTACTTCGAGGTACTGCAATCGAACCTGGAGGAACTGGAGCGGCTGCGCAGCATCGTCAACGACATGCTGTTCCTGGCCAGTGCCGACCAGGGCAACAAGGCCACCGCGCTGACCAGCAGCTCGCTGGCCGAGGAAGTGGCGACCACCCTGGACTACCTGGACTACATCCTCGAGGACGCCCAGGTACGGGTGCAGGTCAGCGGCGATGCACGGGCGCGCATCGAGAAGGCGCAGTTGCGCCGGGCGCTGATCAACCTGCTCAACAATGCGGTGCAGCACACGGCCCGCCAGCAGGTGATCCAGGTGCATATCGAGCGTCAGGGCGAGCAGGTATGCATTGCCGTGAGCAACCCGGGCCCGGCCATCGAGGCCGTGCACCTGCCTCGCCTGTTCGAGCGCTTCTACCGGGTGGATGCCGCGCGCAGCAACAGCGCCGTGGGCAACCATGGGCTGGGGCTGGCGATCGTCAAGGCGATTGCGCTGATGCATGGCGGCAGCGTGTTTGCCCGCAGCCAGGCGGGGGCCAATACCTTCGGGATTCTGTTGCCGGCCTGAAGCCCCCATCGCGGGTCAAGCCCGCTCCCACAAGGGCCAGCGAACACCCTGTGGGAGCGAGCTTGACCCGCGATGGGCCAAACGCTGCGCTCGACTGTTGCCCGAAATGCAACAGTGCATTGCCCAATCCCCTCTGTTTCAACCCCCCACCGAGGACTATCGTACCCACACCAAATAGATAGCTTGCTATGCAAGAAGGTAGCTTCAAATGTCCAACAGTATGGGTATTGCCAGTATTTTCGTCCTGTCGTCCGTATTGCTCTCGCCCCTGGCCATGGCCGAGGAGTCCCCTGCTTTCGTGGCGCAGTACGCCGCCCGCGCCGCTGCCGCGCAGCAAGGCCGCGAAGCCCTCGCCCAGCAGCAGGACCACGCCAAAAACCTGGAGCAGACCGCGTCCAAAGGTTCTGCGAGTGCCGACAAAGACAGCTGATACGCTGCCTCTGCCTCTCTCCTATTCCCTCGACTGCTGCGCTGGCGACGTGTTCGCCTGCGTGGCCGTCTTTCAAAGCCGCTGCTATCAGCGGCTTTTTTTTGGCCTGGACAAAAGGTTCTGCGGCCAGAGATGTGTCCTCACAAGAAAACACCGCTTCGCACAATAAAAAGCTGCATCCCTCACCTCAAGGAGTCCACACCGGTGATCCACGCTTTTCGCTTCACCCCGCTGTTCGTTGCGCTGGCTGCAACGATGCCCCTGCACGCCCAGGCCGACGAGGCCGAAGGCTTCGTCGAAGGTGCGCACCTCGACGTGCTCAGCCGCAACTACTACCTCAACCGCAACCAGCTGCAGCGCGGCAACCACGACAACCGTGAATGGGGCCAGGGCTTCATCGGCAAGTTCGAGTCCGGGTTCACCCAGGGCACCGTGGGCTTTGGTCTGGATGCCCATGCCATGCTCGGCCTCAAGCTGGACGGCGGTGGCGGTACGGCGGGTTCGAGCATCCTGCCCTACCACTACAAGGACGATGGCGAACTGGGCAAGGCCCCGGATTCGTTCTCCAATGCCGGCGCTGCCATCAAGCTCAAGGCCTTCGACACCATACTGCGTGCCGGCGACCTGTTCCTGACCAACCCGGTGATCGCCGGTGGCGAGACGCGCATGCTGCCGCAGACCTTCCGCGGCGTCAGCCTGACCAACAACAGCATCGACGGGCTGCAACTGGAAGGCGGCCAGGCCAGCTTCACCAAGCTCTACAACCAGAGCGGCCACAAGCGCATCGGCGCTACCTACGGCAACCTGCCAGATGACCGCGAAAGCCGTCACCTGAACTGGGCCGGCGCAGCCTGGGCACCGGTCGAAGGTTTTACCAGCAGCCTGTACGCCGCCGAACTCAAGGACGTGTGGAACCAGTACTACCTGGACCTGGACTACACCTGGCAGCTCGCCGACGGCGTCAGCCTCAACCCCGGCCTGCACTACTACCACACCCAGGACACCGGCGATGCGCTGCTGGGCAGCATCGACAACAACACCTACAGCCTGCACCTGGCGCTCGGCGTGGGTAACCATACCGTCACTGCGGTGTACCAGCGGGTCAACGGCAACACGCCGTTCGACTACATCACCCTGGGCGACAGCGTGTACCTGGACAACTCGCAGATGTACTCGGACTTCAACGGGCCTGGCGAGCGTTCGTGGAAACTCAAGTACGCCTATGACTTCGCCGGCGTCGGCATGCCCGGCCTGACCACCGCCGTGTCGTACTCGCGCGGCAAGCTGGACCTGAGCAAGGTCGACCCGGCCAGCGCCGGCTACAGCAACTGGTACAGCGCCGACGGCGACAATACGCGCCACTGGGAACGCGACATGGACCTGGCCTACGTGTTCCAGCAAGGTTCCCTCAAGGACCTCAGCGTGCTGCTGCGCTGGGCCTCGCACCGTGGCAGCCAGGGCTACGCCCAGGTCGACAACGATGTGGACGAATACCGCGTGATCGTCGAATACCCGCTCAACGTCTTCTGATCCCACCGCCATGCGCCAAAGAGCCTGCAGGATGCAGGCTCTTTTCCTGCAAATAGCCCCAAGATGCCGTACATCAATCGGCACCAGCAACAGCTTGTCCGACAATCTGCACCCGCCTAGAATACCGCCGCCTCGCACCTGCCCTTTCAACGACAGCGGTACGAATCACCCCCATCATGCCTTCGCGCCTTCCGCCCCAGCGCCCGACCCTGTACAGGACTCATCCGGAGTTGATCCTTAACCTGGGCAGTTGCCTGGCGGTTCTGGCCATCATCACCATCGTGACCTTCCTGCTGGTACGCGAAAAAGCCAACGTGGGCCAGGCGGCCGCACGCTCGGCCAGCAACATCGTGCAGTTGATCGACACCGACATCGTGCGCAACGTCGAGCTCTACGACCTGTCGCTGCACGGACTGATCTGGGCCATCCAGCGCCCTGAGCTGGCCAGCGTGGCCGCGCCGCTGCGCCAGCAACTGCTGTTCAACCAGGCCTTCACCGTGCCGTTACGCGGCGACATCCTGTGGCTGGACCGCAACGGCAACGTGGCGGCCGACTCCACCAGCGTGGTGCCACGCAGCGCCAACTTTGCCGACAGCAGGGTGTTCCAGGCCCATCGCGACAACCCCGGCCTGGGCCTGGTCATCAGCCCGCCATTCAAGGCACGCCTGGGCGAGCTGGACTGGTGCATCAGTTTCAGCCGGCGCATCAACGATGCCGATGGGGCCTTCGCCGGTATCGCGTCAGGCGCCCTGCGCCTGGCCTACTTCAGCGAGCTGTTCCAGCGCCTGGACATCGGCCGCGACAGCAGCGTCAACCTGTTCAACAGCGACGGCGTGATGCTCGCCCGCCACCCTTCGCTGCCCAGCGACCCGCTGATCGGCGCCGACCTGTCCGAGCAACCCAACTTCAAGCGCGCAATGGCCCAGGGCAACGGCAGCTTCACCGCGCGTTCGAGCCTGGACGGCAAGCATCGCCTGTACACCTTTTCACGGGTGGACGACCTGCCGCTGCTGGTGGTGGTGGCCTTGTCCACCGACGAGGTCTATGGCTCGTGGCGGCGTACCGCACTGGTGGTCAGTATCGCTACCGGCCTGTTGTGCATCGGCATCCTCTGGCTGTCGTTGCTGCTGGGGCGCGAATTGCGCAGGCGCCACAGCGCCGAGCAGGGCCTGGCCGAACTGGCAGCCACCGACAGCCTCACGGGGCTGGCCAACCGTCGTCAGCTCGACCAGGTACTGCGCCGCGAATGGGCACGTGCCCAGCGCAGCCAGCGGCCGCTGGCGGTACTGATGGTGGATGTGGACCACTTCAAGGCGTTCAATGAACGCCACGGTCACCAGGGCGGGGACGAAGCGCTACGCCAGGTGGCGACGACGATCGCGCACAGCATCCGCCGCCCGGCGGACCTGGCTGCGCGATATGGCGGGGAGGAGTTTCTGGTCATCGTGCCCGAGACCGACCTCAACGGCGTGCTGACCCTGGCCGAACGTATCCGCAGCAGCGTCGAGGCACTGCCGCCGTTCGGCGACGACCAGCACCCGGTGACCGTCAGCATTGGCGTGGGCCTGCAGACGCCAGAAGCCCAGCAGGATCTTTCGACCTTGCTGGGCTGTGCGGACGATGCGCTGTATTGCGCCAAGCGCAACGGGCGCAACCGGGTAGAGGTGTACGCCGGTTAGGAACGTGCGCGGGCCGCGTCGCGCAGCACCTTGACCTGGTCATGGTTGCGCTGCACGCCATGGTACTGGCGCTCGACCAGGGCATATGCCGGGTCAACTGCCGGTACATTCAGCTTGGCCAGTTTTTCCAGGGCATCCTTGTAGGCTTTGAGGGCGTGGTCTTCACCGCGCTCCACTTCTTCCAGCACCGCCTTGTCGTCGTTGCTGGTCAGCGAAGACTTGAGGTTGACCCAGGCGCGGTGCATGTCACCGCTGAGGCTGGTGGTGGTTTCCGGGTCGCCGCCCAGGGAACGCACGTGCTGCTGCAGATCTGCGGCGGCGCTACGGCATTCGCCTTCACGCTGCAGGAAGAACGCCTTCAGGTCCGGGTTCTTGGCATCCTCGGCAGAAGTCTTGAAGCCCTTCTCGCCATCCTTGCTGTACTCGATGAGGTTGTTCAGAACCGAAATAACGTCTTTGTTCACGTTGGTCATGACAGTGCTCCTTTGCATGAGGGTGGTTGCGTAGTACAGGAGCAGTGTTCATGCCAGCTTTTCTGTAAAAATTAAATCCTTTAAAATCAACAACTTATAAAAATTTTGAACCTTCCCCAAGCAGCGTTTTGCATGAACGGACCTTTGGTCTCGTGCAGATTGCATGTATTGTCGGGCCTTTCCTGCACTGCTGCGCCGAGCCCATGACTCCCGAGACACTCGAACTGCTGGTCACCCGCGAAATGCCCTATGGCAAGTACCAGGGCCGGCTGATCGCCGACCTGCCCGGCCACTACCTCAACTGGTTCGCCCGCCAGGGCTTTCCCAAGGGCGAACTGGGCGGGCTGCTGGCGCTGATGCACGAGGTCGACCACAACGGCCTGGCCGACCTGCTCGAACCGCTGCGTAAGAAGCACCCGCGCCCACGCCCCTGATCAGACCTTGGCCGGCTCCAGTGCCAGCTCGGCCACGTCCCTGCGCTTGAGCACCGCGTACACCACAGCGGTCAGCAGGCTGCCGGCGGCGATGGCCAGCAGGTACAGCAGGGCGTGGTTGATCGCGTTCGGAATCAGCATCACGAACAGCCCGCCGTGGGGCGACATCAGCTTGCAACCGAAATACATCGACAGCGCGCCGGCCAGTGCGCCGCCGACCACGCTGGCGGGGATCACCCGCAGCGGGTCCTTGGCCGCGAACGGGATCGCCCCCTCCGAAATGAAGCACATGCCCAGCACCAGCGCCGCCTTGCCGGCCTCGCGCTCGCTCTGGGCGAACTTGCGTCGCGCCAGGAAGGTGGCGATGCCCAGGCCGATCGGCGGCACCATGCCGGCGGCCATGGTCGCGGCCATCGGCGCCATGCTCTGGTTGGCCAGCAGGCCCACCGAGAAGGCATAGGCGGCCTTGTTCACCGGCCCGCCCAGGTCCACGCACATCATGGCGCCGAGCAGTATGCCCAGCAGCACCGCGTTGGCAGTGCCCATGCTGTCGAGAAAATGCGTCAGGCCATCGAGCATGCCGGCCACCGGCTTGCCCACCACGTAGATCATCACCAGGCCGGTGAACAGGCTGGCCAGCAGCGGGATGATCAGGATCGGCTTGAGACTCTCCAGGCTGCTGGGCAGGCGGACCCAGTGGCTGATCGCCTTGGCCGCGTAGCCGGCCACGAAGCCTGCGACGATGCCGCCGATGAAGCCGGCGCCCAGCGAACTGGCGAGCAGCCCGCCGATCATGCCCGGCGCCAGGCCCGGGCGGTCGGCAATCGAATAGGCGATGTAGCCGGCCAGCAGCGGCACCATCAGCTTGAATGCGGCGTCTTCGCCGATCTGGCGCAGGGCGGCGGCCAGGGTGCCCGGCTCCTTGTAGGCATCGAGCCCGAACATGTATGCCAGGGCGATCAGCAACCCGCCTGCCACCACCATCGGCAACATGAACGACACCCCGGTCAGCAGGTGCTTGTACACCCCAGCCCTTTCACTGCGTGCAGGTGCGGTGCCGGCGCTGCCGGCGGCACGCTCTTCGCGACCTTCGGCCAGCGCCTTGTTCAAGGTGGCCTGGGCCTGCTTGAGGGCCACGCCGGTGCCACAGCGGTAGATGCGCTTGCCGGCGAAGCGCTCGGTGGGCACTTCGATATCGGCGGCCAGCAGTACCACGTCGGCTTCGGCGATGGCCGCGGCGCTCAGCGGGGTGCGTGCCCCCACCGAGCCCTGGGTTTCGACGGCCAGTTGATAACCCAGTTGCCGCGCCGCCTGCTGCAAGGCTTCGGCGGCCATGAAGGTGTGCGCCACCCCGGTGGGGCAGGCAGTGACCGCAACGATCTTCTTCACCGCCCCCGCTGCGGCCGGCGCAGGCGCCACGGCTTCGGGGTGGTGCACCTGGGCCTGTTCGGCGGCCAGGCGCAGAAAGCTCTCCACATCCTGCAGGGCCTGGGCCGGAGTGCTCTGGAACAGGCGTTTGCCGGCAAAGCGCTGCAGGTCGAACGGGCCGGTGCTGATCACCAGCACCCAGTCGGCGGCGGCGATCACTGCCGGCGAAAGCTGGCGCTCGGGATGGTCGGGATCGTGCACCTCGACACTGGTGCTCCAGCCCTGGCGCTGCGCGGCCGCATCCAGCAGGCGCGCGCTGAGCAGGCTGGACACCTGGCCGTTGGGGCAGGCGGTGACGATGGCGATCTTCATTGTTCACCCTCTTGTCGAGCGTGGGGAATCTGCACCCGGACGGCATCTTCGAGCTGCGCCAGTTGCACGCGGTCGCCGATGCCGAAGCCGATCTGGGTCACGGCCTGGGCGGCAATCGCGGTGGCGCGGCGCAAGGTCTGCGCGGCAGGCTCGGCATTGAGCAGGCCGTGCAGCATGCCGGCCAGCAACGAATCGCCCGCGCCCACCGTGCTGGCCACCATCACCTGGGGCGGCAGCGCCTGCAGGGCGCCGTCGCGCCGGAACCAGATCACCCCCTGCTCGCCCTGGGACACCACCACATGCTCGACGCCCTGGTCGATCAACTGGCGGGCAGCGGCCTGCTGCTCGGCAATGCTGTGCAGCGGGCGGCCCAGCGCTTCGGCCAGTTCGTCGGTATTGGGCTTGACCAGCCACGGCGCGCTTTTGAGCCCGGCGATCAAGGCCGCACCACTGCTGTCCAGGATCACCTTCAGGCCCAGCGACTTGAACCACGCCAGCAGCATTTGCAGCCACTGCGGGCTCACACCCGGCGGCAGGCTGCCGGCCACCACCACCGCGTCATGCCCGCTGGCCAGGTGCTGCAGGCGAGCCAGCAGCTCGCCCTGGGCGTGTTCGTCGACCTGCGGGCCCACGCCGTTGATATCGGTGACCCGGCCATCGCCCTCCACCAGCTTGAGGTTGCTGCGGGTTTCGCCGGGCACCCGCACGAAGCAATCGGCAAAGCCGCGACGGGCCATCAGGGCCTCGAAGGGCTGCAGGTTGTCCTGGCCCAGGAAGCCGCCCACCGTCACCGAATGCCCCAGGTCGGCCAGCACCTGCGCCACGTTCAGGCCCTTGCCCGCCGCGTGGCTGTGCTGCGCGTGGCTGCGGTTGACCGCGCCGGGCTGCAGGGTGGCGAGGCTGACGGTAAGGTCCAGCGCCGGGTTGAGGGTCAGTGTGAGTATCCGTGCCATCAATGCATCTCCACCCGTGCGCGCACATCGGCGGCACTGCCCTGCACCAGCGCATCACGCGCCAGTTGCCGGGCCTGTTCAAAATTCAGTTCGCGCACCACCGCCTTGACCTCGGCAATGCTGCGCGCCGCCACGCTCAGTTCATCCACGCCCAGCCCCACCAGCACCGCCACCGCCTGGGGGTCGGCGGCCAGTTCCCCGCAGATGCCCACCCACTTGCCGTGGGCATGCGCGGCGCGCACGGTGATGTCGATCAGCTGCAGCACCGCCGGGTGCAGGCCATCGGCCTGGGCCGACAGGCTCGGGTGGCCGCGGTCGATGGCCAGGGTGTACTGGGTCAGGTCGTTGGTGCCGACGCTGAAGAAGTCCACCTCCGGCGCCAGCACCGGTGCCAGCAGCGCGGCCGAAGGTACCTCGATCATGATGCCCACCTGCAGGTCGCCGACCGGTATCTCCTGGCGCAGGCGCTCGACCATTGCTCGGGCCTGGCGCCACTCCTCCACCTGCCCGACCATCGGGAACATGATGCGCAGCGGTCGCTCGCCCGCCGCGCGCAACAGGGCGCGCAACTGGCTTTCCATGACCTGCGGCCGTTGCAGGGTCAGGCGAATGCCGCGTACCCCCAGAAACGGGTTTTCCTCCTTGGCGATGGGCCAGTAGGGCAACGGCTTGTCGCCGCCCACATCCAGGGTGCGCACCACCAGCGGCCGGCCCTGCAGGCCGTCGAGCACACGGCGGTACTCGGCTTCCTGGGTGGCCTCGTCGGGCACCTGTGGATGGGCCATGAAGATCAGCTCGGTGCGCAGCAGGCCGATGCCTTCCGCGCCCAGGTCGATCACCTGTTCGATACCCGCGCTTTCACCGATGTTGGCGAACACTTCCACGGCATGCCCGTCGCGGGTCACGGCAGGTTCCAGGCGACGCGCCCGGGCCGCCTGCAGGCGCTGTTCGCGCTGCTCGCGCTCGGCCAGGGCGCGCTGCAGCTCGTCCGCCGCCGGGGCCACGATCAGGCGCCCACGCTGGCCGTCCAGCAACAGCTCGGTGCCGGCGGCGATCAGCAGCACCGCCGCGCCGGCCCCCACCACCGCCGGGATGCCCAATGCCCGCGCCACGATCGCGCTGTGCGCGGTGGCGCCACCCCGTGCGGTGAGAATCCCGGCCACCCGCGCCGGATCGAGGCGCGCCACATCGGACGGGCCGACTTCGTCCATCACCAGCACATAGGGCTGTTGCGGCTCCGCCACCTCGGCGGCCCCGCACAGGGTGGCCAGCACACGGCGGCCCACGTCGCGCAGGTCGGCGGCGCGTTCGGCCAGCAGGGCGTCGTGCAAGGCCTCCTGCTGCCGCGCTGCGGCCTCGATCACGGTCATCCAGGCCGCTGGGGCGCTTTCGCCCTGAAGCAGGCGCAGCTCGACTTCATCGCCCAGCCCCGGGTCGCTGAGCATTTCCTGGTGAGTGACGAAGATCTCGCGGATGGCCTTGGCCGGGCTGCGCCGGATCAGCGCTTCGAGCTCACTGGCCACCGCGGCCAGGGCACGTTGCAGGCGGTCGCGCTCGATCACCGGCGACTCGCCCCGCAGCGGGTAGTCGAAATGGCGCAGCACCTGCACATGCGCCGGGCCGCAGGCGATGCCCGGCGATGCGGCCACGCCCTGGACCTGCGTGCCCGGCAGCGGCGCGCTCAGCACCGGCTCGAGCACCTGGGGCGCCGCTACCTCGCTCACCGGTGCCAGCGCCTCGACCGCTTCGCCCAGGCCGGCCTGCACCGCCGCCAGCAACGCCGGCAGCGCGCTGTCGGCAACGCTCGGCTCGGCAATGAACTCCAGTACCTGGCCACGGCGTGCGCCCAGGCTCAACAACTTGCTCAGGCTCTTGACCGACACGGCGGCCTCGCCGCTGTCGACCACGCGCACGCGCACCTCGCCCTCGAAGGCCTTGGCCAGTTGCGCCAGCTCCTTGGCCGGGCGCGCATGCAGGCCGTGGGCATTGGCCAGGCCGACGCGAACGCTGGGCCAGTCGGCCGGCAGCTCGCCGCCCAGCACCTCCAGCACCGCACGGCTGCTGGTAGCGCGAAACAGCTCCTGCGCCCGACCTTCGATCAGCAGGCTACACAGACGTTCGAGCAGGGCCTGGTGCGCCGCGCCCAGGCTGGCCAGGCAGAACAGGCCGTTGAGCGGCTGGCCCAGGTAGCGCAGCGGCTGCTGCGGGGTGACGAACGCCAGGCCCGGCTTGCGCACGGTCTGCTCGCTGTGCAGCCACCACAGGCCATCGCCCAGGGGCAGCGCCTCGACCTGCTGCAGCACGGCGGCAAAGCCATTGCCGGCGCAATCGGCGCGGCGCAGCAGGCGGGCGCCACGCCATACCAGCTCTTCGAAATCCTCGGCGGGCACACCCAGGCCGATCATCTGTGCATCCAGTGCCAGCTCCTGCGGCGCCCCCTGCAGCAGCTTGAGCAACGCCTCGGCGCTGCCGGCCCGGCGCAGCGCCTGGGCCAGGTCGGTCTCGCCCAGCGCGCGGGTGAGTAATTGCAGCAGGCGCAGGTGCTCGTCGGAGCGCGCTGCGATGCCGATGGCCAGGTACACGATCTGCCCGTCGCCCCAGTCCACGCCCTCGGGGAACTGCAACAGGCGCACGCCGGTGGCATGCACCAGCTCGCGGGTCTGCGGGGTACCGTGGGGGATGGCGATGCCCTGGCCGAGAAAGGTCGAGCCCTGGGCTTCACGCGCCTGCAGCCCGGCCAGGTAGCCCTCGGCCACCAGCCCGTCGGCCACCAGGCGCTCGGCCAGCAGCTGCAGCGCGGCGGTCTTGTCCACGGCCGACTGGCCCATGGAAATCTGCTCTATGGTGAGCTCGAGCATGAACCTCTCCTTTGCAGCGCCGGGCCGGCGCCGAGGTATTGTTGTGAATTTAGCAGCACCCGACACTTCGCAGGGCCGGGCGCAGGCGAAGGCCACGGCAGAAAAATCGCCTGCTGAATCGTTTAACCTAGAATAGCGTGCACGTTACTCGATAACCTGCGAACAATGAAAGCCCCATTTTGTCGGACAATTGCGACAATGGTCGTCTGCGCCGATGCTTCGCAATCGGCGACAATACCCGGTCAGGCTCTGCAGCCAACCCCGGTAATAACAAGGAAAATTCGGTGAAACTCAGCGATATCGCCCGTCTGGCCGGTGTGTCCGTTACCACTGCCAGTTATGTCATCAATGGCAAGGCCGAACAGCAACGCATCAGCAGCAGCACGGTAGAGCGTGTGCGTGCGGTGGTCGAGGCCCATGGCTTCACGCCCAACCCGCAGGCGGCCGGGCTGCGCAGCCGTCACACGCGCACCCTTGGCTTCATCCTGCCAGACCTGGAAAACCCCAGCTATGCGCGCATCGCCAAGCAACTGGAGCAAGGCGCAAGGGCCCAGGGCTACCAGCTGCTGATCGCCAGCAGCGACGACCAGCCCGACAGCGAGCGCCAGTTGCAGCAGCTGTTTCGCGCACGGCGCTGCGACGCCCTGTTCGTCGCCAGTTGCCTGCCCGAAGACGACGACAGCTACCGCACGCTGCAGGCCAACGGCCTGCCGATCATCGGCATCGACCGCAGCCTGGACCCGGCGCAGTTCTGCTCGGTGGTCAGCGACGACGAGCATGCCAGCCTGCACCTGACCCGCAGCCTGCTCGACAGCGCCCCGGCGCATATCGCACTGATTGGCGCACGCCCTGAGCTGAGCGTCAGCCGCGCTCGCGCACGTGGCTTCGACCAGGCCCTGCAAGGCTTCGACGGACGGGCCAGCCAGCACCAGGGCGAAGCCTTCAGCCGCGAGTGCGGGCGTCGCCTGATGAGCGAGCTGCTGGCCGACCTGGGGCGCCTGCCCGACGCGCTGGTGACCACCTCCTATGTGCTGCTGCAAGGCGTGTTCGATGTGCTGCAGACCCGCCCGCCAGCATCGCGCAGCCTGCACCTGGGCACCTTCGGTGACAACCAGTTGCTGGACTTCCTGCCCCTGCCGGTCAACGCCATGGCCCAGCAGCACGGCCTGATGGCCGAAACCGCCTTGCGCCTGGCGCTGGAGGCGGTGGAGAAGCAGCACTACACGCCGGGTGTGCACGCGGTGGCGCGCACCTTCAAGCAACGCCTCTTCAAGGCCTGACCATGCGCCTGGTAGACACCCACACCCACCTGGACTTTCCCGACTTCGATGCCGACCGCAGCGAAGTGCTGGGGCAGGCGCGCCGCGCCGGGGTCGAGCGCATGGTGGTGCTGGGGGTGTACCAGGACAACTGGCAGCGGGTATGGGAGCTGGTCAAGAGCGATCCGCAGCTGTATGCGGCGTTCGGCCTGCACCCGGTGTACCTGGAACAGCATCGCCCGGAACACCTGCTGGCGCTGGGCGACTGGCTGAGCCGCCTGCGTGGCGACCGGCAGCTGTGCGCGGTGGGCGAGTTCGGCCTGGACTACTACGTGGCCGAGCTGGACCGCGAGCGCCAGCAGGCGCTGTTCGAGGCCCAGTTGCAGCTGGCGGTGGACTTCGACCTGCCGGCGCTGCTGCATGTACGGCGCAGCCATGCCGACGTGATCGCCCGGCTCAAGCGCTTCAAGCTGGCGCGTGGCGGCATCGTGCATGCGTTTGCCGGCAGCTACGAGGAGGCCCGCGAGTACCGCCGCCTCGGGTTCAGGCTGGGGCTGGGCGGGGCGGCCACCTGGCCCCAGGCGCTGCGCCTGCGCAAGGTGCTGCCGCGCCTGGGGCTGGACGGCGTGGTGCTGGAGACCGACTCGCCGGACATGGCCCCGGCGATGTACGCCGGGGTGCGCAACAGCCCTGTGCACCTGCCGCAGATTGCCGTGGCACTGGCTGAGGTGATGGGAGTTGCGCCCCAGGTGCTGGCCGAGGCCAGCACGCGCAATGCCTGCGAGCTGTTTGGCTGGTAATACCGCCCCTGCGCCTTGCCGGCGAAGGGCCCAGCCCTCGCTCAGACCCTGAACGCCCCGATCAACTGCTTCAACTCCATCACCTGCGCCGACAGCTGCCGGCTCGCATCTTCGGTCTGGTGCGCGCCCTCGGTGGTGTGCTCGGCCGCGCGATTGATCTGCACGATGTTCAGGTCGATGTCATGCGCCACCGCCGTCTGCTGCTCCACCGCCGCCGCAATCTGCTGGTTCTGCTCCACGATGCTGCCCATCGCCCCCAGAATGTTGACCAGCGCCTGCTGCACCTGCTGCGACTGCCCCACGGTGCCCGCCGCCATCTGGTGACTGCTGTCCATCGCCCGCACCGCCGCCTCCACCCCGCCCTGCAGGCGTGAGATCATCTGGTCGATTTCCTCGGTCGACTGCTGCGTGCGCTTGGCCAGCGTGCGTACCTCGTCGGCCACCACCGCGAAGCCACGCCCCTGCTCCCCGGCCCGCGCCGCCTCGATGGCGGCGTTGAGCGCCAGCAGGTTGGTCTGCCCGGCGATGCTCTTGATCACCTCCAGCACCTGGCTGATCTGCTGGCTGTCGCTGACCAGCTGGTTGATCACCCCCACCGACTGGTCGATTTCGGCCGCCAGCCCGGCAATGCTGCCCTGCTGCGACTCCACCAGCTCGCGCCCGCTGACCGTCTCGCGGTTGACCCCGTGGGCGCTGTTCACGGCTGCCGCAGCGCTGCGCGCCACTTCCTGGGCAGTGGCCGACATCTGGTTCATGGCCGTGGCCACCTGCTCGATCTGCCCGCGCTGGCCGCTTACCGCCTGGTTGCTGCGCGCCGATACCGCATGCACCTGCTCGGCCTGGTGTTCCACCTCGGCCACCGTCTGCCCGACCCGCTCGATCAGGTCATGGATGCGCCGCACCGTGGTGTTGAACACCTCGCCCAGCTCGCCCAGCTCGTCGCGACTGCGGGCCTGGAAGGTCACCGTCATGTCGCCCCCGGCCACCTTGTCCATCACCTTGCCCAGGGTACGCAGGGTGCTGCGGGTGGAGGCATAGAAGCCGCCATACAGGTAGCCGATCAGCATGAACACCGCCGCCAGGGCCAGCACCAGCAGCACCATGTGCTGGCGGTAGTCGCCCAGGCGCGCCTGCAACTGCTGTTCGAGTACCTGCAGGGTGGCGCCATTGAGCAGGTAGGTCTGCTCGATCAGGCCGCTGACCTGCTGGTAGAACGCCGGCCACGGCGCATCGAGGGTATCGGCCATCACCACCTGGTCTTCGAGCAGCTCGCTGGCCTGCTTGAGCGACGCCTGGCTGCTGGCGGCCTGGCTGGCCAGCCGCGGCTCGTCGCCCAGGGCGTCCTGCAGGCGAATGGCGTAGTCGGCCGACAGCTTGTCGAGGCTTTTGAGCAGTTCTTCGAAACGGGTACTGGCCGATGAGTTGAGAAACCCCTGGCCCAGCGAGTAAGCCCCGATTGCGCGGCCTTCACCCAGGGTCTGGGTGACCTGGGCGGTGACCGTGGTCAGCAGCTCGCCCATCTGGCGCACGCCGGCATCGCTGTCCTGGCCAAGGCCCGACTGGCTGACCACCAGCTTGCCAAGCAGCTGCGCCTGCGCCAGCAGGGCGTCGTACAGGGCTGCACGGGTCTGCAGCGAGGAGTCGGCTCGCGCCGCCTCGAGCCCTGCCAGCAACTCGTCGCGCCGGGCGGTGAAGGCCTGCACCTGGGCCGGGTCCTCGGTCATCGGGGCCAGCGCGGCCACGCGCTTTGCCACCTGCTGTTCCAGCGCATCGATGCGCGCCTCCAGGTCGTCGGCCTTGCCGGACTGCCCCAGCACCGCGTTGATCTGCACCAGGTTGCCCAGGCTCTCCAGATCACCGCGCACGGCCAGGCTCTCGCTCAGCAGGCCGAGGCTGTGCAGCTCCACACGGGTGGCGTGGAACTTGGCATAGGCGTCGCGCACCAGATAGAAATTGGTGACCAGCATGGGCAGAAAGAACAGCACGCTGATCAGGCTGAACTTCATGCCGAAGCTCAGCCGGTTCATCAATGCGATTGCCGGATACAAGAGGCGCTTCAAGGGTCGTCTCCTTTCGATTTCTTATTGTTTTCTGCGCAATAGCACTAGGCCACTGGCGATCGTCAGCAGCCTCTGTATAGCGCATATCGAAGGGAAGTTTTGTAACTTAAGGTTAACCACCAGTAGCGGCGGCCTGTAGGAACGAGCCGCCGTTGCGGCAGCCCGTTTACACGTTGTGAGTCAGCCGAGCACGGTCCACAGGGCAAAGCCCGCGTACCAGAGCACTGCGGCACGCAGCAGCAGTTCCCACAGGCTGTCGAGCCCGGCCAGGCCTTGCGGGCCGGCCTCGACGTCGGCGGGAATCTCCGCCGCTGCCGTGCCCGCCTGCTCCACCAGGCGCGGCGCGCCGATGTGCCAGTTGAGCAGCTCGTGCAGCATCATGCGGCTGACCGCCACAAAGTTGCCCACCAGTGCAAAACTGGCGGCCAGTACCCGCACCGGCGCCCAGTCGAAGGCGTGGCGCAACTGCCGGGCGCGTTCCTGTACCGCCGGGTTGCCGGCCCGCTCGCCCGTCAGCGCCAGCAGCCGGTAAGCCAGCGCTGCAGCCGGGCCCAGCAGCACATACCAGAAGATCACCGCAAAGAAGCTCTGGTAGGCCTGCCACAGCAGGTGCCCCTGCACCTTCTGGATCAGGCCCTGGCTGTCGTCGGCCGTCACCCCCAGATCGCGCTCGGCCACGTGCACGGCCGCCTGTTCATCACCGCGTCGCCAGGCATCGCGAAACGGCCCCAGCGCCGCCTTCACATCGCCCCGGCCCAGGCTGTAGATCAGCACCAGCAGGTGCACCGGCAGGGCCAGCAGGCCATAGGCGACCGGGTCGAGCACGTGCAGCAGCAGCGCCAGTACCACTACTGGCAACAGCACCAGAATGCCCAGCACCCACCAGGGGTCGGCCTTGGGCCTGCGCTCCAGGCGGGCCAGTTCGGTGAGAAAAAAGCCGTCGCGTTGCAGGCGCTGGCGCAGCGCCGAGAACTTCTCGACCCACAGCACCAGCAGTAACACCAGAAAACTCATGATCTGTCCTCGTTGACGTGCAGGCTGGCGCGATAGCGTTCCCAGTCGAACGCCGGCCCCGGGTCGGTCTTGCGCCCCGGCGCAATGTCGCTGTGGCCGCGGATTCGCCCCGCGATGGGCCAGGCAGCCTGCAGTTGCAGGGTCAGGTGTTGCAGGGCAGTGTACTGGGCGTCTGTGAACGGCGTCTGATCGGTGCCTTCGAGTTCGATGCCCACGGAAAAGTCGTTGCAGCCCTCGCGGCCCTCGAAGCGCGATACCCCGGCATGCCAGGCCCGGTCCAGGCACGAGACGAACTGGGTGACCCTGCCGTCACGCTCGATCAGAAAGTGCGCCGATACACGCAGGTCCTTGATCTGCTCGAAAAACGCATGCTCGGCGATGGGCAGGCGGTTCTGGAAGAACGCCTGCACCTTGCCGGTGCCGAACTGCCCGGGCGGCAAGCTGATGTTGTGGATCACCAGCAGGCTGATGGCTTCGCCCTCGGGGCGCGCGTTGAAGTTGGGGGAAGGGCAATGGGTGACGCCAGCGACCCAGCCAGTAGCGTGGTCAAGTTGCATAGAAGATCCTGAAGCATGAGGGCTCTGGCGCAGTATGCCCCGAGGAATCGACGGTTGTATCGTTAAAAAGTGCGGGCGCTCAGGGTTGGCGCTGGCGCAGTTGGCTGACCACCGAACCCAGTGCACGTTCGAACAGCTGGGTGGCATCGAGCAGGCGTACCTGGCCCTGACTCAACGCCCCGGCAAGCCCCTGCTGCGACCATTCGCGCAGCTTGCGCCCGGTACGGTCGACGAACACATAGGTGTGAGTGCTGTCGATGATCGCGATCAGCTTGCCGCGCACCGGCTCGTCATCCTCGTCGCGCAGCTCGATCCAGGCCCCCGGGCGCAGGTCGCGCACCTGGTGCAGCGCCGGGTCGTCGTCGGGCAGGCTGGAGCACAGTCCGCCCGCCGCCACCGACTCCGGCCCCAGCAGCACGATGCGATCACGCACCAACACCCGCTCGATACGCGCCTGGCCGGGGTGCCCTGCCCCTTCCACAGCCTGCAGGTGCAGCGCTTCGAGCTGGGCGAAGAACTCGCTGGTGGCAAAGGGATCGTAGGCAACCCGGGTCAACCCCTCGCGCAGGGCCTTGAGCAGGCCCGGCACCTGCTCCAGCAGCCGTGCACGGTCGTCGCCTGTGTGTGACTCGACACTCCAGAGCAGCAGGTCCATGTTGGCCAGCGCGCCCTGCCACTGGGTCGAACCCCGCCCATGCTTGAGGCAGGCCAGCAGCAGCACCTGGCTCCAGGCCTGCTCGATCACCCGTACCACGCCTTGCGGCAGGCACTTGCCGAGCAGGCGCAGGTTGAGTTCGCTTTCAACCTGCTGGCGCGCCAGCACGGTGCGTGCCCGGCCCTCTTCGGCATCGCGGGTGCGCTGTTCGAGCAACTCGGTACGGCGGCGCTCATCGGCACTGAAAGCAAGGAACTCGGCCAGCAGCTCGGCGAAGATCTGCGGGTCGTCGGCAAAATCGGTGAGCAGGCGCTGCACGATGGCCTCGACCCGCAGGTACAGCTCGTCGCGCTGCACGTCATCACGCGCGCCCCAGCCCATCGCCACTGCGGCAATCTCGTCGAGCAGGCGGCGCGCCGGGTGGGTGGCGCGGCTGAAGAAGCTCTTGTCGAGCAGCGCCACCTTGAGCATCGGGATCTGCAGGCGTGCGATCAACTGGCGCAGCGAATGCGGCAGGTTGCGATCGCCGAGGATGAAGTCGAAGAGCATGGCGATCAGGTTGATCACATCCTCATCGATCACCTCGACCCTGCGGTACTTGCCACTTTGCACGCTGGCCCGGGTCAGCAGCTGCTCCAGCTGGTGGCGCAGGTCGAAGTCCTGCACCTCCCCCGCTGCCGGCACGAACTGCTGCAGGTGCGAGAGCAGGCGCAGCAGATCCTGCCTGCTGATCGGCTGCACCCGGTCATAGGGCTCCAGGCGCGGGGCCACCCGACCGCGCACCGGGGACAACAGCACCTGCAGCGAGGCGAAGGCGGCCTGCGCCCCGGCATCGGCCATCAGCGGGGCTGGCTTGACCTCCGGATCGCCGGCCGGGTGCGCCGGTTCGGCCGCCGGGGTGCGCCAGCCCGGCGCGCTCTTGAGGTCGGGCAGGATCCCGGTGGCGCTCAACAGCTGGTTGGCTTCGCCGTACAACTGGCCGACGTCGCACAGCACGTAACGCTCGAACAGCTTGAGCAGTATCAGCTTGACCTTGATGCCCACGCCCAGGCTGCGCCCGGCCTGCAGAAAGTACTCGCACAGCAGCGCCGGCCCCAGCGGGTTGGCGCGATCGTCCAGGCGCTGGCTGATCAGGCTGTTCATGCGCAGGGTCAGCTGGCCGAGGGCGAAGCCGTCACGCGTGGCCACGCGGGCCACCATCGTCTCCACGGCCTGGGCCCGCTCACGCGCATCGTCGGCCATCAGCGCCTGCCTGTCGTAGCCACGGCGCGCCAACGGCGCGGTCGGGTCGTTGCCGGCAATATCGATGAAGGCGTCATAGAACAGGTCGAGCAAGGCACGCTCGATGCTCTTGCGCTTGAGGCGCAGGTCGCGCATCGCTTCGAAGAACAGGCTGCGGTCATGGTTGTCGGCGGCCGTGTCGGCCATTTCGAAGAGCGTGTCGTCGGCGTTGTCGAACAGCCCCTGCAGCGCCTGGCGCAGGTGCTGCGCTGCCTTGTCGCGCACTTGCAGCAGGATGACCGGCAGACGAGCGAACGGCGTGCGTGACGCCTGATCGGTGGCCGCCTTGAACGGCACCACCTTCCCGTCATTGGGCATCCCGGTCTCCTTGCTGGGTTGGCTACGAAGTGGATTGAATGGCTGTCAAAGTCATGACGCCAATTACAAGGCGCGCATTATCTGGCAAAAACGCGCGGCCTGCCAGCGAACTGTGCAGTACGTTTCGGCCAGCCTGTGGATAGACCGCCATGGGGCGCAAATGCTCATTTGCTGCGACCAAAGGCGGATTGCTGCACGCCCGCCCCGGGCTGCCCTATAATCGCGGCCACCTAGCTTGTGGAGCCCACCATGCCGAATCTACGCCTCGCCGACCTGACCGCCGAAATCGAAGCCAACGTGCGCCGTGCGTTGCTCGAAGATGTCGGCAGCGGCGACATCACCGCCCAGCTGATTCCTGCCGAGCGCCTGGCCAAGGCCACCATCATTACCCGCGACGACTGCGTGATCAGCGGCACGGCCTGGGTGGACGCGGTGTTTCGTCAGCTCGACCCGCGGGTGGCGGTGCACTGGCAGGTCAAGGACGGCGACCGGGCCACGGCCAATCAGGCACTGTTCCACCTGGAAGGGCCGGCCCGCTCGCTGCTGACCGGCGAGCGCAGCGCGCTGAACTTTTTGCAGCTGCTGTCGGGGGTGGCCACCCATGCGCGGCACCTGGCCGACCTGGTGACCGATACCCAGGTCAAGCTGCTGGATACGCGCAAGACCCTGCCGGGCCTGCGCCTGGCGCAGAAGTACGCAGTGACCTGCGGCGGCTGCCACAATCATCGCATCGGCCTGTACGACGCGTTTCTGATCAAGGAAAACCACATTGCCGCCAGCGGCGGGATTGCCGAAGCGATCGCTGCGGCGCGCCGCATTGCGCCGGGCAAGCCGGTGGAAATCGAGGTGGAGAGCCTGGATGAACTGCAGCAGGCGCTGGAGGCCGGGGCCGACATCGTCATGCTCGACGAGCTGAACCTGGACGAAATGCGCGAGGCGGTGCGCCTCAATGCCGGCAAGGCCAAGCTGGAAGCCAGCGGCGGGATCAGCGAAAGCACGTTGCGCGCAATTGCCGAGACGGGGGTGGACTACATCTCGATCGGGGCAATGACCAAGGATGTGAAGGCAGTGGACCTGTCGATGCGCCTGAGCCTTTGAAAGCATCGCGGGTCAAGCCCGCTCCCACAAGGACAGCAGTGATCCCTGTGGGAGCGGGCTTGACCCGCGAAGGGCTGCGAAGCAGCCCCAACAGTCCTCAGAACGAAGCGTTCTGCAGGCCGTCCAGGTAACGCTCGACATCCAGTGCCGCCATGCAGCCGGCACCGGCCGAGGTGATTGCCTGGCGATACACGTGGTCGGCCACGTCGCCGGCGGCGAATACGCCCTCGATGCTGGTGGCGGTGGCATTGCCGTCACGCCCGCCGTTGACCACCATGTAGCCATCCTTGAGCGCCAGCTGGCCTTCGA
Organism: Pseudomonas sp. S12(2018); assembly: GCF_024355235.1. Classification (NCBI taxonomy): domain Bacteria; kingdom Pseudomonadati; phylum Pseudomonadota; class Gammaproteobacteria; order Pseudomonadales; family Pseudomonadaceae; genus Pseudomonas; species Pseudomonas sp. S12(2018). Next base: position 608,384 of record NZ_QLAD01000002.1, read on the forward strand.
ACAGCGAGGTGTTGGGGGTGTGACCGATGGCGATGAACACGCCGTCGACCTTCACTTCATCGAAGCTGCCGTCGTTGTTCTTCAGGCGCGCACCGGTCACACCCATGTTGTCGCCCAGCACTTCGTCCAGGGTGGCGTTGAGCTTGAGCTCGATCTTGCCTTCGGCCACGCGGGCGTGCAGCTTGTCGATCAGGATCTTCTCGGCGCGGAAGGTCTCGCGGCGGTGCACCAGGGTCACCTTGCTGGCGATGTTGGCCAGGTACAGGGCTTCCTCGACGGCAGTGTTGCCACCACCGACCACGGCCACCGGCTTGTTGCGGTAGAAGAACCCGTCACAGGTCGCGCAGGCCGAAACGCCCTTGCCCATGAACGCCTCTTCCGACGGCAGGCCCAGGTAGCGCGCGCTGGCGCCGGTGGCGATGATCAGTGCGTCGCAGGTGTAGGTGGCGCTGTCGCCCTTGAGGGTGAACGGCTTGTTGGCCAGGTCCACGGCGTTGATGTGGTCGAACACCACTTCGGTCTCGAAACGCTCGGCATGCTCCTGCATGCGCTGCATCAGCGCAGGGCCGGTCAGGCCATGTGCATCGCCCGGCCAGTTGTCGACTTCGGTGGTGGTGGTCAGCTGGCCGCCAGCCTGCATGCCGGTGATCAGCAGCGGCTTGAGGTTGGCACGGGCCGCGTACACGGCGGCGCTGTAACCGGCAGGGCCGGAACCGAGAATGATCACTCGCGAATGACGAACTTCAGACATGAAACGCTCCTGTCGAGCTGGCGAGCCAGCCACATGACGCCGGGGGCACCGGCTGGAATAAAAAAGAACCCGCGAAGCACTTGGGGAAGGCTATTGGCCGCAGGTTCTGGAAACCGTGAAATTGGTGCGACTGTAACGAGGAGGCAGAGATTAAGGAAATATCCTTAGACAATCCACCTTATAGACGACCTCTATTCACCTGCCGAGCACCGGCCGCTTTGCCTATTAAATGATCGACAGGGTTTTGTTACCGGGGGTTGCGCGCATTTCGCCGCGCTTTCGCCCAGGCGTCAAACTCGGTAAGGTCGGCGCGTTTACCACCGCTCGGAGCCTTTTATGCAAGCCCCTGTCCTGTCCGGCCCCCAATACCTGCGCGAGGGCCTGAAACTGGTCCTGAGCCCGGGCCTGCGCCTGTTCGTGCTGCTGCCGCTGGCGGTCAACCTGCTGCTGTTCGTGGGCCTGATCTATTTTGCCGGTCACCAGTTCAGCCTGTGGGTGGACTCGCTGATCCCGACCCTGCCGGGCTGGCTGAGCTTTCTCAACTATGTGCTGTGGCCGCTGTTCGTGGTGCTGGTGGTGCTGATGGTGTTCTTCACCTTCACCATGCTGGCCAACATCATCGCGGCACCGTTCAACGGTTTTCTGGCCGAAAAGGTCGAGGTGGTGGTACGTGGCACCGACCCGTTCCCGGCCTTCAGCTGGGGCGAACTGGCCGCCATGGTGCCGCGCACCCTGAGCCGCGAACTGCGCAAGCTGGGCTACTTCGTGCCGCGCGCCCTGGCGCTGTTCATCCTGTCGTGGATCCCGGTGGTCAACATCGTGGCCGCGCCGCTGTGGCTGCTGTTCGGTGTCTGGATGATGGCCATCCAGTACATCGACTACCCGGCAGACAACAACAAGATGAGCTGGCAGGACATGCTCGCCTGGCTGCGTGCCAAGCGCTGGCAGAGCCTGGGCTTTGGCGGCTCGGTGTACCTGGTGCTGCTGATCCCGTTCGTGAACATCGTGATGATGCCTGCCGCCATCGCCGGTGCCACGCTGTTCTGGGTACGCGAACGCGGCTGACGGCTGCCGGGGCGACGGTGGCGACGGTGCAAGGCCGCCGCCACCGCGCCGTCAGGGCGCCAGCTGGTTGGAGAACTGGCCGACCGCGTCCACCACCTTCTGCGCCCCGTCCTGAATCTCGACGATCACCGTACCGGTCTGCCCGGCCAGCGACAGGCCCTCTTCGGCCTGGCGCTTGCTGTTGTCGATGATGTCGACCGCCGCCTTGGCCAACTGGGCGTTCTGCTGCACCACCCGGGCGATTTCCTCGGTGGCGGTGCTGGTGCGCGAGGCCAGTTGCCGCACCTCGTCGGCCACCACCGCAAAACCCCGGCCCTGCTCGCCGGCACGCGCGGCTTCGATGGCCGCATTGAGCGCCAGCAGGTTGGTCTGCCCGGCAATGTCGCTGATGGTCTTGATGATCGAACCGATCACCTGGGACTGCTTGTCCAGCGCCTCGATGCCATCGGCGGCCTGCTGCATGTACGTCTCCAGGCCACGCATGACCTCGACCGTCTGGGTCACCACCTCGGTGGCGCGACGTGCACTGGAGTCGGTGTCCAGGGACGTGGTGTAGGCGATGTCGGCGGCGTGGGCCACCGCCGCTTCCTGGTTGACCTGGTCGGTGATCACGGTGGCGAACTTGACCACCTTGTACAGCACGTCATGGGCGTCGATGATCGGGTTGTACGACGCCTCCAGCCAGACCACGCGGCCATGGGCATCGATGCGCTTGAAGCGCTCGGCCACGAACTCGCCACGACGCAGTTTTTCCCAGAACTGCTGGTAATGCGCCGAGTTGTACTCTTCCGGCTCGCAGAACATGCGGTGGTGCTTGCCGCGCACCTGCTCCAGGGAATAGCCCATGGTCTTGAGGAAGCGGTCGTTGGCAGCCAGCACCTCGCCATTGAGGTTGAACTCGATCACTGCCGTGGAGCGCATCAGGGCCTTGATCAGGCTCTCGTGCTCGCGTGACGTCTCGATGGTGCGGGTCAGGTCGCTGGAGTGCAGGGTGAAGTAGCGCAGGCGCCCGTCACTGCCCTTGACCGGCTGCAGGATCGAGCGCAGCCAGGCTTCCTCGCCGTTGCCGCGCAGCAGGCGAAACGCGCCGTTGAGGTGCTCGCCGCGGTTGATCGCCTGTTTCATGCGCTGGTAGAAATCCAGCGGCTTTACATGCGCCGGCACGATCTCTTCGATGTTGCGGCCCAGCAGCTGCTGGCTGCTATAGCGCATCTCTTTCTCGAAGTTGCCGTTGACCGCTTCGATGCGGCCCTGGGGGTCCAGTTGCAGCACCAGCATCTCGCTGTCCAGGCTGCACTTGACCTGCTCCATGGTCATCAGCTCTTCGCGCAGCCTGGCATTTTCTTGTTTCAGTTTGCTGTTGAACATCACCGCTCCTGGAGCGAAAGTCTCATTCGAATGCAACTTCATCGGCTGGCGATGCGGCATTCTTGAGGCGCTGGCCAAGCTTATTTTCACAGCGCAAAAGCGCCAATGATCGGGCGTCATGTATCCGTCATTTTGCTGTCATCCGGGCGCAATCGGCACCTCGGAAAATCCTCCCATGACCAGTCCCGCCGCCCTGCACATAACCCTTGTCAGCGAAACCTTCCCACCCGAAATCAATGGCGTGGCCAACACCCTTGGCCGCCTGCACGAAGGCCTGCGCCTGCGCGGCCACCGGGTGGAGCTGGTGCGCCCGCGCCAGGCCGGCGATGCCGCCGGCCCTGCGCAGGCCGACCTGCTGTTGTGCCGTGGCTGGCCCCTGCCCGGCTACCCCGGCCTGCAATGGGGCCAGGTGTCGATGCACAAGCTGCTGCGCCGCTGGCGCCGCGACCGCCCGGACGTGCTGTACATCGCCACCGAGGGGCCACTGGGCCTGAGTGCACTGCGGGCGGCGCGGCGCCTGGGCATCGCGGTGGTCAGCGGCTTTCACACCAACTTCCAGCAGTACTCCGGCCAGTACGGCTTCGGCCTGCTCACGCGGCTGGTCACCCGTTACCTGCGCGGCTTCCACCATCGCTGCCACAGCACCCTGGTGCCCAGCGTCAGCCAGCGCCTGGAGCTGCAGCGGCGCGGCTTCGAACGCCTGACCCTGCTGTCGCGCGGGGTCGACAGCAGCCTGTTCAACCCGGCCCGGCGCCGCCAGAGCTTGCGCGACCAGTGGGGCCTTGGGCCCGACGACATCGCCCTGCTGCATGTGGGGCGGCTGGCCAGCGAGAAGAACCTGGGCCTGCTCGGCCAGTGCCTGGACGCCCTGCGCAAGGCCTACCCCCTGCGCAACCTGCGCCTGATCGTGGTGGGGGACGGCCCGCAGCGCGGCGCACTCGAGCAGCAGTTGCCAGGTGCAGTGTTCTGCGGGGTACAGCGCGGCGAATGCCTGGCCGAACACTACGCCTCGGGGGATATCTTCCTGTTCCCGAGCCTGACCGAAACCTTCGGCAACGTGGTGCTGGAGGCGCTGGCCTCCGGCCTTGGGGTGGTGGCCTACGACGAGGCCGCAGCAGCCCAGCACATTCGTCATGGGCACAGTGGCGCACTGGCCATGCCGGGAGATGCAGAGGCCTTCATCGATGCCGCCAGCTGGCTGCTGGAAGACAGCGAGACCTTGCGCCGGGTGCGCCTCAATGCCCGCCAGCATGCCAGCCGCCAGGGCTGGCCGGCCATCGTCGAACAGTTCGAGGCGCACCTGCGCGGCGCCTGCGAACAGGCACCGGCACCGTCTCAGCGCCGCGTCGATGCGGCGCTGCTGGTCAAGCCAGGCTCGTCAGCGCCTCGCGGCTGAACGGCAGGATGTCCTGCTCGCGCCCCTCACGCACCTTGGCCGCCCACTGGGCATCCACCAGCAAGGCACGCCCTACGGCCACCAGGTCGAACTCCTGGTCGTCCAGGCGCTGCAGCAGTTTCTCCAGGCTGGCCGGTTGCGCCACCTTGTCGGTGTCGACCATGAACTGCAGAAACTCCCCATCCAGGCCCACGCTGCCCACGGTGATGGTGGGCTTGCCGGTGAGCAGGCGGGTCCAGCCAGCCAGGTTCAGCTCCGAGCCTTCGAACTCAGGCTCCCAGAAGCGACGCGTGGAGCAGTGGAAGATATCCACGCCGGCGTCGGCCAGCGGGCGCAGGAACTCGCCCAGCGCCTCGGCGTTGTCGACCAGGCGGGCGCTGTAGTCCTGCTGCTTCCATTGCGAGAAGCGCAGGATGATCGGGAAGTCCGGGCCTACGGCGGCGCGTACCGCCTGCACCAGCTCGATGGCAAAGCGCGAGCGGCCGGCCAGGTCGCCGCCGTACTCATCGCTGCGCTGGTTGCTCGCGGCCCAGAAGAACTGGTCGATCAGGTAGCCGTGTGCGCCATGTATCTCGACGCCATCCATGCCGATGGCCTTGGCATCGCGGGCAGCCTGGGCGAACGCCTCGATCACGTCGCGGATGTCGGCATGACTCATGCCGTGCACCACCACCTGGCCATCCTTGAGTTTTTCACTGGGGCCGTAACCCGGCACGCTGGCGTCCGGCTCGGTACCCAGGCGGCGCACGCTGCCCACGTGCCACAGTTGCGGCACGATCCTGCCGCCTTCGGCGTGTACGGCATCGACGACCTTCTTCCAGCCCGCCAGGGCATCTTCACCATGAAAGCGCGGCACGTTGGGGTAACCGTTGGCGGCCGGGTGGTCGACGGTAGTGCCTTCGGTGATGATCAGGCCGACATCGGCAGCGGCGCGGCGGCGGTAATACTCCACCACCTGCGCATGAGGCACACCGCCGGGGCAGAAGGTTCGGGTCATCGGTGCCATGACCACACGGGTCGGCAGCTCGAGGGCGCCCAGCTTGAAGGGGGTGAACAGGGCTTGAGCAGGCATTCGGCGCTCCTGGGAAAGGGATGGCGCCTGAGCATAGGGCGGGATTGTCGCTGACCCCAGTACTATTGATAGCGGTGATCGGGGTGGATTTTTCGCCGGCAAGGCCGGCTCCTGCATACGACGGTGCATCCATTGCAGGAGCCGGCCTTGCCGGCGAAGGGGCACGTCAGGCCAAGGCTTTCTCGATAGCCTGCACCACCGTGGCATCATCCGGCGCAGTACGCGGCGCAAAGCGCGCCAGCACGCGGCCGTCCTTGCCTACCAGAAACTTCTCGAAGTTCCAGGTGATATCCCCCGGGAACTCGGCGCCTTCACCGGCCAGCAGGCGGTACAGCTGATGCCGCTCCGGGCCGTTGACCTCCAGCTTGCTGCCCAGCGGGAAACTCACCCCGTAGTTCAGGCTGCAGAACTGGGCGATCTCCTGCTCGCTGCCCGGCTCCTGCCCGGCAAACTGGTTGCACGGCAGGCCCAGCACGCTGAAGCCCTTGTCCTTGTACTGCTGGTAGAGATTCTCCAGCGCCGCATATTGCGGGGTCAGGCCACATTTGGAGGCGACATTGACCACCAGCACCACCTGCCCCTTGAACGGCGCCAATGGCAACTCCTGGCCATCCAGCGCCTGCAATTTCAGGTCGTGAAATGCACTCATGACGTACTCCCCTTTCCAGTTCCCGGCCAGTTACCGGCATCGGTCCCGGCTGGCGCAACAAATGCTGCCCACTAAAAAAGCGCCCGGCCAAGCCGTCTGCCTCCTGGGAGAACACGACAGACTTGCCCGGGCGCCTTAGCGACCTTCTGAGCTTAGCGCAGAAATCAGTGCTGATGGCCACCTTCGCCATGCACGTGACCATGGGCGATTTCTTCTTCGCTGGCATCACGCACGGCAACGACCTTGACCTTGAAGTTCAGGCGCTGGCCAGCCAGTGGGTGGTTGCCGTCGACGGTCACGTCGTCGCCGTCCAGGTCACGGATGGTCACGATCTGCATCTGGCCATCAGGCGCGGACGCGTGGAACTGCATGCCCACTTCCAGCTCGTCGACACCTTCGAACATGCTGCGGTTCAGGGTGCTGACCAGTTCGGCCAGGTATTCGCCGTAGGCGTCTTCCGGCTCGATGGCAACGTCCAGCTCGGCGCCGGTATCCTTGCCTTCCAGGGCTTTTTCCAGGCCCGGAATGATGTTGCCTGCACCGTGCAGGTAAACCAGCGGCGCGCCGCCGTTGGAGCTATCGATGACCTCACCAGCGTCGTTGGTCAGGGTATAGTCGATGGAGACAGCCTTGTTGGCGGCGATCGGCATGGGGCGAGACCTTTTGCATAAGAATGTAGAACGAACAAGTGTAACCAACGCATCGCCTGAAAGCGAACGCAACCCGGACAAACGGGAAGCCGCTTTTCCCAGCCGGGTGCTGGGTTTTCATCAGGACGAGCATGGCCACTGGGTGGTCGAACTGTCGTGCGGGCATACCCAGCACCTGCGCCACGAACCGCCGTGGCAGTCGCGTGGCTGGGTGCTGGACGCAGACCTGCGCCAGCAACGAATCGGCCAGCCATTTGCCTGCGGCTGGTGCGCTCAGGGGGTCGATAGCGCTACCCTTGGCAATTGATTCTTTTGCAACAGCTCACTTCGAGAAGCTCGCATGCAGACATTTTTCATCGCGCCGACCGACTTTGGTGTCGGCCTGACCTCCATCAGCCTGGGCCTGGTGCGCACACTGGAACGCGCCGGACTCAAGGTCGGCTTCTTCAAGCCGATCGCCCAGCCCCACCCCGGCGACACCGGCCCGGAACGCTCCACCGAACTGGTCGCCCGCACCCACGGCCTCAAGCCGCCGCAACCGCTGAGCCTGGCGCATGTGGAACGCATGCTCGGCGATGGCCAGCTGGACGAACTGCTCGAAGAGATCATCACCCTGTACCAGCAGGCCTGCATCGGCAAGGACGTGCTGGTGGTCGAGGGCATGGTGCCGACCCGCCATGCCAGCTACGCCGCACGGGTCAACCTGCACCTGGCCAAGAGCCTGGACGCCGAGGTGATCCTTGTGTCGGCGCCGGAAAACGACGTGCTGGCCGAGCTGTCGGGCCGTGTCGAGCTGCAGGCTCAGCTGTTCGGCGGCCCGCGCGACCCCAAGGTGCTGGGCGTGATCCTCAACAAGGTGCGCAGCGACGAACCGATGGACACCTTCGCCAGCCGCCTGCAGGAGCATTCGCCCCTGCTGCGCAGCGGCGAGTTCCGCCTGCTGGGCTGCATCCCGTTCCAGGCCGGGCTCAACGACCCGCGCACCCGCGACGTGGCCGAGCTGCTCGGTGCCCAGGTACTCAACGCCGGCGACTACGAAACCCGGCGCATGAACAAGATCATCATCTGCGCCCGCACCGTGGCCAACACCGTGCCGCTGCTCAAGCCCGGCACGCTGGTGGTGACCCCGGGTGATCGCGACGACATCATCCTGGCCGTCAGCCTGGCGGCGATCAACGGTGTGCCACTGGCCGGCCTGCTGCTGACCAGCGACAGCAAGCCCGACCCGCGCATCCTCGAACTGTGCCAGGGCGCCCTGCTGGCCGGCCTGCCGGTGCTGTCGGTGAGTACCGGCTCCTACGACACCGCCAACCAGCTGAACCAGTTGAACAAGGAAATCCCGGTGGACGACCGCGAGCGCGCGGAGATCATCACCGACTTCGTGGCCAGCCACCTGGATGCCGACTGGCTCAACCAGCGCTGCGGCACCCCGCGCGAGATGCGCCTGTCGCCTGCGGTGTTCCGCTACCAGCTGATCCAGCGTGCCCAGCAGGCCAACAAGCGCATCGTGCTGCCCGAAGGCGCCGAGCCGATGACCGTGCAGGCCGCCGCCATCTGCCAGGCCCGTGGCATCGCCCGCTGCGTGCTGCTGGCCAGGCCCGAGGACGTACAGGCAGTGGCCCGCGCCCAGGGCATCAGCCTGCCCGAGGGGCTGGAGATTCTGGACCCGGACCTGATCCGCGAGCGCTACGTCGAGCCTATGGTCAGCCTGCGCAAGAGCAAGAGCCTTAACGCGCCGATGGCCGAGCAGCAGCTAGAAGACCCGGTGGTGATCGGCACCATGATGCTGGCCCTGGACGAGGTCGACGGCCTGGTCTCGGGCCTGGTGCACTCCACCGCCAACACCATCCGCCCGGCCCTGCAACTGATCAAGACCGCCCCCGGCTGCAGCCTGGTGTCGTCGGTGTTCTTCATGCTGTTCCCCGAGCAGGTGCTGGTGTATGGCGACTGCGTGATGAACCCGCACCCCACTGCCGGCGAGCTGGCCGAAATTGCCCTGCAAAGCGCCGATTCGGCCGAAGCCTTCGGCATTACCCCGCGGGTGGCGATGATCAGCTATTCCAGTGGCGATTCGGCCAGCGGCGAAGAGGTCGAGAAGGTGCGCGAGGCCACCCTGCTGGCCCAGGAAACCCAGCGTGGCCTGCAGATCGATGGGCCGTTGCAGTACGACGCCGCCGCCAACCAGGACATCGCCCGCCAGCTGGCGCCCAACAGCAAGGTGGCCGGACGCGCAACGGTGTTCGTGTTCCCCGACCTGAACACCGGCAACACCACCCACAAGGCCGTGCAGCGCAGCGCCGATTGCGTGAGCCTGGGGCCGATGCTGCAGGGCCTGCGCAAGCCGGTCAACGACCTGCCGCGTGGCGCCCAGGTCGACGACATCGTCTACACCATTGCCCTGACCGCGATTCAGGCCAACCGCTCGCTGGATAACTGACCATGCTCGCTTTTCTGCCCGCGCCCGTGCGCGGAGTCATCGGCTCGCTGCTGCTGGCCGCCAACACCATCCTGTGCTGCACACCGCTGTTCATCGTCAGCCTGTTCAAGCTGTGCCTGCCCTTTGCCGCCGCGCAGCGCGTCACCGACGAACTGATGCGGCACATCCACGAAGCCTGGATCAGCAACAACAAGGGCTGGATGAACCTGGTCGGGCGCACCCGCTGGGACATCGAGGGGCTGGCCGGGCTGGACTACCAGCACAGCTACCTGGTGACCAGCAACCACCAGAGCTGGGTGGACATCATGGTGCTGCAATACGTGCTCAACCGGCGTATCCGACCGCTCAAGTTCTTCCTCAAGCAGGTGCTGATCTGGGTGCCGGTGATCGGCCTGGCCTGGTGGGCGCTGGGCTTTCCGTTCATGAAGCGCTACAGCAAGGCCTACCTGGCCAAGCACCCAGAAAAACAGGGCAAGGACCTGCAGACCACGCGCCGTACCTGCGCCAGGTTCCGTGGCAAGCCCACGGCGATCTTCAACTTTGCCGAAGGCACGCGTTTCACCCCCGCCAAGCATGCCGAACAGGGTTCGCCGTTCCGGCACCTGCTCAAACCCAAGGCGGGCGGCATTGCCTTCGTGCTGGATGCGATGGGCGAGCAACTGGAGTCGATCATCAACGTGACGATCCATTACCCGCAGGGCACACCGGGCTTCTGGGACCTGCTGTGCGGGCGAGTGGCGCGGGTGGAGGTGACGTTCGAGGCGCTGGCGATTCCCAAGGAATTCCTGGGACGCAGCTACGACCAGGATGAAGCCTACAGGCTGGCGTTCCAGCAGTGGATCAACCGGTTGTGGGAAGAGAAGGATGAACGGCTGGAGCGGATGCGCCAGCAGTGAGCCCTTCGCCGGCAAGGCCGGCTCCTACAACGGCGTGAGCCCCCTGTAGGAGCCAGCATTGCTGGCGAAAAGATTTACTGGTACTGCTGCCCAGGAATCGGCTTGAGGTTCACCTCCACCCGACGGTTCTGCGCACGCCCGTTGGCATCGGCGTTGCTCGCGATCGGCTGGTCCGGGCCCAGGCCACGCGCACTCACGCGCGAAGGGTCGACGCCCTGGGAGGTCAGGTAGGTGCTCACGGCCTGTGCACGACGCTGCGACAGGTCCATGTTGTGCTGGCGACTGCCGGTGCTGTCGGTGAAACCGACCACTTCGATGGTGTTCTGGTTGAACTGCTTGAACGAGTTGGCCAGGTTGTTCAGCGGCGCGTAGAAGCTTGGTGCAATGCTCGCCGAGTCGGTGGCGAAGGTGATGTTGCCCGGCATGATCAGCTTGATCTGGTCGCCTTGACGCTGCACTTCGACACCGGTGTTGGCCATGCTCTCGCGCAGTGCCGCTTCCTGGCGGTCGGCGTAGTAGCCGTAGCCGGCGGCGGCGGCGCCCACCGCGGCGGCGCCGATCAACGCACCCTTGCCACGGTTGTTGTGGTCGATGGCGGCACCGGCAACGGCACCGGCCAATGCGCCCAGGCCGCCGTACTTGGCGGTCTTGCTCATCCCGGTGGAGCCTTGCGCCTGGCCCTGGTTGTCATAGGGGTTCTGACTGGCGCAGCCAGTCATCAGGGCAGCAGCAGAAGCGACGATAATCAGACGACGCATGGTGAACATGGACAAGCTCCTACAGAATTCGTGTATGCAGCGGACCGACGGCGGTTCCCTGCCAGGCTTGGAACGCGAGCTGCGATAAAAATTCCCTCGGGACAAACTGTAGTTCATTGCAGGAGCCCTGGTTTTAGCAATGCGCGCCCTTGCTGGTCGAAGGCAACAGGCACCACCGTGTCGGACCAGGCTATCAGCGGCTTCAGTGCATGACCGCCCGCGTAATCAAAAAGCTCAGCAACTCGCCCTCATCATCCAGTTCGATGGCCTGCACCGGCCGCGGCAGGTTGTCGAGCACGCTGCGCCAGAACGCCTGTGAGGTTTCATCCTGGTCATAGAAGCGCACCAGCCAGTCCCCTTCCCCACTCATCAGCACCTGGGTAGCCAATGCCTGGCCGATGCCCTTGCGCCGGTAGCGCTTGAGAATGAACAGGTCGGCCAGCTCCTGTGCGTCCAGCCCGGCCAGTTCGCTGCGCTCGACCAGCAGGAAGCCGGCGATGTAGCCATCGACCAGGATCAGGTTGGCGCTCCACTGCGGCTCCTGCCAGTAGCGGGCCAGGTGTTCGTCGTGGATGTAGAAACGGCCGTCCACCTCGACGTCTTCCTGCTCCCAGTCCGAGGACTCGTAGGCATAGAACTGGTAGAGGTTGCGGATCAGCTCGATGTGTTCAGGGCCGGTCGGGATCAGTTCGACGGTGAGTTCACTCATGGCTACGGCAGGGGCTCGATGAAAAAGAGCGCGCAGTCAGCCACGATTCGCGTCACAACTCAACCCATTCGCCCTGCGAGTAGACGCTGAACCGGTTCGACTCGGAAAGCCGCATGGTGTAGGACGATTGCACGTGGTGGGTCTGCCCGCCGTCGCCGAGCAGGCGTACTTCGGCACCGCAGATGAAGTTCGAATCGCGGTCCGGGCCCATCGATGCGCAAGAGACAGTGGAGACTTCTATGCGGCCCAGCACCTTGATCGGCGACGTCATCCGGCCACTGGCGTGAAGCTTGCGGGTGAAGTCAGCCATGGCGTCTTGCACCTGGCCCTGGGTCGGCATCCAGTCGGGGCAGACATAATCGTCACCGCTGCAACTCTTGTCCGAGGCCGAAGGGGCTGCGTAGGTGAAAACCGGGAAGGAGAACAGAGCTAGGGCAAGCAGTGAAGTGCGAAGCATGAAGGCAGGCCATCCTGGGCGATCTGGGCGCGGGATGATGTCATGCACCCCTCTTCGCCAGCAAGGCTGGCTCCTACAGTCCTGTGCAGGGGTCAGCCTCCCGGCGAACAAGCGCATCGCGCTCACTCCATCAGAACTGCACCTTCACCTGTACGCCGGCCAGCAACGCGTCCTGGGTGTCCTTGCCGGAAAATGCACCCGGCTCCATCACGTACTGCACGCTCGGGCGCACCGTCAGCCAGCGGGTTACCTGGGCGGTGTAGCTCAGTTCCACCAACTGCTCGCCCATGTCCAGGTTGCTGACACTCTGCGCCTGGGCCAGGTCGCCACCGCGCTCCAGGTTGGCGATCTGGACATCGCGGCTGCGCGAGTTGAACACCGCACGGCCGTATGCCAACCCCACGTTGTCATGCTCGCGCGAAGCGAACGGTCGGCTCAGCACCGCTCCGGCCGCGTACCAGTGCGAGAACGGCGAAGTGGCCGTGTCGGTGTCGGTGGCCTGCGCGAACAGGCGTACGCTGCGCCCCCGGGTCGAATCCGAACGCCATACCATCTGATCGACCAGGACATAGGCACCGTGACGCCCCGCCGCCTTGCTGTCGGGCTGGCCGATGCGCGCAGTGTCGGAGGTGTCGTAATACCAGCCGAACTTGTACTGCCCGTCATAGGTAGCCAGGTTGTTGTAGATCAGCTCCACCGGCAGGATGGCCCCGGTGGTGCCGCTGGAGGTCAGGTCGAAGGCCTTGGACGAGGCGCTGTTGGTCTCGGGGTTCACGTTGAACCAGGCGGTCTGCACCGTCCACTCGGGGCTGATGCGGTATTTCAGCTCCATGCCCCAGTGCGCCGTGGGGTAGTTGCCCCAGCCACTGCCACCGGACATGCTCAGCGGGTGCGCGCAGAAACCTGCGTTGACGAAGTTGGTGAGGATGCCCATGCCGCCGAAGTCATTGCCCATGGCCATCCAGCCGAGCTTGATGTTCAGGTCGTCGGTGAACAGGCTGCGCGCATAGCTCAGTTCGCTCAGGCGCGTGTACAGCCCGCCATAGATCTCCTGCACCGGCAGCCGGTTGCCCACCAGGTCTTGCGAGGCGCTGTTGCCGCGCCGGTCATTGATCGTCAGCTGGACCGTGCCTGCATCCGCCTCGTCCAGCAATGTCTCGAGGTCAAAGGTGGCGCCCAGGCGGACCTGCTGCGCATAGCGCGCACCGTGCTTGAGGCCACCGCTGACCAGGCCCATGGTTTCCGACACATATTCGCCGGTGAGCTTGACGCCGCTCGCCTCCAGGCGTGAGCGGCTGCCGCCCCAGTCGCCGGTCAGGGTCGGGCTGTCGACAAGGTTGTCGAATGCATCGGCCTGCACCGCACACGCCAGCAGGCTGGAAGAAAGGCCCACGGCAAACGCGAGGGGGCTGAACGGAAAACGCGAAAAGAGGCTCAAACGGCCCTCCCGAAAGACAATAGATCACCACCCGGTCAGCGACGAAGACGCGAACCGGGACACAAGAAATGCAGGTGGCCTATGTTACGGGATTTTATGTACTAACCGTTTAATTTGTAGACTTTGGTGCAACGCCCTGGCCGACCGGCGGCTGGCTCAGGGCAGGTACAGCTGGAACAGGCCGCCGCCCAGGGCACCGCCATTGGCGATCTCGATGCGCCCGCGCACACCGTTGCGCTCGTGCAGCGCAGCAATGCGTTCAGCGAAGTACAGGCCCAACCCGGTGCTGCCGGTGTGCAGGTTGATGCCCTGCACGTAGTCGGCCTGACGGTCGATCATGCCCTGTGGATAACCCGGGCCGTCGTCATTGATGCTCAGCACCAGTTGCTCGCCCTGCTCCGCCACCGTGACCAGCAAGGCGTGCCCGGCATAGCGGATGGCGTTGTTGATCACGTTGGAGATCACCGAACCGACCAGCTCGCGGTCGAAGAAGCCCAGCGGGTTGAAGGCATCGATCTCGTAGCGCGCAATGATCTCGCGGCTGTCGATGATCGGCTGATTGGACGCCAGCAGGCCGCCGATGAAGTCGTCCAGGTCATGGTAGTCGGGGCACATGGGCAACTGATTGACCCCGAGTTTGTACAGCCCCAGTAGCTGCACGAGCATGCCGTTGAGGTGCGCGAACTCGTGCTCCACCACCGCCTGCTCCGGGCCTTGCGCCTGGGCGGCCGGCAGGCGCGACAGCCACTGGCTGTGCGCCTGCATCAGCATCGCCAGGGAGTTCTTCATGTCGTGTACGGTGGAGGCGATCACCGTGGAAAAATCCAGCCCCTGGGAATCGTTGCTCATGAGCCCACCGCCCGGATACGCAGTTTTCGATAGCGCTCGTAGCGCGGATCGGTATTGGGAATGCCCGCCACCTTGGCCAGGCACGCGCGGCATTCCTCCAGCGCGGCGCTCGAGGGGTTTTCCCCGGCCATGCGCAGCAGCGCCTGGGCAGTGTTCAGCGCAATGCTGATGTTCTTGGGCTGCAACGCCAGCGCGCGACGGAACTGCTCCAGCGCCTCGCCGACCTTGCCGGCCTGATAGCTGCGCACGCCCTGGCGGTTGAGGTCGACGGCTTCGTTGCCGGCGCCTAGAATCGTCGGGTCGTCGGTCAGCTTGGCGATGCTCTGCATCACGCTCGCGTCGTCACCGTAGACTTCCACGCAGTTCTTGAGGATGGCCGTGCCCGCCGCCTCCTGGCCCAGTTGCTGCAACTGCGCAGCCACTGCCAGGGCGGTTTCGGCCGAGAAGAACTGGTCCATGTTCTCCAGCCGCGCAACCGCCGCCTCGGTGAGCTTGGCGGCCGTCTCGGCATCGCCCGCCTGCGCCAGGCCGGTGGCCTTGATCAAGCGCGCACGTACCTGCAGGCCCTGGTCGTCGGTGTACTCCTTGGCCACATCGCCCAGCACCTGGTTCAGCTCCACCCGTGTGCGTGCATCCAGGCCGTTGCCCACGTTCTTCTGGATCAGCGCCTGGGCCAGGCCCAGGTTGCTTTCAGGGTCTTTGAAACGCGAATTCTGGCCCTGGCTCACGGCCTGGCGATAGGCCCGCGACGAGGTGTCGAAGTCGGCGTTGCCCAGGGCCAGCTTGCCCAGTTGCATCTGCCGGCGGACCGCCAGCGGCGACAGGCGTACGGCCTCTTCGAGCACCGACTGGGCACGGCGGGTTTCACCTGCGGCAGCCAGCACGTCGGCCAAGCCGTCGTACAGGCCGGGCATCATCGAAAACGCCTTGATCGCCTGTTCGTAGATTTCCTTGGCCTGGACGGCCTGGCCGCGCTTGAACAGCAGCTTGCCCAGCGCCGCGTATGCCCATGGCGTAGGGCGATTGGCCAGGATCGCCTTGAGAAAGCGCTCCAGCTCTTCATGCCGGTTGAGGGCACCCAGGGCGTCGGCACGGTAGCGCAGGCACAGCGGCGCAAAGCGCGGGTCCTGCTTGCACAGGTTGTCGCAGGCCAGCAGCACTTCGGCCGGTCGGCCACGGTCCAACGCCTGCAAGATAGGCTTGAGCAGGGTCTTGCGCTGTACCAGCTTGTCCAGGCGCTGGGTCAGCCCCAGGCGGTTGAAGGGCTTGGTCAGGTAGGCGTCCGGCTCGTGCTCCAGGGCACTGAGCACCACCGCCTGGCTGCTCTCGGCCGTCACCATGACAAAGATCGCCTCGTGGCTGATCAGCTTGTCGATCATCAGGTCTTCCAGCACCTGCTGGCCGTTCTTCTTGCCGTCGCCCAGGTGGAAGTCGTGCAGGATGAAGTCATAGCGCTTCTGCCCGCACATGCGAATCGCCGTCTCGCCGCTCTCGGCAGTATCGACGTCGCGTATACCCATTTCCCGCAACATCGAACGCACGGACGTGCGGAAGTCGGTGAAGTCATCGACGATCAGAAAACTTTTTTGGCTATACACCAACATCCACAAAACCTGACTTGGAAGAAAGAAGAGCGGCGCCAAGGCGCCTACAGGGACAGGCTCGGCTTCAGGACGCAAGCAGCGCGACGATCATCGCCAGCGCATGCTGCTTGGCAAGCAACGTCAACGGCTGCAGGCCTCGGAAAGGCTATCGGCAGCACGTGCACTTTGCTTGAGGCGCCGCAAGCATGCGGCACGAAGCCAACGCGCCAAGCGTGATGGCGCGATGCCATCATACTTGGCCGACTGCCGTGCTACAACAGGCCCAGCGCCTTGGCCCGGGCAACCGCCTGGGTGCGGCGCTCGACGCCGAGCTTGCTGTTGATGTGGCTGGCGTGGGTCTTGACGGTGTGCAACGAAATGAACAGTTGCTCGCTGATCTGCTGGTTGGAACACCCCAGCGCGATCAGCTTGAGCACCGACATCTCTCGCGCACTCAGGGCCTCGGTGCCCGCCCCGGGGGCCGGCGGGGTATCAACCACCGGCAACAGCGACAGCAGGCGCGCCTGCACCGGCCCCGCCGGCTGGGCCAGCAACTGCTCGCGTATCCACTCGGGGTGATCTTCCAGCAGCCGCTGGAAGGGTTGCAGCACGCCCCCCTGCGCGGCCTCCAGGGCCTGGGGCAGCAACACCACGGCCGCCTCTGCAGCACCGCTCGCCAGCAACAGGCCGATATGCTGACACACTGCGGTGGTGCCGAGCAGCTGGCCGCCATTGCTGCGCCCGTGCTCGGTCAGCGCCTGCAGGCGTTGTGCGGCCTGTGCGGTACGCCCCTGGGCCTGCTCCAGCAGGGCCTGCTGCAGTTCGATGTGCAAAGGCAGCAGCGGGTGGAACTCCGGTGCGGCGGCGGCACGTTCGCCACCGTAGGTCTGGCCCAGGCGCAGCAGCCAGGATTCGGCCAGGTCCATGCGCCCCTGGGCCAGCCACAGCTCGCATTTGACCAGGGTGATCATGGCCAGGTAGAACACCGGCGGCACGTCCCAGATATGCATCAGGCGCTCGGCCTCGGCCAGCTCGCAGAAGGCCTCGGTAAAACGCCCCTCGCGTCCGTCCAGGGTGGCCAGCACGCAATGCCCGATCAGTACGCTGATGTCGCGACAGGCACGCGCTTCCACCAGCCCGGCGCGCAAGCGCGCACGCCCTTCCTGGGGCTGCAGCCCGGCGACCAGCAGGTAGCCTTCGTACAGCGCCAGGCGCGCACGCGCCGCGTACAGGCGCTGGGCCGACAGCCCTTGCAGGCGTTGCAGGCCGTGGCGCACCTCCTCCATCGAACGCAGGACCTCGCCACGGGCATGCAGCACCCGCGCGCGATCGTAGTGGGCCAGGGCCTCGAACAACGGGTTGCCGACCCGCCGTGCCAGCTCCAGCGCCTCGCGGTTCCAGCCACGGGCGTGCCAGAAATCGCCCTCGGCGATGGCCAGGTTGGACAACGTGGACAGGCACATCAGGCGCTGGCCGTAGCGCTTGGTGGGCAGGCTGCGCAGCGCCTGCTGGCAGTACGAGCGGGTTTTCAGACGGTCGCCGCGACCGCGGGCGATGATTCCGCTCAGGGCCAGCCATTGCGCCAGCATGGACTTCTGCGCCGTGGCCGAAGGCGCCGGCAGGAACCGGCTGAGGTGGCTGACCAGTTCCTCGGCCGCATCCAGCTGGCAGGCCAGCCCCAGCGCCCAGCTGTACAGCACGATCAGGCGCGGGGTGCTGATCAGCAGGCTGTCGGGCAGGTCCATCTTCCAGCGCAGCAGCATGCCGACGTTCTGTTCGGCCAGCAGTTGCTCTTCGGACAGGTTCTGCACCAGGTTGGCCGCCACGTCCAGGTGACCGGCGCGCAGGGCCTGCTCCACCGCCTCGTCGAGCAGGCCCTGGGCGTGGAACCAGCGGCACGCGCGCAGGTGCAGGCTGGCCAGCGGCTGGCTGGCCTGGCGGGTGCGCAGCAGGTCGGAGAACAGGTGGTGATAACGCAGCCATTGACCCTGCTCGTCCAGCGGTACCAGAAACACCTGGTGTGCCTTCAGGTAACGCAGTATCTGCGCGCTGTCGTGGCTTTCGCGCAGGGCATCGCACAGGTCGGCGCAAAAACGCTCCTGGCAGGCGGTGTCGTAGAGAAACGCCTGCACCTCGGGCGGCAGGCAGTCGATGACTTCTTCGAGCAGGTAGTCGCGGATCAGCCCTTCGCCGCCATGCAGGGCGTGGGGCAAGGCGCTGTCGACCCCCGCCTCGGAGGCGGCCAGCAGCCAGAAGCGCAGGCCGGCGACCCAGCCATCGCTGCGTTGAATCAGGTTGTCCAGGGCCTGGCCACGCAGCGTGGTGGGGTGCTGGTCGAGCACGGCCAGGGATTCCTCGGGGCTCAGGCGCAGGTCCTGTTCGGTGAGTTCGAGCAACTGCTGCGACAGGCGCAGGCGCGCCAGGTGCCAGTCGGGACGCTGGCGGCTGGTGACCAGCAGCACCAGGCCAGGCGGCAAATGATTGAGGAAGAACTGCAGGCAGCGGTCGAGCACCGGGCCCTGGGCCAGATGGTAGTCATCGAGCACCAGCAGCAGCGGGTTCTGCGGGTGCAGGTGCAGGGCCAGTTCGTCGAGCAGGCTGTCGAGCCACTCCTCGAAGGCAAAAGGCTGGTGCCGCTGGCGCATCTTGAGCAGGCCCAGGGCCTGGTTGCCCAGGTCCGGGCAGAACTGCTGCAGCCCTTCGAGCAGGCGTTCCAGAAAGCGCCCGGGGTCGCTGTCGCGCTGGCTCAGCCCCAGCCACAGGCTGCCCCACGAGGCGGGCAGGCTCTGGCAGAACTCCACGGCCAGCGAGCTCTTGCCGAAACCGGCGGGCGCCGAAACCAGCAGCAGTCGACCGCTCAGGCCGGCGTGCAGGCGCTGGCATAGCCGCGGGCGCGGCACGTGCCCCTCGGGCAGTGGTGGACGGTAGAAGCGGCCCTCCACAGCGCTGATGGCCTGGCTGGCGAACCCTTGCATACGCGACAGATCAGTCATGGCCGGCTCGTTTTAGTTGGAAGTCTTCGGCAGAACAGACCCGCCGAGACTAGCGCTTTAAACGGCACATTTGAAGATGATTGGCGCAGAGGTCGGAAAAAAGACTACAACAAAAAGCGACAAAAACTCACGAAGCGCGGCATTGCGCGCACTTCATCCCGCATTGCCCCTCACGGCCTGTTGTCGGGCCACACACAGAAACGCCCCGGGCAAGCCGGGGCGTTCTGGGGATCACACGGAGGAGGTTCTAACTCAGCGCACACCATCCTGGCGCAGCGCTGCCGGCTGGAAGTCGGCCTTGCTGGCAGTGAAGTCGAAGTTGTAGGCCTTCTGCTCTTCGTTCTTCATGCCCAGCGCCAGGTAACGGCCCGACTGCAGGTCGTAGATGGCTTCCAGGGTGTACCACGGCACCTGCTTGTTGTAGTAGTCCTGGGCATGTGCCTCGGATACCCGCCACAGCTGGCCGCGGCCGTCGTACTGGTCGATCACGGCCGCTTGCCAGGTGTCTTCGTCGATGTAGAAGTCACGCTTGGCATAGATATGCCGCTGGCCCGGCTTCAGGGTGCCCACCACATGCCACACGCGACGCAGCTCGTAACGGGTCAGGTCCTGGTTGATATGCCCCGGCTTGATGATGTCGGCATACTTGAGGCTCGTCGAATCGAGCTTGTAGCTGTTGGAGGCAATGTACATCTCCTTCTTGCCTTCCAGCTTCCAGTCGTAGCGGTCCGGCGCACCGTTGAACATGTCCAGGTTGTCGGAGGTACGCAGGCCGTCAGCGGCGGTACCCGGGCCGTCATACGACACTTGCGGGGCCTGGCGCACGCGGCGCTGGCCAGCGTTGTACATCCAGGCCTTGCGCGGCTCCTTGACCTGGTCGAGGGTCTCGTGAACCAGCAGCACGGTACCGGCCAGGCGCGGCGGGGCGGTCACTTTCTGCTTGAAGTAGAACAGCACGTTGCCAGGGTTGGCCGGATCGAAATCCTTCAGGCGATCGCGGAACATGAACTGTTCCTCGAGCTTCACCATGCTGTAGCTGCCGTTCTGCTGCGGCGTGGCCTGGTTCACCACACGCGTGACGCCACCGCCACGGTAGCGAGTGATGTGGTTCCAGATCACCTCCACACCGCTTTTCGGGATCGGGAACGGAATCGCGATCTGGAAGTTCTCCAGCCCGTTGCCGCCAGCTACCAGGTTGGTGGTGGTGGCGTTCTTCTTTATGGCGGCGAACACCGAGTCCGGCACCGTGGAGCCACGCTGGGTCGGGTACACCGGCAGCTTGAAGGTGTCCGGATAGCGCTTGAACATGGCCAACTGGCCAGGGGACAGCTTGTCCTTGTACTGGTCGACGTTCTGCGCGGTGATGGTGAACTTGGGCTTGTCGTTGCCGTACGGGTCGGACAGGAAGCCCTTGGCATCGACCGAACCGGCCGTGGTGCTCAGGGGCTGCCAGGCGGTGATCGAACCGTCGGCATTGCCGGCCTTCTCGGCGCCCATCGGGGTCAGGCTGGTGCCCAGTTTGGCGGCTTCGTCGGCGGACACCGCCGCCATCACGCCGGTGGCGAGCAGCGACAGGCTCAGCACACCGATTTTCAACAGACTCTTGGTTGCTTTCATGATCTTGGTCTTCCCGGATCAGTGCTTAGAAGTTCACGCCGAAGCTGAGGGCGATGAAGTCGCGGTCATCCACGGTGGTGTACTTGCCATCGAAGAAGTTGGTGTACGACAGGCTCGCGGTGTAGGTGTTCTGGTATTCGGCGTCCAGGCCCAGGCTGACCGCCTTGCGCCCTTCCTCGAAGTTGCCGCCCGGGCCTGGCGAGTAGCCGGACACGTCATGCGACCAGGCCACGCTCGGCTTGAGGTTGACCCCGGCGAACACATCGTTGTAGTCCCAGATCACGCGGCCACGGTAGCCCCACGAGGTGCTGGTGGTGTAGCCGTCCTTTTCGCACTTGCGGCTGCGGTTGGCGGAGGAACCACCGCCAGGCGCGGCGCCACCGATGGTGCCGGCGTTGAGGATGTCCGTGCAGGTGTTGAGGCCGAAGGTATCCGGCAGCGGGCCAGGGCCATACACCGGATCGCGGCCGTAGCGCAGCTTGTCGGCGCTTTCCAGGCCGCCCACGTGGGTCACGCCCACTTCACCTACCACGGTCATGCGGCTGGCGCCCATCACCTGGTCGAAGAAGTGCGTCAGGGTGGTCTGGAACTGGGTGATTTCCTTGCGCTTGTAGCCGTGCAGGTCGGTATCGGCCTGGCCCTTGAGCAGCGAGGCATTGCCGAACGTGCCGCCCAGCTGGGTGACCCCGGCGTACAGGATGTCGGTGGTGTTCAGCTGCACCGGTGCGTTCGGCCGGTAGCTGATTTCACCGCTCCACGCGGTGCCGGTAGGCAGGGTGGTGGAGAAGCTCAGGCCGTACAGCCGGATGTCTTCGGGATACTCGACGAAGTACTTGGAGTTGCCCGCCACGATGGCGGCGCCGGTGCGCGGGTCGACCATGCCGGCAATGGCGTAGGCCTGTGCAGAAGCCCCCGTGGCGCTGAAGATCGGCGCACGGCTGTGGTAGTTCATGGCGTAGGCGCCGAACTCGGTATTGAGCGGTTCGAACATGTAGCGCAGGGCAACACCGAACTGGCCGCTGTCACGGGCATCGCGGTCGGGGCCGCGCGCCACCTTGATGCCTTCCTCGTTCACGTCCACGCCGAAGTTGGCCAGGCCGGCGATCTGTGCCGGGGTCATGGTGCGGCTGCTGGACAATACGCGCAGGTTGTCGGTGCAACCGTCGGCGATGATGTCCGGCTGGGAGAAGAAGGTGCCGCAGTTGTCGACGACGGTCTGGTCCCATTCCAGCTGGTAGAAGGCTTCGGCCGACAGGTTGTCGGTCAGGCTCTGGGAGATGTAGAACATGTTGACCGGGATCAGGCCTTCCTTGATCTCGGCACCCGGGCGGCGGAACGCGGAAACGTCGATGGGGTTGATCGAGTTGATGCCACCACCGATGAAGGTACTTTCACCCCAGCTCACCACCTGCTTGCCGAAACGCACCGAACCCGGCAGTTCGCCAATCGAGTAGTTGTGGTAGACGAAGGCGTCGAGCAGCTCGGCACCGGACGACTTGGCGCCCTCTTTGCGGTTGGAGTCGCTGATGTCCTTGAACTGGCGGTGTTCGTCCTTGAGTTCGAAGTCGTACCAATACTTGCCACGCACGAACACGCCGGTGTCGCCGTACTTGAGCTCCAGGTCGTGGATGCCCTTGAAGATCTTCGAGAAGGTCTCGCCGCGCTTGAAGTTCAGGTGGCCGTCGTCGGAGGTCTGCGACAGCCCCTTGCCGCCGTTGTTGACGCCGATCAGGTTCTGGTTCGGCTTGGCCGTCGACCAGCTGGCCCCCACGGACAGCGACGAGTCGAACTGACCTTCGATTTCACCGATGTTGAAACTGACGCCGAATGCAGGGCCGGCGAGCGTAGAAGCGAGGCTGACGGCCAATGGCAATTTCGCCCGGCGCCAGAACAGATTTACTGATGTCATCGACGCTACTCCATGTACTTTATTTTTATGGCAGTGAGTCCTTTGAGAAACGCATCGAACGACCGACGTGAATACGCCTGCTGGTCGACCAACGTGGCAGTGCGCAGTCATTTGCGCGGGCCCCCGTCCCTAAAAATCCCCTGACCCGACTATAGCCAGCAGGTACCTGTGCTTGATCCCTCTAAAGTGTGATTTGCACGTTGGTACTACACCCAAAGAGCTGATTCGCTCGCCAACTGCGCGGGCAGCGGCAAGGATGGCCTATTTTTTCGCTTTGACAAGGCGCGCAGGTGTCTGGCGCGAGGGTCGCACCCGCCAGGGCGCGACCGGCCTGCCTTCAGAGGGTGGACAGAAATGCGCTGTTGCTGGCCTGCCAGTGGCTGATGTCGACGCGGATGCGCTTCTTGTCCAGCTTGCCCACGCTGGTCTTGGGAATTTCGGTAACAAGGGCGATCTGGCTGGGGATTGCCCACTTGTTGATCATGCCCAGCTCCACGTAGGGCTTGAGGTGCTCCTTGAGCTCGCGGGCGTCGATGCTGGTGCCGTCACGCACCACCAGCAGGGCAAACGGACGCTCGCCCCACTGCGGATCGGGTACACCCACCACCGCCACTTCGCGCACCGAGGGGTGGCGGCTGACGAGGTCTTCGAGGGCCAGCGACGACACCCACTCCCCGCCGGTCTTGATCACGTCCTTGATGCGATCGCGGATATCGACCACGCCCATGCTGTCGATGGTCGCCACATCCCCGGTGTGCAGCCAGCCGCCCTGCCACAGCTCGGCGCCTTTCTCCGGTTCGCGGAAATACCCCATGCTCAGCCACGGCGCGCGCAGCACCAGTTCGCCCTGGGACTCGCCGTCAGCCGGCAGGAAGCCGCCGTCGGCATCCATCACCGCGGCCTCCACCAGCGGCACCGGCACGCCGGCCTTGATGCGGTAGCTGATGCATTCGTCGTCGCTGCCGGCCAGCAGCTCTTCGTTGAGGTGGGCACAGGCCACCAGCGGGCAGGTTTCCGACATGCCATAGGCCGCCGTGAGCTGGATGCCCTGGGCCTTGGCCGACTCATACAGGGCGCGGTTGAGCGAGCTGCCGCCGATGATGATCTTCCAGCCGCCGAAATCCTGGCCCTGCGCGCCCTTGGCGTTGAGCAGCATCTGCAGGATGGTCGGTACGCAGTGCGAGAAGGTGACCTTTTCGTCCCGCCACAGCTGACACAGCATCTCCGGCTCGTAGCGCCCCGGGTAGACCTGCTTGAGCCCGAGCATGGTGGCCACGTAGGGGATGCCCCAGGCGTGCACGTGGAACATCGGGGTGATGGGCATGTACACATCATCGGTGCCCAGCAGGCGGATGCTGTCGATGCTGCCGGTCACGGTAGCCACGCCCAGGGTGTGCAGCACCAGCTGGCGGTGGGTGAAATACACGCCCTTGGGGTTGCCGGTGGTACCGGTGGTGTAGAAGGTGGTGGCCACCGAGTTCTCGTCGAAGTCGGGGAAGTCGTAGGTAGTGGCCGCGCCGGCCAGCAAGTGCTCGTACTCGCCCACCAGGTTCGGCAGTTCGGCATGCTTGTCGGGGCCGTCGGTGAGCAGCAGGGTCTTCTCGACCGTGGTCAGTTGCGGCGCGATGGACTGATACAGCCCGATGAAATCGCTGTTGACCAGTACGAAGCGGTCTTCGGCGTGGTTCATGGTGTAGAGGATCTGCTCGGGCGACAGGCGCACGTTGATGGTGTGGGCCACCGCGCCGATCATCGGGATGGCGAACATGCACTCCAGGTAGCGATGGCTGTCCCAGTCCATCACCGCCACGGTGTCGCCGGCCTTGACCCCGGCTGCGGTGAGCACGTTGGCCAGGCGCGCGATGCGCTCGCTCAGGGTCAGGTAGTTGTAGCGCAGCTGATCGCGGTACACGATCTCGCGGGTTTTCTCGTAGCGGCTGCCCGACATCAGCAGGCGCTTGATCAGCAGCGGGTATTCGTAAGCGCCCGCAGCGGGGGCGATAATCCTGGTTTGCAGCATGGGAGTCCCTTTTTCGAGTACGCAGGCATGGCAATACGGCGCTTACTCTAGAACGGGACGGGGGCGCTCAAATCAGCCAAAGGAATGATTTGCGCGCCCGCAGGGATGACAGGCCAATGGCCATCAACCGCCTCAGTGCATCTCGGTGAAGGCGATCTTGATACCCAGCGCCACCAGCACCGCGCCCATGCCGCGATCGAACCAGTGGCCCATGCGCGCAAAGCCGGAACGGACGCGGGCGTGGCTGAACAGCAGGGCCACCAGGCAGAACCACAGGCCGGTGGCCAGCGCCAGGTAGGCCCCATAGCCGGCCTGTATCAGCAGCGGCGTGTGCGGGTTGATCACCACCGTGAACAGCGACAGGAAGAACAGCGTGGCCTTGGGGTTCAGGCCATTGGTCATGAACCCTGCCACAAAGGCGGCACGCGGGGTGCGCGCCACGGTCGAGACCTGCACGCTCTCGCTGCCGGCAGGCGCCGGGCGGGCACGCAGGGCCTTGATGCCGATGTACACCAGGTAGGCCGCAGCCAGCCACTTGAGCACGTTGAACAGCATGATCGACTGCGACACGATCAGGCCGATGCCCAGCAGCGAATAGCCCACATGCAGGAAGATCGCCGTGCCCACGCCGAAGGCGGTCCAGGTACCGGCGCGCCGACCGTGGGTAACACTTTCGCGCACCACCACCGCAAAGTCCGGGCCGGGGCTGGCCACGGCCAGCAGGTGGATCAGCGCAACGGTGAGAAATTCTGCCCAGTACATGGGGTGACGCTCCTGGCAAACGATCGGGTGGCGTACCTTACCCACTGCCTGGCAGTTCTGAAAGATACAGTTACAAGTGAATCGGCACAGTCACCTCCCGTGCAGCCGGATGCCTGGCTTTACGCCCACGGCGATGCAGGCTCTAATGCCCCACTACCTGCCCAAACCACACCCCAGGAGCCTGCCCCATGACCTTGCGCCGCGCTGTATTCCTCGACCACAGCTCCCTGGACCTGGGCGACCTCGACCTGAGCCGCCTGCGCGGCTGCTTCGATGAACTGCAGTTGCACCCGGCCACTGCCCCCCACGAGGTGGCCGAGCGTCTGCAGGGCGCGAGCGTGGCGATCACCAACAAGGTGCACCTGGACGCCGCCGCCCTCGCCGCCTGCCCCGACCTCAGGCTGATCCTGGTGTCGGCCACCGGCACCAACAACGTCGACCTGCAGGCCGCGCGTGCCCAGGGCATCGTGGTCAGCAACTGCCAGGGCTACGGCACGCCCTCGGTGGCGCAGCACACCCTGGCCCTGCTGCTGGCGCTGGCCACTCGCCTGCCCGATTACCAGCAGGCGGTGGCCGACGGCAAATGGGCCCAGGCCAGGCAGTTCTGCCTGCTCGACTTTCCCATCGTCGAACTGGAGGGCAAGACCCTCGGCCTGCTCGGCCACGGCGAACTTGGCGGTGCGGTGGCGCGCCTGGCCGAAGCCTTCGGCATGCGCGTGCTGTCCGGCCAGTTGCCCGGCCGCCCGGCCCGCGATGATCGCCTGAGCCTGGCCGAGCTGCTGCCGCAGGTGGATGCGCTGACCCTGCACTGCCCGCTCAACGACAGCACCCGCAACATGATCGGCGCCGCCGAGCTGGCCCTGCTCAAGCCCGGCGCGTTCGTGGTCAACACCGCCCGTGGCGGGCTGATCGACGAGCAGGCGCTGGCCGACGCACTACGCAGCGGGCACCTGGGTGGCGCCGCCACCGACGTGCTCAGCGTGGAGCCTCCGGTCAATGGCAACCCCCTGCTGGCAGGCGATATCCCGCGCCTTGTGGTCACCCCGCACAGTGCCTGGGGCGCGGTCGAGGCGCGCCAGCGCATCGTCGGCCAACTGGCCGAGAACGCCGAAGCCTTCCTGCAGGGCAACCCGCGCCGAGTGGTCAGCTGAGTTCTGCTAGAATTCGCGACTTTTTGCAGAGGGGCGCCGACCATGGACCCGCGTAGTGAAGTGTTGCTCCGTCAGGCCGAGCTGTTCAAAGGCCCCGTGTTGCTGGCCGGCCTGCCCGCCGACGACCTGCTGGGCAGCCTGCCCGATGCCCGCGCCTGGAGCTGGCACGCCGGCGACCAGGCCGCGCTCGAGGCGCGATTTGCCGGGCGCAGTCACTATGGCGTGGAGGTGCCGACGGTGGCTTTCGACGGCGCCGTGCTGTTTCTGCCCAAGTCCCGCGATCTGGCCAACTACCTGCTCAATGCCCTGGCCTCGCGCCTGGGTGGGCGCCAGCTGTACCTGGTGGGTGAAAAGCGCGGGGGTATCGAGGGTGCGGCCAAGCAGCTGCACGCCTTCGGCAAGCCGCGCAAGCTCGACAGTGCACGCCATTGCCAGCTGTGGCAGGTCACGGTGGACACACCGCCAGAGGCGCAGCCGCTGGAAAGCCTGGCGCAACGATTCGAACTGCCACTGGCCGAAGGCCCGCTGCAGATCGTGAGCCTGCCCGGGGTCTTCAGCCATGGCCGGCTGGACCGCGGCAGCGCGCTGCTGCTGGACAACCTCGAGCAACTGCCCGTGGGCCATGTGCTGGACTTTGGCTGCGGTGCGGGCGTGCTCGGCGCGGCGATCAAGCGCCGCTACCCACAAAGCCGGGTAACGCTGCTGGACGTGGATGCCTTCGCCGTGGCCAGCAGCCGCCTGACCCTGGCCGCCAATGGCCTGGAGGGGGAGGTCATCGCCGGCGACGGCATCGATGCCGCGCCCCGCGAGCTGAACGTGATCCTGAGCAATCCGCCGTTTCACACCGGGGTTCACACCAATTACCACGCCTCGGAAACCTTGCTGAAAAAATCGGCCGATCATCTGAAAAAAGGCGGCGAACTTCGGCTTGTGGCCAACAGCTTCCTGCGGTACCAACCGCTCATCGAAGGCGCCTTGGGCAACTGCCTGATTCGCGACGAGGGACAAGGCTTTCGGATCTACCAGGCCACACGAACTTAAAAACTTCGCTTGCCCAAACGGTTTTGCCTAGGCAGAATCCGCTCCGTCCTAGGGGAGTAGTCTCCCGCGAGCACCCAGCTCGCCCGGTACGCGTCAACATACTTGGTCCTCAGACCATGGCGCGTACGACCCACGGTCCGCACAGACGGATCCAGGGTTTGACAAGACCTATGACACGCACACCTTACCCGGGGCGGGAAGGCTGTACGTGTCATAGCCGTGTCGACCCGCCCCCGTAGGAATCCTGATGCTGGAATCATTGCTGGTCCCCACCGCCATCGTTGCGCTCGCCGAAATCGGCGACAAGACGCAACTGCTCGCGCTCATCCTCGCTGCACGCTTTCGCAAACCCTGGCCGATCATCGCCGGTATCGTTGCCGCGACCCTGGCCAACCATGCGGCGGCCGGTGCGGTGGGTGCGTGGTTCGGCAGTTTCTTCTCGGAGGCCACGTTGCACTGGATCCTGGCCGCAAGCTTTGCCGCCACGGCCCTGTGGACCCTGGTGCCGGACAAGATGGATGACGATGAAGCCAGTACGGCGCGGCGCTTCGGCCCGTTCCTGACCACGCTGATCGCGTTCTTCATTGCCGAGATCGGCGACAAGACGCAGGTGGCCACGGTGATGCTGGCGGCGCAGTACCCGCACCTGATCATGGTGATCATCGGCACCACCCTGGGCATGCTGATTGCCAACGTACCGGTGGTGCTGGCGGGCAATTTTGCCGCCGAGAAGCTGCCGTTGACTCTGATCCGTCGCCTGGCGGCCACGGCATTCGTGGTGCTGGCGCTGGTGGCGGTGTATTCGGCGATGAAGGTCAGCGGGTGGGTGGGCTGATACCGGCTAGTGTGTGAAGCATTCGCCGGCAAGGCCGGCCCCTACAGGTTCAGGTAGGAGCCGACAGTGCCGGCGAAGGTCACGGCGCTATTTTCTGGCTTGCTCGTACAACGGCATCACCTTGGGAATCGCCGCCTGCAACGACGCGATACGGCTGCTCGAAGCCGGGTGAGTGCTCATGAACTCAGGCTGCGAACCACCCGACGCTTCGGTCATCTTGTTCCACAGGCTGATCGCCGCATTCGGGTTGTAGCCCGCACGCGCCGCCAGCTCCAGGCCGATCAGGTCGGCTTCGTTTTCGTTGCTGCGGCTGTTGGGCAAGGTCATGCTGTACTGCACCACGGTGTCGGCCAGCGCCAGGCTGTCCTGGCCCAGGCCGAACAAGGCACCTGCGCCCTGGCGCGCCATCTCCACACCATAGGCCTTGGACATCGCCTCGCGACCATGCTCGCGCAGGGCGTGGGCGATCTCGTGGCCCATCACCGCCGCGATCTCGTCGTCGGTCAGCTTGAGCTTGTCGATCAGGCCGGTATAGAAAATGATCTTGCCACCCGGGCCGCAGTTGGCATTGAGCTCGTCGCTCTTGATCAGGTTGACTTCCCATTTCCACTGCGCCGCATCGGGGCGGAACTTCGGCGCCTGCACGATCAGCCGATCGGCAATGGCCTGCACCCGCTTGGCGGTGGCACTGGTCTTGTCGAGCATACCCTTGGTGGATGCCTCGCCCAGGGTCTGCTGGTACGACTGCGCGTACATCTGGTTGACCTCATCGGTCGACAGCATGCTGAACATGTACTGCTTGCGCTCCACGCCCACCGCTCCACCACTGGTGGTGTTCACGGCCTGGCAACCGGCCAGCAGCACACTGGCGCTCAGGGCACCGATAACAACTGATCTACGCATGAAAACACTCCCTTCGAACATGCGGCGTATCCTAGGCCGCGCATCATAAACGCGCTACAGCCGTTCGCGAAGAATTGCATCGCCACACTCATGCTTTGCCCCCGGCGCGCCGATAACGCCCAGACAGGCGACCCTCTTTGCGCTCGGAGCTCCCATGAAGTTCAAGTCGATCCAGTTTTCCGTGGCCGCGCTGGCCGGTGCCATCGTGCTGAGCATCGTTGCAGCACTGGTGCTATACGCAGTGTATTCCGGTGCCCGCACCCAGACGCTGGTGCACAACCGCACCCAGCAACAGTTCGAGGCAGTGATCGAGCAACGCCTGACGGCCCTGGCCCAGACCCAGGTCAGCCAGATCCAGCGCAGCCTCGAGGCGCCGCTGCTGATCGCCCGCGGCCTGGCCACCACCAATGCCCTGATCGGCATGCAGGATGCTGCCGGCAACCCGCAGCTCAAGCTCGAACGCGAACAGATGATCGCCCTGCTCAGGCAGACCGCCCTGGACAACCCGCTGTTGCTGGGCGTTTACGTGGGCTGGGAGCCCAATGCGCTGGACCACGACGATGCCCGCTATGCAGGCAGCACGCTGGTGGGCGTCAACCCGCAGAGCGGGCGCTTTCTGCCGTGGTGGTACCGTAACGACGACGGTAGCCTGACCCTCGACAAACTCCAGGATGTGGACGACCGTACCCTGCTGCCCACAGGCGTGCGCACCAGCGAGTACTACCTGTGTTCCAAGGAGACCGGCAAGGCCTGCGCCATCGACCCGGCCCCGTACCAGGTGGGCAACAAGACCGTGATGCTGGCCTCGTTCGTCGAGCCGATCATGGTCAACGGACAGTTCCAGGGCATCGCCGCCGCCGACCTGTCGCTGAACTTCATCCAGGACATGCTCAAGGCCGCCGACGCCCAGCTGTATGACGGTGCGGGCGAGATGGCGCTGCTGTCCAACAACGGACGCGTGGTGGCCTACACCAAGGATGCGAGCACGTTCGGCAAAAAAGCCAGCGATGTGCTGCAACCCGATGAAGTGGCGGTGCTCGGCAACCTGTCGGGCAAGGCGCTGCACTACGAAATCGACCATGCCAGCGGACAGATCGAGCTGTTCGTGCCATTTGCCGTGGGCAACACCGCCTCGCGCTGGACCTTGCTGCTGCAACTGCCGGTCAGCGCGGTGATGGCCGACCTTGACGCGCTGCAGCGCGAAATGAGCGCCCAGCGCAGCACCGACCTCACCGGCATGATCGTGGTCGGCCTGGGCATCGCCGGGCTTGGCCTGCTGGTGATCTGGCTGCTGGCCCACGGCATCGCCCGGCCGCTGCGCCAGATGGTCGGCATGCTGGACGACATCGCCCAGGGCGAAGGTGACCTGACCCGGCGCGTGAGCAGTGATCGCGCCGACGAACTGGGCGCCATCGCCCGTGGCTTCAATACATTCCTGAGCAAGCTGCAGGCAATGATCAGCCAGGTGGTGGTGTCGGTGCAGAAGGTCAGCGACTCGTCCGAGCACACCGCCGACATCGCCATTCGCACCAACCAGGGCGTGCACAAGCAGATGGCCGAGATCGACCTGGTGGCCACTGCGGTGCATGAAATGACCGCGACCGCCCAGGACGTGGCGCGCAATGCCACCCATGCGGCGCAAGCGGCCAGCAATGCCGACCAGGCCGCCAACCAGGGCCTGGAGATCGTGCGCAACACCTCCACCTCGATCAGCGCCCTGGCCGAGGAGATCGGCCGTGCGGTGGGTGTGGTACAGGCTCTGGCGCGCGACAGCGAGAACATCAACGCGATCCTGGTGGCGATTCGTGCAATTGCCGAACAGACCAACCTGCTGGCGCTCAACGCGGCCATCGAGGCGGCGCGAGCCGGTGAACAGGGACGCGGGTTTGCCGTGGTGGCCGATGAAGTGCGCAACCTGGCGCAGAAGACCCAGCAGGCTACCGAAGAGATCCAGCAGATGATCCAGCAGCTGCAGCAGGGCACGCGGGATGTGGTGCAGGTAATGGAGGACAGTCAGGGCAAGACCGAAGTCAGCGTGCAACAGGCGGCGCAGGCGGCCCAGGCTCTGGAGAGCATCACCCGGGCGGTGTCGGTGATCAACGACATGAACACCCAGATCGCCAGCGCGGCGGAGGAGCAGAGCGCAGTGGCCGAGGACATCAACCGCAACGTGATCAATATCGGTCAGGTGGCCAATGAAGTGGCTGGCGGGGCGGATGAGTCAAGCACGGCGAGCGCGGAGCTGACCAAGCTGGCGGAGCAGCAGCGCCGGTTGATCAATCAGTTTCGCGTCTGAGCCAGAAGCTTCGCCGGCAAGGCCGGCTCCTACAGGGGCATGCAGTGCCTGTAGGAGCCGGCCTTGCCGGCGAAGGGCTCACCACTTACGCCGGGGTCAGGCACTCCGGCGCATTCAACTTCGGATCATTCACCAGGTTCGCCAGCACCCGCTCGCGCAAGGCGGCCTGCGGGCCAGCGAGCAATTCCTGCAACTTCACCAGCGGCGTCTGCGGGTCCAGCCACGCGGCCTGCCCTGCCGCATCCAGAATCAGCGGCCGGCGCTGGTTGACCGCGGCCTGGGTCACCACCGCCGTGCTCAGCCACACCTGGTCCTGCACCGGGTAGGCCTCCCACACGCCGGCAAAGAACAGCGAAGACCCCTCGCCCGGCGTCAGCCAGTAAGGCCGCTTGCGCGCGGTGCCACGCCACTCGTAGAAGCCGTTGGCCGGCAGCAGGCAACGGCGCAGGCGAAACGCTTCGCGAAACATCGGTTGCTCGGCCAGGGTCTCGGCGCGCGCCTGGGCCGGGGTGCGCGACAGGTCGGTCAGCCACGCCGGGGTCAGCCCCCAGCGCGCCCGCGCCAGCTCCAGCTGGCCTTCGCGCTGACGCTGGATCAGCACCGAGGCGCCGGGCGAGATGTTCCATTGCGCCTGCTGGTCAGGTGGGAACCCGGGCAGCGCGGCAAACGCCGAAGACCAGCGAAACAGGGCGTAACGTCCACACATGAGCAAAACCTAGCAAATCAGTATTCCCGGAAGGCTCTCCGGCTCGTCGCCAGGAAGCGGCTGGGCGCCATTGTACGCGGCGATCAGCTGGCGTGCGTATTCGGCCTGCGCATCGGGCACCGCCAGGCCCAGCAGCCCCTGCATCGGCAGCTCGCCCACAGCGCCCATCAGGTCGCGCCCACTCAGGTGCGCCTGGATCCCTTCGCTGCGCAGCATGCCGATCAGAAGCTCGGCCTCCAGCAGACTTTCCGGCTCGTAGATACGCTGCATCACTCGTCCTCGCGCTTGACGTCCAGCATCCACTCCTCGCCATGCACCTGCAGCACGAACACGATCGGCCGGCAACAGACCTGGCAGTCCTCGATATAGACCTGGTCGCCACCGGACAGGTCAACGGTGGTTTCCACTTGCTCACCGCAGTAAGGACAATCATAGAAAGCAGATTCCACCATCGCAGTCTCCCAGGTGACTTGTGCGTATAATTGCCGGTCTATTTACAGGCCTTGCCGGTGTCTGAGCCGTTTTTCAGTCCGCAGCCCTACTATTACCCTAGCCGTTTCCAACAAGAGAGCATGATGGGCGAATTCGATGCCATCCGACCGTACAACGACGCCGAGGTGCCCGCCGTGCTGGCGCGCCTGCTCAGCGACCCGGCATTTCTGGATATCCTCACCCACTTTCGCTTCCCGCGCATGGCCGGGGCTTTCGGCTGGCTGCTCAAGCCGCTGATCGCTCGGCGCCTGCGCAAGGAATTTGCCGGGGTCAGTTGCGTATCGACCCTGCAGGACAAGGTCGAATACTACGTCGACCACACCATCGACCGCGCCACCGACGGGGTGACCTACACCGGTGTCGAGCAGTTCAAGTCCGGCAGTGCCTACCTGTTCCTGGCCAACCACCGCGACATCGTGATGGACCCGGCCTTCGTCAACTATGCGGTGTACCACGCCGGCCTGCCGACCCCGCGCATCGCGATCGGCGACAACCTGCTGCAAAAGCCGTTCGTCAGCGACATGATGCGCCTGAACAAGAGCTTCATCGTGCACCGCTCGATCACCGGGCGGCGCGAAAAGCTGGCGGCCTATCAGCTGCTGTCGGCCTACATCAACCACTCGATCCGCAACGACTGCGCCTCGATCTGGATCGCCCAGGCCGAGGGCCGCGCCAAGGATGGTGACGACCGCACCGATTCGGCGATCCTCAAGATGTTCCACATGAGCCGCAAGGACGAACCGTTCGGCGCGGTGATCCAGTCGCTGAACCTGAGCCCGGTGTCGATCAGCTACGAGTACGACCCGTGCGACCAGGCCAAGGCCCGCGAGCTGTACATACGCGCCACCACCGGCACCTACAGCAAGGCGCCTGGCGAGGATGACGTGAGCATCGCCCAGGGCATCACCGGCTACAAAGGCCGCGTGCACATCAACTTCGCCCCGCCGGTGAGCGAGTACTTCGAAGACACCAAGCAGCTGGCGGCGGAAATCGATCGGCAGATACTGGGTGGCTACCGGTTGTTCCCGGTGCATTACCTGGCGTATGCACAGTGGGCCGATGCCGACCCGCAGTTGCAGGTGCCCAGGGCCGCCGAGGTGTTCCCGGCCGATGAGCTGGCCCGAGCCCAGGCCGAGTGGCAGCGGCGCCTGGATGCCTGCCCGGTGGAACACCAGCCGTACCTGGTGCTGCAGTATGCGATGCCGGTGCGCAACCAGTACCGCGTCAAGGCGGGGTTGGCGCTCTAGACCGCGTCGCCCGTATCGCGGGTCAAGCCCGCTCCCACAGGGATATCACTGGCCTTGAGTACAGTGCAGAACATGTGGGAGCGGGCTTGACCCGCGATGGCTTCACCTCAGATCCAGGTACTGAACCACGACAGCAGCAGCGCCATCGCCAGGCACGAAAACCCCAGGATGTAGTAGAACCGGTTCACCCGCAGGTTCATCCCCTCCACCATCACCTCATCACGCGCCAGCCCCGCCAGCGCCTGCGCGCCACGACGCCGCGCCGCTTGCAACAGCAACCCGCCAGGGCAGGTAATCAACAAGGCCAGCACATTGATCAGCTTGGCCGGGTGGGCCGCCAGCAGCCCCCACATCACTTGCAACGACATCGCACAACCTCGATTAAAAACCAGACCTCGACACGCCGCGCATTCTACCCAAGCGCCAGCGGCTCTCTCGTACTTTGCGACCGATGACAATAAATCCGGCCGTCACACGTTCGTCATCCCGACAAGCCACTCTATTGCCCTTCAACACTCAGGGAGCTTGTCATGCTGCACGCCGAAAACCAGGACCGCCTCTATCTGATCGCCCCCAGCGATGAACAACAGGCCTTGATCGACGGCCTGGCGTTCAACGTCCAGGACCGCCAGTGGCTGGTGTACTGCGCACTTGGCGGGCATGCCCACCATGACCTGCCGGAGGTCGACCAGGGCACCGGCATCAGCCTGCTGGACTTCTACGTCGAAGCCGCCTGAGCAGGTCACGCCCACTAAAAAGCCCGATGCCTGCAACGAGGCATCGGGCTTTTTCGTTTGCCGTCAGCGGGTTTACTCGCCCAGTACCTGACCGACCGTCGGGTCCTTGAACAGGCGGGTCAGGGCGTCGCTGAGCACGTCACCCACCAGCTTGGTGTTGGTTTCCTGGTTGGGCGCCATGCCGAAGCGCTGGTCCAGCGAGGCGCCGTAGCGACCGCTGTAGCGGCGGTTGGCATTGGACACGTCGGCACGGAAGGTGGCGCCGATGGTGGCCTCGGTCACGTACAGGCCTTCCTTGGGCGACTGGTACTTCAGCTCGGCCAGGGTCACGGTCAGCTGCGGGGCGTTGTAGGCGTTCGCCGTGGGCGTGAAGCCCAGCAGGCGCACCGCTGCCTCGGCCTGGGCCTGCAGCTTGGGCACGATGTCATTGCCGTTCACGGTGATGGCGCTGGTTTCCGGGTACAGCCCGCCGCGGGTACCCAGGGTTTGCGAAGGACGACCATCGACCACCTTGACCACCACCGGCTGGCCACGACCCACGGGCGCGAGCTGGGCAGTGAGTTTGGGTTGCGGGCTGAGTTGTTGCGGGCTGTGGGCACAACCGACCAGGGTCAGGCTGGTGACAGCGATCAAACCGAACAACAAACGTTGCAACATGCTCATCTCTCCAGGAATAGCAGCAAAGGTCGCCAGTATAACCACCCGGGACCACCCCAGCCATCGGGGCCAGCCACTGTCACAATCGTTTCATCATCGACCGCGTAGACTGCCCACCTGCGCCGGTGAACGCTCTGTTCAGCCGCCTGCCCCCTGCAGGCCAGCCCGCCACGGCGTGGCCGGCGAAGCAAAGCGCAACAAAAGTCGTTAATAAAGATCGTTTCTGCCCGCGACCTCGTTATAATCTCCCCCCGATTATAAGGACGTCTCCTGATCGGGCCTCGCAGCACCGCCAATGCCATTGCATCGGCATCCCCGAATCGCCCACAGAGAGCCGCCCACACAGGTCTTGCCAAGCTGGTGTGCCCGCGTTCCTTCGGCGCTCTGCTCTGCCTGAACCTGCCGGGTTTGCCATCGTGCACACCCTTTTTGAGGTTCACGACTCCAAAAGAGCGTGAAAAAACGGTTTTCACAACTTCACGAGAGTGTGGCGAGCAATGAACAGTCTGGCATGTGTAAAAGCAGCAACTGCGTCCCTGAAAGCCCCAAACAGCTGGCAACAGCACTCATCTGCGATGGGTGACTAAGGCCGGTCCATAGCGCACGATGGACACCTTGACCATAAGTCGAATTGCCGCACGGGCGGTAAAATGCGTTCATAGGCAACGCAAAGCCCGGTTGGTGGTGTCCGCGGAAGTTGAAAAACCTGCGAAGTAGCGGACATGGAAATCCCGGCCAAGCCTGGGAGCCATGCTGTCAATTTGGTGCTGAAGATTTTTGGAGACGCGTTAATGGCGCAGAACGAAGCAGTCGATGTAGTACTGGTAGGGGCCGGCATCATGAGTGCCACCCTGGCCGTACTGCTCAAGGAACTCGACCCGGCGATGAAGCTGGAAGTCGTCGAGTTGATGGATTCGGGTGCCGCGGAAAGTTCCAACCCGTGGAACAACGCCGGGACCGGCCATGCCGGGCTGTGTGAGCTGAACTACACGCCGCAGGCCGCCGACGGCAGCATCGACATCAAGAAAGCGGTGCACATCAATACCCAGTTCGAGGTATCCCGGCAGTTCTGGGCCTACCTGAGCAAAAAGGGCGCCTTCAAGAACCCGCGTGCCTTCATCAACCCGATCCCGCACCTGAGCTACGTCGAAGGTGACAAGGGCGTCGCGTTCCTGAAAAAGCGGTTTGAATCGCTCAAGCCTCACCACGCCTTCGCCGAGATGGAATACACCGAAGACAAGGCGCTGATGAACGAGTGGATGCCGCTGATGATGCCGGGCCGCCCCGCCGACCAGCACATCGCCGCCACCCGCGTGATGAAAGGCACCGACGTCAACTTCGGCGCCCTGACCAACAAGCTGCTCAAGCACCTGGCCGACACCCCCGAGTCGCAGGTCAAGTACAGCAAGAAG
The DNA here is from genome assembly GCF_024355235.1 of Pseudomonas sp. S12(2018). Lineage (NCBI taxonomy): Bacteria > Pseudomonadati > Pseudomonadota > Gammaproteobacteria > Pseudomonadales > Pseudomonadaceae > Pseudomonas > Pseudomonas sp. S12(2018). The sequence goes on from NZ_QLAD01000002.1 coordinate 645,240, forward strand.
GTCACCGGCCTGCGCCGTAACGGCAGCGGCTGGACCGTCACCATCAAGGACGTCAACAGCGGCAGCAGCCGCGACGTCGATGCCCGCTTCGTGTTCCTCGGCGCCGGTGGCGCGGCCCTGCCGCTGCTGCAGCTGTCGGGCATCGAGGAGAGCAAGGGCTTCGGCGGTTTCCCGGTCAGCGGCCAGTGGCTGCGCTGCGACAACCCCGAGGTGGTCAAGCGCCACCAGGCCAAGGTCTACAGCCAGGCCGCCGTGGGTTCGCCGCCGATGTCGGTACCGCACCTGGATACCCGCGTCGTCGACGGCAAGACCTCGCTGCTGTTCGGCCCGTACGCCGGCTTCACCACCAAGTTCCTCAAGCACGGCTCGTTCCTCGACCTGCCGCTGTCGGTGCGCCTGGGCAATATCGGGCCGATGCTGGCCGTGGCCCGCGACAACTTCGACCTGACCAAGTACCTGGTCAGCGAGGTGATGCAGTCGATGGAACAGCGCCTGGAATCGCTGCGTCGCTTCTACCCTGAAGCCAAGGCCGAAGACTGGCGCCTGGAAGTGGCCGGGCAACGGGTGCAGATCATCAAGAAAGACCCGAAAAAAGGCGGCATCCTGCAGTTCGGAACCGAACTGGTGGCGGCCAAGGACGGCTCGCTGGCCGCCCTGCTGGGCGCCTCGCCGGGTGCTTCGGTCACCGTGTCGATCATGCTGGAACTGATCGAACGCTGCTTCCCCGAGCAGGCCAAGGGCGCCTGGGCGGCCAAGCTCAACGAGATCTTCCCGGCACGGGAGAAAGTCCTGGCGACCGACGCTGCGCTGTACCACAAGATCAGCGCGCAGAACGACGAGGCCCTGGGCCTGGTCGAGAACCAGCCGACGCAAAGCTACGCGTAAGCGTGATGCATGAAAAAACGCCCCTCGGGGCGTTTTTTCATGGCTGCGATGTACTCACTTGCGGGCGCTGTCGATGATCTCGATGTACTCGGGCGCATTGCGCTGGTCGCCGATCACCTGGGCGAAGGTGTTGCCGTGCTCGTCCTTGCCGTCCACATCGTATCCGGCCTCGACGAAGAAGCCGACGAAACGTTCGAAGTCATCGATGCGCAGGCCGCGATAGGCCTTGATCAGTTTGTGGTGCGAGGGCGAGCTGGCATCGGCCGGTTCGAACTGGAGAAACGACTTGATGTAGTCGTCGCTGATCTCATCACCAATCACTTGCTTCTTGTCTTTACGCATTGCCGACTCCAACTGAACCATCACGGACATTTTTCACGGGCCGGCAGTTTACCCCCCGGCAGCGCTGTGGCTCAACGCGCGCGTAGGGTGCCGGTGTGCACATCGGCCCAGATATGACCGTTGGCATAGCTGAGGAACTGCACGTACAGGGTGTCGTTGCGCAGCAGGTCGAGAATCACCCGGTACTGGCTGGCGGGATAGTTGAGGGTCAGGGTGCGGCTCTTGGCGTCGAACGCCGGCTTGCGCAGGCTCTTGCCTTCGCCGTCGAAGCTGATCAGCACCTCGCTGATGGTGGCGCCCTTGTTCAGGGGCTTGCCCTTGAGGCGCATCAGCACCGGTGCCGTGACCGGTATCGGTTGCTGGTTGGACTGTCGCTGGTTGCCGACCACCACCGAATACTGGGTCACCTGCAGCAGTTGCTGGGCTTCGGGGGTTTCCTGGCGCAGGGTAAGGTCGTCGGGCGGCAGGAACTGGCTGTGCAGCGGCGCGGCGGCCAGGGGCAGGCTGGTCAGCAGCAGGAGGGCGAGGATGGCGCGCATGGCAGGCTCCTTGGGGGCGGCCTGGCACTCTAGCATGAGAAATGTACGAAGCTGATGGCCTCTTGTGGGAGCGGGCCTGACCCGCGATGCAGGCACCGCAAATAGCTGATCCCGCATCGACCCTTTCGCGGGCCAAGTCAGCTCCCACCCGGTTTTACATGCCCTTCACGGCATAGATACCCGCCGCATTGCGCCAGTAGCCCTTGTAGTCCATGCCGTAGCCGAACACATAGCGGTCAACGCAGCTCAAACCGCAATAGTCGGCCTTCAGGTCAGGGCTGGCCTTGCGGTCGTGGTCCTTGTCCACCAGCACCGCGCTGTACACCGCCTTGGCACCGGCATGCTTGCAGAAGTCGATGATGGCGCTGAGGGTGTGCCCTTCGTCGAGGATGTCGTCGATGATCAGCACTTCGCGATCGATGAACGACACTTCGGGCTTGGCCTTCCAGAACAGATCACCGCCGCTGGTCTGGTTGCGGTAGCGCGTGGCATGCAGGTAGGACGCCTCCAGCGGGAACTGCAAATGGGTCAGCAGCTTGCCGGAGAAGATCAGGCCACCGTTCATCACGCAGAACACCACCGGGTTGCGGTCGGCCAGGTCGGCGGTGATCTGCGCGCCCACACGGGCAATCGCCGCTTCGACTTCGGCTTCGCTGTGCAGGCAGTCTGCTTCACGCATGACTTGACGGATATGCTCGAGATCAGCGGACATGACGCTCTCCAGGGGGCTGCGGTTGAGAAAAGCGGGCAAAGGTACGCACCCTCACGCATCAGATCAAGCATTTATGGACTAACGTGCACAATGCCTATAGGACACCTGCGGCCGAATAGATTACTCTAGCGCGGTTTTTTTGCCCGCCCCCCGGAGCCTTTCCCTATGCCAACCCGTGAGATCCGCCATCCGCTGATCCGTCACAAGCTCGGCCTGATGCGCCGCGCCGATATCAGCACGAAGAATTTTCGCGAACTCGCCCAGGAAGTCGGCGCGCTCCTGACGTACGAGGCAACCAAGGATCTGCCGCTGGAAAGCTACGACATTCAAGGCTGGTGCGGCACCGTACAGGTCGAGAAGATCGCCGGCAAGAAGATCACCGTGGTGCCGATCCTGCGCGCCGGTATCGGCATGCTCGACGGCGTGCTCAGCCTGATCCCGGGCGCCAAGGTCAGCGCCGTGGGCGTTGCCCGCAACGAGGAAACCCTCGAAGCGCACACCTACCTGGAAAAACTGGTACCCGAGATCGACGAGCGCCTGGCCATGATCATCGACCCGATGCTGGCCACCGGCAGCTCCATGATCGCCACCATCGACCTGCTGAAGAAGGCCGGCTGCAAGGACATCCGCGCCATGGTGCTGGTGGCAGCGCCCGAAGGCATCGCGGCGGTCGAGGGTGCACACCCCGACGTGCACATCTACACCGCCTCGATCGATGAACGCCTGAACGAACACGGCTACATCATTCCCGGCCTGGGCGATGCAGGCGACAAGATCTTCGGCACCAAGCAGAAGGACACCTGAACATGCAGGACGAGTTCAACGACCCGCTCTGGCGCCAGGTCGTCTCCGGCGCGCAGATGCTCTTCGTGGCATTCGGCGCGCTGGTGCTGATGCCGCTGATTACCGGCCTCGACCCCAACGTTGCGCTGTTCACTGCGGGCCTGGGGACTCTGCTGTTCCAGGTGGTCACTGGCCGTCAGGTGCCGGTGTTCCTCGCCTCCAGTTTTGCCTTCATCACCCCCATCATTCTCGCCAAGGGCCAGTTCGGCCTGGCCGAGACCATGGGCGGGGTAATGGCGGCCGGGTTCGTCTACACCTTCCTGGGCCTGGCCGTGAAGATCAAGGGCACCGGCTTCATCGACCGCCTGCTGCCGCCGGTGGTGATCGGCCCGGTGATCATCTCGATCGGCCTGGCGATGGCGCCGATTGCCGCCAACATGGCCATGGGCAAGGCCGGTGACGGCGCCGAACTGCTGCCCTACAGCACCGCAATGATGATCTCGATGCCGGCGCTGCTCACCACCCTCATCGTGGCGGTGTTCGGCAAGGGCATCTTCCGCCTGGTGCCGATCATTGCCGGGGTGCTGGTGGGCTTTGGCCTGTCGTTCTACTTCGGTGTGGTCGACACCGCCAAGATCGCCGCCGCCCCCTGGCTGGCCCTGCCGCACTTTACCGCGCCGGCCTTCAACTGGCAGGCGATCCTGTTCATCGTACCGGTGGCCCTGGCCCCGGCGATCGAGCATATCGGCGGCGTGATTGCAGTGGGCAGCGTGACCGGTCGCGACTACCTGAAAAAGCCCGGCCTGCACCGTACCCTGCTGGGTGACGGCATCGCCACCACCACCGCCGGCCTGTTCGGCGGCCCGCCCAACACCACCTACGCCGAAGTGACCGGCGCGGTGATGCTGACCAAGAACTACAACCCCAAGATCATGACCTGGGCGGCGGTGTTCGCCATCAGCCTGGCCTTCGTCGGCAAGTTCGGCGCGTTGCTGCAGAGCATTCCGGTGCCGGTGATGGGCGGCATCCTGTGCCTGCTGTTCGGCTCGATCGCGGCAGTGGGCATGAACACCATGATCCGCCACAAGATCGACCTGAGCGAAGCACGCAACCTGGTGATCGTCTCGGTGACCCTGGTGTTCGGGATTGGCGGTGTGCTGGTCGGCACCGGTACCGGCCCGGACGACTGGGGCCTGAAGGGTATCGCTTTGTGCGCCGTGGTGGCCATTGCGCTCAACCTGCTGCTGCCGGGCAATGACGGCTGGAAGAACAAGGTGCTGGACGACCATTTGCCTTGATCTGAAACGCTTCGCCGGCAAGGCCGGCTCCTACAGGGGTTCGCGCAAACCTGTAGGAGCCGGCCTTGCCGGCGAACGCTGCACTACCTAACCCGCCTGCTCACACAACTGCGTAAGCGCCTCCACCCACTGCGGGTGATCATTCAGGCACGGCACCAGCACCAGCTCTTGCCCGCCCGCCTCGACAAACTGCTCGCGCCCGCGATCGCCGATTTCTTCCAGCGTCTCGATGCAGTCGGCCACGAACGCCGGGCACATCACCAGCAGCTTCTTGACGCCTGCCTTGCCCAGCTCGTCCAGGCGCGCCTCGGTGTAGGGTTCGATCCACTTGGCCCGGCCCAGCCGCGACTGGAACGACACCGACCATTGGCCCTCGGCCAGGCCCATCTTCTGCGCGAACAACTGTGCTGAACGCAGGCACTGCGCGCGATAACACACCGCCAGCACCTCGGGCGAAGCGTTGCGACAGCAGTCGGCATTCTGGAAACAATGCGAACCGGTAGGGTCGAGTTTCTTCAGGTGCCGCTCGGGCAAACCGTGAAAGCTCAGCAGCAGGTGATCGAAGCCCTGCTCCAGGTACGGCCTGGCACTGGCCACCAGCGCGTCGATGTACAGCGGCTGGTCATAGAACGGACGCAGCACCGGCATCTGCAATGCCAGCTTGTGCTCGGCCACCACGGCCTTGGCCTGCTCGATTACGGTGGTCACGGTGCTGTCGGCAAACTGCGGGTACAACGGCGCCAGGGTCACCTTGGTGACGCCCTGGCCGGCCAGACGCTGCAACACCGTGGACAGCGAAGGCTCGCCATAGCGCATGGCGATTTCCACAGGCCCGTGGGCCCAGTGCGCGCCCATGGCCTGCTGCAGGCGCCGGGTCAGCACCACCAGCGGCGAGCCTTCCTCCCACCAGATGGAAGCATAGGCGTGGGCCGACTGCTCCGGACGCTTGATCAGGATCAGCGAGACCAGCAGGCGACGCACCGGCCACGGCAGGTCGATCACATACGGGTCCATCAGAAACTGGTTGAGGTAACGACGCACGTCGGCGACGGAAGTGGAAGCCGGTGAACCCAGGTTGACCAGCAGCAGAGCATGATCGGTCATGCAACATCCTTTTCAGAGGCGCGCGGACAAGTCATCCAGCGCCGATTGCACATCGTTGTAACGGAACGTGAAGCCTGCCGCCAGCAAGCGCACCGGGCGCGCCCGCTGGCCACCCAGCAGCAATACCGACAGTTCGCCGAGCCCGGCGCGCAGCACCAGCGCCGGCAACGGCATGAACGCCGGGCGGTGCAGCGCGCGCCCCAGGCGTCGGGCAAACTCGCGGTTGCGCACCGGCTCCGGCGCGCAGGCATTATAAGGACCGCTGGCATCCTCGCGCTGCAACAGAAAATCAATCAGGGCGATTTGGTCGTCCAGATGGACCCACGGCATCCACTGGCGACCACTGCCAATCGGCCCGCCCAGCCCGAGCTTGAACGGCAGGCGCAGGCGCGACAAAAAGCCGCCCTCGGCCGCCAGCACCAGCCCGGTACGCACCAGCACCACCCGCATGCCCAGGGCCTCGGCGCGCAGCGCGGTTTCTTCCCAGGCAATGCACAGCTGGCTGGCAAAGTCCTCCTTGACCGGCTGCGACAGCTCGGTCAGCTCGCGCTCACCACCATCGCCATACCACCCCACCGCCGACCCCGAGATCAGCACCGCAGGGCGCTGCTGCCGGCCTTGCAGCCAGGCAATCAACTGCTCGGTGAGGGTAATACGGCTAGCCCATAGCAGCGCGCGTCGGTGCGACGTCCAGGGGCGATCGGCAATCGGCGCACCGGCCAGGTTGACCACGGCGTCCACCGGCTCCTCGCCCAGTTCGTCGAGCCGGGCAATGCCGCGCACCCCTGCCCCGCACACCTGAGCGACCTGCGCCGGACGCCGGCTCCACACCGTCAGGCGGTAACCCTTGTCCAGCCAGAAGCGGCAAAGGTGTCTGCCGATCAGGCCCGTACCACCGGTCAGCAATATATGCATGGCTGTGTCCTCACATGGCGCGCGCTGGTCTATTTTTAAGTTCAAGGCACTTTTTTGACCGAACGCTCTCGGATAAACATAGGCCAACCTGCAACGTCGAGCGGAATCATCTTATACAAGCTGGAGATATTGTACAGGCTTGTCGGGCAGCGTAGGCTGTTTCCAAAAGGTTCGAAGAGGCCATCATGACTGTTCCTATCGCAATCATCGGTGCCGGCATCGCCGGCCTGTCCGCCGCCCAGGCCCTGCAGAAGGCCGGGCACACCGTGCACCTGTTCGACAAGGGCCACGGCAGTGGCGGACGCATGGCCAGCAAACGCAGCGAAGCCGGCGCCCTGGACCTGGGCGCGCAGTACTTCACGGCCCGCGACCGACGTTTCGTCGAACAGGTCCAGGCCTGGCAGGCCAAGGGCTGGGCGGCCGAATGGAAGCCGCAACTGTACAACTACCGCGAAGGTCAGCTGACCCCCTCGCCGGATGAGCAGATCCGCTGGGTGGGTGTACCGCGCATGAGCGCCATCACCCGCGGCCTGCTCAAGGATGTCACCGTCAACTTCAATTGCCGCATTGCCGAGGTGTTCCGCGGCAAGCAGTACTGGCACCTGCAGGACACCGAGGGCGGCAGCCACGGGCCGTTCAGTCGCGTCATCATTGCGGTGCCGGCGCCCCAGGCCACGCAGCTGCTCAGCGCCACCACCAAGCTGGCCGGCATGGCCGCCAGCGTGCAGATGGAGCCCACCTGGGCCATTGCGCTGGGCTTCGATACGCCCCTGGACACCCCCATGCAGGGCTGCTTCGTGCAGGGCTGCGACCTCGACTGGCTGGCGCGCAACCGCAGCAAGCCCGGGCGTGACGAAAAACTCGACACCTGGGTTCTGCACGCCACCGCCAGCTGGAGCAAGCAACACATCGACCTGTCGCGCGAGGCCGTGATCGAGCACCTGCTGGGCAACTTCGCCGAACTGGTGGGCTGCGCCGTGCCGGCCCCCACCTTCACCCTGGCCCATCGCTGGTTGTATGCCCGCCCGAGCAGCAGCCATGAATGGGGCGCGCTGGCCGATGCCGACCTGGGCCTGTACGCCTGCGGCGACTGGTGCATGTCGGGGCGCGTCGAGGGCGCATGGCTCAGCGGCCAGGAAGCGGCGCGGCGCCTGCTCGAACACCTGGAATGACCCCTGCACCGGCTGAAGCTGTACAGAACATTTGACTTGTACAACGCGTTATCTATGATGAGCGAAGCTGTACATAATTTTGTTTCTGTACAAATTTCAGTCGAGAGCGACCATGGCGGCCACCAGACCAAAGATTGCCATCAGTGCATGCCTGACCGGCGAAGAGGTCCGCTACAACGGCGGGCACAAGGCCTCGCGCCTGTGCAATGAAGTGCTGGCCGAGCACTTCGACTTCATCGGCATCTGCCCCGAGGTTGCCATCGGCCTGGGCACACCTCGCCAGGCCATCCGCCTGACCGGTGACCCGGCCAACCCCAGGGCCGTGGGCAGCCGCGATGCCAGCCTGGACGTCAGCCAGGCACTGGATGCCTACGGCGCAGAAATGGCCGGGCAACTGACCGACATCTGCGGCTACATCTTCATGCAGAAATCGCCATCCTGCGGCCTGGAACGGGTCAAGGTGTACCAGGCCAACGGCTACCCGGCCACCGAAGGCGGTCGCGGCCTGTATGCCGCACGGTTCTGCGCCCAGCGCCCCGACCTGCCGGTCGAAGAGGATGGCCGGCTGTGCGATCCGGTACTGCGGGAAAACTTCATCACCCGCGTGTATGCCTACGCCGACTGGCAGCAACTGCTGGCAGGCGGGCTCAGTCGGCATGCCCTCATCGCCTTCCACTCGCGTTACAAGTACCAGTTGATGGCGCACAACCCCCAGCAGTACAAGGTGCTCGGCAAGTTGCTGGGCAGCATGCAGCGCCAGGACGACCCCACCCAGATCGGCCCACGGTATTTCAGCCAGCTGATGAGCGCCCTGAGCCGCTGCGCCAGTCGCGGCACCCACGGCAACGTGCTGATGCACCTGAGCGGCTACCTGCGCCGGTTTCTCGACCCCCGCGACAAACAGGAAATCCGCGCCCTGATCGAGCAGTACCAGGCCGGCATCGTCCCGCTGGTGGTGCCGCTGACCCTGCTCAAGCACCACCTGCGCCGCCACCCCGACCCCTACCTCATGCAGCAGGTCTATCTGCAACCGCACCCGGAAAACCTGAGCCTGCGCAATGCCATCTGAAGACGACCTGCTGCCCATTCGTGAAGTCACCCGCCTGACCGGGGTCAACCCCGTGACCCTGCGCGCGTGGGAGCGCCGCTACGGGCTGATCGTGCCGCAGCGCACCGGCAAGGGTCACCGGCTCTACAGCGCCGCACACGTGCAGCGCATCCAGCAGATTCTGCAATGGCTCAACCGCGGAATCGCGGTGGGCCAGGTCAAGCCGCTGCTCGACACCTCCCCAGCAATGCAACCCGCACCCGGCAACGACGACTGGCACACCCTGCGCCTGCAACTGGTCGACTGCATCGCGCAACTGGCCGAACGCCGACTCGACCAGCTGTTCAACCAGGCCATGGCCCTCTACCCCGCCGCCACCCTGTGCGAGCAACTGTTGCTGCCGTTGCTGCAAGAACTCGACACCCGCTGGCACGGGCACTTTGCCGCCCGCATGGAGCAGGTGTTCTTCCATACCTGGCTGCGCAGCAAACTTGGCGTGCGGGTGTATCACAACAACCGTCAGCTGAACGCCCCGCCCGCCCTGCTGGTCAACGCCTCGGCCCTGCCATTCGACCCGCAGCTGTGGCTGTGCGCCTGGCTGCTCAGTGATGCCGGCTGCGCGGTCGAGGTATTCGACTGGCCGCTGCCACCTCGAGAGTTGGCGTTTGCCGTGCAGCAGCTCAAACCCTGTGCGTTGGTGATGTGCCTGAACGCGGCGCTCGATCCGCGTGAACTGCAGCGCAGCCTCAATGCGATCGATCTGCCGACCCTGCTGCTGGGCAGCATGGCCGCGCTCTACAAGGAGCATGCCGAGGCGGCGGGCCTGCAGGCAGGCAACGTGCATCTGCCGTCCTCTGTGGTGGCGCTGCCCGCCCTGTTGCTGGGCCTGCTGGCCACCTGACGTCTCCCCCACATTCACAGGATTTCGTATGCAACTGATCTGGCTGCGCAACGACTTGCGCGTTCACGACAACACTGCGCTGGCCGCTGCCTGCTCGCGCGGCCCCACCCTGGCGGTGTGGCTGGTAAGCCCCGGGCAGTGGCTCGCCCACGACGACGCCCCGTGCAAGGTGGACTTCTGGCTGCGCAACCTGCACAGCCTGCGCCAGTCACTGGACGCCCTGAACATCCCCCTGCTGATTGTGCATGCCGACCAGTGGGCCGATGCGCCTCGGGTGCTGCTCGCGCTGTGCAGGCAACATGCGGTCAGTGCCGTGCACCTGAACGAGGAATACGGGGTACACGAACAACGTCGCGATCAGGCCGTGCAGCAGGCATTGCGCCAGGCCGACATCCAGGTGCACAGCTACCTGGACCAGTTGCTGTTCAAGCCCGGCAGCATCCTGACCCGCAGCGGCGGTTACTTCCAGGTGTTCAGCCAGTTTCGCAAGGTGTGCTACGAACGCCTTCACCTGGGGCTTCCCTCACGGGTATCGGCGCCGGCAGCCCAGGCCCGGCTGGCCATTGCCAGCGACACCGTCCCCACCCAGGTGGCCGGCTTCGAGACGCCGCCCGACGCGTTGCGCACGCTGTGGCCGGCAGGCGAGGATGAAGCCGCGCGCCGCCTGGCGCGCTTTGTCGACGAGGCCATCGAGGATTATCCGGTACAGCGCGACCTTCCTGCCGTGCCTGGCACCAGCCAGCTGTCGGCCTACCTCGCCGCCGGGGTGATCTCCCCCCGCCAGTGCCTGCATGCCGCCTTGGCCTGCAACTTCGGCGAATTCGACAGCGGGAATGCCGGCGCCATCACCTGGATCAACGAACTGCTGTGGCGCGAGTTCTACAAGCACATTCTGGTGGGCTACCCGCAGGTTTCCCGCCACCGTGCCTTCAGGTCACATACCGAAGCCCTGCCCTGGCGCAACGCGCCACAGGACCTGCTGGCCTGGCAACAGGGCTGCACCGGCATCCCTATCGTGGATGCGGCCATGCGCCAGTTGCTCGCCACAGGCTGGATGCACAATCGCCTGCGCATGGTCACGGCCATGTTTCTGACCAAGAACCTACTGATCGACTGGCGTGAAGGCGAACGCTTCTTCATGCGCCACCTGATCGACGGCGACCTGGCCGCCAACAACGGCGGCTGGCAGTGGAGCGCCTCGACCGGTACCGACGCCGTGCCCTACTTTCGGATCTTCAATCCGGTGAGCCAGTCGCAACGCTTCGACCCTGCAGGGCGATTTCTGAAGCACTGGCTGCCTGAACGCGGCAACCTGGACCACAAGGCCGTCCATTTACCCAATGTCCAGAACGATTTGTTTGCAATAGATGTCTATCCTCATGCAATTGTAGACTTAAGTTCTAGTCGCCAACGCGCACTGGATGCGTTCAAACACTTACCTAAACGCAACGATTGAGGAAAGGATCTTGAGCAGTGATCGACCTCGGCGCATCTGGATTACCGGTGCCAGCAACGGACTTGGGCATGCCTTGGCAGAGGCGCTGCTTGAACAGGGCTGCAAGGTGGCGCTCAGTGTTCGCAATCGCGACGATGCACACCCCCTTGAGACCGACTATCCCGGTAGGGTCCTTGTGCTTGCCGGCGACCTGCACCAGTTGCCGCAGGCCAGGCGCGCCTGCGCCACCCTGACCGAGCAATGGCAGGCCATCGACGGCCTGATCGTCAACGCCGGCACCTGCGACTACCTGCCGTTGCCGATTACCCAGACACTGCTGCAGGACGTGGTGCGAAGCAACCTGGCCGCCGCCTCGCACTGCCTCGAAGGCGCGCTCCCCCTTCTGGACAAGGGGCGCGCCCCGCAGGTGGTGGGGATTCTCAGTGCGTACTCTGCCCTGCAGCTGGGCGAGCCCGGCCAGCCGCGGCGCCCTGCCAACAGCATCGCGTCACTGTTCGAAGACGCCCGCCCCCTGCTGGTCGCACACGGCATCGACCTGACCATCGTGGCCCCTCAGACACCTGCACAGGCCATGAACACACCCACTGCCATCCCGGATGAGTGGGACGCCAGTTCGGCTGCCAGCGCCATCCTGCAACGCCTGGGCGAACGCCCGCAGCAGTTGACCCTGCAGGCGCTGGCGGTCAATGAGCTGTGGCCGCTGCCAAAATGAAAAAAGGCCCTGACGCAAGTCAGGGCCTTTTTCGTGGTGCAGGGTACCGGCCGACCGTCAGAGCGGCATGCGGTAGTGCAGCGAATAGCTTTCCACGCCATCGTTGGGGCTTTGCAGGCCCGCGTTCGAATAGTGGATGGCGCGCACGCCTACCTCGTGTCCGCCCGCGAAGCGCAAGCCGAACCCGATGCGGTCTTCGAACTGGAACGACGAGCCGAGCTTGTTGGTTTCAAGCTTGGTGCTGGAGAAGGCCGCTACACCGATACCCGCCTCGATGTAGGGTTTGACCGACTCACCGGCGAACTCGTAGACGAACACGGGCGCGAACGAGAGGCTGTGGTTGCTGGAAGTCTTGTCGCCGTCCCAGTAGGTGTAGGCACCGTCCCAGTAGCCGGTCACGCGGCCGACGCTGGTCTGCCACCAGCTGGCGTCCCAGTTGGACTGCAGCCCAAGGCGATAGACCATGGTCGAGTCACCGGTCTGCCCTACGGAAAACGAGGCGTCAGCGGCGTTTGCGGTGAAAGAGTGCCCCAGGGTAACGGCTGCAATCGCAGCCAAGCAAAGCAGTTTCTTCATGAGAAACGTCCCTTTTCCTAAATGCTGTTGTGGTTTTGTGTCTCATCAGACGATTGAATAGAAATCGGCAGTAGTACGATAGTTCAGGAAAAAAATGCATTTTTCACAGTTTTTTTACAAGTCGAAGCTTCGCACACTGTCAGATTTATTCCACAACATCGGCAGAATCTTTACTAAATGTGCCGGACTGCCGCTGGTCCAGAACTGTGCAGGCTGCGCCGGGCCGTGGGCCAGCAGGTCCCGTTCACCCAGCAAACGCTGGAGTTGCCGGGCCACGGCAGCGCCGGTATCGATGATGGCCACGGCCGGCGGCACCATGTGCGCCAGCAGCGGTTTCAGGAAGGGGTAATGGGTGCAGCCCAGGATCAGGGTGTCGCAGCCGGCGGCCAGCAGCGGCTCGACATAGCCCTGCAGCAACTGGCGCAGCGCGGGGCTGTCCAGGTCGCCCGCCTCGATCAGTTCCACCAGCCCCGGGCACGGCTGGGTAACTACACGAACGTCGCTGGCAAAGCGATCCAGCAACGCGGCGAACTTGGCGCTCTGCAGGGTGCCGGTGGTTGCCAGCACCCCTACCACGCCACTGCGGGTGGCCGCTGCCGCCGGCTTTACCGCCGGCTCCATGCCCACCAGCGGCCAGTGCGGGTAGCGCTCGCGCAGATCGGCCACCGCCGCCACGGTGGCGGTGTTGCAGGCCAGCACCATGGCCTTGGCGCCCTGCTGCTGAAAGAATTCGGCTACCAGGCGGCAGCGCTGGCGGATGAACTCGGGCGACTTCTCGCCATAGGGAATATGCCCACAGTCCGCCACATACAGCAGCGACTCGTCGGGCAGCAGGCGGCTGATTTCCGCCAGCACCGACAGCCCGCCCACGCCGGAATCGAACACCCCGACCGGCGCTTCACGCATGGCCGGCGCCACACACGCTGCAGGCCGGGTCGCGCTTGACCCGCAGCTCGCGAAACCGCGTTCCCAGGGCATCGACGAGCAGCAGGCGACCCACCAGCGGCTCGCCAAACCCGGCCAGCAGCTTCAAGGCCTCCAGCGCCTGCAGGCTGCCCACCAGGCCTACCAGCGGGCCGAGCACACCGGCTTCGCTGCAGGTCAGCTCGGCTTCGCTGCCATGCCCGTACAGGCAGTGGTAGCAGGGGCTGAGCGGGTTGCGCGGGTCGAACACCGACAGCTGGCCTTCCAGGCGAATGGCCGCACCGCTGACCAGCGGCTTGCCGGCCGCGACGCAGGCTGCGTTCACCGCCTCGCGGGTGGCAAAGTTGTCACAGCAGTCCAGTACCAGGTCGACCGCCCCCACCGCCTGGGCCAGGGAATCTTCATCCAGGGCCTGGCGATGGGCAACCAGGGCGACCTGCGGGTTGATCGCCTGCAGCCGGGCCATGGCCGAATCGACCTTGCTCAGGCCCACGGCGGCCGTGTCGTGCATCACCTGGCGTTGCAGGTTGGTCAGGTCGACCGTGTCGAAGTCGGCCAGGTGCAGCTCGCCGACACCGGCCGCCGCCAGGTACAGCGCCACCGGCGAACCCAGGCCGCCCAGGCCGACGATCAGTGCCCGGCTGCCCTTGAGACGCAACTGCCCGTCGATATCCACCTGGGCCAACAGGATCTGCCGGCTGTAGCGCAACAGCTCCTCGTCGTTCAGCATGCCAGGCGCCCGAGGCTGATGCGCTCATGGCCGCCAAGGTCGGTGCGGCTCTGGATCTGCTCGAACCCGTGTCGCGCCAGCAGTTCGCGCACCGCTGCAGCCTGGTCATAGCCATGTTCCAGCAGCAGCCAGCCGCCGGGCAGCAGGTGCTGCGGGGCCTGTGTGATGATCTGGCGCAGGTCGTCGAGCCCGTCGCTGCCGGCCACCAGCGCACTGCTGGGCTCGAAGCGCAAGTCGCCGGCCGCCAGGTGCGGGTCCTGCTCGGCGATGTAGGGCGGATTGCTGACGATCAGCGCAAAGCGCTGCCCTGGCAGGGCGTCGAACCAGTGGCTGGCAAGCACCTTGGCGTTGTCCAGCTGCAAACGCTGGCGGTTGCGCTCGGCCAGGGCCACGGCTTCTGGCACCCGGTCGACGGCCGTCACCTGCCAGCCGCCGCGCTCGCTGGCCAGGGCCAGGGCGATGGCGCCGCTGCCGGTGCCCAGGTCGAGCACCTGCAATGGCGTTGCCGGTAGCAGCTCAAGGGCGACCTCCACCAGCAGCTCGGTGTCCGGCCGCGGGATCAGCGTGTGCGGGGCCACTTCCAGGTCAAGCTTCCAGAAGCCCTGCTGGCCGAGGATATAGGCCACCGGCTCGCCTTGGCTGCGCCGCTGCAGGTAGGTGGCGAAGGTCGCGGCCGCTTCGCTGCTGACGATGCGCTCGGGCCAGGTGTGCAGGTAGCTGCGCGATTTGCCGATGGCCGCAGCCAGCAGCAGCTCGATATCCAGGCGCGCGGTGGGCGAGTCGGGTAGCTGCGCCCCGCGCAGCAGGCTGGCAATGATGGTCATTTACTCACCCAGTGCGGCCAGTTGATCGGCCTGGTATTCGGACAGCAGCGGCTCGATGATCGCATCGACGCCGCCCGCCAGTACTTCATCCAGCGAATACAGGGTCAGGTTGATGCGGTGATCGGTCACCCGGCCCTGTGGATAGTTGTAGGTACGGATACGCTCGGAGCGGTCACCCGAGCCCACCAGCAGCTTGCGCTCGCTGGCGATCGCGTTCTGCGCGGCACTGGTCTGCATGTCGTTGAGCCTGGCCGACAGCCAGGACATCGCACGGGCGCGGTTCTTGTGCTGCGAGCGCTCTTCCTGGCATTCGACCACGATGCCGGTGGGCAAGTGGGTGATGCGGATGGCCGAGTCGGTCTTGTTCACGTGCTGGCCGCCCGCGCCGGAGGAGCGGTAGGTGTCCACCCGCAGGTCGGCCGGGTTGATCTCGATGGCCACCTGCTCGTCGGGCTCGGGCAGCACCGCCACGGTGCACGCGGAGGTGTGGATGCGGCCCTGGGACTCGGTTTCCGGCACCCGCTGCACGCGGTGTGCGCCAGACTCGAACTTGAGCTTGCCGTACACGCTGTCGCCCTCGACGCGGGCGATGATTTCCTTGTAGCCGCCGTGCTCGCCCTCGTTCTCGGAGAGGATTTCCAGGCGCCAGCCGCGACGCTCGGCATAACGCGAGTACATGCGGAACAGGTCGCCGGAGAAGATCGCCGCCTCGTCGCCACCCGTGCCGGCACGGATCTCGAGGAACACGTTGCGCCCGTCGTTGGGGTCCTTGGGCAGCAGCATGCGTTGCAGTTGCCCTTCGATAGCGGCCAGTTGCTCCTTGGCCTCGCGCACTTCCTCGACCGCCATTTCGCGCAGGTCCGGGTCGCTGTCCTTGAGCAAGGCCTGGGCGCCCTCCAGGTCAGCCTGCACCTTGCGCCACTGCGCGTAGGTCTGTGCCACGGGCTCGACCTCGGCATATTCGCGCGAGTAGGCACGAAAGCGCGTCTGGTCCGAAATCACTTCGGCGTCACCCAGCAGGGCGGTCAATTCCTCGAAACGGTCCTGGAGCGTGTCCAGTTTATTCAGCAGCGACGCTTTCATTGCGGGGTTTTATCCGTGGAGCCCTCGTTGAGGGCAAAGAGTTCCTGGGCCATGGCCAGCGCATCGAGGCGGCCTTCGGCAGACAGCTTTTTCAGTTGCACGCTCGGCGCGTGCAGCAACTTGTTGGTCAGCCCGCGGGCCAGCTGCGCCAGCACCTCTTCGGCGTTGCTGCCGTTGGCCAGCAGGCGCTGGGCCTTTTGCAGCTCTTCGTCGCGCAGGCGCTCGCTCTGCTGGCGGTAGGCCTTGAGCACATCCACCGCAGCCAGCTCGCGCAGGCGCAGCATGAAGTCCTCGGCGCCCACGGTGACCAGCTCTTCGGCGGCCTGGGCGGCGCCCTGGCGGCTCTTGAGGTTTTCGGCCACCACATCGTGCAGGTCGTCGACGGTGTACAGGTACACGTCGTCCAGCTCGCCCACCTGCGCCTCGATGTCGCGGGGCACGGCGATGTCGACCATGAAGATCGGCTTGTGCCGACGCTGCTTGAGCGCACTCTCGACCGCGCCCTTGCCCAGGATCGGCAACTGGCTGGCGGTGGAACTGATCACGATATCGCTGTTGACCAGCTCCTGCGGGATGTCCGACAGCAGCACCGCATGGGCACCGAACTGCTCGGCCAGGGTGCTGGCGCGCTCCAGCGTGCGGTTGGCCACCACGATGCGGCGCACGCCCTGCTCGTGCAGGTGTCGCGCCACCAGCGTGATGGTTTCGCCGGCACCGATCAGCAGGGCCTGGCTGCGGCCCAGGTCGCTGAAGATCTGCTTGGCCAGGCTCACGGCGGCAAATGCCACCGACACCGGGTTTTCACCGATGGCGGTATCGGTACGCACCTGCTTGGCGGCGCTGAAGGTCGCCTGGAACAGGCGCCCCAGCAGCGGGCCGATGGTGCCGGCCTCGCGCGCCACGGCATAGGCCGATTTCATCTGGCCGAGGATCTGCGGCTCGCCCAGCACCAGCGAGTCGAGCCCGGAGGCCACCCGCATCATGTGCCGCACGGCGCCATCATCTTCATGGATATAGGCGCAGGCGCGCAGTTCATCCAGGCTCAGCTTGTGATAATCGGCCAGCCAGCGCAGTACGCTGTCCGCCGCCAGGTGATCCTGTTCGATGTACAGTTCGCTGCGATTGCAGGTCGAAAGGATCGCAGCTTCGCGGCTGGCGGTCAGTCGACACAGCTGCTGCAAGGCTTCGACCAGCTGCTCGGGCGTAAACGCCACGCGCTCGCGTACGTCTACCGAGGCAGTCTTATGGTTGATACCGAGGGCAAGAAAGGCCATTCAAGGTCGCTGATTGTGACGAGAAGCCGATAATTGTCCTACTTCGCCGGATAGAGAACAACCACCGCTCGTTATTGTCTCTTATAGTCTGTATCCAAAAGCCCCATCGACGATGGGTTTGCCATGATCCTTGTGTCATGATGATCCGACCGCAGGTAAGCCGCCCAAATCCTCCCTATGAATAGATCTTCCGCGTTATTCCTCGCCTTTGCCTTGCTCCAGGGTTGCCAGACGCTGACCCCGGGCGCCCGGGACGCCACGGCGCCTGCCGACGATGCGGCCACGGTCGCCGAGGCCAAGAAGCCCACGGTGTACGGCTCGTTCACCCAGGACACGGTGTACAGCCTGTTGACCGCCGAGCTCGCCGGGCAGCGCAACCGCTTCGATATCGCCCTGGACAACTACGTCACCCAGGCGATCAAGACCCAGGACGCGGGCATTTCCGAGCGGGCATTTCGCATTGCCGAGTACCTGGGCGCCGATCAGGCCGCCCTCGATACCGCACTGATATGGGCCAGGAACGACCCCGAGAACCTCGACGCACAACGCGCCGCCGCCATCCAGCTGGCGCGCAGCGGACGCTATGACGATTCGATGGTGTTCATGGAGAAGGTGCTGCAGGGTCAGGGCGACACGCATTTCGACTTTCTCGCGCTGTCGGCGGCCGAAACCGACCAGGACACCCGCGACGGCCTGCAGAAAAGTTTCGACCGCCTGCTGGTAAAGTACCCCGACAACAGCCAGCTGGTGTTCGGCAAGGCCCTGCTGCTACAGCAGGACGGCAAGTCCGAGGCCGCCCTGGCGCTGCTCGAAGCCCACCCGCCGGCCGACGGTGAAATTGCCCCGATCCTGTTGCGTGCGCGCCTGCTGCAATCGCTCGACCGTGGCCCCGAAGCCCTGCCGCTGCTGCGCAAGGCCATCGCCCGCAACCCCGACGACAAGCGCCTGCGCCTGACTTACGCACGCACCCTGGTGGAGCAGGACCGCATCGACGACGCCAAGGTCGAGTTCGCCAACCTGCTGCAGCAATACCCCGAAGACGACGAACTGCGCTATTCGCTGGCGCTGGTGAGCATCGAGGCCAAGGCGCTCGACGAAGCCACCAGCTACCTGCAGGAACTGATCGAGCGCGACAGCCACGTGGATGCGGCGCACCTGAACCTGGGACGCATCTTCGAAGAGCGCAACGATTCGGAAGCGGCCCTGACCGAGTACGCCCTGGTCGGCCCTGGCAACGACTACCTGCCCGCGCAACTGCGCCAGGCCGACATCCTGATTGCCAACGGGCGCACCGACGAGGCCAGCCGGCGCCTTGCCGAAGCCCGCGAGGCGCAGCCGGACTACGCGATCCAGCTGTACCTGATCGAGGCCGAAACCCTTGGCAACAATGACAAGGACGCCCAGGCCATGCAGGTGTTGCAGGCAGCGATCCGGCAGTACCCGGACGACCTGAGCCTGCTGTACAGCCGTGCCATGCTCGCCGAGAAGCGCGACGACCTGGCCCAGATGGAAAGGGACCTGCGCAGCATCCTGCAACGCGAACCGGAAAACGCCATGGCGCTCAATGCGCTGGGCTACACCCTGGCCGACCGTACCACCCGCTATGCCGAAGCCAAGGGCCTGATCGAGAAAGCCCTGCAGATCAACCCCGAAGACCCGGCCGTGCTCGACAGCCTGGGCTGGGTCAACTACCGCATGGGCAACCTGGACGAGGCCGAGCGCCTGCTGCGCCAGGCCCTGGAGCGCTTCCCCGACCACGAGGTCGCGGCGCACCTGGGCGAAGTGCTGTGGGCCAACGGCAAGCGTCGTGAAGCCCGCCAGGTTTGGGCCAAGGCCTTCGAAGGCCAGCCCGACAGCCCTATTCTGCGCAAGACCGTCTTGCGCCTGACCGGATCCGAGACTCTATAAGCTTATGTTACTGCGCCATTTCATCACCTTCAGCCTGATCGCCGTGCTTGCCGGCTGTTCCAGCTTCGGCTCCCGCGAGGCCGTGCAGGGCCAGGGCAACGCGCAACTGTGGCGTGAACACAAACAGCAGTTGAGCACCCTCGACGGCTGGCAGATCAACGGCAAGGTGGGCATCCGCGCACCGAAAGACTCCGGCAGTGGCACCCTCTTCTGGCTGCAACGCCAGGACTACTACGACATTCGCCTGTCCGGCCCGCTGGGTCGCGGCGCCGCACGGCTTACCGGCCGTCCGGGCCAGGTGGTGCTGGAAGTGGCCAACCAGGGCCGTTTCGAGGCACAAAGCCCGGAAAGCCTGCTGGCCGAGCAACTGGGCTGGGAACTGCCGGTATCGCACCTGGTGTGGTGGGTACGCGGCCTGCCCGCCCCCGACAGCAAGAGCCAGCTGACCCTGGACGGCGACAGCCGCCTGGCCAGCCTCAAGCAGGACGGCTGGAGCGTCGAGTACCTGAGCTACACCGAACAGAACGGCTACTGGCTGCCCGAGCGCCTCAAGCTGCACGGCCAGGACCTCGACGTGACCGTGGTGGTCAAGGAATGGCAACCGCGCCAGCTGGGGCATTGATGATGAGCCGATTGACCCTGCCGGCCCCGGCCAAGCTCAACCTGATGCTGCACATTCTCGGCCGCCGCGACGACGGCTACCACGAGCTGCAGACGCTGTTCCAGTTTCTGGACCATGCCGACGAACTGAGTTTCGACCTGCGCGACGACGGCCAGGTCATCCTGCACAGCCACCTCAAGGATGTGCCCCACGAGAGCAACCTGATCGTGCGCGCGGCGCGCAAGCTGCAGCAACTGACCGGCTGCCCCCTGGGCGTGGACATCTACCTGAAGAAGGTACTGCCCATGGGCGGAGGCATCGGCGGTGGCAGTTCGGATGCCGCCACCACCCTGCTCGGTCTCAACCACCTCTGGCAGCTTGGCTGCAGCGAAGACCAGCTGGCCGAGCTGGGCCTGACACTGGGCGCCGACGTGCCGGTTTTCGTGCGCGGGCACGCGGCGTTTGCCGAAGGCGTGGGCGAGAAGCTCACCCCCGTCGACCCCGAGGAACCCTGGTACGTCGTGCTGGTACCGCAAGTATTTGTAAGTACAGCAGAAATTTTTTCGCATCCGTTGTTGACACGTAATTCACCGCCCATTAAGATGCGCCCCGTTCCCAAGGGAAACAGTCGTAATGACTGCCAACCGGTAGTAGAGCAGAGTTACCCGGAAGTACGTAACTCACTGAATTTACTAGGTAAATTCACGGATGCTAGGCTAACCGGAACTGGAAGTTGTGTGTTTGGGGCCTTCCCAAGCAAAGCTGAAGCTGATAAAGTTTTGGCCCTTCTTACAGAGACCCAAACAGGGTTTGTGGCTAAAGGAAGCAACATCTCAATGTTGCATCGCACGCTGCAAGGTCTGCTCTAGGAATCGAGTATCAGGTACTCGCAGCAACAGATACAGGGGCGTCGCCAAGCGGTAAGGCAGCAGGTTTTGATCCTGCCATGCGTTGGTTCGAATCCAGCCGCCCCTGCCATTTTCCTATACTCATCCAGGTATACCCTCAGCCTTCAGGTACTGCGCGTGTCCAAGATGATGGTCTTTACGGGGAACGCTAACCCCGATCTGGCTCGGCGTGTCGTACGTCAGCTGCATATCCCTCTCGGTGACGTCTCTGTCGGTAAGTTTTCCGACGGCGAAATCAGCACTGAGATAAATGAAAATGTTCGTGGTAAAGACGTTTTCATTATTCAGCCGACTTGCGCGCCAACCAACGATAACCTGATGGAACTGGTAGTGATGGCCGATGCCTTCCGCCGCTCCTCAGCGTCTCGAATCACTGCCGTGATTCCTTACTTCGGATATGCCCGCCAGGATCGCCGTCCGCGTTCGGCGCGTGTAGCTATCAGCGCCAAAGTGGTTGCCGACATGCTCACCGTCGTCGGGATCGACCGTGTTCTCACCGTCGACCTGCACGCTGACCAGATCCAGGGTTTCTTCGATATTCCGGTAGATAACATCTACGGCTCCCCCGTTCTGGTGGATGACATCGAAGACCAGCGTTTCGAGAACCTCATGATCGTGTCCCCGGACATCGGCGGCGTCGTGCGTGCACGTGCTGTTGCCAAGTCCCTGGGCGTCGATCTGGGTATCATCGACAAACGCCGCGAGAAGGCCAATCACTCCGAAGTGATGCACATCATCGGCGACGTCGAAGGACGTACGTGTATTCTCGTCGACGACATGGTCGACACCGCCGGCACCCTGTGCCACGCGGCCAAGGCCCTGAAAGAACACGGCGCGGCAAAGGTTTACGCCTACTGCACGCACCCTGTCCTGTCGGGTCGCGCGATCGAGAATATCGAAAACTCCGTGCTGGACGCACTGGTGGTGACCAACACCATCCCGCTGTCCGCTGCAGCACAAGCCTGTGACCGTATCCGTCAACTGGATATCGCACCGGTCGTGGCCGAAGCGGTTCGCCGCATCAGCAACGAAGAATCGATCAGCGCGATGTTCCGCTGAGGGCCTGGCCCTCGCGAGATCACGTTGACGTAAAGCGCCCCGCCCCAGCACTGGTTGTTGGGGCGGGGCTTTTTTGCCCTCCCCGGTTTGGCGCTGGTCGCAAACGCCGCCGGGGTCTGGCTATTTTGGAGAAACAACATGACTGATTTCACTCTGAACGCCCAAGCGCGTACCGACCTGGGGAAAGGTGCGAGCCGCCGCCTGCGTCGTCTCGCCGCCCAAATCCCTGCCGTTGTCTACGGTGGCGATAAAGAAGCGCAATCCCTGACCATCGTGGCCAAGGAAATTGCCAAGCTGTTCGAAAACGAAGCTGCCTTCAGCCACGTGATCGAACTGAACGTTGACGGCACCAAGCAGAACGTCATCGTCAAGGCCCTGCAGCGTCACCCAGCCAAGCAGTTCATCATGCACGCCGACTTCGTGCGCGTTGTTGCTGGCCAGAAACTGACCGCTATCGTTCCTGTGCACTTCGTCAACGAAGAAGCACCGGTCAAGAAAGGCGGCGAAATCTCCCACGTAGTGTCGGAGATCGAAGTTTCCTGCGAAGCCAAAGACCTGCCTGAGTTCATCGAAGTCGACCTGGCCAAGGCCGAAATCGGCACCATCATCCACCTGTCGGACCTCAAAGCTCCGAAAGGCGTAGAGTTCGTCGCTCTGGCCCACGGTGATGACAAGGCTGTTGCAAACGTTCACGCTCCGCGTGTTGCGCCTGAAGCAGAAGGCGCTGCCGAGTAATCCACTCGACACGCCGGCGTTGACCGGGTTGCAGCCCCGCGCTGCAACCCACAACTCCAAGGAAGAGCCCCTGACGTGACCGCCATCCAACTGATCGTCGGCCTGGGAAACCCCGGCCCCGAATACGAACAGACCCGGCATAACGCAGGGGCTCTTTTCGTGGAACGCATTGCCAGCGCCCAGCGCGTCAACCTGACCGCTGACCGCAAGTATTTCGGCCTGACGGCTAAATTCAGCCATCAGGGCCAGGACGTTCGTCTGCTGATCCCCACCACCTACATGAACCGCAGCGGCCAGGCCGTTGCTGCACTGGCGAACTTCTTCCGCATCCCGCCAGATGCCATCCTGGTGGCCCACGACGAACTCGACCTGCCCCCCGGCGTCGCCAAGCTCAAGAAAGGCGGCGGCCATGGCGGGCACAACGGCCTGCGCGACATCATCGCGCAGCTGGGCAACAACAAAGACTTTCACCGTCTGCGGCTTGGCATCGGCCACCCGGGTGACAGCACCAAGGTGTCCGGTTTTGTCCTTGGCAAGGCGCCCCGCGCCGAGCAGGAAAAACTCGATGCCAGTATCGATTTTGCCCTCGGCGTGCTGCCGGACATCCTCGCCGGCGATTGGACGCGTGCGATGAGAGAGCTGCACAGCCAAAAGGCCTGACTCCACGAAGAGGGATTCACCATGGGTTTCAATTGCGGCATCGTCGGCCTGCCCAACGTCGGCAAGTCCACCCTGTTCAACGCCTTGACCAAATCCGGCATCGCGGCAGAAAACTTCCCCTTCTGCACCATCGAGCCGAACAGCGGCATCGTGCCGATGCCCGACCCACGTCTGGATGCCCTGGCTGCGATCGTCAAGCCCAACCGCGTGCTGCCGACCACCATGGAGTTCGTCGACATCGCCGGCCTGGTGGCAGGTGCGTCCAAGGGTGAAGGCCTGGGCAACAAGTTCCTGGCCAACATCCGTGAAACCGATGCCATCGCCCACGTGGTCCGCTGCTTCGAAGACGAGAACGTGATTCACGTCTCCAACAGCGTCGACCCCAAGCGCGACATCGAGATCATCGACCTGGAACTGATCTTCGCCGACCTGGACAGCTGCGAGAAGCAACTGCAGAAGGTCGCGCGCAACGCCAAGGGCGGCGACAAGGATGCCCTGGCACAAAAGGCCATCCTCGAGAAGTTGATTGCGCACTTCACTGAAGGCAAGCCGGCGCGCAGCCTGATGAAGACCATGGCCGACGACGAGAAGGCGCTGGTACGCGGTTTCCACCTGCTGACCAGCAAGCCGGTGATGTACATCGCCAACGTTGCCGAAGACGGCTTCGAAGACAACCCGCACCTGGACGTGGTCAAGGCCATTGCCGAGGAAGAGGGCGCGATCGTGGTACCGGTCTGCAACAAGATCGAAGCCGAGATCGCCGAGCTGGACGACGGTGAAGAGAAGGACATGTTCCTCGAAGCCCTGGGCCTCGAAGAGCCAGGCCTGAACCGCGTGATCCGTGCCGGTTACTCGCTGCTCAACCTGCAGACCTACTTCACGGCCGGCGTGCAGGAAGTGCGGGCCTGGACCGTTCGCGTGGGTGCCACCGCGCCTCAGGCGGCCGGCGTGATCCACACCGACTTCGAAAAGGGCTTCATCCGTGCCGAAGTGGTCGCCTACGACGACTTCATCCAGTACAACGGTGAAAGCGGCGCGAAGGAAGCCGGCAAATGGCGTCTGGAAGGCAAGGACTACATCGTCAAGGATGGCGACGTGATGCACTTCCGCTTCAACGTCTAAGCCCCGAGCCGGGTCGCCACGACGCCCGACGCACACCAAACCCCTTGAGCGTTTACGCCTCAGGGGGTTTTGTTTTTACCGGTGTCGGTCACGCCTTCGGGTGACATGCCAAGACTTCCAGGCAAAAAGCCGGATAATGGCGGCCAATTCGTTTCGCACTTTCAGCACGGTATTCCCGCATGGAAATCAAGGTCAATTTTCTCGACAACCTTCGACTTGAAGCCAAGTTCGATGACTTCACGGTGGTGGCCGACCAACCCATCCGCTACAAGGGCGATGGTTCGGCACCCGGCCCGTTCGACTATTTCCTGGCCTCTTCGGCCCTGTGCGCGGCCTACTTCGTCAAGCTGTACTGCGAAACGCGCAACATCCCCACCGACAACATTCGCCTGTCGCAGAACAACATCGTCGACCCGGAAAACCGCTACAACCAGATCTTCAAGATCCAGGTCGAGCTGCCGGCCGACATCTCGGCCAAGGACCGCCAGGGCATCCTGCGTTCCATCGACCGCTGCACCGTGAAGAAGGTGGTGCAGACCGGTCCCGAGTTCGTGATCGAGGAAGTCGACAACCTCGATGCCGACGCCCAGGCCCTGCTGATGCTGGACGCCCAGGCGCAGACGCGCACCGTGATCGCCGGCAAGGACCTGCCGCTGGAACAGACCATCGCCAACATGTCGGGCATCCTCGCCAGGCTGGGGATGAAGATCGAGATCGCCTCGTGGCGCAACATCGTGCCCAACGTCTGGTCGCTGCACATCCGCGATGCGCATTCGCCCATGTGCTTCACCAACGGCAAGGGCGCAACCAAGGAAGGCGCACTGGCCTCGGCACTGGGCGAGTTCATCGAACGCCTGAACTGCAACTTCTTCTACAACGACCAGTTCTGGGGCGAAGACATTGCCAACGCCGACTTCGTGCACTACCCCGACGAGCGCTGGTTCAAGCCGGGCCGCAAGGACGCGCTGCCGGCCGAAATCCTCGACGCCCACTGCCGCGACATCTACAACCCCGACGGCGAACTGCGTGGCTCGCACCTGTACGACACCAACTCGGGCAACACCGAGCGTGGCATCTGCGCCCTGCCCTTCGTGCGCCAGTCCGATGGCGAGGTGGTGTACTTCCCGTCCAACCTGATCGAAAACCTGTACCTGAGCAACGGCATGAGCGCCGGCAACACGCTGGCCGAGGCGCAGGTGCAGTGCCTGTCGGAGATCTTCGAGCGCGCGGTCAAGCGCGAGATCCTCGAAGGCGAGCTGGCCCTGCCCGACGTGCCGCAGGACGTCATCGCCAAGTACCCCGGCATCCTCGCCGGCATCCAGGGCCTGGAGGCCCAGGGCTTCCCGGTGCTGGTCAAGGATGCGTCGCTGGGCGGTGAGTTCCCGGTAATGTGCGTGACCCTGATGAACCCGCGCACCGGCGGCGTGTTCGCCTCGTTCGGCGCGCACCCAAGCCTTGAAGTGGCGCTGGAGCGCAGCCTCACCGAGCTGCTGCAAGGGCGCAGCTTCGAGGGTCTGAATGACCTGCCGCAGCCGACCTTCGAAAGCCAGGCGGTGACCGAGCCGAACAACTTCGTCGAGCACTTCATCGACTCCAGCGGCGTGGTGTCGTGGCGCTTCTTCAGTGCCAGGGCCGACTTCGAGTTCGTCGAGTGGGACTTCTCCGGCCAGGGTGAAAACTCCAACGCCGAAGAAGCTGCCACCCTGTTCGGCATCCTCGAAGGCATGGACAAGGAAGTGTACATGGCGGTGTACGAGCACCTGGGTGCCACCGCCTGCCGCATCCTGGTACCGGGCTACTCGGAGATCTACCCGGTCGACGACCTGGTGTGGGACAACACCAACAAGGCGCTGCTGTTCCGTGCCGACATCCTCAACCTGCACCGCCTGGACGATGACGCCCTGCAAGCGCTGGTCGAGCGCCTAGAAGACAGCGAACTGGACGACTACACCGACATCACCACGCTGATCGGCATCGAGTTCGACGACAACACGGTGTGGGGTCAGTTGACCATCCTGGAGCTCAAGCTGCTGATTCACCTGGCGCTGGAGCGTTTCGAGGAGGCCAAGGAGCTGGTGGAGACCTTCCTGCAGTACAACGACAACACCGTCGAGCGCGGGTTGTTCTACCAGGCGTTGAACGTGGTGCTGGAGGTGGTGCTGGACGACGAGATGGCGCTTGAAGACTACGCCGTCAACTTCCGGCGCATGTTCGGGGACGAGCGCATGGATGCCGTACTGGGCTCGGTGGATGGCAGCGTGCGTTTCTACGGCCTGACCCCCACCAGCATGAAGCTCGAAGGTCTGGACCGTCACCTGCGCCTGATCGACAGCTACAAGAAGCTGCACGCGGCACGTGCCCGTGCGGTAGCGGGCACACGCTGATACAACGCCGATCCTGCAGGCCATGGCCTGCAGGATCGGCATTGCCAGGCTTGTTCGTTCGCCAACAGGTCGTGGTGGCGGCCAACAAGCCTCAAGCGATCACCCCAGCTCGTTGCGCAACAAGCGGGCAGCACTCACCATGTTCGCCAGCGCCGCCTCGGTTTCCGGCCAGCCGCGGGTCTTCAGGCCGCAGTCCGGGTTGACCCACAGGCGCTCGACCGGAATGCGCCGGGCAGCCTGGCGCAGCAGCTCGGCCATTTCCGAAGCCTCCGGCACCCGGGGCGAGTGGATGTCGTAAACCCCCGGGCCGATCTCGTTCGGGTAGTGGAAGGCTTCGAATGCCTCCAGCAGTTCCATGTCCGAACGCGAGGTTTCGAGGGTGATCACGTCGGCATCCATGGCGGCAATCGATTCGATCACATCGTTGAACTCGCTGTAGCACATGTGGGTGTGGATCTGGGTTTCGTCGCGCACGCCCGAGGCGCACAGGCGAAACACTTCGGTAGCCCAGTCCAGGTACTGCTGCCACTGCGCCCGGCGCAGCGGCAGGCCCTCGCGAAACGCCGCCTCGTCGATCTGCACGATCTTGATGCCGGCCGCCTCCAGGTCCACCACTTCATCGCGGATGGCCAGCGCCAGTTGTCGCGCCTGCACCTCGCGCGACACATCTTCACGCGGGAACGACCACATCAGCAGGGTCACCGGCCCTGTCAGCATGCCCTTCATCACCTTGTCGGTCAGGCCCTGTGCGTAGCGGATCCACTCCACCGTCATGGCATGCGGTCGACTCAGGTCGCCGAAGATCACCGCCGGTTTCACACAGCGCGAACCGTAGCTCTGCACCCAGCCGAAGCGGGTGAACACGTACCCATCGAGCTGCTCGGCAAAGTACTCGACCATGTCGTTGCGCTCGGCTTCACCGTGCACCAGCACGTCCAGGCCCAGGCGCTCCTGCACCTGCACGGCGTGGCGAATCTCGCTGTGCATCGCCTCCACGTATTGGCCCTCGCTCAGCTTGCCCTGCCTGAACGACTGGCGTGCCAGGCGAATGGAACCGGTCTGCGGGAACGAACCGATAGTGGTGGTCGGCAACAGCGGCAGGTTCAGGCGGGCACGCTGGCGGGCAATGCGCGTGGCAAAGGGCGAGTGGCGCTGGCTGTCCTTCTCGCTGATGGCTGCCACACGGGCCTGCACCGCCGGCTTGTGGATGCGCGTGGAGGCAGCGCGGCTGGCCTGCACTGCACGGCTGCGGGCCAGGGCCTGCACCACCGGGGCCGCCTCGGGCTGGTCGAGGGCATGGGCCAGGAGCGCGACTTCCTCGCACTTCTGCACGGCAAAGGCCAGCCAGCTCTTGAGCTCGGCATCGAGGGCGTCTTCACGGCCCAGGTCTACCGGGCTGTGCAGCAGCGAGCACGACGGCGCCACCCACAGACGCTCGCCCAGGCGTTCATGGGCGTGCTGCAGCACGGCCAGGGCCTTGTCCAGGTCGCAGCGCCACACGTTGCGGCCGTTGACCACACCCAGCGACAGCACCTTGTAGGCCGGCAGGCGGTCGAGAATGGTCGGGTACTGCTCGGGGGCGCGCACCAGGTCGATGTGCAATCCGTCGACCGGCAGGTTGGCCGCCAGCCCCAGGTTCTCCTCCAGGCCACCGAAGTAGGTGGCAACCAGCTTTTTCAGCGGGTCGCGCTGGATCAGGTTGTAGGCACGCTCGAAGGCGTTCTTCCACGCCTGCGGCAGGTCCAGCGCCAGGATCGGCTCGTCGATCTGCACCCACTCCACACCCTGTGCCGCCAGGCGCTGGAAAATCTCGCCGTACAGCGGCAGCAGGCGCTCGAGCAGCTCGAGCTTGTCGAAGTCGCCGCCCTTGGTCTTGCCCAGCCACAGGTAGGTCAGCGGGCCGATCACCACCGGCTTGACGTCGTGGCCCAGGGCCCTGGCCTCGGCCACTTCCTCGAACAATTGTTCCCAGCCCAGGCCGAACTGCTGGTCGGCGCTGAATTCAGGCACCAGGTAGTGGTAGTTGGTGTCGAACCACTTGGTCATCTCCTGGGCATGCGCACCACCACAACAGCTTTCGCTGACGCCACGCGCCATGCCGAACAGGGTCTGCAGGGTGGCCTTGCCGTGCTGCGGGCGAAAGCGCTCGGGCACCACGCCGAACATCAGCGAATGGGTCAGTACCTGGTCGTACCAGGCAAAATCGCCCACCGGCAGCAACTGGATGCCGGCCTGGCGCTGCAGGGCCCAGTGGGCCTTGCGCAGTTCGCTGCCCACAGCACGCAGGCCCGCCTCGTCCAGCTCGCCTTTCCAGAACGCTTCCTGCGCCTTTTTCAGTTCGCGGTCGCGACCGATACGGGGGAATCCGAGTGAGTGGGCCAATGCCATGACAATGCTCTCCTTAGGGGGTGATGCCAGCCATTGTCGGCAGGGCCGCAGAATGAGACAAACTCATTTAATTTCACATCAAATCAAGTTCTGCTCATGTAAAGACATCGACAGCGCTGCGCCTGGAGGCGCAACCGGCTGGCCGGCCAGGGTTGCGAGGCCCCTGATCTGCGCCTAAGGTCAAACGACCCCGAAGCGAGATGACGTCATGCCCAACGCCTCGAACCCCGCCGTACTTGCCCTGATCGGCAACACCCCGATGGTGCAGGTGAGCCGCTTCGATACCGGCCCCTGCACATTGTTCCTCAAACTCGAATCACAGAACCCCGGCGGCTCGATCAAGGACCGCATCGGCCTGGCCATGATCGATGCCGCCGAGCGCGACGGGCGCCTGCGCCCCGGCGGCACCATCGTCGAGGCCACCGCCGGCAACACCGGCCTGGGCCTGGCGCTGGTCGGGCGGGCCAAGGGCTACCGGGTGGTGCTGGTGGTGCCCGACAAGATGTCCACCGAGAAGGTGCTGCACCTCAAGGCCATGGGCGCCGAGGTGCACATCACCCGCTCCGACGTCGGCAAGGGCCACCCCGACTATTACCAGGACGTGGCCGCACGGCTGGCGGCGGACATCCCCGATGCGTTCTTCGCCGACCAGTTCAACAACCCCGCCAACCCGCTGGCCCACGAGACCAGCACCGCCCCGGAAATCTGGGCGCAGACCCAGCACGATGTGGACGCCATCGTGGTCGGCGTGGGCTCGGCCGGCACCCTTACCGGGCTGACCCGTTTCTTCAAGCGCGTGCAGCCGGGCCTGGCCATGGTGCTGGCCGACCCGGTGGGCTCGGTGATGGCCGAGTACAGCCGCAGCGGCACCCTGATCACGCCTGGGGCGTGGGCAGTGGAAGGCATCGGCGAGGACTTCGTGCCCTCGATCGCCGACCTCTCCAGCGTGCGCCAGGCCTACTCGATCAGCGACGAAGAAAGCTTCGAGCATGCGCGTCAGCTGCTGCGCGCCGAAGGCATTCCGGGCGGCTCCTCCACCGGCACCCTGCTGGCCGCCGCGCTGCGCTACTGCCGCGAGCAGACCGAACCCAAGCGGGTGGTCAGCTTTGTGTGCGACACCGGCACGCGCTACCTGTCCAAGGTCTACAACGACCAGTGGATGACCGACCAGGGCCTGCTGCAGCGCACCCGCTACGGCGACCTGCGCGACCTCATCGCGCGGCGCTTCGAGGATGGCCGGGTGATCAGCGTGCGCCCCGACGACACCCTGCTCACTGCCTTCCAGCGCATGCGCCTGGCCGACGTGTCGCAATTGCCGGTGCTGGTCGACGGCCAGCGCCTGGTGGGCGTGATCGATGAATCCGACATCCTGCTGGGCATGCACGAAGACCCGTCGCACTTCTCCCTGAGCGTGGCCAGCGCCATGACCGACCAGCTGGAAACCCTGCCGCCGTCTGCCAGCCTGGCGGCGCTGCAGGCCGAACTGGACCGTGGCCTGGTGGCGATCATTGCCGACGCCTCGGGCTTTCACGGCCTGATCACCCGTGTCGATATGCTTAACCACTTGCGCAGAGCACTCCCATGACCCAGCACGACAAGACCGCCTTCGCCACCCGCGTGATCCATGCAGGGCAATCGCCCGACCCGTCCACCGGCGCGCTGATGCCGCCGATCTATGCCAACTCCACCTACATCCAGCAGAGCCCCGGCGTGCACAAGGGCCTGGACTACGGGCGCTCGCACAACCCCACGCGCTGGGCACTGGAGCGCTGCGTGGCCGATCTGGAGGGCGGCACCCAGGCGTTCGCCTTCGCCTCCGGGCTGGCGGCGATCTCGGCGGTGCTCGAACTGCTGGATGCCGGCTCCCACATCGTTTCGGGCAATGACCTGTACGGCGGCACCTTCCGCCTGTTCGAACGGGTGCGTCGGCGCAGCGCCGGGCACCGCTTCAGCTTCGTCGACCTGTCCGACCTTGCCGCGTTCGAGGCAGCGTTGCAGGACGACACGCGCATGGTGTGCATCGAAACCCCGAGCAACCCGCTGCTGCGCCTGAGCGACCTGGCGGCCATCGCACGCCTCTGCCGCGCACGCGGCATCCTCTGCGTGGCCGACAACACCTTTGCCAGCCCATGGATCCAGCGCCCGCTGGAACTGGGTTTCGACATCGTGGTGCACTCGAGCACCAAGTACCTCAACGGGCATTCGGACGTGATCGGCGGCATTGCCGTGGTGGGTGACAACGCCGAGCTGGCCGAGCACCTGGGCTTCATACAGAACGCGGTGGGCGCCATC
The DNA here is from genome assembly GCF_024355235.1 of Pseudomonas sp. S12(2018). Taxonomy (NCBI): domain Bacteria; kingdom Pseudomonadati; phylum Pseudomonadota; class Gammaproteobacteria; order Pseudomonadales; family Pseudomonadaceae; genus Pseudomonas; species Pseudomonas sp. S12(2018). Next base: position 676,575 of record NZ_QLAD01000002.1, read on the forward strand.
GCCGGCCCGTTCGATGCCTTCCTCACCTTGCGCGGGGTCAAGACCCTGGCCCTGCGCATGGAGCGCCACTGCAGCAATGCCCTGGCGCTGGCGCAGTGGCTCGAACAGCAACCGCAGGTGGCGCGTGTGTACTACCCCGGCTTGCCCTCGCACCCGCAGCACGCCCTGGCGCGCCAGCAGATGCACGGTTTTGGCGGGATGATCTCGCTCGACCTGGCTACCGACCTGGCCGGTGCCCGACGCTTCCTGGAGCAGGTACAGATCTTTGCCCTGGCCGAAAGCCTGGGCGGTGTGGAAAGCCTGATCGAGCACCCGGCGATCATGACCCATGCCACCATCCCCGAGCAGACGCGCGCGCAACTGGGCATTGGCGACGCCCTGGTGCGCCTGTCGGTAGGCGTGGAAGACCTCGATGACCTGCGCGCAGACCTGGCCCAGGCACTCGCACGTATCTGACCCCCATCAGCGCAAGCCAGCCCCTTGCTTGCGCTGATTGCTCAATGCCCGCCGGCTGAATATACTTGATAACTATTCTCATTCGGTACGGGCGCCACACGATGACCTCCCCTCCTTGCGGCTACCGTACCAACGTGGCCAGCCTCTACAGCGACAATCACGGCTGGATCCAGCAGTGGCTGGCGCGGCGTCTGGGCAACGTGCACGATGCCGCAGAGCTGGCCCACGACGTATTCCTGCGCCTGCTCGCGCAACCGCGCGAGTTCAGTAGCGACGGGCATGCGCGGGCCTACCTGAGTACGGTGTCCAAACACCTGTATGTGGATTTCCAGCGCCGCAAGCAGGTCGAGCGTGCGTGGCAGCAGACGCTGGCCAACCAGCCGCAACGCATCGCCCCCTCCGAAGAGCACCAGGCGTTGATCCTGGAGACCCTGGGCCAATTGCAGGCCATGCTCGAACGCTTGCCGGCACCTGTGGCCGAAGCCTTTTGCCTGGCGCAACTGCAGGGCCTGAACTATCGCCAGATCGCCACGCAGCTGGGTGTAAGCGAACGCACGGTCACCAAGTACATGGCCCAGGCCATGCTCCAGTGCCTGCTGCTGGAAGTGGAACTGGACGGGGCCTTGCTGTGAGCGCGGCCCTGGACTCTGCCACCCTGGAGCAGGCCGCCGACTGGTTCGCACGCCTGCGCGCCGCGCCAGCCGATGCGGCCTTGCGGGGCCAGTGGCAACAGTGGCTGGAACAACAGGAACAGCACCGTATCGCCTGGACCTACGTGGAGCGCATCAGCCAGCGCTTCGACAGCCTGCAACCGCAAGCCGGGGCGGCGCATCAGACGCTCGCCAGCCTGCGGCGCATGCAACGCTCCCGCCGCCAGGTGCTAAGCAGCCTGTGCGTGCTCAGCGGTGGGGCGACGCTGGGCTGGCTGGGCTGGCAACGCCACTGGGTGGACGACCTGCAAGCGCTCACTGCCAGCACCACCACCGCAGTGGGCGAGGTACGTCGCCAGGTGCTGGCCGACGGCACCCTCCTGTGGCTCAACAGCGCCACCGCCCTGGATGTACAACTGGACGGGCAGCGCCGGCTGCTGACCCTGTACAGCGGTGAAGTGCTGATCGAGACCGCCGCTGAGGCGCGGCCCTTCCAGGTGCAGACCCGGGCCGGCAGCCTGGTGCCCCTGGGTACGCGCTTCAGTGTGCGCCAGCAGGGCGCCCGCACCCTGCTCAACGTGTACGACGGCGCGGTACGCGCCACCTGTGCCGCCAGCGCAATTCAGCGGGTGGCCAATGCGGGGCAGGGCCTGGGCTTCGATGCCAGCACCATGGCCGCCACCACGCCGGCCTGCGCCCAACGCCAGGCCTGGAGCCAAGGCCTGCTGGTGGCGCAGGACATGCCACTGGGGGATTTCATTGCAGAGCTGGCCGACCATCGACGCGGGCACCTGGCGGTGAACCCGCTGATCGCATCGTTAAGGGTCATGGGCACCTACCCGCTCAACGATACCGACCAGGTGCTTGCCATGCTCGAAAGCGCCTTGCCGGTGCGAGTGTCGCGACGCTTCGACTGGTGGGTGACCCTGGAGCCTGCCGAAAAATAAAAAGCGTCAGGTGCTTCCGGTTTTTGCGGCTCATTCGAATTAGAGGAGAACACCCTTTCACCCCTGCGCGCCCGAAGGATTCTGCATGCCACTCGCCTCTGCCCCTGCCCTGTTGAAACGCCCCCTGGCCCTGCTCATTGCACTCGCCAGCGGCGCCGCCACCGCCGCGCCACTGGACATCCCCGCCGGCCCCCTGGCCAGCCAGTTGAACCAGCTGGCAAGCCAGGCCGGTATCTACCTGGCCAGCGACGCCGCCCTGACCGCCGGCAAACAGAGCCGGCCCGTGACCGGTGCAAGTACCCCTGAGCAGGCCCTGCACGGCATGCTTGCCGGCACGGGCCTGAGCGTGGTGCGCACTGGCGAAAACCGCTACCAGCTGATCACCGCCCCCACCGGCAACGCCGTGGAACTGGGCGCCACCAGCATCAACGGCGCAGGCCTGGGCGAGACCACCGAGAACACCGGCGCCTACACCACCGGCCAGACCCGCACCGCAACCAAGCTCGGCCTGTCATTGCGCCAAACCCCGCAGTCGGTCACCGTGATCCCGCGCCAGGTACTGGACGACCACAAGCTTGCCTCGCTCGACGATGTGGTCAAGTTCACCCCCGGCCTGTCGAGCAACCACCGCGACAGCGACCGCTATACCTTCTACTCGCGCGGTTTCCAGATCCAGAACATACAGTACGACGGCATCCCGACCCAGGTGGCCAACGAGTCGCAGCAATTCACCAGCACCCTGTCGGACATGGCGATCTACGACCGTGTCGAAGTGGTGCGCGGTGCCACCGGCCTGCTCAGCGGTGCGGGCTCGCCCTCGGCCACCCTGAACCTGGTGCGCAAGCGGCCCACGGCGGACTTCCAGGGCTACGTCTCGGGAGAGGCCGGGGCCTGGGACCGCTACCGGGGCGAATTCGACGTCGCCGGCCCGCTGACCGACTCGGGTGCGGTGCGCGGCCGCCTGGTCAGCGCCTATGAAACCGCCAACTCGTTCGTCGACTGGTACAAGACCGACAAGCGCGTGATCTACGGCGCACTGGATTTCGACCTGAGCGAAAGCACCCTGCTGCGCGTGAGCCTGGACTACCAGAACAACAACTCCGACGGGGTCAGCTTCGGGCACATTCCGCTGTTCAACAACAATGGCAGCGCGACGAACTTTTCCCGCTCGTTCAACCCCGGAGCCCGCTGGAGCTACCTGGACAACACCCAGTACAACTTCACCAGCGTGCTGGAGCAGAAACTCGCCAACGACTGGAGCCTCAAGGCGTCCTACAGCCACCAGTACGCCTACCGCCGCGGCGTGACCGGTTCGGCCAGTGCCGGGGCGCCCGACCCGCAGACCGGCGCCGGCGTGTCGATGTACATCAACCGCCTGGACAGCTACCAGACCCAGGACAACGCCGACCTGTACGCCAGCGGCCCGTTCGAGCTGGGTGGGCGCGAGCATGAACTGGTGGTGGGTGCCAACATCGCCTACACCCACCTCAACTACCCGACCTATCAACGTGCCAACCCGGCGGTCGACGATATCAACCAGTGGGATGGCAACCCGGGCGGCAAGCCGCACCTGTCCAAGACCGAAGAAAGCCTGACCCGCCTGAGCCAGTCGGGCACCTACACGGCCCTGCGCCTCAAACCCTATGACCCGCTGTCGATCATCCTCGGCACCCGGGTCAGTTGGTGGGATCAGAAAGACGACAGCAGCGACGAACTGACCGGCGCCAGCACCAGCCGCGACCGTACCAGAAAATCCGGCGTGGTCACCCCGTATGCCGGTGTGGTGCTGGACCTGAACGACACCTTCTCGGTGTACGCCAGCTACACCAACATCTTCCAGCCGCAGACCTACTACAAGACTGCCAGCAACACCTCGCTGGAGCCGCTGCAAGGCGACAACTACGAACTGGGCATCAAGGGCGAGTTCTACGACGGTGCGCTGAATGCGAGCCTGGCACTGTTCGAAGTGCAGCAGAAGAACACCCCGCAGTACGTTGGCGAGTCGCCCCAAGGGCGCGAAATCTACCGGGCCATTGCCGGTACCACCACGCGCGGCATCGAAACCGAAGTGTCCGGCGAAGTGCTGCCGGGCTGGAACATCATCGGCGGCTATACCTACCGTGAATCCCACGACAAGGACGGCAATCGGGTCGAAACCAACCAACCGATGAACCTGTTCAAGCTCGGCACCACCTACCGCCTGCCGGGGCAGCTGAACCGCCTGACCGTGGGCGGCAACCTGGTCTGGCAGAGCGACATCTACGCGGTCAACGGCACCTACGGCACCAAGGCACACCAGGGTGACTACGGGGTGGTCGGGTTGCTGGCCAACTATGCGGTGGATGAACACCTCACGGTCGGCCTGAACCTCAACAACCTGTTCGACACCCATTACTACGACGGCCTGGGCACCTTCAACTCAGGCTCCTACGGCGAACCGCGCAATGCCATGGTGAATGCCAAGTGGACGTTCTGAGGCTGCATCAAGTGCGAACGTAGCGCTGCGCCAGCAACTGCAGCAGCTGATCGTCGGCACCCGCCGCACCGATCACCTGCAGCCCCACCGGCATGCCCCGCACCTGCCCTGCCGGCAGGCTGATGGCCGGCAGGCCGGTGAGGTTCCAGGCACTGGTGTAACTGAGCACTGCAGCACGCACGTCGATACATTGCTCACCCACCTGTACCTCGCGCGCATCCACCGGCGTCGCGGTGATCGGCACGCTGGCCGAGACCAGGAAGTCATAACGCTCGAACAGCCGCGCCATCGCCGCCTTGAGCCGAGCCTGGCCGGCCTGGGCGCGAATGTACTGCCAGCCCCTGACCTCGCGTGACAGCTCAAGGCGTTCGCGCACCTCCTGCTCGAACAGCTGCGGCGCCGTCTGCATGCGCTCGGCATGCACGTCGTAGGCCTCGGCGCGCTGCAGGGTGAGCAAGGTGTCCTTGAGCTGCGCCACCAACGGTTCCAGCTCGCCGGTCTGCTCCAGTGCATCGCCAAACAGCTGCTGCGCAGCCTGGTACACCTGCCCCTGAACGTCGGCGTCCAATGGCCCGAAAGTGCCCGGCTCGATCCAGCCTACACGCAGCGGGCGACGCAGCGTGGCCGGCGCGCAGGTACGCGCGGCGATCACTTCGAACACTACCCGGGCATCGTCCACATGGTTGGCAATCGGGCCCACGTGGTCGAGGCTCGACGACAGCGGGAACACCCCGTCCAGCGGCACGGCAGCGAACGACGGCTTGAAGCCGACCGCGCCGCACAACGCCGCCGGAATGCGGATCGAGCCGCCGGTGTCGGTACCCAGCGCCAGCGGCACCATGCCGCTGGCCACCGCCGCTGCACTGCCGGCGCTCGAACCGCCGGTGATGCAGCGCGCATCCCACGGGTTGCGCGCCGCGCCCTGCAGCGAGCGGTCGCCGGTGGGGCCATAGGCAAACTCGTGGGTCAGGGTCTTGCCCACGATTACCGCGCCGCCCTCGCGCAGGCGCTGCACGCACAGGGCGTCCTGCGTGGGGCGAAAGCCTTCGAAGTGCGCCGAACCATAGGTGGTCACGTGGTCGAAGGTGTCGATGTTGTCTTTGATCGCTACCGGTATGCCGTGCAGCGGGCCCAGGTCCAGGCCCTGGGCAAACAGTTCGTCGGCCTTGCGCGCCTGCGCCAGCGACACCTCGGCATCCACGGCGACAAAGGCATTCAGTGCCGGGTTCAGGCGCTCGATGCTGTCGAGCGCGGCCTGGGTCAGCTCGACACTCGTCAGGCTGCCGGCGCGCAGGCGCCGCGCCAGGTCGCCGACCGACAGGCCAAAAAAGTATCCAGTGTGGGTTGGCTTGGCCAGGTTCATACAGGCAACTCCATCAAACCGTTGCAGGTGTAGGGGAAGGGACAACCTGCCGGCTGCCGGGGCGCACCATCAGCATCGCGCTCATGCCCAGGGCCGTGGCCACGGCGGCGGCCACGAACATCGACGAGTAGCCATAGCGCACGGTCAGGTAGCCGGTGAGCATCGGCGCGATGAACGAGGCGGTGTTGGCGATGAAGTGGGTCATGCCGCTGTAGGCACCGACGCGGTTGGATGGCGCGGTGTCGATCACCACCGCCCAGTAGACCGAGTTGGGCAGCGCGTTGAGGGCGTTGGCCAGGGTCATCAGGGCGATCACGCCCCATACGGTCTGGGCCTGCGACACCAGCATGAAACACAGCGTGGTCAGCAGCAGGCAGGTTGCGGCCAGCCAGCTGCGCGCCACCTTCAGGTTGCCGGTGCGACGCAGCAGCAGGTCGGAGATCTTGCCGCCCAGCAGCACGGTGAAGCAGGCGCCGGTCCACGGGATCATGCCCATGTACCACAGCGACGACAGGTTGTAGTGGAACTCGTCCTGCAGGTACTTGGGGGTCCAGGTCAGCAGCAGGAAGGTGACGTACACGAACGAGAAGTAGCCCACCGCATTGAGCAGCAGGTCCTTGTTCTTGAAGAAGTGCCAGATCGGCGCGACGCTGGTGGTCGGGGTGCTGGCGTTGGCGGCAGCGGCGCGCTCCTGGCGCAGGAACTCGCGCTCGGCCTCGGACACCCGCGGGTTTTCATCCGGGGTGTTGGTGAAGCGGGTCATGAAGAAGATCAGCAGCGCCAGGCTGACCACGCCCAGTACCACGAACATGCTGCGCCAGTCGCCGGTCAGGGTCTGCAGGCCGACCGCCACCGGGGCGGTGAGCAAGGCGCCCAGCGGTGTGCTGAGCAGGCCCACCGAGACCACGAAGCCGCGCTCCTTGGGCGTGGCCCAGTTGGCCACGCTCTTGTTGATCACCGAGTACGCCGGGCCTTCGGCAAAGCCGAACAGCACGCGGATGGTGGCAAAGCCGGCCATGGCCGAACCGCCCATGAAGGCCAAGCCCATGTCGCCGGCAAAGGCGGTGGCGATCTCGAAGATCGACCAGGTGCCGCCGGCGATCAGCCATACGCGCTTGGCGCCGAAACGGTCGGCCAGGATGCCGCCGATCAACGCACCGACGATGTAGCCGTAGCCGAAATAGCCCAGCACGTTGCCCCAGTCGGCCTTGTCGAAACCGTACTCGGGGAGAATGCTGGCCGAGGCATACGAAATGGCACCACGATCGATGTAGTTGAGCAGCGCCATCAGCATGATGAGGAAGAAAATCTGGTAGCGAAAGCGCGGAACGGGTGGGTTGTTCATAGGGATCTGACTCTTCAAGTGATGGCAGAAGTCAAAAATGCGGCCGCGTCCGGCGTATTTTTATTGTGTTGCCCAAACGTTTGGGTTGAGCGAATTTATTCACACAAAAACATTTAGTCAATCGTTTGGGTAAAGGTTGTTTGCCGAGACAAGCCGTCGATTGGGTTAGAATCGCGCCCCGAAATCAGCCACGGTTGGAAGCCCCTCGAACATGCCCACTCCATCACGCCCTGCCACCTTGAAGTCCATGGCAACCGCCCTCGGGGTGCACGTTTCCACCGTGTCGCGGGTGCTCAATGGCGACCCTGCCGGGGTCGAGCGCGCGGCATCGGCCGAGGTGGTGGCGCGTATTCGCGCGTTGGCGAAAGAGCTGGATTATCGGCCGAACACGCAGGCATCCAACCTGAAGTTGCGCAAAAGCCAGGAGATCTGCGTGCTCATGCCGCGCCTTACCGACCTAGTGATGGCGACCATCTACGACAGCATCGACGCCGCCGCCGAACAGGCTGGCTACCTGACCTTCGTGTCCAATACCGACGATCAGCAACCCCGCCAGCTGGCGCGGGCCGAGCATGCCCTGCGCCGCTCGGTGGCGGGGTTGATCGTGGGCGACTCGCACGTGGGCGAGCAGCAGCCACTGCTGGAGCTGCTGGGGCGCAAGCACATACCCTACGTGCTGGTCAGCCGGCAGATTGCCGGGCACCTCACGGCGGGCAGCGATGACGAGTTGGGCGGCTGGCTGGCGGCCGAGCACCTGTACCGCCTGGGCTGTCGCGACGTGGCGATCCTGGCGGGCGAGCGGCACGCCTCCACCGGTGCCGACCGCACCCGCGGCTTTACCCGGTACTACCGCGAACAGGGCATTACCCTGCGCCCGGAATGGACGCTCAATGGCCCGTTCGACAGCCTCACCGGGCACAAGCAGGGCGAGTACCTGCTGGGGTTGAACCCGCGCCCCCAGGCGTTTTTCGCGGTGAACGACTTTCTGGCCATCGGCCTGATGGGCGCCGCGCGGGACAAGGGCCTGGAGCCGGGCAAGGACATCGCCGTGGTGGGCTTCAACGACACACCATTGGCCAACGAACTGATCGTGCCGCTGACCAGCGTGCGCCTGCCGCTGGCCGAGATGGGTCGGCATGCGGTGGAGTTGCTGCTCAAGCGCATCAAGGGTGAAGCGGTGGAGTCGATCATTCTGGCGCCGCAGTTGCAGGTGCGGGCGAGCTCGGGATTGCGGGTGGCTGGCTGAAGAACGGCTGGCGAAGAGGCCCGCACGCCCACCAATTGCATCGCGCCCTGCTCCCCGCATAGAATGCGAACGATTCACAATCACTTCTTTCGCGCAGGCCCCGACCGACGATGCCCACCAGCGACACGCTCCCTCCGTCCGAGGTCGACCTGCTCTACCGTACCCACCACTCCTGGCTCAACACCTGGCTGCAGCGCCGCGTTGGCTGTCACGCCCACGCCGCCGACCTGGCCCAGGACACCTTCGTGCGCCTGCTCAAGGCTCGCCACGCGCACCCGCTCAAGCAGCCGCGTGCCTACCTGAGCAGCATCGCCCGCGGCCTGTTGATCGACCAGTTCCGCCGCCGCGCGCTGGAACAGGCCTACCTCGAAAGCCTGGCCCACCTGCCCGCCGCGCACGCGCCCAGCGAAGAACAGCGCTGGATGATCCTCGATACCCTGCAACGCCTCGACCGCCTGCTGATGCAGCTCAAGCCACGGGTGCGCCAGGTGTTTCTGCACGCGCAACTGGACGACATGAGCTGCCCGAAAATCGCCGAACAGCTGGGTGTGTCCCGCGCCACGGTGGAGCGCGACCTGGCCAAGGCCATGGGCGTCTGCTATCGGTTGCGCCATGCCCGGGGCTGAGCCAGCACCGGGCCAGGCCCACGTCGACCAGGCCATCGAATGGCTGGTGCAACTGCGCTACAACACGCCCACCGTACAGGCCGAACAGGCCTTTGGTCGCTGGCTCGACCAGCACCCGCGCAACGCCCTGGCCTGGGCCCAGGTCCAGGCCATGAGCGAGGAGTTCAGCAGCCTGCCCCGCGAGCTCAGTCGGCGCACCCTGGAGGGCACGCAGCGACGCAGCATCAGCCGGCGCGACAGCCTCAAGCTGCTGGGCCTGCTCGGCGCCGCCGGCGCCCTGGGCTGGGTCGGTCGCGAGCCGCTCGGGCTGCCCACCCTGCTGGCCGACAAGCACACCGCCACCGGTGAGCGGCGCACCTTCCACAACAACGACGGCAGCGTGATCCAGCTCAACACCGCCAGCGCCATCGACCTGCGCTTCGCGGCCGACCTGCGCGCGCTGAGCCTGATCCAGGGCGAGGTGTCCATCGATACCGGCAACGACCCACGCCCACTGCGCGTGACCACCCGTGACGGTGTACTGCAAACGCAAGGCTCGCAATTGCTGGTACGCGAACGTACCGACGGCACCCTGCTGGCGGTGCGCCAGGGCAGTGTGACGCTGTACCCCGGCAACGGCACCGCGCCGCGCATCGCCCGCCCCGGCGAGCAACTGCTGTTCAGCGCCAGCGGCCAGGTCGGCCCGGCCGTGACTCACGCCGACCCGTGGGGCTGGCGCGAAGGCGTGCTCAGCGTGCAGCGGATGCCCCTGGGCGAGTTCATCGCCGAGCTGTCGCGCTACCGCCCCGGCGTGCTGCGCTGCGCCGAGGCGGTGGCCGGGTTGAAGGTGTTCGGCACCTATCAGCTGGCCGACACCGACCAGATCCTGGCGCTGGTGGCCGAAGCACTGCCGATTCGCATCGACTACCGCACCCGCTACTGGGTCAGTGTCAGCCCGGCTTGAATCTGTTTGAAAAATAAATGAGGTGGTTTCTCATTCAGCTTCGGCCTGTAGGGATAAAGGCGAAACGTCTGTCTCTTCTCAGGAGCCCCGAATGATCCACCCCAGTGTTGCCCGCCCCGATCCCCTTCAGCGCGCCGTGCGTGGCGCCTTGCTCGGCCTGGCCCTGAGCGCCGCCGCTGCGCCGTTGCTGGGCGCTGCCGCACCTGCGGCCACCCAGCAGGTGCAACGCTGGAACATTCCCGCAGGGCCCCTGGACGCAGCGCTTGAGCAGATGGCCCGCCAGGGTGGGCTGAACCTGTCGTATGACGCCGCCAGCCTGCAGGGCAAGACCACCGCCGGCGTGTCCGGCAGCCACGACAACGCCCAGGCCCTGGCGCTGCTGTTGCAGGGCAGCGGCGTGCAGGTGCAGCAGAAGTCGGCCAACAGCTTCCTGCTGCTGCCGGCGGTGGACATCGGCGACGCCCTGGAGCTGGGCGCCACCAGCATCTCCAGCGACCGCCTGGGCGAAACCACCGAGCACAGCGGCTCGTACACCACCGGTGCGGTGACCATCGGCAAGATGCCCCAGACCCTGCGCCACACGCCGCAATCGGTGTCGGTGCTGACCCGCCAGCGCCTGGACGACCAGAACATCACCAACCTCACCACCCTGATGGAGCAGACCCCGGGTGTGGTGGTCGACTACGTCGACAGCGAGCGCGTCACCTACTACTCGCGCGGCTACCAGATCGACGCCATCCAGTATGACGGCGCCACCGTGGTGCAAGGCAGTGGCGGCGGCTCGTTCATCCAGAGTGACTCGGCGATCATCGACCGCGCCGAGATCCTGCGCGGCGCCACCGGCATGCTGCGCGGCGCGGGCAACCCCTCGGGCACCGTCAACCTGGTGCGCAAGCGCCCTACCCGGGACTTCCAGGCCTCGGCCAGCGTCACCGCCGGCTCCTGGGATGCGCAGCGCTATGTGGCCGACCTGTCAGGCGCGCTGACCGACAACGGCGCGATCCGTGGCCGCATGATCGCCGTGCACGATAACAAGGACTCGTTCCAGGACAGCCGCATGGAGCGCAAGAACGTGTTCTACGGCGTGCTGGCCGCCGACCTGGGCGAACGCACCACACTCACCGGTGGCATCGAATATACCGAGCTGGAGGCCACCGGCTCGTGGGGCGGCCTGCCAGCCAACTTCGATGGCTCGCCGCTGAAGCTCTCGCGCAGCACCTACCTGGGCGCCGACTGGAACCGCTGGAACCGCAGCAACCTGCAGACCTTCGCCGAGCTCGAGCATGTGTTCGACAACGACTGGACGCTCAAGGTATCGGGCACCCGCACGCAGTTTCGCCTCGACGACCACGGCTTCAAGCAGACCTACTTCACCCGCGCCAGCACCACCAACCCCTACCTGATGAACTACCAGGTGACCGAGGGCGACGGCGGCGAAAGCGAGCAGACCAACCTCAGCGCCACCCTCAACGGCCCCTTCCAGCTGCTGGGCCGCGAGCACGAACTGATGGTGGGCGTGGAGCGCATCCGCAACGACTCCACTGCCTCGGCCACCAACTTCACGGCCTCCGGGGTGTTCGACATTCGCGAATGGGACCCCAAGACCAGCCTGCCCGAGCCGTCGATCAACATCAGCGCAAAGCCGGTGATGACCCGCACCACCCAGCAGGCGGCGCACGCCACCTGGCGCATCTCGCTGGCCGACCCGCTGACCGCGGTGATCGGCGCGCGCATCAACTGGTACGACTACAAGCAGGAAAACAACCTCAAGACCTCAGGCAAGTACAGCGTCGACCGCGAGATCGTGCCGTATGCGGCGCTGATCTACGACCTGAACAGCAACCTGAGCCTGTACGGCAGCTACACCGAGATCTTCAACCCGCAAAGCGCCACCGATGCGTCCAACGCGGTGCTCGACCCGGTCACTGGCGAAGCCTACGAGCTGGGCGTGAAGGGCGAGTTCTACGATGGCAGGCTCAACACCTCGCTGGCGGTGTTCCGCATCTACCAGGTGGGCAACGCCCTGGATGACCTGGGCAGCCCCGACCCGTGCCTGCCCAACTACACCAGCGGCCACTGCAAGGTGGCCGCCGGCAAGAACCGCAGCGAAGGGTTCGAACTGGAAGTGACCGGCGAAGTGCTGCCCGGCTGGCAGGTGTCGGGGGGCTACACCTACACCACCACCGAGTACCTCAAGGACACCCTCAGCAACACCGGCAACGTGCTGCGCCCCACCGACCCCAAGCGCCAGTTGAAGCTGTTCACCAGCTACCGCCTGCCGGGGGCATACGACGCCTGGACCGTGGGTGGCGGGGTCAGTGCGCAAAGCGACATCTACTCGCGCAACGGCAATGCCGTGGCCTCGCAAAGCGGCTATGCGGTGTACAGCGCGCTGCTGGGCTACCGCTTCAACCAGCACTATTCGCTGCAGGTCAACGCCAACAACCTGTTCGACAAGCACTACTACAAGAAGGTGGGCGCCACGGCCACGGGGTACTACTACGGCGACCCGCGCAACGTCTCGCTGACCCTGCGCGCAAGCTTCTGAGGCCGGCCGCTACTGCGCGGTGCGGGCCGCATAGGCCTTGCGCCGCGAGCTACGGGCAAAGCACACGAACAGCGCGGCCATCGCCGCCAGTGCCATCGGCAGGCCATGGGGGGCGACGTCCATGGCCGCGCCACTGACCAGCGGCCCCACCAGGCTGCCCACACCCCACAACAGGCCGACGCTGGCATTGGCCGTGACCAGGTCCTGGCCCTTGAACTGCTGGCCGATCAGCACCAGCGCCAGGGTATACACCCCGCCCGCCACCGCCCCCAGCAGCACCAGCGCCGGCCACAGCAGCCACTGCACCTGGATCAGCCACGGCAGCGCCAGGCCGATCAGCATCGCCACCACGCCGCACACCAGGTGCACCGTGGTGCGCTCGCAGCGGTCGGCCAGCCAGCCCAGCGGCAACTGGAACAGCATGTCGCCGGTCAGGATCACCGTGACCATCAGCGCCGCCACGCCCACCGCATAGGCGTGGTTGGTGGCGTACACCGGCAGCAGCGAGAGAATCACCGCATCGAAGAACGAGAAGAACAGCACGCCCATGCACAGGGCCGGTGCCACACGAAAGAAGCCGCCCAGCGTAAAACTCTTCTCGCCGTCGTCACCGTGCTCCACATAGTCGTTGGGCACTGTCCACACGATGCTCGCCAGGGCCAGGGCATAGCAGCCGCTGACCACGATGATCACCCAAGGGCTATGGGTGCCGAACAGCGCAAGCATGGTCGGGCCGAGCATCTGGCAACCGGTGAAGGCGGTGGCGTACAGCGCCATGACCTTGCCGCGGTTGTGCTCTTCGCTCAGTTCGTTGACCCAGGATTCGCCCAGGATGATCGCGATCCCCATGCCCACGCCCATGCCCAGGCGCAGCAGGCCGAGCAGCCAGGTGGAGTCGAACGCCCACTCGATCAGCCCCACGCTCAGGGCGCACAGGCCGAAGCTGAGCAGGTAGATGGTGCGCCGGGTGAGGTGGCGGCAGCAGGCGTCCACCAGGAACGCCGAGAGCATCATGCCGGCAGCGGGCGCGGCCGACAGGATGCCAATGTGCAGGGTGCTGGCCCCGGCATCGAGCAGGCGCAGGGAAACCAGTGGCAGGGTGGCGCCCAGGCTCAACCCTACGATCGAAACGGCGAACAGAAGGCCCGCCAGCAAACGCGTGTTCATCTACAACTCCGAAACCCGCCGACGCGCACATGCGCGCAGGCATCAACATGACTGTGTTCTGAAAGCGACGGTCAGTTCAGGCGCGCGGAGGAGAAAAGGTGAAGGCGAACAGGACGCTGCGCCGACGCTTGAGCACCGTATCGCACGGCCAGTCGCACAGCAGGGCCTGGACTACCGGCGGCTTTGCTGCGCAAGGACGGGAGAAACGTTTCATGGGTCGACTACAGGAAAAGGAAGGCCGGCACTCTAGGTGAAACCCCGGCCAGGCGTCAATCGCATCGACGCCTGGCCGGCGCGCTGTCAGCGCTTGCGCGTGGACGGCAGCAGAATCGCCAGCAGCCCGAACAGCGGCAGGTACGAACACAACGTGTACACGTACTCGATGCCGTGAATGTCTGCCAGGTAGCCCAGCAGCGCCGCGCCGATACCGCCAAAGCCGAACATCAGGCCGAAGAAGATCCCCGCGATCATGCCCACGTTGCCCGGCACCAGCTCCTGCGCGTACACCACGATGGCCGAGAACGCCGAAGCCAGGATGAAGCCGATGATCACGCTGAGCACGCTGGTCCAGAACAGGTCGGCATACGGCAGCGCCAGGGTGAACGGCGCCACGCCCAGAATCGAGAACCAGATCACCGCCTTGCGCCCGATGCGATCGCCGATCGGCCCGCCGAAGAAGGTCCCGGCAGCCACCGCCCCCAGGAACAGGAACAGGTACAGCTGCGAACTGGCCACCGACAGGTCGAACTTCTCGATCAGGTAGAAGGTGAAGTAGCTGGTCAGGCTGGCCATGTAGAAGTACTTGGAGAACACCAGCAGGCCCAGCACCACCAGCGCGCCGATCACCCGGTTGCGGCTCAGGCCGTGGGTGGCGGCCTGGCCGGCCTTGGCCTTGAACAGCGCCAGGTGGCCGCGGTACCAGCGGCTCAGGCCGTAGGTGACGATCACTGCAAACAGCGCGAACAGGCCGAACCACACCACGTTGCCCTGGCCGAACGGGATGATGATGGCGGCAGCCAGCAGCGGCCCGAACGCCGAGCCGGCATTGCCGCCGACCTGGAAGGTCGACTGCGCCAGGCCGAAGCGCCCGCCCGAGGCCAGGCGCGCGATGCGCGAGGTTTCCGGGTGGAAGGTCGAGGAGCCGATGCCCACCAGTGCCGCAGCCAGCAGAATCATCGGGAAGCTGCCGACATACGCCAGCATCACGATGCCCACCAGGGTGCACAGGGTGCCCAGGGGCAGCAGGTTGGGCATCGGCTTGCGGTCGGTATAGAAACCGACGGCCGGTTGCAGCAGCGAGGCGGTGATCTGGAAGGTCAGGGTAATCAGCCCCACCTGGGTGAAGCTCAGCCCGTAGTTGGCCTTGAGCAGCGGGTAGATCGACGGCAGCACCGCCTGGATGAGGTCGTTGATCAGGTGCGCCAGCGCACAGGCAGCGATGATGCGCATCACCAGCGGGCTGCTCTGGCTGGGCGCGGCGGTGCTGGCGTGCGTACTTGACGGGGCGGTGCTCAAGGCCATGGGAAAACGTCCATCGGGTGGTCGGGATCCAATTATCCAGAATTCGTTAGCAAGCGCACTATTCTTTTCAGTGAGTGGGCTACTTGTTAATAATTCTCAGTAACGCTAGCATCGCGAGCACTTGTGGGAGCGGGCTTGACCCGCGATTGCATCGCCGCGGAGCCAGGCACATGCGCGGTGACTGCATCGCGGGTCAAGCCCGCTCCCACACCAATAGCGAGCCCCGACCACTCCATGCCCGACAATCAGGAAGACCGAAGCCTGACGCTGCTCTACCAGCGTCACCGCAACGAGCTGCTGGCCTTTCTCACCCGTCGGGTGCGCTGCCGGGAGACCGCGCGCGACCTCTTGCAGGACGCCTTCGTGCGCCTGATGCACAGCGAGCGCAGCGAGGTCGGCAACCTGCGCGCCTTCCTCTACCGCATCGCCAGCAACCTGAGCATCGACCACGCGCGCCGCAACCAGGTGCGCGGGGTCAGCGACGAGCAGGCCCTCGACCAGTTGCTCACCGACACCAGCCCCGAGCGCAGCGCCGTGGCCGGCAATACCCTCGACCATCTGGAGCGCCTGATCGACGGCCTGCCCTCACCCACCCGCGAGGTGTTTCTGCTGGCCCGGGTCGAGCAAATGAGCTACAAGGACATCGCCGCACGCCTGGGCCTGGAGCCCCGCGCCGTGGAGCGCCACCTGAACAAAGCCCTGAGCCACTGCGCGGCCGCCGCCCTGCACGCGCGCCAGCCGAACGAAGCCGAATGACGCCCGATCACTCCCCCAGCGCTGAACGCGAACAGCAGGCCTTGCACTGGTTTACCCGGCGCCGTGCCGATGACCTCACGCCCACTGAACGCGACGCCTTCGACGCCTGGGTGCACGACGCACAGAACGCCGCCGCGCTGGCCGCCGTCGAACAGCTCTGGCAGACCCTGGAGCTGCCCGCCCACCGGGTGCGCAAGGCCGACCGGCACCGCGCCAAGAAAAGCCGTTGGCCGCTGTATGCGGCCGCCGCCAGCCTGCTGCTGGGCGCCGGCCTGAGCGGGTTGCTGGTGCCCTCGCTGCACACACTGGGCAGCGACTACGCCACCGCCGCCGGCGAGCGCCGCGAGGTGCAACTGGCCGACGGTTCGCGCCTGCGCCTGGACAGCGCCAGCGCGGTGGACATCGACCTCGACGGCGACACCCGCACCGTGCGCCTGCGCCAGGGCCGGGTGTTCGCCGACGTGGTGCACGACGGCAGGCCCTTCGTGGTGGAGGTCGACCAGGCCCGGGTGCAGGTGCTGGGCACGCGCTTTTCGGTCAGCCGTGGCGAGCACGATGACGTAGTGCTGCTCAGCGGCAGCGTCGAGGTCAGCACCGCCAGCCAGCGCCAGCGCCTGAGCCCCGGCCAGCGCCTGACCCTGCACGGCGAACGGCTCGATGCGCCGCAGACGGTGGATGCCGAACGCCTGCTGGCCTGGCGCGACGGTCAGCTGCGGGTGCGCGATGTGCCGTTGCAGCAGGTGCTCGAACAACTGGCCACCTACAAGGGCACCCGCCTGGTGCTGCTCAACGAGGCCGCCGGCCAGCGACGGGTCAGCGGCAGCTTCAACCTGGACCAGGCCGACAGCGCCCTCGATGCCCTGCTCAGCAGCCATAAACTGCGTGCCGATGCCGTGTTGGGGCACTGGCTGATCGTGCGCTGAAAATATTTTGCCGGCGGCGCGGTAATTCCCGTTTCTGCTGCGTCACACCCCAACATAAGAAGCATTACCATTTGCACCTTCTTGGGGGAGGAACCATGCAGTACCCACGTGACGTCGCATTCACCCGTCGACCCTTGGCTAGCGCGATCCTGGCCGCCAGCCTGCTGGCGCTGCTGCCAGGCGCCGCCGTGCAGGCCGCCGAGGCCACTCAGGCACAGACGCAACGCATCGATTTCCATATCTCGACGCAGTCGCTGGTCGATGCCATCGAGTTGTTCAGCGCGCAAAGCGGCTACCAGGTGATCTATGACGCCAACCAGGTAGCGGGCATCGTGTCCCCCGAGGTACAGGGCCAGTACACCGCCGAACAGGCGCTGCGCACCCTCACCGGCAGCAGCGCACGGCTGAGCCAGCCCAACCCCAACAGCTTCCTGATCGAGCTGCCGGTGGATCTGGGCAGCGGCCTGCAACTGGATGCCGTGAGCATTTCGGGCAAGGCGCCAGGCTCGACCACCGAAGGCACCGGGCTGTACACCACCTACTCCTCCAGCAGTTCGACGCGCCTGAACCTCACGCCCAGGGAAACCCCGCAGGCGCTGACCGTGATGACCCGCCAGCGCCTGGACGACCAGCGCCTGAGCACCCTGACCGATACCCTGGAAGCCACCCCGGGCATCATCGTCACCCGTGACGGCCTGGGCGCCGAGAGCGACAGCTACTATTCGCGCGGCTTCGTGATCCAGAACTACGAAGTGGACGGCGTGCCTACCACCACGCGCATGGACAACTACACCCAGAGCATGGCGATGTACGACCGGGTGGAGATCGTGCGCGGCGCCAGCGGCCTGATCAGCGGCATGGGCAGCCCGTCGGCGACCATCAACCTGATCCGCAAGCGCCCCACCTACGAGGGCCAGGCCAGCATCACCGGGTCGGCCGGCACCTGGGACCGCTACGGCAGCGGCTTCGACGTGTCCGGCCCGCTGACCGAAAGCGGCAACGTGCGCGGCCGCCTGGTGGCCGACTACAAGACCGAAAAGGCCTGGGTCGACCGCTACAAGCAGGACACCCAGCTGCTGTACGGCATCACCGAATTCGACCTGAGCGAAGACACCCTGCTGACCCTGGGCTTGAGCTACCTGCGCACCGACGTCGACTCGCCGCTGCGCAGCGGCCTGCCCACCCGGTTCAGCAACGGTGAGCGCAGCAACCTCAGCCGCTCGATCAACAGCGCACCCACCTGGTCGTACAACGACCACGAACAGACCAGCTACTTCGCCTCGGTGGAGCAGCAACTGGGCAACGGCTGGAGCGGCAAGCTCGAGTACAGCCACTCGGAAAACAAGTTCGATGAGCTGTTCGGCTTCGTCATGGGCGATCTGAACCCGGACGGCAGCGGCATGAGCCAGCTGCCGGTGCGCTTCTCGGGCACCCCGCGCCAGGACAACCTGGACCTGTACGTGACCGGCCCGTTCAGCCTGTTCGAGCGCGAGCACGAACTGATCGGCGGCGTGACCCTGTCGCAGTTCAGCCAGAGCGTGCCCGAGTGGGGCGGCTGGCGCTACGACTACAACGCCACCCCGGGTGCGTCGATCGACAACATCTTCGACTGGGACGGCAAGCAGCCCAAGCCGGCGTTTACCGAAAGCGGCAAGTCGTCACAGGAAGAAAACCAGTACGCTGCCTACCTCACCACCCGCCTGCACCTGAGCGACGACCTGAACCTGATCCTGGGCAGCCGCCTGATCGACTGGGAGCGCAAGACCGAGGACCGCCCCTATGGCGCGGCCAGCAGCAACACCGACCGCAAGGAAACCGGCGTGTTCATCCCCTATGCCGGGGTGGTGTACGACCTGAACGACACCTGGTCGCTGTATGCCAGCTACACCAAGATCTTCAACCCGCAGGGGTCGTGGGTGCAGGACGCGCAATTCAAGCCCATCGACCCGATGCAGGGCATCGGCTACGAGATGGGCATCAAGGGCAGCCACTTCGACGGCAAGCTGAACTCCAGCGTGGCGGTGTTCAAGCTCGAACAGGACAACCTGGCGATCTGGCAGCACGACAACGTGTACGAGGCCAAGCAGGACACCACTTCCAAAGGCATCGAGATGGAGATCAACGGCGAGCTGGCCGAGGGTTGGCAGGCGTCGGCGGGGTATGCCTATACCCTGACCACCGACAACCAGGACGAGCGCATCAACACCGTGCTGCCGCGTCACAGCCTCAAGACCTTCACCAGCTATCGCCTGCCGGGGGTGCTGGACAAGGTGACCGTGGGCGGTGGCGTGAACTGGCAGAGCAAGGTGGGCAACGACCTGCACACCTTCACCCAGGGCAGCTATGCCATCGCCAACCTGATGGCGCGCTACGACATCAACGAGCACCTGGAAGCCTCGGTGAACCTGAACAACCTGTTCGACCGCGAGTACTACAGCATGGCCGGCCTGTACGGCACCTACGGCGCACCACGCAACGTGATGACCAACTTCACCTACAGGTTCTGAGGGGTTTTTGGCTAAGCGGTTGATCGGGCGTTAAATTTTTTGAAATTGGGTGTTGACACAACATCGTTTCGAGCGAATAATGCGCGCCACTTGGCTACATAGCTCAGTTGGTTAGAGCATAGCATTCATAATGCTGGGGTCCGGGGTTCAAGTCCCTGTGTAGCCACCAAGTACTAAAAAGGGCTTACCGAAAGGTAGGCCCTTTTTTCATGCCTGAAGAAAAGTGCCGGCCGCTTCGCCGGCAAGGCCGGCCCCTGCACGCCCGCAGGAGCCGGCCTGATCCTTTCAGAGCGACCAGCGCAACGTCAGCATCGCATTGCGGGGGTCACCGTAGAAGTTGCCGCCATACACCGTGTTGGTGGCAATGCTCTGGTAGTACCTGGTGTCGAACACGTTGTTCACGTTCAGGCGCACGTCCAGGTGCTCGGAGGCCTTGTAGCTGAGCATCAGGTCGACCAAGGTGTAGGCATCCTGCTCGATGCGGTAGGTGCTGTCGGTGGCGTACCAGTTGTCACCCTTGTTGTAGATCGCATTCTGCCGGTACACCCCGCCGCCGACCTTCCAGCGCTCGAGCTCGCCCGGCAGCTGGTAGGTGGTGAACGCCTTGAACACGTGCCGCGGGATGTCGGTGTCGAACAGCCGTCCCTCGTTGGCCGGGTCGCCGTCCTTCACGTACTTGACCTGGGCGAAGGTGTAGCCCGCGCCCAGTTCCCAGCCCGGCAGCACGGTGCCGTTCACTTCCAACTCGATACCCTCGCTGCGCAACTTGCCCGCCGCCTCGGAGCAGCTGGGCACCAGGTCGGAGCACTGGTAGCGCTCCAGGGTCTTGGCGCGATTCTCCTGGTCGATGCGAAACACCGCGGCACTGGCATTCAATGCGCCGTCGAAGTACTCGCCCTTGATCCCCACCTCGTAGTTCTTGCCCTCTATCGGCTTGAGTTCGCTGCCGCTGGCGTCCTGCTCGGACTGCGGCTTGAAGATGTCGGTGTAGCTCACGTACACCGAATGCTGCGCATCCAGGTCGTAGATCACCCCGGCGTAGCGGGTCAGGTTGCGCGTGACGCTCACGTTGACAGGCTTGCCCAGGCGCGTGCCGTTGCGGGTCTGGGATTCGCTGTCGTACCAGTCCAGGCGCCCGCCCACGATCAGCTTCAGGTCGTCGGCCAGGTTGAAGCGCGACGTGACGTAGGTGCCGGTCTGCGAGGTTTCGCGGTCCTGGTGCCAGTAGTTCAGGTCCAGGCGACGCTTGGGCAGGCTGCCGGGGTCCCAGGCATGGATGTTCATGCCGATCAGGTCGTCGCTGTAGTTGCCCTTGCCCTCGAAGGTCAGCTCGCGGCGGCTGGCCCCCACCACCAGTTCGTGTGTACGCCCCAGCAACTGGTACGGCCCGGTGGCATAGGCGTCATAGCTGCTCTGCTCGTCGTCGTAGTGATACTGCCCCAGGTACTGGCCGAACACCTCGCCCTCATCGCCCATGCGCTCGGTCATGCTGCCGAGCATCTTGAGCTTCGACCAGGTGCGGCTCGCCGCCAGCAGCAGCTTCCAGTCGTTGTCCAGGCGATAGTCCAGGCGGCTGAACAGGGTGGTGTTGTCCTGGTCCCAGTATTCCCAGTCGTTGCCCAGGTAGGTGGAGTGCGAAAGGTGCAGGTCGCTGCCGTCGATGCCAGTGGGCAGGCCGCCCCAGGTGGAGGTGTTGTTGACGCTCTGGTTCGACAGCCCCAGGGTGAAGGTGCTGTTGTCGCTCAGGTCGGCCTCGCCGATGGCATAGAACACCGAGCGCTCGGTATCGGCCACGTCCTGGAAGCTGTTGCGGGTCTGGTAGGCGGTGACCATCCGGCCGCGCAGGGTGCCGCTGTCGTTGAGCGCGCCGGAGCCGTCGACCTCGGTACGGTAGTTGTCCCAGCTGCCGGCACTGCCGGTGATGCTCAGGCGCGGGTCGGCCGTGGGGCGCTTGCGCACCATGTTGATCGCCGCCGACGGCGTGCCCGAGCCCTGCATCAGGCCGGTGGCGCCGCGCACCACCTCGACGTGGTCGTAGATCGCCATGTCGGGCGTGGAGTTCATGTCCCGCGAGAGGTAATGCGACAGGTCGTTGGAGAGCCCGTCGTTCATCAGGTTCTCGACGGTGAAGCCGCGAGCATAGAAGGTCGGGCGCTGCGGGCCGTCCTTGGTCATGGACATGCCGGGGGTGTTCTTGAGCACATCTTCCAGGCTCTGCATGTCCTGGTCGTCCATGCGCTGGCGGGTGATCACACTCACCGACTGCGGGGTTTCGCGGATGCTCAGGGGCAGCTTGGTGGCCGTCTGCATCGGCCCGGTGGTGTAGGAGCCGGTACCCTCGGTGGTGCTCCCCAGCACCTGCCCGTTGATACTGGTGGCGCCCAGCTCCACCGCGCCGTTGGCCGCCGGCAGCGCCACCAGCACGTAGCCGTCACTGCTGGCCTGGGCCTGCAGGCCGTGGCCGTACAGCAGCACGGCGAAGCCGTCCTGCAGGGCATAGTTGCCCTGCAGCCCGGCGCTGGACAGGTTGGCGACCTGGCCGGCATTGAACGAAATGGCCACCCCCGACTCGCGGGCATAACGGCTCAGCACGTCGCCCAGCGCCCCGGCCGGGATGGCATAGCGCTGCACCTGCTGTTGCGCATGCGCCGGCTGCAGGGCCAGCAGCGGCAGCGTGCCGAGGGCTAGATGAACCGCCAGCGCCAGGGCGCGGCTGGGCTTGAGGGGCTTGTGTGAAGGCATGTTCCCGACTCTCCGATGTATTGGCTAATACAAGGACGCACAGGTAACGGGAACTGGAAGCGTTTGATAAGGATTTCTATTCAAGAGTGACTCGCGTGACCCACGGGGTGTAGTGCTGCACCCGGATCGGGAAGCTGCGCGCCAGCAGGCGCAACGCCCGCTCGCTGTCGTCGGCGGGCAACACGGCGGTCACGTTCAGGTGCGCCAGCGCCTTGGCATCGAACAGCAGGTAGCCGCCGTGATTGCGTGCCAGGCGCTCCAGCACCTCGCCCAGCGGCTGCTCCTTGACCATCATCTGGTGGCTGGCCCAGGCCTGCTCCAGCCCGGCGGCGTCGACCGCCTGGAGTGGCTGGATGCCAGTGGCGTCGAAGCGCACCTGCTGGCCGGCGCTGACCGTGCGGCTGCTGCCGGCGCTCTTGACCTCGGTGCTCGACTCGAGCATGGCCAGGCGTGTGCTGTGCTCGCTGCGCTCGACCATGAAGCGGGTGCCCAGGGCACGGATGCTGCCGTGTTCGGTGACCACGCGGAACGGGCGACTGGCGTCCTTGGCCACATCCAGCAGGATCTCGCCGCTGAGCAGGCGCAGGGTGCGCGATTGGGCGTCGAACTGCAGGTCGACCGCCGACCGGCCATCCAGGCTGATGCGGCTGCCGTCCGGCAATTGCTGTGTAGTCCACTGGCCGCTGCCGGTACGGATATCGGCCATCAGATAAGCCGGCGGATAGTGCTGCAGCACCAGGCCGGCCGGCAGCAGCAGGCCCAGGCTGATTGCCAGCGCCTTGAGCGCGCGCTTGCCACGGGGTTGCGGCGCAATGCGCTTGAGCGCCGCGCGGGCCGGCGCACGGGGCAGCTCACGCAGTGGCGCGAGGCTGCCCTGCAACTGGCGCACGGCCTCCAGGTGCTGCGGGTCGCTGGCCAGCCATGCCTCGAAGGCCTGCTGGTCGCCGGCACTGGCGCTGTCGTCCAGGCGCACCAGCCATTCGGCAGCCTTGCGCAGCGTGGCCGCAGGCAGGTTCACAGGGCAGGATCTGTGGCAGCGTGGCAGTGCAGCAGGGCCTGCACCAGGTGGTTCTGCACCGTCTTGGTCGAGACGTTCAGGCGTGCGGCGATCTCGGCATGGCTGAGCCCTTCGAGGTGACGCAGGATGAACACTTCGCGGGCACGCACGCTCATCAGGTCGAGGGCGCGGGCGATGTGCTCCAGGGCCTGGAGGGCGGCCAGCATCTGCTCGGGAGAAGGTGCCTGGTCGAGGTACTCGACGTGCCGGGCGAGCGCTTCGCGGTAGGCCTGTTCGAGCTTCTGCCGGCGCCCGCGGTCGATCAGCAGACGCCGCGCCACGGTGGCCAGGAACGCCCGCGGCTCGCGCGGGGCCACATAGCTGCCGGCGCTGAGCAGGCGCATGAAAGTGTCCTGGGCCGTGTCGGCAGCGTTGTGCGGGCAGTCCAGGCGTTGGCGCAGCCACACCAGCAGCCAGCCGTGGTAGCCCTTGTACAACGAAGCGAGACTGTCGGCGGGTGGGGTGGCTTTCATGTCGGCGGCACTAAATGAGAATGGTTATATCTTATGGCGCCGCTGGTGGGAGATGCAATGGCGGGATCGGTGGTGCGCCTTTCGCTGGCAAGCCAGCGCAGCGGCCAGGCGCTCAGCGCACATTCACGAACACCACCGCCACCCCCAGGCCGATCAACGCCACCCCGATCACCCGGTCCACCATGCGCTGGCGGCGCAGCATCGCCTGGCGCAACGCCTCCCGCGAAAAGAACAGCGCCACCAGGCTGAACCACACCCAATGCGCCAGCGACATGAACGCCCCATAGGCAAAGTTGAGCCCCAGCGAGGCCCCCGGCTGCACCACCTGGCTGTACGCGCTGACCACGAACAGCATGGTCTTGGGGTTCAGCGCATTGGTCAGAAAGCCCGATGCGAACGCCCCCCATGCACCGTGCCCCGTCACCCCCGCCGCGCCCTCCAGGGCCACCGGCGCACGAGTGCGCAGCGACCGATATCCCAGGTAGATCAGGTACCCTGCCCCCACCACCTTCATGGCCATGAACAGCCCCGGCGACTGGCTGATCAGCACTGCCACCCCCAGCACCGTGTACACCACATGCACCTGCACGCCGCAGGCAATCCCCAGGGCGGCGAGCAATCCGCTGCGCCTGCCAAACGCATAGCTGCTGCGTGTCACCATGGCAAAGTCCGCCCCCGGGCTGATCACCGCCAACACGGTAATCAAGGCCACCGCCAGCAATTCACCCACCGTCGATACTCCATGAAATGACGCAGATGATTCTGCGCAGCGCCATTATCGAAAGCTTCAGCACGGCAAAAAAGCGATTTATAGTGGCGCAAATCCGCTAGTTTTCCTCACACATATGAAACTGCCCGCCCTCGCCGCCTTTCGCTATTTCGACGTCGCCGCCCAGACCGAAAGCTTCGTGCGCGCCGCCCAACAGCTCAACGTCACCCACGGTGCGGTGAGCCGTCAGGTGCGTCTGCTGGAAGAATCCCTGGGGGTGCAGTTGTTCGAGCGGCGCAACCGCGCCATTTTCCTCACGCCGGCCGGGCGCGCCCTGCACGACACCACCCTGTCGGTGTTCGAGCAGCTGCACGCCAGCGTGCAACGCCTGCAGCAGGCCCGCGACAACGTGCTGGTGCTGTCATGCGAGCCGACCATCGCGATGAAGTGGCTGATCCCGCGGCTGCCGGCGTTCCATGCCGCGCACCCGGACATCCAGCTGCACCTGGTGGCCGCCGGAGGGCCGGTGGACTTTGCCCGCAGCGGCATCGACCTGGCGCTGCGCCGCGACGACTTCCACTGGGATGCCAGCCTGCACAGCCTCAAGCTCTGCAACGAGGCAGTAGGGCCGGTGTGTCGCGCCGACCTGGCACTGCCCGACAAGGGCTTTGCCGGTACCCGCCTGCTGCACAGCGCCACCCGTCCCGACGCCTGGAAGCACTGGCTGCGCCTGAGCGGCCAGTCGGCCAGGGGCAGCAGCCGCGCCGGCTACGAACACTTCTACCTGTGCATCCAGGCAGCCCTGGCCGGGCTGGGCGTGGCGCTGGCCTCGCGCATGATGGTGCAGGACGAGCTCGACAGCGGGCAGTTGGTGGCACCCTACGGGTTCACCGAGGACGGTTCGGCCTACTACCTGCTGAGCCCCGAGCCCTTCGCTGCCGGCACGGCGCAGCGGCGCTTTGCCGACTGGCTCACGGGCTCTTGAACAGGCTGCGCAAAAACGCCAGCAAGCCGCCCAGGGTGGCGATAGCCGCCAGCCAGCTGACGGCGGGCAAGCCCAGCCACACCGGCCCGGCAGCGGCGATCTGCGGGCCGAAGGCAATCACCAGCGCACTGATCAGCAACGCCAGCGACAGCCGCGTCGAGGCCAGGCGCAACGAACGCTCCAGGCGCTCCAGCCCCGGCACATCGACGCGCATCTCCAGCACACCATGCTTGAAGCGGTTCACCAGCAGCCGCGTCAGCTGCGGCAATTCGCCGAGCAGGCCGCGTCCCAGTTCCAGGCCATCGAGCCCCAGGCGCCTGGCGATCTTCCAGCTCAGCTGCGCCTTGAGCTGAGCCCTGATCGCCGGTCTGGCGGTGGCCACCAGGTCCAGTTGCGGGTCCAGCCGGGTCAGTACGCCGTCGGCGGTCACCAGGGCCTTGAACAGCACCAGCAGGTCGGGCGGCAGCAGCAGGCGGTATTCGCGCATCAGCCCCAGAAAATCCTCGATCAGCGCGCCCATCTTCAGCGCCTTGCCGCCGTGACGCGCCATGTACTCGCCGGCCGCCTGCTCGATGGCGGGCATGTTGCGCACGCCGTCGTCGTTCCAGTCCACCAGCACCGTCACCAGTGCATCGCTGTTGCCCTCGGTCAGGGCGCGCATGAACGTCATCACCTCCAGCCGACGGCGCTCGCCAAGGCGCCCGACCATGCCGAAGTCGATGAAGCCCACGCGGTTGTCGTCCATGGCCTTGAGGTTGCCCGGGTGCGGGTCGCCATGGAACAGCCCGTCCTCCAGCAGCATCTTGATGAACGCGGCGGCGCCGCGGCTGGCCAGCAGGCTCGGGTCCAGGCCCTGCTCGATCAGCGCCTCGCGCTCCAGCGGGGTATGGCTGGGCAGGTACTGCTGCACCAGCAGCCGCTCGCTGCTGTGGGCCCAGTAGATGCGCGGAATGACGATGTACGGCTGGCTGGCGAAATTGGCAGCCACCGCGTCGCAGTGGCTGCCTTCCTGGGTGAAGTCCAGCTCTTCGAGCATGGCCCGGGCCAGTTGCCGCACCATCTTGCGCGGCTGGTAGTCGGCCAGGGCGGTGTTTTGCTCGACCAGTTGCGCAACGCTTTCGAGCAGTTGCAGGTCGGCGGTCATCTTGCGCCGCAGCCCCGGACGCTGAACCTTGACCACCACCTCCTCGCCCCCGAGCAGGCGTGCCCGATACACCTGGGCCATGGACGCCGCCGCCAGCGGGGTGGTGTCGAACTCGGCGAACACCTGGTCCAGTTCGGCGCCCAGGTCTTCGAGCACCTGGGCCTGCAGCTGCGCCCAGGGCAAGGTAGCGGCGCTGCTGTGCAGGGCCTGCAACTCGTCGATCCATGCCGCAGGCAAAATGTCGCTGCGGCTGGAGAGGATCTGCCCGAGCTTGACGAAGGTCGGGCCCAGCGCCTCCAGCGCCCGCCGCACGCGTTGCGGGGTGCCTTCGTCGGCGGGCAGGCCGGCCACCGTTTCGGCCTCCCCCAGCAGCCTGCCCAGCCCCAGGCGGAACAGCACGTCCTGGGCGCCGAAGTTGGCCAGCACCACGACAATCTCGCGCACACGCTGATGATGCTTGAGCGCAGTCCAGGTCGATTCGAGCATTGGGCGGTTCCTCGGGGCGGGTTGATGTGCAGGGGGTGAACTACTTCCGTACCTTGCGGGGCCCAGGAGTTCCTCGCCCCGCCATCGCCGAGCTGTTCAGGAGCTGGGCGCCAGGCGCGGGCAAAACGACGAGTCGGCACTCAGGTCGCCGCCCCAGGTGCGGTAGCCGGCGGTGTCGATATGGATGCGCCCCGACGGGTAGCGGCCAAGCCCCATGTTCCAGGCCTGGCCCTGGGTCTGCCAGAACTCGCACAATGGTCGCGGATCGGCCCACGCCGGCAGCAGCAGGTCGACCGCGAAGGCGCGGGTATGCGCACTGTCGCGGGCACCACCGGCGCAGCGGTTGAGGGTGGGGTTGCGATAGGCCGAGACCACTTCGTAGGTTTTCAGGCGCTGCTGCTCGCCCAGGGTCTTGAGCAAGTGCAGGGTCGAGCGTACCGCCGGCCACTGGTCGGGCGGCGCCACGGCGAACGGCTCGGCGTTGCACAGACGCCAGTCGCTGGCCGAGCGCAGCAGCTGGTACAACGGCACTACCCCATACAGCCGCGCCTGCACCAGCATTTCGCGAAACGCGCGCGTATCGTGGCTGCCCGTCCACTGCGCGAACGACCACAGGTCGCGCTCGTCGGCGTGGGCCGGCAACACGCTCAACAGCCCGGCGAACAGTGCAATGCCCGGATACCCCTTCATGGTCCTGCCCCCTTCCCCTCGTCCTGAGAACTACCCCAGTATGGCAAGCCTTCCGCACATCGGGAGTTCATCGACAAGGAGTTGAACATGCGTACACCTTTTGCCCTGGGCCTGATCGCCCTTGCCGCCAGCAGCGCCGTGCTGGCCGACGCCCGCGTACCGCTGGGCGATGCGCAGCGCGTGACCCGCCTATTCGCCTACCCCAACAACTGCGGGGTGATCTGCTTTCGCGACTGGTCGCTGGAGCGCACCGTGGAGCACTACCTGACCCAGAGCGTGCAGCGCGATGGCTACCCGACCGCCACGGTGACGGTGCGTCGCGAGCACGACCAGCTGCATGCCGACATCAGCGGCGTACCGACCACCTACGCTGCCCCGCTCAAGGCCCTGCTCGACAGCGGCGAACTGGCCTATGCAGGTGCCGACCGGCTCAATCGCGAGGGCAAGTGGGCGTACAACTGGGCGTTGTTCCTGCCGTTGGGCATGGCCCTGGAGAACCGGCGCAGCATCGAGCTGCTGCACTTTCCGCCGGACTACTCGCTGACCCAGGCCCAGGACTACCTGCGCTCCAACACCACCGACCGCTGGGCCCAGCTGCTGACCTTCAACGGCGTGCCGGCGCAACACACCCCGGCCTACCAGACCATCGTGGACATCGCGCCGATTGCCGCGCCAGCCAGTGCCGGCAAGGACCTTGAAGGGGTGTACGGGTATTTCACCGACTACCAGGTGCGCATGGTCAGGGACATGACTGCGGCCGCTGACGGCGCCAGCCTGCCGATGGTGGCGTTCGGTGCGCCGGTGCGCAGCTGGGTGCAGCAGCAGTACGGGCCAGAGGTGAAGGTACTGGGGCTGGTGAGCATCAGCCCGGTGCCTGGGCGCAACGTGCCGGTGCTGGGCGCGAATCACCCGAGCGCGATCTGGTACGCCGCCGACCCGAAGAACAACGACAACGACCCGGACAAGGCCGATGCGGCCGGTTTGCGGATGATGGGGCAGGACTTGAGCGCGGCGTGCTGGCAGGCGGGAATGGGGCGCAACCCGAAGGCTGATGCAAGTGCCACGCTGGGGGCATGCACGCAAAAATGGCAGGTGAAGGAGAAGAAGCAGACCTGCGGGCTGTTTTTCCGCACGGTACGCCAGATGACGCCGGAGCAGGCCCATGCCAAGTGCAATACGGGGGTTATGACGCGGGCGTTACGCAACCTGTAGGAGCCGGCGTTGCCGGCGAAGGCCGCACCACGGACAGGTAGCACGCCCTTCGCCAGCCAGGCTGGCTCCTGCAACAGCCAATGGGCGGTCAGTCCTGCGGACGCAACCGG
Source organism: Pseudomonas sp. S12(2018) (assembly GCF_024355235.1). Lineage (NCBI taxonomy): Bacteria > Pseudomonadati > Pseudomonadota > Gammaproteobacteria > Pseudomonadales > Pseudomonadaceae > Pseudomonas > Pseudomonas sp. S12(2018). The sequence continues at coordinate 705,657 of NZ_QLAD01000002.1, forward strand.
TACTGCGGCGGCAGCTGCTCGAACCCGCTGATGGTGGTGTTCAGGCTTTTCCACAGGCCGTCCTTGATCCCGTAGATGCACCCATGGATCGACAGGCTCTGCCCGCGATGCCAGGCGTTCTGCACGATGCTGGTGTGCCCCACGTTCGCCACCTGCTGGATCACGTTCAGCTCGCACAGGCGGTCGACCTGCTCTTCCTCGGTCGCCAGCTTGGACAATTCCACACGATGCTCGTAGTAAACGTCGCGAATCGCCCGAAGCCAGCCGTCGATCAGGCCCAGCTGACGGTCCTGCATCGAGGCCCGCACGCCGCCGCAACCGTAGTGCCCGGTCACCAGGATGTGCTTGACCTTGAGTACGTCCACCGCGTACTGGATCACCGACAGGCAGTTGAGGTCGGTGTGCAGCACCACGTTCGCCACGTTGCGGTGCACGAACAGGTCGCCCGGCAGCATGCCGACGATCTCGTTGGCCGGCACCCGCGCATCCGAACAGCCGATCCAGAGGAATTCCGGAGTCTGCTGACGCGCCAGCTTGGCGAAGAAGTCCGGATCTTCCTGCTTGATCGCATCGGCCCAGCGCGCGTTGTTATCAATCAGTTCTTGTAGATCGTGCATGGTCAAGCCTCATGGGAATGCGCATGTGTGACTGGCGCCACCCCGTTCGGGTCACGCCTTTGAATCTTCCCGCCCGTGGCCGGTCCACCCCTTACAGGCCACCCGGAGGAGAATAGACATGACCGAATCACATCGCCCGCCGCATGCCCCGGAACCCCCACCGATCGATACCATCGAGGACCAGATGGGCTCGGTGCAGCCGCTGGACTTCGATCAAGACCCACCGGTGACCGACACGCACTACGACCCCAGCGACGATGACCTGACGCCGGAAACCCTGATCCCCGAAGACGGCGCCCGCTCAGCCGATGAAGTCGGCGGCGACCACCCGGCCGACTGGGACCTGAGCGTAGTCGACGAAGATGACATTGGCGGCGGCAACGGCCTGGACGAGGCCGAACTGGCGCGCCGCGACCCGCTGGACGGCAAGCGCGAGCGCTGAAGGGTTATTCTTCGAACAGCGTGCAGGCCATCACCAGCGCATCTTCGCGGCCACCCGCCACCGGGTAGTAGTCGCGTCGTCGGCCGATCTCGTTGAAGCCGAAGCGCTCGTACAGGCGATACGCCGACTGGTTGCTGGCGCGCACTTCGAGGAAGCACTCGCGGCCGTTGCTGGCGTAGGCGCGCCTCATCAGCTCTTCGAGCAGGCGCAGGCCCAGGCCACGGCCCTGGCTTTCGGGCTTGACGGTGATGTTGAGCAGGTGCGCCTCGTCGATGATCACGTTGATCACGCCGTGGCCCACCTGCTGCTGGCCTTCGAACATCAGCCAGATTTCGTAGTTCTTCAGCCCGTCGAGAAAGATCCCCCGGGTCCACGGGTGGCTGAAGGCGGCGTATTCGATCTTCAGCACGGCATCCAGATCCGCCTCGGTCATGCGGCGAAAACTGATGTTGTCACTCATTGCGTGGTTTCCAGCGCGCCATCAGCCGGCGCATGGCTTGCCAGACGTGCGCCTTGCGGGCGGGCTCGTCCATCAACAGTTCAAGGCCAGGCAAGGCCCAGCAGTTGCCCAGGCCCTCCACCGGCAATTCGCGGTAGTACGCCTGCTCGTCGGCTTCACCGGCAAAGCGCACCGCCGGCAGGCCGACCAGCCACAGGCAGCTGCAGGGCGCCTCTTCAAGGCGGGCCTGGATGAAACCCTGGACAAAATCACGCGCCGCCAGCGGGCCCTGGTCGAGAGTGCCGCGCACCAGCAACGGCCAGCGTACCGGCTCGCCGATGATCTGCGGGCTGTCGGGCAGGCCGGCGGCGCGCAGCATGTCCTTGAGCAGCAGGTAGGACGGGTCGCGGCTCTGGAACGGCTGGCCGGTGACCAGCTCCACCAGCACCAGGCAATCGCCGGCACGCAGCAACTGCAAGGCAAAGCGGGGCGGCGGTACCAGCGCTGGCTTGACCACGGCGGCGGTTTCTTCGGCATCGAGCACCGGCTTGCTGGCCGGCTTGGCGCTGACCGTCGGTCGCGGAATCTCGATTTTTGGCCGCTCGGCCGGCTTGGCAGCCGGTGCAGACGCCTTGGCCACCACTGCCGGCAGCACCACCGGCGCCTCGACCAGCGGTTCGGGTACCCGCAGCAGCTCGGGGCGCGATGGCGCGGCGAACGGCAGTTCGGCGCGCGGCAGCCAGTGCACCACTTGCATGGCGTTCAGGTAGGCGCGGCGGCGGGACTCGGTAAGCAAAGGGCGGCCATCTGTGGATAAGTCGGGGCGAGCATTCTACCGCCGTTACGCCGCCGTTGCAGGCACAAAACCGCTCGACAACACCGGCAAACGATCAGGGGGTGAATCGATCCCCCCCTGATGCAGTACAATCGGCGCTTTTACTTGGCAGCGAGTCGACCCGCCAATGATCGAACCCAAGCGCGTCCTGCGCGCCCTAGCCGAACACTGGGCCCTGCTCGAGCCGTTGTGCGAGCGCTTCGACGGGGGCACCCTGAGCCTGGCCGAGCTGCGCGGGCAACTGGCCGCACAACAGCTCGACAGTACGCCCCAGGACATCACCAACCTGCTGGACGTGTGGATTCGCCTGGACATCCTGGTCCCGGTGGCCAAGAGCCCGAACCGCTTCGAGCTCAACGCCCAGATCCACGACTTCCTGGCCTACCTGCGGCGCGAGCACCGCCTGGGCCTGTGCCTGGAGATCGAAGCCTACCTGCGCCACCTCGAGCGCCTGGCCGGGCATATCCAGGACGCCTTCGACATCCGCGACGGCAACGACCTGGCGCGCCAGCTGCGTCTGCTCGACATGCGCGTGCGTGACGTGCTGAAAAAACTCGACAACGACGAGCAGGCGCTGGTGGCGGTGGCCGAGCGGGCCAAGACCAGCGACCGGCAGATCCCGCTGCGCCAGCGCTACGCCGAAGTGCTGGCCACCTGGGACGAATACGTCGAGCCGATGATCCAGCTGGTGAACGCCGACGGCGCCTTCGAACAGGGCGTGCGCAAGGTCGAGACCGTGCTGCTGCGCCTGCTGGGCGAGCAGGCGCGACTGGGCCACCTGGTCGACGACGACATGCTGCTGCGCACCCACGCGCGCATCCTCGAGATGCAGACCAGCGCCCAGCTGACCCTGCGCCACGCCCGCGAGCTGCTGCTGCCGCTGCGTGAAGAGGCACGCCGGCACAACGCCGTGACCCGTGGCGCCGCACTGGCGCTGTCGGTGATCCGGCGCAAGGGCATCGACGCCGTGCCGCAGGCGGCCATGCCGCTGTTCACCCGCCCGCAGAGCACCTTCCTCGGCAGCGCCAGCCAGGTCGAGGCCTACGTGTATGCCCTGGCCCGCTTCGAAGCCAAGCCGGCGCAGTTCCCCAAGGCGCACAAGAGCCACAAGGGCGCCGCGCCGCGCGCACCGCGCACGGTCAAGGAAATGCTCGAACGCTGCGAAGACGCCCTGCCGCTGCCCGACCTGATGGTGTGGCTGCTGGAGCAGGAGCCCGAAGGCGCCACCGACGAACTGCTGTACTGGTTCTCGCGCCTGTCGCGGGAAAAACGCTTTACCCGCGCGCGCCTTGAGCGCCGCGAGTACACCACTCAGGAACACCTGGTCAGCCTGCGCTCGTTCGCCCTGACTTCAAGCCGCGAACCGTCGCCCGAGCCTACTGCGAGCCCTACCCATGCATCTTGATCTTTCCGAACTGTCCCAGCTCGCACCGATCTTCCGCGAGCTGTTCAAGGGCTTCCACATCAGCCGGCGCGACCCGGAGCTGTATGCCCAGCTGTCGAACTTCCAGGACCAGTACCGCGGCCTGTTCAAGGCTCTGGGCTTCGAACTGGTGTGCGACACCCGTGGCTTCTACTACTTCGTGCCGGAACTGGCCGCTGCCCAGGTCAACAAGACCGCCCAGCGCCTGTCGCTGTTCACCTTCATCCTGGTGGAGCACCTGGCCGACCAGGGCCGCGACCCGATGTCGGTGCTCGACGGCGGCAGCCTGGGGCGCGACGAGCTGCCCTCGCTGCTGGAAAAGTACCGCGACCTGTTCCTGCAGGCCGAGGTGCAGACCCCCGACGAGCTGGAAGAGAAGATCATGCGCCGCATGACCCAGCTCGGCTTTGCCAGCGAAGACAACGGCATCTACCGCTTCCTGCCGCCGATGCACCGCTTCCTCGACGTGTGCCTGTCGGTGCAGCAGGACCGCGACCTGGCCGCCAGCCTGCACAGTGCCCTGCCGCTGCCGACCCCGGTGCTGGTGGTGGAAGAAACCCCTGAAGAGCTGAACAGGACCGACGACCCGCTCGACCTGAGCCCGTTCGAGGAAAGCGAAGAAGACGCCTTGGCCCGTGCCATTGCCCAAGAGCAACAGGAGATTGACGCATGAGCCAGGACCGCTACGGCATTCGCCGCTTTGCATTGCTCAACACCGCCGGCTACAGCCTGGGCCTGTTCCCTCTGGAGCACCCGCTGTCGGTGTACGGCGCCAACAACCTGGGCAAGAGTGCGTCGATCAACGCCCTGCAGTTCCCGATCCTGGCGCGCATGTCGGACATGAGCTTCGGCAAGTACAGCCTGGAGCAGTCACGCCGCTTCTACTTCGCCAGCGACACCAGCTACATCCTCTGCGAGGTCAACCTGCCCCACGGCCCGCACGTGATCGGCGTGGTCGGGCGCGGCCCTGGCGGCGGCTTCGGCCACCAGTTCTTCGCCTATGCCGGCGAGCTGGACCTGGGCCACTACCAGAAGAACGACACCTGCCTGCGCCAGAAGGAGCTGTTCACCAACCTGGAGCGCAACGGCCTGAAAGCCTACGAGCTCAAGCCCGACGAACTGCGCCGGCTGCTGGTGGGCGGGCACACCTCGGTGCCGCTGGACCTGACCCTGATTCCGCTGCGCTCCACCAGCGAGCAGAGCCTGAAGACCTTCCGCGCCCTGTTCATCAACCTGCTGCACATGCGCGAGATTACCGCGGCCAAGCTCAAGCAGCTGTTCCTCGATGCGTTCGAGCACAGCCTGCGCTCGGGCAGCGTCGACTACATCGCCGCCTGCGAAGAAGCCTTCCGCGACGTGCGGCGCATGGAACAGGACTACAACTCGCTGGTAGCCGCCGGCCCGCTGGTCGAGGCCCTGGCCAATGGCGTGGCCCAGCGCGACATCCTGCGCGGCAAGCTGCACCGCCTGTCACCGCTGCTCGACCAGTTGCTCGGCACCTGGCAGGACTACGCCGGCGCACGCAAGGAAGAACTGGTGCTGCAGGCCGAGCACTACAGCCACGAGCAGGACGCGCTGCAGAACAACCAGCGCGGCGGCACCCAGGAGCTGATGCGCCTGGAACGCGAGATGACCGGTATCCAGCGCTGGCTGGGCGAACTGTCGGTGCTCAAGCACCGCTTCGCGCTGGTGGACGACGTCAAGGTGCTGGAGCAGCAGCTGCTGGCCGCCAAGGACGCCCACGACGAACTGGCCGGTGCCCTGGCGCAGTCGCGCCAGTTCAGCGCCGAGGACCTGGAAGAGCGCCTGCGCGACCTGGAGAAACGCCTGAAGTCGGTCAAGCAGCAGCTCGACCATGCCGACAACAACAGCTATGCACGCCTGCGCGAAGAGTTCTCGCAGCAGGACGTCGAGCGCCTGATGCGCCTGTTCAACGGTGCGCTGTTCAGCCTGCCGCTGGGCGAGCGCGGCATCGAGCTGGATGACAGCGACGTGTGGGTCAAGTCTCTGGAAGCGGTACTCGACGGCTTCAAGGGCGAGCGCTTCGAGGCGCCGGGGCTGTCCATCGACCTCAGCCATATCGAGCCGCCGGCCTTGCAGGCCCTGGCCGACCGCGCCGCGCTGCGCGACCAGAAGGAGCGCCTGGAAAAAGAGCTCAAGCAGCTCAAGACCCAGCAAGCCGTGGCCGCCGACCGCGCCGCGAGCAAGACCCAGACCGAAGCGCTGTACCAGCAGGTGCTGGATGCGCAAAAGGCCCTGGAAGACTACCGCCGTACCCAGACCCTGTCGGCCGAGGAAGGCGACAAGCTGGAGCAGCTGGCGCAGATGGAGGCGGCCCAGGACGAGCTCAAGCGCTCCAGCGACGCGTTCACCGAGCGCGTGCAGCAACTGTCGGCCAAGCTGCAACTGGTCGGTCGCCAGATCGCCGACATGGAGGCCAAGCAGCGCACCCTCGACGACGCCCTGCGCCGTCGCCAGCTGCTGCCGGCCGACCTGCCGTTCGGCACGCCGTTCATGGACCCGGTCGACGACTCCATGGACAACCTGCTGCCGCTGCTCAACGACTACCAGGACAGCTGGCAGGGCCTGCTGCGGGTGGATGGCCAGATCGAGGCGCTGTACGCCCAGGTACGCCTCAAGGGCGTGGCCAAGTTCGACAGCGAAGACGACATGGAGCGCCGTCTGCAGCTGCTGATCAACGCCTATGCGCACCGTACCGACGAAGCCCTGACCCTGGGCAAGGCGCGGCGCGCGGCGGTGACCGACATCGCGCGTACCCTGCGCAACATCCGCAGCGACTACGACAGCCTCGAGCACCAGCTGGCACTGTTCAACCGCGAGATCAACAAGCGCCAGGTATCCAACCTGCAGAGCTTTCGCATCGTGCTGGCGCCGAACAAGGAAGCGCTCAAGCACATCGACCAGATCATCCACAGTGCCGGCCAGTACGAGGAAGGCGAGACCCTGTCGGTGTTCGACCTGAGCCAGAGCGCCGAGCAGGACAACAAGAACGAAGAGGCCAAGGAGTACCTGGCGCGGCTGGTGGCAGCCAACCACAACCAACTGGGCCTGAAGGACCTGTTCGAGCTGGCGTTCGAGATCACCAAGGTAGGCGGCCAGCCGATCATCCATACCGACATCGATGGCGCGGCCTCCAACGGCACCACCATGACCATCAAGGCGCTGACCAACATGTACCTGTTGCTGCACCTGATGGACCGCGACCAGGCCGGGCGCGTGCGCCTGCCGTACTACCTGGACGAGGCGGCCGACATCGACGAACGCAACCAGGCGGCATTGCTGGAGACCAGCCTGCAGTTGGGCTTCGTGCCGATTCTGGCGAGCGTGAAGCCGCAGGTATCGGCGCACGTTGCAATCGACCTGGAGGGCGGTAGCGGGCCGAACGGGATCTACATCGACGAGGCGGACTGGAAGTACATCAGCCGTCGCGATCAGGTGAAGGTCGAGGTGCGGGAAGTGGAGGTTGAGCCGGCGTCGATCTGACGGCCTTGGGGGCCCTTTGGGCCCCATCGCGGGTCAAGCCCGCTCCCACAGAGGGCACCATTGAACCTGTGGGAGCGGGCTCGACCCGCGATGGATTAAACGCGGTCTTATTCTGCCCAAGGCAGAATCGGAATCGCTGTCACCGCGTTCTGCGGGCTGCCTTCGATCAGGCGGTCGCTGTACACCAGGTACACCAGCGTGTTGCGCTTCTTGTCCAGAAAGCGCACCACCTGCATGGTCTTGAACACCAGCGAGGTGCGCTCCTTGAACACTTCATCGCCATCCTTGAGCTCGCCCTTGAAGCGAATCGGCCCCACCTGACGGCAGGCGATCGACGCCTCGGCACGGTCTTCGGCCAACCCCAGCCCACCCTTCACGCCGCCGGTCTTGGCGCGCGACAGGTAGCAGGTCACGCCCTCCACCTTGGGGTCGTCGAACGCCTCGACCACGATGCGGTCGTTGGGCCCGACGAACTTGAACACCGTCGACACCTGGCCGATTTCCTCCGCACCGGCCAGCATCGGCAAGGCCAGCAAGGCGGCTGCAAAAATCCCTTTGATCACGCTCATTTCCTCATACCAGAATCAGGTTGTCGCGGTGCACCAGTTCCGGCTCGGCGCTGTAGCCCAGCACGGCCTCGATGGCCTCGGATGACTGGCCGATGATCTTCTGCGCTTCCAGCGCGCTATAGTTGGCCAGGCCGCGGGCCACCTCAAGGCCGTCCGGCCCTACGCACACGACCATCTCGCCACGCCGGAAACTGCCCTGCACGGTCTTGACGCCCACCGGCAGCAGGCTCTTGTTGGCCTGGCGCAAGGCCTGCACCGCACCGGCGTCCAGCACCAGGGTGCCGCGGGTCTGCAGGTGCCCGGCCAGCCATTGCTTGCGTGCCGCGAGCATGCCGCGCTCGGGCGAGAGCAAGGTGCCCAGGCGCTCGCCGGCCTTGAGGCGGTCGAGCACGCGCTCGATGCGACCGCCGACGATGATGGTGTGCGCCCCCGACCGCGCGGCCAGGCGCGCCGCACGCAGCTTGGTCTGCATACCGCCACGCCCCAGTGCGCCACCGGTGCCGCCGGCCACGGCGTCCAGCGCCGGGTCATCGGCGCGCGCCTCGTAGATCAGCTGGGCTTCGGGGTTGTTGCGCGGGTCGGCATCGAACATGCCGTCGCGGTCGGTGAGGATCACCAGCAGGTCGGCTTCCACCAGGTTGGCCACCAGTGCGGCCAGGGTGTCGTTGTCGCCGAAGCGGATCTCGTCGGTGACCACGGTGTCGTTCTCGTTGATCACCGGTACCACGCCCAGCTCCACCAGGGTACGCAGGGTGCTGCGGGCGTTGAGGTAACGCTTGCGGTCGGAGAGGTCGTCGTGGGTCAGCAGGATCTGCGCGGTGTGCCGGCCATGCTCGGCAAAGCTCGACTCCCAGGCCTGCACCAGGCCCATCTGGCCGATGGAGGCGGCAGCCTGCAGCTCGTTCATCGCACTCGGTCGCTTGCTCCAGCCCAGGCGGCTCATGCCGGCAGCCACGGCCCCCGAAGAGACCAGCACCAACTCGACCCCTGCCTCATGCAGGGCCACCATCTGCTCGACCCACACGCCCATCGCCGCGCGGTCCAGGCCCTTGCCATCCGCCGTCAGCAACGCGCTGCCGATTTTCACGACCCAGCGCTGCGCACCCGTCACCTTGCTCCGCATCTTCTTCCAACCTATAGAGATCTTTAGATACCAAAACGCCGCTTGAAAAAGCGGCGTTTAGTGTACTGCAACGAATCAGTCGCGCACGTAAATGATTTCCGGGCCGTCTTCGTCGTCTTCCCAGTCGTCATCGTCATCATCGTCGCCGATGTCGTGCACGCTCTTGACGCCGGTACGGCGCAGGGCGCGCGCGTCGTCCAGGGCCTGCAGCTGGGCACGGGCCTCGTCTTCGATGCGCTGGTCGAGGTCGGCCAGCTCGTCGCGGTAGGCCGGGTCGGCCGCCAGGCGGTCGGCACGGTCTTCGAGGTAGCGCATGATGTCGCGGCTGAGCTGCTCGGTGCCCTGCTTGGAGATCGCCGAGATCACGTACACCGGGCCTTCCCACTGCAGGCGCTCGACCACTTCCTTGACGCGCTCGTCGCGCTCGTCGTCCATCAGCATGTCGGTCTTGTTCAGCACCAGCCAGCGGTCACGCTCGGCCAGCGACGGGCTGAAGCGGGTCAGCTCGTTGACGATGACTTCGGCGGCGTCGGCGCTGCTGCTTTCATCCAGCGGGGCCAGGTCGACGAGGTGCAGCAGCAGGCGGGTACGCGCCAGGTGCTTGAGGAAGCGGATACCCAGGCCGGCGCCTTCCGAAGCGCCTTCGATCAGGCCGGGGATGTCGGCGATGACGAAGCTCTTCCAGCGGTCGACGCTGACCACGCCCAGGTTCGGCACCAGGGTGGTGAACGGGTAGTCGGCGACTTTCGGCTTGGCGGCCGACACCGAACGGATGAAGGTGGATTTGCCGGCATTGGGCAAGCCCAGCAGGCCGACGTCGGCCAGCACTTTCATTTCCAGTTTCAGGTCACGCTGCTCGCCGGGCTTGCCCGGGGTGGTCTGGCGTGGCGCACGGTTGGTGCTGGACTTGAAACGGGTATTGCCCAGGCCGTGCCAGCCGCCCTGCACCACCATCAGTTTCTGCCCGGCCTTGACCAGGTCGCCGATCACTTCCTGGGTGCCCGCGTCGATCACGGTGGTGCCGACCGGCACGCGCAGGATCAGGTCGTCGCCCTTCTTGCCGGTGCAGTCGGTGCTGCCGCCATTGGAGCCGCGCTGGGCCTCGAAGTGGCGGGTGTAGCGGTAGTCGACCAGGGTGTTGAGGTTTTCGTCGGCAACCATGTACACCGAGCCGCCGTCGCCACCATCGCCACCGTTGGGGCCACCGTTCTCGATGAACTTCTCGCGGCGGAAGCTCATGCAACCGTTACCGCCGTCACCGGCCTTGACCTTGATCGATACTTCGTCAACAAACTTCATAAAAACCGCCTCTCGTCAGTTGGACGAGCTGAGTGACACAAAGACATAAGGCTCTTGCAAAAGTGAGCGCGGCGGCCCCGATACGGCCAGAACACCAGCGCCGGCAGCCCATACAAACAGCTTTGCAAGAGACTCACCCCACAAACGAAAAAGCCCCGTCGCGAGACAGGGCTTTTCCAGCGATCGCGCGATTACTCGGCAACGACGCTCACGTAACGACGACCGAAGGCGCCTTTTACTTCGAACTTGATCTTACCCGCGATCTTGGCGAACAGGGTGTGATCCTTGCCCATGCCAACGCCGTAGCCAGCGTGGAATTGGGTGCCGCGCTGACGCACGATGATGTTGCCCGGGATGATAGCCTGGCCGCCATACATCTTCACGCCAAGGCGTTTGGCTTCTGAGTCGCGACCGTTACGGGTACTACCACCAGCTTTTTTGTGTGCCATGGTTCAATTCTCCAGAAATGGGGATTTGGGCGATTAAGCCGAAATACCGGTGATCTTGATTTCGGTGAACCACTGGCGGTGGCCCATACGCTTCATGTGGTGCTTACGGCGGCGGAACTTGATGATGCGCACTTTGTCGTGACGACCTTGCGAGATCACTTCAGCAACAACCTTGGCACCAGCAACGACTGGAGCGCCGATGTTCACGTCGTCGCCATTGGCAACCAACAGAACGCGGTCGAAAGTCACGGATTCGCCAGTGGCGACTTCCAGTTTTTCGATTTTCAGGTATTCACCTTCGGCGACTTTGTACTGCTTGCCACCGGTAACAATTACTGCGTACATGGGTATTTCTCCGATAATCCTGCTCACCCAGCTCTTTATAGGAAGAGTATTGGCTGGCATGGCTGCATAGGGCTGGAACGGCCCAGTGCAATTGCGTAAGGCAGGTGCTGCCCAGGAAGTTCAGGGTGCGCGATTGTACGCAAGCCAGCTTTGCCTTGCAAGTGTGGCCATTGACCCCACGGGCAGTGCGCCTTGACACGCCGGGACCCGCAACCTAGCATGCCGCGCAACCCTTATGGAGCACCTGTGGCCGATGCAACCCCAAGCTTTCTACCGTGCGGTAGCGGACGACTTCAGCGCCGTTGACGAGATCATCAAGAAGCAGCTGACTTCGCGTGTGCCGCTGGTATCGAAAATCGGCGACTATATTACCTCGGCCGGGGGCAAGCGTCTGCGCCCGCTGCTGGTGTTGCTGTGCGGCAAGTCACTGGGCCGCGAAGGCGACGACCTGCGCCTGCTGGCAGCCACCATCGAGTTCCTGCACACCGCCACCCTGCTGCATGACGACGTGGTCGACATGTCGGGCATGCGCCGTGGCCGCTCCACCGCCAATGCCCTGTGGGGCAACGCGCCAAGCGTGCTGGTGGGCGACTTCCTGTACTCGCGCTCGTTCGAGATGATGGTCGAGCTGGGCTCGATGCCGGTCATGCAGATCCTCTCCAAGGCCACCCGCGTGATTGCCGAGGGTGAAGTGCTGCAGCTGTCGCGCATTCGCGACGCCAGCACCACCGAGGAAGTCTACATGGACGTCATCCGCGGCAAGACCGCCATGCTGTTCGAAGCCTCCACCCACAGCGCCGCCGCACTGGCCGGCGCCAGCGACGAACAGCGCGAAGCCCTGCGTACCTTCGGCGACCACCTGGGCGTGGCCTTCCAGCTGGTCGACGACCTGCTCGACTACAAGGGCGACGCAGAGACCCTGGGCAAGAACGTCGGTGACGACCTGGCCGAAGGCAAGCCGACCCTGCCGCTGATCTACACCATGCGCGAAGGCACCCCCGAGCAGGCGGCGCTGGTGCGCCAGGCCATCCAGAAAGGTGGCCTTGAAGACCTGGAGAGCATCCGCAACGCAGTGGAGGCCGCCGGCGCGCTGGAGTACACCGCACAGATGGCGCGTGACTACGTGGCCCGTGCCATCGCCTGCCTGGACGTGCTGCCGGCCAGCGAATACCGCGATGCGCTGGTCGAACTCAGCGAATTCGCCGTCGCCCGCACGCACTGATCCCCTGCCCCGGCCCATCGCTCGATGGGCCTGCTTTTCCTCTGGCCGGCAAAACCCTATACAATGTGGGTTTTCTGCACGTAGTCCTGAGGAACCGTAGTGAGCACTTTGCCACCCTGCCCCAAATGCAACTCCGAATACACCTACGAAGACGCCAGCCAGCTGATCTGCCCCGAGTGCGCCCACGAGTGGTCGGCCAGCGGTGAAGCCGAAGCGGCCAGCGACGAAGCGGTGAAGAAGGATTCGGTGGGCAACGTCCTGCAGGACGGCGACACCATCACCGTGATCAAGGACCTCAAGGTCAAGGGCACCTCGCTGGTGGTCAAGGTCGGCACCAAGGTCAAGAACATCCGCCTGTGCGACGGCGACCACGACATCGACTGCAAGATCGACGGCATCGGCCCGATGAAGCTGAAATCGGAATTCGTGCGCAAGGTCTGACCCCTGCCTGCCCGGGGCTGCACTCGCAGCCTCGACCCTACCGCCCGGCGGTAATCGCAAGAAAAATCCAATAGTCACTTGCTATTTTGATAATAAGAATTATTCTCATTGAACGCTTTCAAGGAGAATAGCCATGACTTATCTGATAGACGCCTGGCTTGACCGCCCCCATCCGTACCTGCGCATCCTGCACCGCGAAACCGGCGAGGTATGCGCCGTGCTCGAAGAAGACGCGCTGGGCGAACTGCGCGACCAGGGCGACCTGGATCTTCACGGGTTGAACTCGAGCGAGCCTGTGGTGCTCAAGGAGCTGGTGAGGAATCTGTTCCTGTTCTGCTATGCCCGGGCGTTGCGCCCTGGGGGTGGCGCGCAGTGGAACTGAAAACGCTTCGCCGGCAAGGCCGGCTCCTACACGGGTACGCGCTGACCCTGTAGGAGCCGGCCTTGCCGGCGAAGAGGTATTACAGTACGTCCAGCAGCTCGACGTCGAACACCAGCACGCTGTGCGGCGGGATGCTGCCAACGCCCTGGGCGCCGTAAGCCAGCTCGCTCGGTACGTACAGGCGCCATTTGCTGCCCGCGTTCATCAGTTGCAGGGCCTCGGTCCAGCCAGCGATCACGCCGCCGACCGGGAATTCTGCCGGCTGGCCACGCTCGTAGGAGCTGTCGAACACGGTGCCGTCGATCAGGGTGCCGTGGTAGTGGGTGCGCACGCTGTCTTCACGGCTTGGCTTGGCGCCTTCACCGGCAGTCAGTACTTCGAACTGCAGGCCCGAGGCCAGGGTGGTGATGCCGTCACGCTTGGCGTTCTCGGCCAGGAAGGCCTTGCCTTCGCCAGCGGCCGCTTCGGCCTTGGCAGCCGCTTCGGCCTGCATGATTTCACGGATGACCTTGAAGCTGGCCGACAGGTCTTCTTCGCTGACGCGGCTGGCCTGGCCATTGAAGGCGTCGGTCAGACCGGCCAGGATCGCGTCCAGGTTGACGCCCGGTGGCGGGTTGTCACGCAGCTGGCCACCCAGCTGACGGCCAATGCCGTAGCTGACGCGGGTTTCGTCGGTGGACAGGTTGAGTTCGGACATGTTTCTGCTCCGCTACAGGGCGCACAAAAGCCGCGCCCGCTGTGAAAAGGGCAAGCAGCCTAGCACACTGCGGCAAAGCAGTTCAGCTACCAGGCAGTACGTCGCGGCATCGGCACCTTGAGGTCTTCTTCGGGGGTGCCGTGCAGGCCGCACATCTCGTCCTGCACCGACCAGTGCACCAGGTGCAGCGGCACGGCGGGCAAGCCATTGAGCAGGCGCTGGCCATCGACCACCGAGTGCACCTTGAGACGTACACCCTTGGCATCCAGCAACGGGTGCGCCTTGCCCTTGACCCGGGCCTCGAGCACGAAGTCCCCCCCTTCGATGGCGATCAGGTTCAGTTCGTCCACCCGGCCGGCCCTGGCCTCGCTGTTCAGTTCATGCAGGTTCATTGCGATACCTCGCTACTGGAACATTCCACAGGCCGTTCATTTTTTGTACAGCATCGACCAAAGCACAAGCCAGAAACGCAACCGCCCGTCCGTTATGCAACGGACGGGCGGCTGACAAGGCGTGATACCCCGCAGGTCAGTGCTTGGTCATCTTGTCCAGGTAGCCCATGGCGAACGCCGAGACCACGAAGGTCATGTGGATGATCACGTACCACATCAGGTACTGGGTCTCGATGTTGCGCGCGTCCATGAACACCCGCAGCAGGTGGATGGAGGAGATCGCCACGATCGAGGCGGCCACCTTCATCTTCAGCGAGGAAGAGTCCATCTTGCCCAGCCAGTTGAGCTTTTCGGTGCCTTCGGCGATATCCAGCTGCGACACGAAGTTCTCATAGCCCGAGATCATCACCATCACCAGCAGGCCGCCCACCAGGGCCATGTCGATCAGCGACAGCAGTACCAGGATGAGGTCGGACTCGGCCAGCGAGAAGACGTTGGGCAGCACATGGAAGATCTCCTGAAAGAACTTCAGCGCCAACGCCAGCAGCCCCAGGGACAGGCCAAAATAGATGGGTGCGAGCAGCCAGCGCGAGGCGTACATCGCATTTTCGATAAAGCGTTCCATTGAGCAGATCACCAGGTGGCTGGAAAAAAACGAGCGCGAGTATAGCAGCCACCTGTGACAGGAAAAGCCCGCGACACGCTGCCACAGGCCAGTGGATGATCCGGTCGGCTCAGGTGTCGGGGTTGGACTGCAGGTCACCCACATGGTGAACCCGTTCGCCGTTGATGCGACGCAGCTGCGCCTGCAGGTGCACGCACCAGATCTGCGGGTCGTCGGCCACCTGGTAGCCGTGCAGGGTCAGGCTGTCGACAATCGCGCTGAGCACCGACTCGGCCACGAACGGCCCGTGAAACGGCCCCTGGGCCTTGATCGCGGAGGGTTGCTCGCCGGCCATGCCGGCGGCGAACAGCAGTGTCCACATGCCGGTGTCACCGGCCAGCGGGCGGATACGGCACTCAATGCGGGTCACCAGGCCCAGGCATTGACGGGTAAGGCTGAGGGTACGCGGCATGGCGACGGTCCTCGGTGAGGCGTTGCGTAGCCTGTGGCCAGGCTGGTTTCGATCCTTTTGCGCACGACGGTCCATGCCTTGAGGATAGAAGAAATCCGCCGGCGACAAGCGGTCGGCGCCGAGCGGTCATGTGCCGTGCGCCGAACTGCCCCCTTCGCCCGTAATGCCGACTCCCACGTGTGGGAGCCGGCATTACGGGCGAAGAACCCACCGCGGTCAGGAAGGCTTCACCTGCGCCAGCGCCTCTTCGGCCTGCTCCTTCTCGGCTTCCTTGAGGTCCTCTTCGCTGATCATCTCGGCAATCACCCGCAACCGCTCGACTACCCGCGCATTGATGCTGCCTTCGGGGAACTCGCCCTCCTCGTTCGGCTGCCCGGCCGGCTCGCCCACCAGCAGGCTCAGGGCCTCGTCGGCCTGGCTGACTGCGTACACATGGAATTGCCCGGCGCGCACCGCCTGCAGCACGCGCTCGTCGAGCATCAGCGTGGCCACGTTGGCCCGCGGGATGATCGCGCCCTGCTCACCGGTCAGGCCACGAGCCTCGCACAGGCGGAAGAAGCCCTCGATCTTCTCGTTGACCCCGCCCACCGCCTGCACTTCACCGAACTGGTTGATCGAGCCGGTGATCGCAAAGCACTGCTTGAGCGGGGTTTTCGACAGGGCCGAGATCAGCGTGCAGGCCTCGCCCAGCGATGCGCTGTCGCCATCCACATAGCCGTAGGACTGCTCCAGCGCGATGCTGGCCGAAATGGCCAGGGGGAACTCCTGGGCATAGCGGCTGCCCAGGTACCCGGTGAGGATCATCACGCCCTTGGAGTGGATCGGCTGGCCCAGGTTGACCTCACGCTCGATGTCGACGATGCCGCTGCCGCCCGGGTACACCGTGGCGGAAATCCGCGCCGGCACGCCGAACGCCGAATCGCCCACCTCCAGCACGGTCAGGCCGTTGCACTTGCCCACCGCCGCGCCTTCGGTGTCGATCAGGATGATCCCGGCCAGCATGTCGTCGAGAATCCGCGCCGATACCCGCCCGGTACGCGTGGCCTTGGCCTTGAGCGCCCGCTCGATGTGCCCGGCGTCGGTCATCTCGTCGTTGGCCAGGTGGCGAATGAAATCCGCCTCGCTGACCAGCTGGAACAGGTCGCCGATGCGCGCCGACAGGCGCCCCTGGTGCTCGGCCAGGCGGGCGCTGTAGGTGGCCAGGCGCGCCACCGCATCGGCGGTCAGCGGGGCCATGCCCTCCTCGCTGGTGCGGGTCTTGAGCAACTGGGCGAACTGCTCCAGGCTCTCCTCGACCATGGGAATGTCTTCGTCGAAGTCCACCAGCACCCGGAACATCTCCTGGAAGTCCGGGTCGTGGTCCTGCAGCGCGTAGTACAGCTGGCGGGCGCCGATGATGATCACCTTGACCTGCAGCGGGATCATCTGCGGGGTGAGGGTCACGGTGGCCAGGCGACCGAACTCGCCCAGCGGCGACTCCATCTTCAGCTTGCGCGATTGCAGGGCGCGCTTGAGCGCATCCCACACGAACGGCTCGCCGAGCATCTTCTCGGCTTCCAGAATCAGGAACCCGCCATTGGCGCGGTGCAGCGCCCCCGGGCGCAACTGGCGATAGGTGGTGTACAGCGCGCCCTGGTCGTTGCCGTATTCGATGCGGCCGAACAGGTTGTCGTAGGTAGGGTGCGGCTCGAACACCACGGGCGCACCGCCGCTGGCGTGATGGCCGACCACCAGGCTGGGGGCGTACTGCTCTTCGAGCATCTTGCGCGCCACGGCGTCGGTCTTGCTGTCGTCGACCAGTTGCTCGACCACGGTGCGCAGCAGGTTGACCTGCATGGCCTGCAGGTAGGCGCACACCGCGGCGTTCTCGGCGTATTTCTCCGACAGCGGGGCCAGCAAGGGCTGCAGGGCCAGGGTGATGGTTTCTTCGTTGAGCTGGCGCAGCTGGTTGTTCGACTCGCGCTTCCACTGCGGCAGGCTGGCGAGCTCTTCGTTGAGGCGCTCTTCCAGCGCGGCGATGTCCTCGTGGAAGCGCTCGCGCTCGGCCTCAGGCAACTGGGCGAACTCGGCCTCATCCAGCGCCTTGCCATCGGCCATGGGGGTGAAGGCGACGTTGCTGCTGTCGCGGTACAGGGCCACGTCCTTTTCCAGCGAGGCGCGCTCGATCACATCCAGGGCACGGTCGTAGCGCTGGTTGAAGGCGCGGTCGATGGCGCTTTTCTTCTGCTGATAGGACGGGTGCTCGAACACCGCCGGAAAGGTCGCCAGCAGGTTGTCGATCAGGCCCCCGATATCGGCGATGAAGGCCCCGGCACTGCCGGCCGGCAGCTCGAACGCCTTGGGCTCGCGGGGCTCGTCGAAGTTGTTGACGTACAGCCAGTCGGACGGCGTCTGCAGGCGCTTGCCTTCTGCCTTGAGGTAGCGCTTGACGAACGAGAAGCGGCCGGTGCCCGGCTCGCCCATGACAAACACGTTGTAACCGGGGCGTGGCATGGCGACGCCGAACTGCAAGGCTTCGACTGCACGTTCCTGGCCTAGCACACCGCGAAAGGGCTCCAGATCATTGGTGGTGGAAAAATCGAACTGTTCAGCGGAAAACGGCCGGGTCAGGGCTTCGGGCGCAAGACGCAGGCTCGCAGCAACAGGATCGGGCATCGGGCTTCCTTACTTCGGCGGGGCGGATGACGGCATTCTGGCGCCGCCTGCGCCCGGCTTGCAAGGCTCTTCAACGCTTTAGCGCGCAGGGTCGAAAACCTGCTCCGCGTCAATTATTTCAAGCAATCTTTTGCAATTAATCACGGAACCCTTAGATCGTGCCTAAACTCCAAACTGCGCGGCTGGGTAAACAACCGACCCGTCCTGGCAACTAGTCCTACAGACATGCCAGATAACCCTGACCTTTGGTTTGAACATCAGAAAGAGAACAATGCTATGAAACGGATTCTTCTGGGTACTCTGTTCACCGCGGTTTCGCTCAACGCCATGGCCCAGGCGCCAGGCGGCCCGGACTGCGGCTGGGGCAACATGCTGTTCGAGGGCCAACGCGGCACGCCGGCTCACTTCCTCGCATCCACCACCAACGGTACCTCGGGCAACGCCACCTTCGGCATGACCTCGGGCACCAACGGCTGCTCCACCAATGCGTCGCTGACCTATGGCGGCAAATCCTGGTTCGCCATGAATGGCATGATGAACGAGCTGTCCGAAGACATGGCGCAAGGCCAGGGCGAAGCACTGACCACCTACGCGGTGGTACTGGGCGTCGCACCGGAAGACCGTGCGCACTTCGCGGCCGTGACCCACCAGCACTTCCAGGAAATCTTCACCACAGCCGACGCTACCGCTGAAGATGTTCACACCAACACCCTCGCCGTCCTGAAAAGCGACGCCCGTCTGGCCAAATACGCAACCCCGGCCTAAGCTCGGCACACCCGCCCCGACCACGGGGCGGGTTTGTTTGCCCGCCTCTATCGGCATCATTCAGACGTAGTTGCCCGACATGCTCAAACGCCTTGCCTACCTGGCGCTCTGTGCCTGCGCCCCGCTGCACGCTGCTACCGTGCTGGACGATGCTCGTCTGCACGCACTGGCCAACGACCGCTACTGGATCTCCCTGGGCCATTACGAAACCGCCAAGCTCGGCGGATGGCGCAGCTACGTGGACGACCCCAAATTCTTCCTGGCCAAGGACGGTGCGCACCACCCTGACCAGGAACTGCGCGCCACCTATGAGGCGCTGTACGCCCCGGCCAGCCTGGGCGACCAGCACGCGCAATGCGTATTCCCGGCGCGCACCCGCTGGCTGCGCGAGCAGTTGCAGCTCACCGACCTGCCGGCGCCGGACTGCAAGGCCTACACCCAGTGGTACTCGGACGTGTCGCCGCACAGCGCGGTGATGATCTTCCCGGCCGCCTACCTGAACAGCCCCTCGTCGATGTTCGGGCACACGCTGCTGCGTATCGACCAGGCCGACGTGCAGAGCGACAACACCGCACTGCTGAGCTACGCGATCAACTTCGGCGCCTACATCGAGGGCAACGACAACAGCATCCTGTATGCCTGGAAGGGCCTGATGGGCGGCTACCCCGGCCTGTTCGCGCTGGTGCCCTACCAGGAGAAGCTGTCCGAGTACCGCAGCCTGGAAAACCGCGACCTGTGGGAGTACCGGCTGAACCTCACGCCCGAGGAAACCGGGCGCATGGTCGAGCACATCTGGGAACTCAAGCAGATCCAGTTCGACTATTTCTTCTTCGACGAAAACTGCTCGTATCGCCTGCTCGAACTGCTGCAGGTGGCACGGCCGAGCCTGGACCTGACCTCGCAGTTCCCGCTCACGGCGATCCCCACCGACACGGTCAAGGCGGTGAAACAGTCCGGGCTGGTGGCGCGTACCGACTACCGTCCATCGCGCGAGCGCGAGCTGCTGGAGCGGGCCAAACCGCTGGACCATGCCGAACAGCAGCAGGTGCTGGCCGTGAGCGCCGACACCGCGCAACTGCAGAGCCCCGCCTTCACCGAGCTGCCGCGCGAGCGCCAGGCGCTGGTGCAGGACGCCGCCTATCGCCTGGAGCGCTACCGCGCCAATGGCCTGGAGCGCGACCCGGAGCGGGCCAGGCGCAGCTTCGAGTTGCTGCGCGCGATCAACCGCAACCCGCCACCGCCGTTGCAGATCGAACGCCCCGGGCTGCCGGAGGACGGCCACGAGTCGCGCACCTGGCAGCTGGGCGTGGGTACCCGAGAAGACCGGGCCTTTGCCGAGTACGGGCTGCGCATGGCCTATCACGACCTCAACGACAACGCCTACGGCTTCCCGCTGGGCGCGCAGATCGAGATCCTGCAGCTGAAGGTGCGCCAGTACGAACACAACGACTGGCAGGTGCAGCGCCTGGACCTGGCAACGATCCGCTCGCTGACGCCGCGCAACGACCTGCTCAAGCCGTGGTCGTGGCAGGTGGCCGGCGGGTTGGAACGGGTGCTGGGCAAGCATGAGAACGAGGTGCTGGTCAGCCATGTGAATGGCGGCGCCGGGGGCACCTGGCAGTTGGGCCAGGACATGCTCGGGTTTGCCCTGGGCACGGTGCGGGTGGAGCACAACAATGACTTTGCCGGGTTCATCGCACCCGCGGCAGGGTTCAACACCGGCGTGCTGTGGCGCAACGGGCTGGGCAACCTGAGCCTGGAGGCCAAGGGCGACTACTTCACCAATGGCGAGGTCCGCCGCAGCCTGAGCCTCAACCAGCAGTGGGAACTGTCGCGCAACCTGGGCCTGCGCCTGAGTGCCAGGCGCGAGTTCAGCCAGCTGGCGACGGCGCAGAACGAGGTGATGCTCGAGGTGAAGTGGTACAACTACTGAAGTCATCGCGGGTCAAGCCCGCTCCCACAAGGGCAGTGAGAAACCTTGTGGGAGCGGGCTTGACCCGCGATGCGATCCAATTGTCTGACATCTTTTTGACCTCTCTTGCACACACCAGCACCTAGACTTCCCCCCAACAGGTGGAGAGTTCGAACATGCGCGGGCACTGGGTACTGGTGGCAATGATGCTGGGCGGTTGCGCCAGCACCCACGATCAACTGATCGAGCAAGGCTACCCTGCCCCCTACGCCGACGGCTTCCAGGCCGGTTGCAGCAGCGGCCACCAGGCCGCAGGCGTGATGATGGGCGAGTTTCGCAAGGACGTGCCGCGCTATCTGCACGACCGCCAGTACGAGACCGGCTGGGACGACGGTTTTCGCCAGTGCCAGGCCATGCAGCAGAGCCAGGACCAGGACACCTACCGCAGCCGCCACTGGGACGAGCGCGACCAGCAGTGGCAGCAGGAAAAGGACCGCGACGCCGCCCGCGCCTATCGACGCCAATAGGTCGCCCTCGAACATTCGATGCAACCGGTGACCGCGCATCATGGTCTTCCTACAAAGGAGGCCAACCATGAGCCGAGCATTCGTCAACGAAGACCAGGCCGCCGATCAGGCCAATCAACCGGTAGAGCGGCGCATCAGCGAACAACCCAACCACGTCACCGCCCAGGGCCTGACCCTGCTCAAGCAGCGGGTCAGCGAACTGGAGACCCTGCGCAGCACGCTGCTGGGCGACCCCGACAAACAACGCCTGGCCGAGGTCGAGCGCGACCTGCGCTACTTCAGCGCCCGCGTGCAGAGCGCCCAGGTGGCCGCACCCGCCACCTCGCAGAGCAAGGTGCAGATCGGTAGCCGGGTGGTGTTTGTCGATGAAGAAGGCCGCCAGCATGAAGTGCAACTGGTCGGCGAAGACCAGGCCTATGCCGCCAGTGGCCTGATCAACTGGGGGTCACCCCTGGGCCGGGCACTGCTGGGGGCAGCGCCCGGTGACGAGGTGCTGTGGCGACGACCGGCGGGTGATCAACTGATCGAGGTCGTCGCCATCGAGCCGCAGCCCTAGACCACGCCCTGGGCCAGCATGGCGTCGGCAACCTTGACGAAGCCGGCGATGTTGGCGCCCTTGACGTAGTTGATGCGGCCGTTCTCTTCGCCGTAGTACACGCAGGCATGGTGGATCGACTGCATGATGTTGTGCAGCTTGCTGTCCACCTCGCCGGCCGTCCACAGCAGGCGCATGGCGTTCTGCGACATCTCCAGGCCGCTGACGGCCACGCCGCCGGCGTTGGAGGCCTTGCCCGGGGCGAACAGGATGCCGGCTTCGATGAAGAGGTCCACGGCGTCCAGGGTGGTCGGCATGTTGGCGCCTTCGGCCACGCAGATGCAGCCGTTGCGCAGCAGGGTGCGTGCGTCTTCGGCGTCCAGCTCGTTCTGGGTGGCGCACGGCAGGGCGATGTCGCAGGCCAGGCTCCAAGGGCGCTGGCCGGCGCGGAACTCCAGGCCGAACTCGCCGCCCAGCTCGCTCAGGCGGCCGCGCTTGACGTTCTTGAGCTCCATCAGCGCATCCCACTGCGCATCGTTCAGGCCGGCTTCGCAGTACAGGGTACCCTCGGAGTCGGACAGCGAGATGACCTTGCCGCCCAGGTCCATGACCTTGCGCGCGGCATATTGCGCCACGTTGCCGGAGCCGGAGATGGCCACACGGCGACCGTCAATGCGCAGGCCGTCGCGCTTGAGCATTTCTTCGGCGAAGTACACGCAGCCGTAGCCGGTGGCTTCGGGGCGAATCAGGCTGCCGCCGTAGTTCATGCCCTTGCCGGTCAGCACCGAGGTGAACTGGTTGGCCAGGCGCTTGTACTGGCCGAACAGGAAGCCGATTTCGCGACCACCTACGCCGATGTCACCGGCCGGCACGTCGAGGTCGGCGCCGATGTGGCGGTACAGCTCGCTCATGAATGCCTGGCAGAAGCGCATGACTTCGGCGTCGCTCTTGCCCTTGGGGTCGAAGTCCGAGCCGCCCTTGCCGCCGCCCATGGGCAGCGAGGTGAGGGAATTCTTGAGTACCTGTTCGAAGGCCAGGAACTTCAGCACGCCGAGGTTCACCGAAGGGTGGAAACGCAGGCCGCCCTTGTATGGGCCGATGGCGCTGCTCATCTGGATGCGGTAGCCGCGGTTGACACGCACCCTGCCCTTGTCGTCGACCCACGACACACGGAACAGAATGGCCCGCTCCGGCTCGACCATGCGTTCGAGAATACCGGCCTGCAGGTAGTGCGGGTTGGCTTCGAGGAAGGGCCATAGGCTGCGCAGTACCTCTTCCACGGCCTGATGGAATTCGGGCTGGGCAGGGTCGCGTTTTTGCAGGCGTGCGAGGAAGTCTTCGACGGATTCGATCATTTAGACATTCACCAGATAGAGTTGGACTTATTAGTTTTTTCAGGACTTTACCAAGAACCGCTCGCACCGCAACAGGGCAAAATGTCGTTTTTATGGAAATAAATGGTGCATTTCTATAAATGTATACACCTTCGCCGGCAAAGCCTGCTCCTACAGCAGGCCGCACAACCCTGTAGGAGCCGGCCTTGCCGGCGAAGGATTCACCCGGATTCCAGGCAAAAATAACGGGGCCCGAAGGCCCCGTTTCAGTGCAAGACCGTGAAGGTCATGCCAGTTTCTTGTGCCGTACCCGGTGCGGCTGGGCAGCGGCTTCACCCAGGCGCTTCTTGCGATCGGCTTCGTACTCGGTGTAGTTGCCTTCGAAGAACACCGCCTGCGAATCGTCTTCGTAGGCCAGGATGTGGGTAGCCACACGGTCAAGGAACCACCGATCGTGAGAGATCACGATAGCGGCGCCCGGGAAGTCCAGCAGGGCTTCCTCCAGCGAACGCAGGGTTTCGACGTCGAGGTCGTTGGACGGTTCGTCGAGCAGCAGCACGTTGCCGCCCTCTTTGAGCGTCAACGCCAGGTGCAGACGGCCACGCTCACCACCGGAGAGGTCCTTGACGAACTTCTGCTGGTCGCCGCCCTTGAAGTTGAAGCGCCCCACGTAGGTACGC
The DNA here is from genome assembly GCF_024355235.1 of Pseudomonas sp. S12(2018). NCBI lineage: Bacteria > Pseudomonadati > Pseudomonadota > Gammaproteobacteria > Pseudomonadales > Pseudomonadaceae > Pseudomonas > Pseudomonas sp. S12(2018). The sequence goes on from NZ_QLAD01000002.1 coordinate 729,320, forward strand.
GCCGGAATCTCGTAGTTGCCGATGCGGATCTGGTCGGAACCGTCGGAGATCTGCTGGAACACGGTCTTGCCGCCGTCCAGGTCTTCGCGGCTCTGGTCGACGCAGGCCAGTTGCACGGTTTCACCGATCTCGATGCTGCCCGAGTCCGGTTGCTCCTTGCCCATCAGCATGCGGAACAGGGTCGATTTACCGGCACCGTTACCGCCGATCACACCGACGATGGCGCCTTTTGGCATGCTGAACGACAGGTTGTCGATCAGAACGCGGTCGCCGTAGCCCTTGGTGACGTTCTTGAACTCGATGACCTTGTCACCCAGACGCGGGCCGGCCGGGATGTAGATCTCGTTGGTTTCGCTGCGCTTCTGGAATTCCTGCGACTGCATTTCTTCGAAGCGTTGCAGACGCGCCTTGGATTTGGACTGGCGGGCCTTGGCGCCTTTGCGCACCCATTCCAGTTCTTCCTTCATGGCCTTTTCATGGGCCGACTGCTGCTTGGACTCCTGGGCCAGGCGGTCCGACTTGGCTTCCAGCCAACCCGAATAGTTGCCCTCGTAAGGAATACCGGCGCCGCGGTCGAGTTCCAGAATCCAGCCGGCGACGTTGTCCAGGAAGTAACGGTCGTGGGTAATCGCGACCACGGTGCCCGGGAAGTCGTGCAGGAAGTGCTCCAGCCAGGCGACCGAGTCGGCATCCAGGTGGTTGGTCGGTTCGTCGAGCAGCAGCATGTCGGGGGCCGACAGCAGCAGGCGGCACAGGGCCACGCGGCGCTTCTCGCCACCGGACAGGTGTTCGACCTTGGCGTCCCAGGCCGGCAGGCGCAGCGCGTCGGCGGCGACTTCCAGCTGGCGCTCGAGGTTGTGACCGTCGCTGGCCTGCAGGATCGCTTCCAGCTTGGCCTGTTCGGCGGCCAGCTTGTCGAAGTCGGCGTCCGGGTCGGCATAGGCGGCGTAGACCTCGTCCAGGCGGGCCTGGGCGTCCTTGATCACGCTGACGGCCTCTTCGACCACCTCACGCACGGTCTTGGTGGGGTCCAGTTGCGGCTCTTGCGGCAGGTAGCCGACATTCAGATCGGGCATCGGACGCGCTTCGCCGTCGAACTCGGTGTCGACGCCGGCCATGATTTTCAGCAGGGTGGATTTACCCGAACCGTTGAGGCCGAGCACGCCGATCTTGGCGCCGGGGAAAAAGGACAGCGAAATGTTCTTGAGGATTTCCCGCTTCGGCGGCACAACTTTGCTCAGCCGATGCATGGTGTAGACGTATTGAGCCAAAACGTGAGCTCCAGTAAGTAGGTCAATCAAAGGAGCTGATTGTAGACACAATTGGGTACCCCGGCCATCGTCGCGACTGGCGGTGCGGCCGGGGGGGAAAGTGCACGTTGCGGGCAATGCCTAGCTGATGACTGCGCCCTTGGGGCCACTGGCGATCAGCGCGGCGCCGCAGGCGGTCTTCATGCCATCCAGCGCCACGGGCGTACCGCCGACGCTGTAGGTGCTGCTGCCCTCGGCAATGGGAAATACCCCTTTGCACAGGGGGCAACTGACGCTGTGCCCTACCCCGGCAATCGGCTTGCCATTGAGGTTGGTGTTGGAAAAGGCTTCGAGTACCACGCCACCGTGGGTGGTGGCATCGCCCAGGCGAACAATGTCTTTCATGAGGTGGGTCCGTCCTTGTGTGATGGGATGTATTACGTGTGGAGGTGCAGGCCTTTGCACTCACGTCCGATGGTGCCTGATTGGAAGAGGGCTGAACATCAACATGCCGTTGCATGTCGTGGGAACGCGGGCGTCATCGAGCGGGTATCACGCTGGGCAGCCCAGATCCTCATAGTCGCTGTCAAACATTCAAGCCATCCAGGGCTACTGATGATCGTTAAGGAGCAGGATCAACGCTACTCAGCCACTGCTCAAAGTCATCCGCAACACGGCGGGCACTGCCCGTTTCATGATCCCACAACACCACGGCAGGCTCGCCTGAGGCGCCTTGCGCGTCATAATCGAAGCAATAATAATCACCTGTTCCAAACTCTGCGAAGGGCAACAGCGGTGCAAAACGCTCAGGCGATTGCGAGAAATTTTCCAGCCACGCCTGCCACCCTGCGGTGTAATTTCGGACGATCGAGTCCCAGGTCTTCCTCGGGTCTCGGCTGTCGAACACGGGGAACACCACCAGGCCACCCAGTGACCGTCCATTGTTGGCAAGCAGCCAGCGGGAAAAGGATGTGGGGAACGTTCTGTTCAGTTCCTTCTCTGCAGAAGCGATTGCAGAAAGCGTTGTGCCGATGACACGCGTTTTTGACATTCGGTTTCGAAATCCATCACTGGAGGCTACAAGAATCCCGCGTTGAGCACTGTATTGGTGGCCCTGACTCACGTCCAGAAGATCATCGTGCAGCAAGTAGTGATTCAAGCAGGTTTTCAACACGTCTGAGGACACTGCGCTGTCCTGCGAATACGCCAGATCGGTAACACCCTGAAACGGCTCCATCATGTAACAGAATTTGAGATCCAACTCCTTGGCACGCTATGGCCTGGTCGATCACGCCGCATGAGGTCGCTCGTATTTTCGTTCACATGCCAGTAACTGCTTTCGGACCTGCACACCGTTGTGCAACCGGTGGCTCAGGTTGCCCCGCTCGTCATAGGTGTAATGCGTGTCCGCATATTCGCGCAGCAGGTGTCCATCAACCGGTTGCGCCTGGGCGCACGCTCAAGCGGCCGCGTCAGTTCGTGGCACTTGTCGTCCAGCAGATTGCCGGCCGGGTCGAAGGCGAAGGTCTCCACCCCCAGCCGGCTGGTAGCCTGCAACAGGCGGCCAATCGGGTCGCACTGATACTCACGCTTGAGCAGGGTCGATTTGCCGTCCTGGCTGCCCAGCAAATGCACTCATCCTTCTATTTAGTTCTCTTCCTGGTTGACCACGACCTAAACAAAGTGCCCACCTCGTTAGCTAAGCCAATAACTTTCTGCTCAGCTTCGCTGTTACCAATCCTCATATTTTCAGGAAGTTTTTCCATCAAAAATTGATCTTGGCCACCTAGAATTCCTGACAGATGCGCATTCACACGAAAAATAATATGGTGCATTCTCCAACAAGTCGCTCCCTCACAACTAGCAGAACGAGAGAAACCACGATCCCCGATTGCTTTAGGAACACTCTTTCCACCAACCCAACATTCTAAATGGAGCTCGATAACTATATCCTTATAATTTGAATCCTCTCTTACATACTCTGGATCACTGAACAAAATCTTCCACCTCGGTATTTCGGAAAACCGAAGTGAGCATAAGATAGGGCGAAACAATCTCTCTGATAAATCAACCTCATGAATATTTTTCGGTGGTTTCAAATAGAAGTTCTTGAATACTTCTATCAGAGCACCCAGATTGCACTCAACGTGTTCAATAAACCGTGCCAGAACAAAGCCTACACGCCCATCTTTTGACATGGCCGGAATATAAAAAACATCACCCGACCTAACATCATTTCTTAGTAACCGCATTCCGCCCCTCTCGAAACCTCATAAAGTCAAGATTTTTTTTCAGCAGCCTTACTAGCGCGTATTTCTGCTAGTGCTTTTTCTAGAATTTTCATGTCGGGAGGATTTTTCTGCCCCCCCTTAGATCTCATCCATTTCCCCACTGGATTTTTTGGCCCTCGTGTTAGGAGTCGCCCCTCTTCAGTTATTTCGCTTGCTTTAATAGAGCGCTTAACCACTTCACCCAGTTCATTACTCACCTTACAATTAAGAAGACCATTTCTCTCCATAAACAAAAAAAGTGACTTATAACCAATCTCTACACTTTCTCTCCACTCAGGAACTTCACGATACGCCTCCAACACGCCGTCAATATCCCAGACTGTATAATCCGAATACATTTAGATTCTCCTTTCAACTGTTGAAATTCCTAATACAGGGACCAATTCCCCCGTACTTCGATCTTTGACAAACACCCCACCGGCTTCGCGAATCCGACGTTCCTTATCAATTTGATCGCGTTTATCTGCGCTCATACTAGTAACCTCATGAGTTGTGGCAGCGCCGCCTTCAATGATTGCAGTATCAACTCTACGTCGCTCTCCCGTCTCAGGATCCTTCACAGATCTGCCATTCGAGTCCCGTAAGTAGCATTCACTTTGAATAGTGGCATTTGGATGCTTAATTCTCATTTCCGCATTAAACTCCTGATGCCGCCTATCTCCCTCAACTGCGTTTTTGATCCGCGCCAGCCCCCAAGGGTCGATCCAATCAATAGGGTTTGGTGCGTATACGAATAAGTTCAACCCACCCGCATAGCTGATCGGATCCTGCCCAACAAACCGCCCAACCGCCGGATCATAGTACCGATACCGGTTGTAGTGCAGACCCGTCTCATGGTCGTGATACTGGCCCTGAAAGCGGATCGGGTTGTTCAACCCCACCTGTTTCGCCCAGGCCGAACGTTCTTGTTTCACCTCACCCCACGCCTTGTACTGCGCCGACCACGCCACGTCGCCGTTGTGGTCGGTCAGCTCCATCGGCGTGCCCAGGTGGTCACACTGGTACCAGGCAATCGCATCAAAGGGTTGTGGCGAGGCCGCTTGCTGCCAGAGCGGGTCTTGGTCGATGTCGTAGGGGCGGTTGCTCCAGTCCGGCTCCTTGTACAACCGTATCGGGGCCTTGCGCAGAGCCTGCGCCACCGGCACAAAGCTGCCGGGTTCGTACAGGTAGTGCACCGTGCGCCCGGTGTCACCTTCATCCTGCGCAGGCGAGCTTTCCCAGGCGAGGGTGTCGCCGTCCCAGCCGAACAGGGTGAAGCCGCAGTTCAGTTCGCGCTGGCGCTTGGCTCGCTCCAGCTGGTTCCAGCCAGTACCGGCTTCAGGTTTGTTCCAGTAATGCGCCGTCGAGTGCTTGTGCAACCGTCGCCCAAGGGCGTCATAGCTGTACTCGACCTTGAGCTTGTCGTCGCTGTAAGCCTGCAAACGGTCGAACAGGTCCCAGGTGAACCGGGCCTGCACACCGTTGTGCAACCGGTGGCTCAGGTTGCCCCGCTCGTCATAGGTGTAATGCGTGCCCGCATACTCGCGCAGCAGGTTGTCCATCAACCGGTTACGCCTGGGCGCACGCTCCAGCGGCCGCGTCGGCTCGTGGTGCTTGTCATCCAGCAGGTTGCCGGCCGGGTCGAAGGCGAAGGTCTCCACTCCCAGGCGGCTGGTGGCCTGCAACAGGCGGCCAATCGGGTCGTACTGGTAGGCCAGATGACCACGCCGGGTGTCATGGATGTCGGTCAGCTGGCCTACCGCGTCGTACTGGTACTCGCGCTTGAGCAGGGTCGCTTTGCCGTCCTGGCTACCCAGCAGCTGTTCCTGCAGGCGCCCCGCCGGGTCCCAGGCCTGAGTCTGGCTCAACCTGTTGCCCTGATGCCGCACAACCTCGCGGTGCAGGTCATCGCGCTCGTAGGCCAGCAGTTCATGCTGATCGACCGTCATGCCCAACAGATGACCGCTACCGTAGGTCAGCCAGCTGACCTTGTGCCCGTCCGGACGAGTGGTGGAGGTACGCAGGTTGAGGGCGTCGTACTCGTGCTGCCACACCGCGACCATCGGGGTGCCGGTGGCCAGGTAGTGCTGGTGTTCACGAACGAGGTTGCCGGCCTCGTCATGGAACCACTGCAGTTTGCTCGCGGCGTTGATGGCCTGGATCAGCCTGCCGTTGCCGTCGTAGGCAAAGGTTTCTTCCTCGCGCTGGTCACCCTGGCTGGCCACGCGGGAAATGAGACGGCCGACGGGATCGAAGGTGACGTCGAGGCGGCGTTGCCCGACGTGGGTGGAGGTCAGGCGCCCAGTGTTCGTGTCGTACTGGTAGCGCGTGGTGAGGCCGTCGAAGCCGCTCTCTTCCAGCAGACGGCCGACCGGGTCGTAGCGGAAACTGGCGTGGCTTTCGTTTTCGTTTTCCAGGCCCGTGAGGCGGCCCAGTTTGTCCCAGCGATAACGCAGGGTGTTCTCGGCCGCATCCACACGCTCGGCCAGCAAGCCAGCGACGGTGTAGGTCCATGTGGTACAGCGGTCGAGGGCATCGACGTGGGCCAGCAGGCGACTCTCGGCATCGCGCTCGAAGCGCTCTTCGGTCTTGTCCGGATGGATGACCAGGGCGAGCTGGCCGGCCTTGTACGTGTACTGGGTCTTGTTGCCGGCGGCATCGGTGAACTGCACCAACTGCCCGATATCGTCATAGGCCCATTTGCTGGTCTTGCCCGAGCAGTCGGTGTACTCGACCAGTTGCCCGGCGTCGTTGTACACCAGCGCCTTTTCGTTGCCGTTGGCGTCCTTGATCGCCTTGACCAGACCGGAGGGTGTGTAGGCGAACTCGGTCTTGTTGCCCAGCGGGTCGACGGTTTCGCTGAGGTTGCCCTTGAGGTCGTACTGGCGTTCCCACACACCGGCCTCGGCGTCGCGGATCCTGATCGGGCGACGGCGGTCGTCGTAGGCAAAGTGAACCTGGCTGTGGTCGGCACGGATATGCCGCACCACGCTGCCTTGCTCGTCGTAGTCGTAACGGTCTTCGCTGCCATCGACGTGGACATGCCGAACGATGTGCTTGCGCTCGTCGCGAAAGATCCACTCCGAGCGCTCGTCGGGGTAACGCACACGGTACAGATGTCCAAGGATGTCGTAGTAGTACCAGGTCTCCTGGCCATGGGCGTCGGTGACGTAGGTGAGGCGAATGTTGCTGTCCCACTCCAGGTGCAACTCGTAGCTGCCGTCATCGGCCCATTCGCGGATGGCCTTGGCATCGAACGCACTGCCCTTCCACTCCAGGTTCATGCCCCGGCCGGTACGGTCGGTGTAACGGGTCACCAGGTGATTTTGATAGTGGTAGTGCCAGGTGCCTGCGTGTTCATCCTGCGCGGCGACCAGGTCGCCATGGGCATCGTAGTGATAGGCACACAGTTGGCGTAGCGGTTGGCCGTCACGCATTTCCCACAGGCCGGTGATACGGCCATGGTCATCGATCAGGGTGCCTAGGTGACGCAGCACGTCACTCATGTCGCCTTGAAAGGTGATGATGTCGGACAGTACCGGCCGGCCCTCGTGCCGATGCTCGTAATGCAGCATGCAGCCGGCATCGTTCTGCAACAGGATCTTCTGCAGGTAGTAGCGCTCGCCCACGCGCAGATAGTGTTCCTTGCGCACGAAGCCGCGGCAGATCACCAGTTCGTCTTCACGACTGCGAACCAGCAGCAGGTCTTCGATAGCGTTGTACTGCGCCTTCTCGACCTTGAGCAGGTCGAACGCATGGCTACGGCCATCGTAGTCGTGAAACAGTAGACCCGTGCCGACCACATCGATGCAGGTGGTGAACGGCGTGACCCAGCGAGCGCCCAGGTTGCCTTGGTCGTACTCGGCCAGGCGCGAGTGGTAGATACGCTGCCACTCGATGGGAAATGCACCCGGCAGGCTGAAGTCGGTATGGATGATGAATTCCGAACCCAGGGCAAAGCTGATGTGGTTGCCTGAGTGCGCCTTGGGCGCTGGGCGCGGGATCGGGCAGGTATCTGGAAGCGGGCTGGTCGAAGCCACGGCCTCATGCTGCCTGGCCGTCGCCCCCAGCTCCCCCTTGGGTTTCTCCCGTTCCACCTGGGTCACGGTGCCCGGCTTGCTCACGCCCGACTGCCCGTTCTTGTTGCGCTTGCGAAAGCCCTTCACGGCGCCGTCCAGCACATTGAGCATCGAACCGATGCTCATCGCCAGCGACGGGTCCGCCAGCCTGTTCAACTGGCGCGCCAACTCCGGCCCCAGCTTGCGCAACTGCCCGGTCTGGGCCAGTACCTGAGCCTTGATGTCATCCGACACCAGCTTGCTCACGGCGCTGTTCACCACCCCCTTGCCCGCAGCCTTGCAGGCACTGTGCATCGCACCGAAGATATTCCTGATCGCCGCCCTGGGGCTGTGCGTGAGCTGGTCGCCAGCCGCAGACAACTGCTGGCTCATCGCCGTGCGGTCGCTCCTGGCATCGAGCTGGCCGGTGGCCACGGCGTCCAGGCCATCGGCGATTTCGCCGAACATCTGGGTGCCCTTCGCACCCGCCGCGTCAAGAATCTCGGCCAGCCTGGGCTTGGCCTGGGTGACGAAGTCGTCGATGGTGCCGGCGATGGTGGCGTTCAAATGGCCGATCAGCACCTGGATCAGCGAATCGCCCAGCAGCATCTTGGCGCTGTTGCGCAGTTCCTGGCGCACCAGGAACAACGTCGGGCGCAGGCTCATGCGCGCGGCCGCCATGGTCGGCGGTGCCGGCAGTACGCCTATCAGGTTGATGCCCAGGCTGACCCAGTCCAGCACCTCGCGCTGCTTGCTCTTGACCAGGGTGACCACGTCCCCCAGTGCATCCACCAGGGCCATGATGTTGCCCACCACCGGCAAGGCGCCGGCCACGGACTTGATGCGTTCCAGGGTGACGGTGCCACCACTGATCGATTGCAGCCAGGCGTCGAATTCGGCGGCGCCGCGGCCCACGTCCTTGGCGTCGATGGTGTTGAGCGGGGCGACCGCGACCTGGGGTTCGCGGGGTTTGGCGGACTCGCTCATGCCAGCACCTCGCGGCTGGCCAGAGCCTTGGCCGGGCTGCTCGGCAAGGTCGGCTGGGCCAGACCGGGCAAGGTGTTGAGCGCCCTTGCCGCTTCCAGCGACGCCGCTGCGCCGGGCACCACGCTACTGGCCAGGCCGGCCATCGCGGCAGGCTCGCCCTTGAGTGCAGCGCCCACCTGCTGTGCCTGCTGCAAGGCCGCCTGGCCACTTCTGGCCAGTTGCAGCCCGCTGCCCGCAAGCGCCTTGCCATCGTCCATCACTGCAGAGCCACCGGGGCCCATGAGGCCCTGGGCCATTGTCTTTCCTTGTGCCATAACGTCCTGTACCAGTCCTTTGCCCTTGTCCATGCCTTGCTGCACCAGTGCCTTGCCGTTCTCCAGGCCATCCCTGGCCGCGCCCAGCACCTCGCCGACCACTGATTGCTGGCCGGGTGCGATATCGTCGAGTGAGGGGCTGAGCGGCCACGTGCTGGCGCCAAAGTGGCTGGCTTCGGCCCAGGTGTCAGCCGGGTCCAGGCCGAAGTCGGCCCACAGCGGGCCGAGGGCGGCACCGCTGGCGAGGTTGAAGCCGTCGGCGTCGAGCGTGCCCTTGATCGATTTGCCCAGTGCGTCGGTCACGTTGTAGTCGCCGGTTTTCACGCCTTTGCTGTTGGCGTACTGGTACAGCAACTCCAGATCGCCCTTGCCCGGCTTGGGCGGCTCGGGGAAGGTCCCGGCCAGGCTCTTGGGCCCCACATGGGCGAAGTTCGCCGCGTGCGCAGTGTATGGCCCGGTAGTTACGTGAGTGATGCCGCCCGCGTTGTAGGTACTGGCGCTGCCGCCGCCTTGGAGTACCAGTTCGGTCTTGGCCG
>NZ_QLAD01000003.1:0-371792 GCF_024355235.1 Pseudomonas sp. S12(2018)
CCGCCAAGACCGAACTGGTGGTGCAGGGCGGCGGCAGTGCCACCACCTACAACGCCAGCGGCATCACCCACGTGACCACCGGGCCGTACACCGCGCACGCGGCGAACTTCGCCCATGTTGGGCCCAAGAGCCTGGCCGGGACCTTCCCCGAGCCGCCCAAGCCGGGCAAGGGCAACCTGGAGCTGTTCAACCTGTACGCCAATGCCAAGGGCATCCAGGCCGGCGATTACGAAGTGACCGATGCGCTGGGCACGGTGCTCAAGGGCAGCCTCGATGGCCAGGGGTTCAATGCCGTGTCGGGGGTTGCGCCGGGGCCGGCGTGGGTCAGGTTTGGTCTCGATACGGTCAACACCTGGAGCCTTGGCAGTTTTACCAAGGGCCTGCCCTGGCCGAGCCTGTCGGCCCTCGAAGAGGGCACGCCGTCGATGCTCGGTGCGATGCTCGACAAGCTCAAGCCTGATCCTGGCGGCAGCCTGATCGAAGAGGCCAAGCAACTCGCCGGCAAGGGCATGCATGCAGCAAAGGCCGGCAGTGACTTGCTCAACACCGGCCAAAGCGCGCTCCAAGGCATGCAGCAGATGCGGGGCGCAATGCAGGGCGGCATGGGTGGGCTGGCACAGCGGGTCAGCGCTTCCAGTGCCGTCGGTTCTACGCTGCCTGCCGCCTCGGCCGCGCTGAGTGCGGCGGGCCTGGCCGGCCTGCCAAGGTTGCCAGTACCCAAGCTGGCTGAACTCAAGGGTCACAGCCTGAACACTGTTACCGATTTGCTGCCAGGTGAACTGATCTCATGACTGAACATACCTACGCTTGCGACGACCACTCCCGCGCCTCGCAGGTAGCCATCACCCCGCTTCGCGAAATCCAGATAGAGGACGTTGGTCGTGGCGCCGTGGTCTTCGATGCCTGGCTACGTGAGGTCAGTGCCAGTTTTGCCACCCTTGAGCGCATCAGCGGTGTCGCCGGCAGTGTGCCCATGGCAGGCAATATCATTGCCTTGGTCGACGCGCTGGGGGATGTTGTCGCGCTGGCGCGCAGCAACGTACCTGAGCCCTTTGATTGCGCGAGCTTCGGGCTCAACCTGATCGGTCTGGTGGCTTCCCCTGCGAGCATGACCGCAGCACGCATGGCCTTGCGCCCGATGCTGTTCATCGTGCGCCAGGAGGGCAAGCGGGCGCTGGGTGATGCGCTGATGGAGCTGATGGCGGGCCACTTGAATGCTGACATCGTCGGTAGCCTGGATGACTTCGTCGAGCAGTCCCAGGGCAATCTCAAGGAGGCGTTGGCCCAGGCAGCAATCCTGGGCGAACAGATCATTCTCGACATCGCCTCAGGCCTCGGTGCTTTGGTTGCCGGCACTGCTGTGGGTGTGGCCAGCCCGGTCTCGGCGCCAGCTGGAAGCCGGCTTGTCCACGACCCGACGGCGAGCATCGACAACTATCTCCGGGCAGCCTTTGATGCCTACAAGGCGGCCGGCAAAGGCATGACCAGTGCTGCTGTCAGCGTTGCACTGGGGGACGAGGGCAAAGCTGGCCTACTGGCGCAGATTGCGCGCCTGCGGGAACTGGCGCCACAGGTGCGTGCTGAAATCCTTGAACTTTCCGATCCCGGCCGCCCTTGCTCCATTGAAGGCCTGCGCATGAAGCTGGCCAGCAGCGTAGAGCAATGGCGCACGCGCAACCCCCAGGTTGTGGTGGCCAACGTCAAGACCGCAGCCATCAGCACGGCCCAGCACCAGGCTGCCGACGGTAAGGTCGAAACGCAGAAGATGCAGAGCCCGGCGAGCCTGGAGGCCAACCAGTGCAAGAATGGCGCGCCCACCAGCACGTGCAACCGCATCAACTTCGCCTCGGGTAGCGAGACGCTTCAGCACACCGACTTCAGCCTGCCGGGGCCGTTTCCGATCGTGTGGACGCGTACCTATCATTCGCGCCTCGATGCCCTCGACAGCGCCAGCCTGGGCGCACGCTGGATCACCGAATTCACCACGTGCATCGATGTGCTGGATGACGGCGTGCTGTTCCACGACGTGGATGGCCGCAGCCATGCCTACCCGCTGCCCAAGATCGGTATGTCGCACTATGACCCGGTGGAGTACAACGCCCTGGTACGCACCACCGACAGTCAGCTGATTCTCATGCGCGGGCTGGGGCGCAAGGAAACCTATGAGCGGGCAGGGGAGCGCTTCCTCCTCACGCATATCGTGCTGCGCAGTGGCGCAGGAGCCACGCTGCATTACGAGCACCGTCATCAGGGGCGCCCGGTACTCTCGGACATCAACACCTACCAGGAGAATGACCCTGCCAAGGTACACCTGCAACTCGGCACCGTGCTTGACGGGCATGGCCGTATCCAGGGGCTCTGGCAGGTGGTCGATGGCAAGCCGCTGCGCCAGCTCTGCGCTTATCACCACGATCGGCTTGGCGACCTGGTAAGCGCCCAGGACGAGCATGGCGCTGCCTGGCAGTACGCGTACCAGCACCACCTGATCACGCGCTATACCGACCGTACCGGTCGTGGTCTCAACTTGCGCTGGGACGGCAGCGGCCCTCGCGCCAGGGCCGTGCACGAATGGGCAGACGACGGCAGCTTCGAGACTCGTCTCACCTGGGATGAACACATTCGCCTGACAACGGTGACTGACGCGTATGGCCAGCAGACCCGTCACTATTACGATGCGCAGGGCTACACCTATCGTATCGAGTACCCGGATGGGCGCTCGGAGTGGCTGTTTCGCGACCAGCGCAAGAACCTGATTCGCCACCTTCATGCCGACGGCAGCCAGGATCGTTTTGCCTACGACGAGCGAAGCAACCGGCTGCAACACATTCGTGCCGACCATAGCGTGGTGCATTACGCGTACAGCGACGATGATCAGCTGATCAAGGTTCGGGATGCTGAAGGTGGGCTGTGGCGACGGGACTACGACGAGCGCGGCAACCTGGTAGAGACGGTCGACCCGCTGGGCAACAAGACCGAGTTTGCCTACACCGCCACAGGCCAGGTCAGGGCAATCAAGGATGCTCACGGCAACGAGAAAAAACTCGGGTACAACGAGGCCGGGCAGATGCTCGAATACACCGACTGTTCGGGCAAGACCAGCCAGTGGCACTACAACGAATGCGGGCAATTGGTGGAAACCGCGAATGCGGCGGGCGACAAGACGCAGTACGAATACAAGGCGGGGCAGTTGGCCAAGGTGATTCATCCAGACAAAACCGAAGAGCGCTTCGAGCGTGACGCCGAAGGGCGCTTGCTCGCGCACCTGGATGCGCTGGATCGCTGTACTACCTGGTCCTATACGGCTGCCGGTCTGTTGGCTGAACGGGTGGATGCGAAGGAGCACACGTTGCGCTACCAGTGGGACAGGCTGGGGCGGTTGCTCAGCCTGGAGAACCAGAACGAGCAGTGCGCGTTTTACCAGTACGATCCCATGGGACGTCGAGTGGCAGAAACCGGCTTCGATGGTGTGACCGTCCGTTATCGGTACGACCCCTGCACTGGGCGCCTGGCGAGCAGCCAGGTGGGGCAGCGCCGCATCGATTTGCACCATGACCGCATGGGCCGGTTGATCGAGCGCACAGCGCACCTTGGCGATCAGCGCCAAACAGAGCGCTTTGCCTACGACGGCAATGGCAAGGTGCTGCAGGCGATCAACGACTCCAGCACACTGCAATGGTTCTATGACGACGCGGGCAACCTGACCCGTGAGCACCAGCACTACCTGGCAACGGGTACGCCGATGGTAGCGGTGTGGCTGCACGAGTACGACGCACTCAACCAGCGAATCGCCACCACGCGCCCGGATGGCCACAAGGTCAGCTGGCTGACTTACGGCAGCGGCCATCTCTTGGGCATGCGACTTGACCAGCACGAAATACTGGCTTATGAGCGCGACGATCTGCATCGCGAAGTCGCCCGCCATCAGGGCAACAAACTGACGCAAACGCAGGTATGGGACGCGCTGGGGCGTCCGCAAGAACAGTTGCTCACCAGTCATGACGGCCAATCCATTCTGTGCAAGCGCGAGTATCAATACGACCCGATCGGTCAACTGACAGACATCCTCGATACCCGTCGTGGTCACCTGGCCTACCAGTACGATCCGCTAGGCCGCCTGCTGCAGGCCAACAGCCGCCTGGGTGAAGAAACCTTTGCCTTCGACCCGGCCGGCAACCTGACGGACAAGGCGCGGCAACTGCATCGCCCGCTGGATAACGATGCCAGCTCCCACAAGGTGATGGACAACGTGCTGCGCGAATACGCGGGCAGCCGCTACACGTATGACGAGCGCGGTAACCTTGTGCAACGCTTGCACAACGGTGTGCCTGCCCACTTCAGCTGGGACTTGTTCAATCGCCTGGTGCGCTACAGCGACGACAGGCTCAGTGTGGAATACAGCTATGACGCCCTTGGTCGGCGGTTGCACAAGCATGCCGTCGCCCATTACAAGGACAAGCCCGAGGCCGGCACCGGCTGGAATGCAATGCAGCGCAGCAAGCGTCAGCGTGAGCTGCACTGCGGTTTCACGCTGTACGGATGGGACGGCGAAACCCTGGCCTGGGAAAGCGCATTGCCCCTCGACGAGGGCGACACAGGCCGTACCGTTCACTACCTCTACGAACCGGGCCGCTTCGTGCCGGTGGCTCAAGCGTTGCACAAGCGCTCGATACGCCTGCTCAGGCAACCCGACTGGCAGGGCCGTCATTACGACATCGACCAGGACCCACTCTGGCAGGCACTGCCCACTGCGCCAGCGTTCGACGTCATTGCCTGGTACCACTGCGACCACCTGGGCACGCCAATGGAAATCACCGACCACAACGGCAATGTTGCCTGGACGGGGCAGTACAAGGTGTGGGGTGAGGTTCGTGAAGAGCGCTCGTCGTGGGCCGCGCAGCATGGCGTGGGCAATCCGATTCGTTTTCAGGGGCAATACCACGACCCTGAAACAGGGCTGCATTACAACCGATTCCGTTACTACGAACCCCGCATGGCGCGCTATGTCTCGAGAGACCCGATCGGGATGCTGGGTGGGTTGAACGTGTACAGCTATGTGAGTAACAAGCCTGTTATGAGGGCTGACCCGTTGGGGCTGTTCGACCTGAACATGCCCGGCGTCGCGGAGCGCGCTTCACTGGGAAGTTGGATGTTGCAGAATGGTGCGACACCGGATGAGGTTTCCCGAGCGATGGCGCCACCGCCGGCCAAACCTATTATGACGGGAGAATGCAGGACGTCTGGCACTGCCGCAGTTGGGGCAGGGTTGTCTATTGGGGCAAGCGCAAACGAAGTATCGGGGTTTTCCAAACAGCTAGGAGTGCCAGTTTCAAGTGTTGGTCTACGTGCGGTTGCAAGCTGTGGATTCAAAATTTCGGATCCGGACTCGAAGGCGTTGGCCGTTGGCGCAGGAGTTGGCATGAGCTTTGGTTTGTTAACTATAGAAATGGCGCAAACTTCCACTTGGCCAGAACTATACTTTGGGCTGGGTCCGGGTGTAGGTCCTGAGATTAAGATTCCGGTAAATCCAACTGTAATTATTCCACTGAAAGATTGAGGGCGTATTGTGTGCTTTTGGATGGCTTTATTGATTGAGATAATTTTCTGGTTTTTGTTTGGGGTGGTTTTTTTAACGGTTTTTTATGCAAATGCATACTGCAAGCGTAATGGCATAAATATGAATACCTTTGTAGGGCTTTTTGAGATGTATAGGCATGTTTTTTCATTTAAAAATAAGATGCTTTCGTGGGTGGTTCTTACAACTGTTTACGGCGGAGCGGCCGCAGGAGTCGGGTTGGCTTCTTTGGTGTTTTACGCGCGATCTCAGGGGTGTGCGCTTGATGTAGTGGTTAATTTAGGGTGAGCGAAAGGAGAAACAAGAGCTGAAGTATGGCTCGGCAAGTTTTTACTGGTGCGTGTTTGGCGCCGAAGAAGTGTGTTTTAAGTCGCAACTGTGATGTCTTGAATTTTTACAGGAAATTTGTATTTTGCTTGGTGTTTATTGTTTTATTGGGGGCGGTCGAAAGGCTGTGTTTTGTAGTTGATGGGCGGTTTGGTGGGGTGGGCCATATTTCAGTACTGCCATGCGGTGATGTAGCTCAGTTCGCTTTGTGGTCAGCGTTCTATCTTTAGTCTTGTGCCATCAGCGTGGTCAGAATAAATTCATGTGCGATACGATCCAGTTTTTCCGTATTTTTCTGTTTTTTGTGGGATGGTTGTTTTTGACGGTTTCGGTGATATACGCAAATCGCTGCAGCAAGAAAAAGGGTATCAATATGAACACTTTTTCGGGCATGCTTGAAATGTGGGGTATGGTTTTCAGATTCGAAGATAAAAAGCTTTCAATCATGTTGCTGACATCAGCCTATGGAGGTGCGGTACTGGCAATCGTCATCCTCATACTAACGCATTGGGGCCAAAGCCAGGGTTGTGTCTTTCCGATCAATGACAGGACGATGCGTTAAGCAAAGGACTTCATACCTGGCAATGAGGGCATCGGGGGTACCGCGTCGAAGGCGCAACGCATTAAACTGCCGCCGACAATTGCCACCGCGACACAACAAGGGATCCTCAAATGACGACATTCACTCACCAGGACGGCCAGTACGTCGAAGTTGCCGGGGCACGCCTCTATTGTGAACAGCAAGGCAACCCACAGGGCCCGGCACTGGTTTTTCTGCACGGTGGCTTTGGCGACATCGAAACCTTCAATGCCATCACGCCAGCCCTGGCCGAACGTTATCGCCTGATCGGCATCGACAGCCGCGGCCAGGGCAAATCGACCCTGGGGCACCTGCCGCTGACCTACCAGCGCTTGCAACTGGATGTGGAGGCGGTTGCCCGGCAGTTGGGGCTTGAGCGCTTCAGCCTCGTTGGCCACAGCGATGGCGGCATTGCAGCGCTGCGCATCGCGGCTGCCGGGAGTGCTGGCATCGACAAACTGGTGACGATCGGTGCCCACTGGCAACTGAAAGCGGATGATCCCGTGCGCGGCATGTACAGCCGCGTGACCGGCGCGCGCTGGCGTGAGCTGTTCCCGCACAGCTACGAGCGCTACCTGCAGTTGAACCCCGAACCCGATTTCGACCGCCTGGCCGTGGCGTTGCGCGAGCTGTGGCTGGATTCAGGCGAGCAGGGCTACCCGAATGAAACGGTGTGCGGCATCACCGCCGATTTGCTGGTGATTCATGGCGATGAAGACCGCCTGGTAACGCGGGCCAACGCCTGCGAGCTGGCCGATCGAGTGGCGAATGCGCAACTGCTGAACATCCCGTTTACCGGGCATTCGCCGCACGAGGATCACCCCCAGTGGGTAATGCCTGCGCTCAAGGCACTGCTGGGCCTGTAACATGACGCTGCCGTTTGCGCGCCGCGCGGCTTGATCCGGCCTTAAGTGTTCAAGGAGTACCCACCATGCAAGGCTTCCATTGCGCCACCTGTGGCGAGTATCACGACGAGCTGCCCACCACCTTCGGCGCGCCAGCCCCTGCCGCCTGGTATGACCTGCCGGAGGCAGAGCGCGAGCAGCGTGCGCCACTGTCCAGCGATCAGTGCATCATCGATGACACCCACCACTTCGTGCTCGGGCGCCTGGAAATCCCGATCATCGGCTCACCCGAGCCGTTCGTGTGGCTGACCTGGGTGACGGTCAGCGAGGCGGACTTCTACCGCACCAGCGAACTGTGGGAAACCCCAGGTCGCGAGCGCGAACCACCTTATGCGGCACGTGTGCAAAGCGAGTTCCCCTATGAGGTTTCGACCCTCAACCTCAAGGCTACGCTGCAGACCCAGGCCCTGGGCGACCGCCCGCTGGTGTTCGTGGACGCGGGCGATCACCCGCTCGCCCTGCAGCAAAACACCGGCATCACCCACGATCAGGCTCGGCAACTGGCCGAACGCTGCCTGCATCAGTGAACAGGTCAGCGCCTCACGCACTGTCAGTTACGGTCATTAACTTGTAACTTTCGGTCATTGAGCCTCACTTCCAGGCGCATTACTGTCCCTCACAGATAACCGACGGGCCCCGCTGCACGCAGCGAGGCGCCCGCATTCCGTGATCAGTTCGCTGTGGAGTTCACCATGACCGCCGCTCAATACCCGCACCTGCTTGCCCCGCTGGACCTGGGCTTCACCACCCTGCGCAACCGCACCCTGATGGGCTCGATGCACACCGGCCTGGAGGAGAAACCCGGCGGTTTCGAGCGCATGGCGGCGTACTTTGCCGAGCGCGCCCGTGGTGGCGTCGGCCTGATGGTCACTGGCGGCATCGGGCCCAACGAAGAGGGCGGTGTGTACTCCGGCGCGGCCAAGCTGACAACGGCCGAAGAAGCGCAGAAGCACCGTATCGTTACCCAGGCGGTACACGAGGCCGGCGGCAAGATCTGCATGCAGATCCTCCACGCCGGGCGCTACGCCTACAGCCCCAAGCAGGTGGCCCCCAGCGCGATCCAGGCGCCGATCAACCCGTTCAAGCCCCGCGAGCTGGACGAAGAGGGCATCGAGAAGCAGATCCAGGACTTCGTCACCTGCGCCACGCTGGCCCAGAGCGCCGAGTACGACGGCGTCGAGATCATGGGGTCCGAAGGCTACTTCATCAACCAGTTCCTGGCCGCCCACACCAACCATCGCACCGACCGCTGGGGGGGCAGCTACGAGAACCGCATGCGCCTGGCCGTGGAGATCGTGCGCCGGGTGCGCGAAGCGGTCGGCCCGAACTTCATCATCATCTTCCGCCTGTCGATGCTCGACCTGGTGGAAGGCGGCAGCAACTGGCAGGAGATCGTGCAGCTGGCCCAGGCCATCGAGCAGGCCGGCGCCACGCTGATCAACACCGGCATCGGTTGGCACGAGGCGCGTATCCCGACCATCGCCACCAAGGTGCCGCGTGCCGCGTTCAGCAAGGTCACCGCCAAGTTGCGCGGCGCGGTGCAGATCCCGCTGATCACCACCAACCGCATCAACACCCCGGAAGTCGCCGAGCAGATCCTTGCCGAAGGCGACGCCGACATGGTGTCGATGGCACGCCCGTTCCTGGCCGACCCGGACTTCGTCAACAAGGCCGCCGCCGGGCGCGGCGACGAGATCAACACCTGCATCGGCTGCAACCAGGCCTGCCTGGACCACACCTTCGGCGGCAAGCTGACCAGTTGCCTGGTCAACCCGCGGGCCTGTCATGAAACCGAACTCAACTACCTGCCGGTGGCCCAGCCCAAGCGCATTGCCGTGGTCGGCGCCGGCCCGGCCGGCCTGGCCGCCGCTACCGTGGCCGCCGAGCGTGGCCACCAGGTGACCCTGTTCGACTCGGCCAGCGAGATCGGCGGGCAGTTCAACGTGGCCAAGCGCGTGCCGGGCAAGGAGGAGTTCTTCGAGACCCTGCGCTACTTCAAGCGCAAGCTGCAGACCACCGGCGTGGAGCTGTGTCTGAACACCCGCGTCAATGTCGAGCAACTGGTGGAGGGCGGCTACGACGAGATCATCCTTGCGACCGGCATCGCGCCTCGCCTGCCGGCCATCGACGGTATCGATCACGCCAAGGTGCTGAGCTACCTGGACGTGCTGCTGGCGCGCAAGCCGGTGGGGCAGAAGGTCGCGGTGATCGGTGCCGGCGGCATCGGCTTCGATGTGTCGGAGTTCCTGGTGCACCAGGGCGTTGCCACGAGCCAGGACCGCGAGGCGTTCTGGAGGGAGTGGGGCATCGACACCCGGCTCGAAGCGCGCGGCGGCGTGGCGGGCATCCAGGCCGAGCCCCATGCTCCGGCGCGCCAGGTGTACCTGTTGCAGCGCAAGAAGACCAAGGTTGGCGACGGGCTGGGCAAGACCACCGGCTGGATCCACCGCACAGGCCTGAAGAACAAGCGGGTGCAGATGCTCAACAGCGTCGACTACCTGAAGATCGACGACGCCGGCCTGCATATCCGTATCGCCGAAGGCGAGCCGCAGGTACTGGCGGTGGACAACGTGGTGATCTGCGCCGGCCAGGACCCGCTGCGCGAGCTGCAGGATGGCCTACTGGCCGCCGGGCAGTCGGTACACCTGATCGGCGGCGCGGACGTCGCCGCCGAGCTGGACGCCAAGCGCGCGATCAACCAGGGTTCACGCCTGGCGGCCGAGCTGTAAAGCGGTGGCGGGGGTGCGCTGGTAGACTGCGCGCTCCCGTTCTGCCGAGCCTGTTCGATGTCTGCCGCTTTCGATGACCTGCCACTGGCACCCCTGCAACCGCTGGCCCTAGGCTGGCTGGCGCGCGCCGGGGTCGAGGTGGCAGTGCTGCGTCTGGACCTCATCGACCCGCTGATCAGCGGCAACAAATGGTTCAAGCTGCAGGGGCACCTGCGCTTTGCCCATGCCCGTGGTGCCCCGGGGGTGATCAGCCTGGGCGGCGCCTATTCCAACCACCTGCATGCCCTGGCGGCGGCCGGCAAGCGCTTCGGCTTTGCCACGGCCGGGCTGTTGCGTGGGCACCCGCACAGCAACCCCACCGTGCACGACCTGCAAGCACTGGGCATGCACCTGCACTGGCTGGGGTACGCCGGATACAGGGCGCGGCATCAGGCGGATTTCTGGCAGCCCTGGCAAGCCCTCTACCCGGCATGGCATTGCGTGCCCGAAGGCGGCGCGGGGCCACTGGGCACCGAAGGCTGCGCACAGATCGTGACCCAGGCGCGGGCGCAGCTGGCGGCCGTGGGCTGGGCCGATTACGACGCCTGGTGGCTGGCGGTGGGCAGCGGTACCACGCTGGTGGGGCTGGCCCAGGCCGAAGCGGGCGCCCACCCGGTGCACGGCGCGCTGGCCGTGCCGCCGGGGCATGGGGTGGAAGGCGAGGTCGAGGTGCTGGCGCCGGGCACTTACCGCCTGCACGACGCCAGCCGGGGCGGCTTTGCCAAGGTCGACCCGGCCTTGCTGGCATTCATCCAGGCCAGCGAGGCCGAATCGGGCCTGCCACTGGAACCGCTGTACACCGGCAAGGCGTTGTTGGCCCTGCAGGAGCGTGTGCTGGCTGGCGCGTTCGTGGCCGGCACGCGGCTGATCTTCGTTCACACCGGCGGCTTGCAGGGCCGCCGCGGGTTCGCCTAGTCAGTCACCTTTTTGCGGCAGCATGCGCAGCAGGGTGTTATCGCGGACCACGTAGTGATGATAGAGGCCGGCCAGTGCATGCAGGCCGATCAGCCAGTAGCCCAGTGCGCCGAACCACTCGTGCCAGCCCTTGACGAACTTGGCCAGGTCGGTGTCCGGTGCTACCAGGGCAGGCAACTCCAGGCCGAAGAACGGGATCGGCTTGTCGGCCGCGCTGAGGATCACCCAGCCGGCCAGCGGCAGGCCGATCATCAGGGCGTACAGCGCCCAGTGCATCAGGTGCGCAAGACCCGTCTGCCAGGCCGGCGGCTTGGGTTCGATGCGCGGGGTGGGGTGGGTGACCTTCAGGATCAGGCGCAGCCATACCAGCACGAACACGCTCAGGCCGAGCATGAAGTGCAGGCTTTTCATCAGGTCGCGCTCGGCGCTGTCCTTGGGGAAGATGCCGCGCAGTTCGATGCAGGCGTATACCACCGCCAGCAGAATCAGCATCAGCCAGTGCAGGGCGATCGACAGGCTGCCGTAGCGTGCCTGCGTATTGGTCAGGGTCATGGTGGTTCCTCATATCGGTCAATCAGGTCAATGGCCGCGCTCTTGATGGCGCTGTGCGGATAACTCTAATCGCTTGCGCGTGCCCTGCACCTGCGCTGGGGCAAAAAAGTGTGCTAGCGGGCCTTCAGACCCTTGCCGAGCAGGTAGTCGACCAGTTGCGGGTCCTCGATACGGATGGCCAGGTCCATCAGGTCGCTCCTGTCGTCGGCCAGGCAGTGGGGTTTGTGCGGGTCGCAGTAGGTGCCGGTGCTGCTCATGCCGCGCTCGAGCAGTACGCTGAGGATGTCGTAGCTCACGTGCGGGGCGTCGGGCCCGTCGCGACCCTGGCGCGAAAGCTCGACCAGGATCGCTTCCATGGTTTCGCTGCCGGCCTCGGGCAGTGGCAGATGGCGGGCGACGGCCCGGCGCGTGGTGCTGTGCTCGGTCAGCACTGCGGCGTCGAAGGCGTCCATGTTGCTGTCGCTGCGCGTGAAGTAGGAGGTGTCGGCGCCGGCCTTGACCAGTGCGTCGATCAGCGAGGCATCGGCGCCCTGGGCGATGGCCAGCAGCAGCGGGCGTGGGTTGTGGTAGTCGCCGGCTTCCACCGGCGCGCCCTGGGCCAGCAGCCATTCGATGGTGGCAGTGGGGTGGTTGTGCTTGATGGCCGTGGACAGCAGCGATTCGGGGTAGTCGCCGAGCCCGACCATGGCCGGTAGCGCGGCACGCAGGTGCTGTAGCATAGCCAGCGAGGCGTTGTTTTCGAGTGCGAGGTGAAAGGCCGTGGTGTTGCGGGTGACCACACCGGGTGGATACTCGCCGGGTTGGCTGCGCGGGGCCAGCCACGTGTCCAGGTCGGTGGGCGTCGCCTGGCGCCAGAAGCTGTCGCTCAGCAGGGCGAGGTCGTTGTCCTGGTCCAGACCTGGGGCAGGCGCTGCGCTGGCACTTGCGGGCCAGGCCAGGGTGACGGCGAGCGCCAGGGCGAGAAGATTGCCGGGCACGGGTGGGTTCCTTGTGCGGGTACTGGGTGAGGGGGGGCGAGGTTAGCAGAATGTTGTCAGCGCTGGCCCCTTCGCCGGCAAGGCCGGCTCCCACGGGGGCGTACGTTCATGTGGGGGCCGGCCCAGCCAGTGCATGCTAACCCGCCAGGTTCGGCCAGGCATCGGCCACCAGAAACAAGCGTTGGGCCTCTACCCAATCCCCGCGATCCCCTGGCACCAGCCGCACCAGCAACTGCGCGGGGGCCATCGGGTCCAGCGCTTGCAGCCAGGCCTGGAACTGTTCCGTGCCCCAGGCCTGTTCCTGCGTGTACCGCGCCGGCGCCAGCCATGCCTGGCGCGGCAACGGCTGCCAGCGCCCGGGGTCGGCCTGCGCCGCAAACCGGGCCCAGTCGCGCTGATGCAGCCAGCGCCCGCGCAAGTGCTGCGGGTGCGCACCCGCCGGAGGCTGCGCCGTCCCCGGCCATGGATACAGCAGATACCCGCCCAGCCAAAGCTGAGCCGTGAAGCTGTCTATATGCAGCGCCGCCAGTGCCTCGCGCCCCTCGGCCCGCGCCGAAATCGGCAGTTGATGGTCGTTCAGGTGCGCCAGCTTGCGGTCCAGCCGGTCATGGCAGCCAGGCCCAAGCCACTGCGCCGGGTTACGCCCGTCACCGTGCTGCGGGCCCAGGTACAGCTTGATGGCCAGCTCCAGGTGATGCACCCCGTCGCGGTCACGCAGCAGGATGTCCAGCTCGCCCAGGGTGTGCCCGCCGTCGCGGATCGGCAGGTTGGCCGCCAGCAGCTCCACCCCCGGAGCATGGCGCAACGCGAACTGCCACAGCCGCTCGTAGTACAACCCCAGGCGCCGGCTGGCGGCCTGTGCCAGCCAGGCCTGCAGGTCACGGCTGTCGTGGTCCAGCGCCAGCAGCCAGTCGCGCAGCAACGCTGGTGCGGCCACCCAGTCGCTGCCGGCCAACGGGTGGCGTTGCGGCCAGGGCGTCACTGCGAGCATGGGGGGCGCAAGGATTACCCACGCCAGGTCCCGCACCGGGGGCTGGCGCAGGCGGTTGGGCAGGTCGCAAAGGTCGGTAAAGGGCATCATCCTGCGAGCATAGCCGCCCGCCCCGGCGCCTTGTGCAAAAAACTGCGGCGTTTGCCGCTGCCCGGCGCTTTCGCCCATAATCAACGCTTTGGCCAACCGGCCCATTCAACGCCGCAGTGCCCCGCAGGAGCCCCATGGAGCAATTTCGCAATATCGGTATCATCGGCCGCCTTGGCAGTTCGCAGGTGCTCGATACCATTCGCCGACTGAAAAAATTCCTGCTCGAGCGGCACCTGCACGTGATCCTCGAGGACACAATTGCCGACGTGCTGCCCGGCCACGGCCTGCAGACCTCCTCGCGCAAGCTGCTGGGCGAGGTGTGCGACATGGTCATCGTGGTCGGCGGCGACGGCAGCCTGCTGGGCGCCGCCCGCGCACTGGCGCGCCACAACATCCCGGTACTGGGCATCAACCGCGGCAGCCTGGGGTTTCTCACCGACATTCGCCCCGACGAGCTCGAGGTCAAGGTGGCCGAAGTGCTCGACGGCCACTACCTGGTGGAGAACCGCTTCCTGCTGCAGGCCGAAGTCCGCCGCCACGGCGAGGCCATCGGCCAGGGCGACGCGCTCAACGACGTGGTGCTGCACCCTGGCAAGTCCAACCGCATGATCGAGTTCGAGATCTACATCGACGGCCAGTTCGTGTGCAGCCAGAAGGCCGACGGCCTGATCGTCGCCACACCGACCGGCTCGACCGCCTACGCGCTGTCGGCCGGCGGACCGATCATGCACCCCAAGCTCGACGCCATCGTGATCGTGCCCATGTACCCGCACACGCTTTCGGGACGCCCGATCGTGGTCGATGGCAACAGCGAGCTGAAGATCGTGGTATCGCGTGACCTGCAGCTGTACCCGCAAGTCTCGTGCGATGGCCAGAACCATTTCACCTGTGCCCCCGGCGACACCATCACGGTGAACAAGAAGCCGCAGAAGCTGCGCCTGATCCACCCGCTGGACCACAACTACTACGAGGTCTGCCGGACCAAGCTCGGCTGGGGCAGCCGTCTGGGTGGTGGAGGCGACTGATGCTCGATCCCGCGCGCAGTTACGACCTGATCGGCGATGTCCACGGCTGTGCCCACACCCTGGAGCGTCTGCTCGACGCCATGGGGTACAAGCGTCAGGGCGGGGTGTGGCGGCATGCGCAGCGTCAGGCGATCTTCCTTGGCGACATCATCGACCGCGGCCCGCGCATTCGCGAGGCCCTGCACATCGTGCACGACATGGTCGAAGCCGGTCAGGCCCACTGCATCATGGGCAACCACGAATTCAGCGCACTGGGCTGGACCACGCCGGCGCTGCCGGGCAGCGGCAAGCAGTTCGTGCGCGAGCACAACCCGCGCCATGCGCGGCTGATCGAAGAGACACTGACCCAGTTCGCCGACCACCCCCACGACTGGCACGACTTTCTCGGCTGGTTCTACGAGCTGCCGCTGTTCATCGATGCCGGACGCTTTCGCGTGGTACACGCCTGCTGGGACGCGCGTCTGATCGAGCCGCTGCGCCAGCAGCATCCGGACGGGCGCATCGACGAGCATTTCGTGCAGGCCTCGGCCGTGGCCGGCAGCTTTGCCCACACCGTGTGCAACCGGCTGCTGCGCGGCACCGACATGCGCCTGCCCGACGGCCTCACCCTGACCGGCGGCGACGGCCTGACCCGCGCATTCTTTCGCACCAAGTTCTGGGAGGAAGACCCGCAGACCTACGGCGATATCGTGTTCCAGCCCGATGCGCTGCCGGCCGAAGTGGCCAATGCGCCGCTCAGTCGCAGCCAGAAGAACGCGCTGCTGCGCTACGGTGACGACGAGCCGCTGCTGTTCGTCGGCCATTACTGGCGCAGCGGCCGGCCCGCACCCATCCGCGCCAACCTGGCGTGCCTGGACTACAGTGCGGTGCTCTACGGAAAGCTGGTGGCCTATCGGCTGGATGATGAAACCCGCATCGACCCGCACAAGTTCGTATGGGTGGATGTCGAACGGCCGGAGGCCAGTCAATGAGTGCGGCAATGGTGATGCGCCTGCCCCTGAGCGTCGACCTCAGCGGCTTTGTCGAGCTGCTCAAGCGCCTGCAGGTGCCGCACCGGGTCTCGGAGGAGGGCGAGGAGCAGGTACTGTGGACCGCCGACTACCTGGTGGAAGATGTTCGCCAGCTGTACCAGCGCTTTCCGGAGGGCAATGCCGATGTGCAACTGCCGCCCCTGGCGCAGCCCCCGGCCCCACCGCGCCCGAGCCTGGCCGCGCAGGCGAAGGCCAGCAAGGCCACTGCAGCGGTGTTGCTGCTGTGTGTGGTGGTGGCTGCACTGACCGGCCTGGGCGACAACTTCGCCACCTTGAGCTGGCTGACCTTCCTGGATTTTCGCGTGCAGGGCGACTACCTGTATTTCACCCCGTTGCTGACCAGCCTCGATGCAGGCCAGTGGTGGCGCTTGTTCAGCCCGATGCTGGTGCACTTCGGCATCCTGCACCTGGCCATGAACGGCCTGTGGTACTGGGAGCTGGGGCGGCGCATCGAGCTGCGTCAGGGCACCCTGGCCTTGCTGTTGCTGACCCTGCTGTTCAGCCTGGTGTCGAACGTGGCGCAGTTCGTGTTCGGCGGGCCCAGCCTGTTCGGTGGCTTGTCCGGGGTGCTGTACGGCCTGCTCGGGCACATCTGGCTGTACCAGTGGCTGGCGCCGAACCCGGTGTATCGCATGCCGCGTGGCGTGCTGGTGATGATGCTGGTATGGCTGCTGCTGTGCCTGTCCGGGTTGATCACCCTGCTCGGCTTCGGCGCCATCGCCAACGCCGCCCACGTGGGTGGGCTGTTGGTCGGCTGCCTCAGCGGGCTCTTGGGCGGGGCACTGGCCCGGCGTAAACTGTCAGCTTGATTTTTGGAGACGCTATGTCCACTTTTGCGCAAATGATCGAAAACATCACCCCGGAGATCTACGCCAGCCTGAAACTGGCCGTGGAAATCGGCAAATGGTCCGACGGGCGCAAGCTCACCGCCGAGCAGAAGGAGCTGTCGTTGCAGGCCGTGATCGCCTGGGAGATGCAGAACCTGCCCGAAGACCAGCGTACCGGCTACATGGGCCCGCAGGAATGCGCATCCAAGTCTGCGCCGGTGCCCAACATCCTGTTCAAGTCGGACGCGATCCATTGATCGAACTCGGCCGTGGTTCCATCAGCAAGATGACGGCGCGCCTCGAGCAGCCGGTCGTGCAATACGCGTTTCGCCTGGGCGACGTCGAAGTGCCGGTCAACCCCCTGCTGGGCAAGACCGTGCGTCTCGAATACCTGGGCGCGATCCACTGTACCCACTGCGGGCGCAAGACCAAGACCAGCTTCAGCCAGGGTTACTGCTACCCGTGCATGACCAGGCTGGCGCAATGCGACACCTGCATCATGAGCCCCGAGCGCTGCCACTACGAGCACGGCACCTGCCGTGACCCGGCCTGGGGCGAGCAGTTCTGCATGACCGACCACGTGGTGTACTTGGCCAACTCGTCGGGTATCAAGGTCGGCATCACCCGCGCCACCCAGCTGCCCACGCGCTGGCTCGACCAGGGCGCCAGCCAGGCCCTGCCGATCGTGCGGGTGGCCACCCGGCAGCAGTCCGGGCTGGTCGAGGACCTGTTCCGCAGCCAGGTGGCCGACCGCACCAACTGGCGCGCACTGCTCAAGGGCAACGCCGAGGCGGTCGACCTGGTGGCCGTGCGCGAGCAGTTGTTCGACAGCTGCAGTGAAGGTTTCAAGGGCCTGCAGGACCGCTTCGGCCTGCAGGCGATCCAGCCGCTGACCGACGTCGAGCCGATTGAAATCCGCTACCCGGTAGAGGCGTACCCGAGCAAGATCGTGAGCTTCAACCTGGACAAGAACCCTGTCGCCGAAGGCACCCTGCTGGGGATCAAGGGCCAGTACCTGATTTTCGATACCGGCGTGATCAATATTCGCAAGTACACGGCCTACCAGCTGGCCGTGCATCAGTAAAAGGACCGCCACATGCGTACCGAACAGCCGCAAGTGATCTACCTCAAGGACTATCAGGCACCCGAGTACCTGATCGACGAGACGCACCTGACCTTCGAACTGTTCGAGGACCACAGCCTGGTCCACGCGCAGCTGGTCATGCGCCGCAACCCGGCGCGCGGTGCCGGCCTGCCGGCGCTGGTGCTCGACGGCCAGCAGCTGGAACTGCTCAGCGTGGCGCTGGACGACCAGCCGCTGGGCGCTGACGACTACCAGCTCGACGACAGCCACCTTACCCTGCAGCCCACTGCCGAGCGCTTCACCCTGGACACCAGCGTGAAGATCCACCCCGAGACCAACACCGCGCTCGAGGGCCTGTACAAGTCCGGCGGCATGTTCTGCACCCAGTGCGAGGCCGAGGGCTTTCGCAAGATCACCTACTACCTCGACCGCCCGGACGTGATGAGCACCTTCACCACCACGGTGATCGCCGAGCAGCATCGCTACCCGGTCCTGCTGTCCAACGGCAACCCCATCGGCAGCGGGCCGCAGCAGGACGGTCGGCACTGGGCCACCTGGGAAGACCCGTTCAAGAAACCGGCCTACCTGTTCGCACTGGTGGCCGGCGACCTGTGGTGCGTCGAAGACACCTTCACCCGCCAGTCGGGGCGCGACGTGACCCTGCGCATCTATGTCGAGCCGGAGAACATCGACAAGTGCCAGCACGCCATGGTCAGCCTGAAGAAGTCCATGCGCTGGGACGAAGAGGTGTATGGCCGCGAATACGACCTGGACATCTTCATGATCGTGGCGGTCAACGACTTCAACATGGGCGCCATGGAGAACAAGGGCCTCAACATCTTCAACTCCAGCTGCGTGCTGGCGCGTGCCGAGACCGCCACCGATGCCGCGCACCAGCGGGTCGAGGCGGTGGTGGCCCACGAGTACTTCCACAACTGGTCGGGCAACCGCGTGACCTGCCGCGACTGGTTCCAGCTGTCGCTCAAGGAAGGCTTCACGGTGTTCCGCGATTCCGAGTTCAGCGCCGACATGAACTCGCGCACGGTCAAGCGCATCGAGGACGTGGCCTACCTGCGTACCCACCAGTTCGCCGAAGACGCCGGCCCCATGGCCCACGCCGTGCGCCCGGACAGCTTCATCGAGATTTCCAACTTCTACACCCTGACCGTGTACGAGAAGGGCTCGGAAGTGGTACGCATGGTGCACACGCTGCTGGGTGCCGAAGGCTTTCGCAAGGGCAGCGACCTGTACTTCGAACGCCATGACGGCCA
Organism: Pseudomonas sp. S12(2018); assembly: GCF_024355235.1. Taxonomy (NCBI): domain Bacteria; kingdom Pseudomonadati; phylum Pseudomonadota; class Gammaproteobacteria; order Pseudomonadales; family Pseudomonadaceae; genus Pseudomonas; species Pseudomonas sp. S12(2018). The sequence goes on from NZ_QLAD01000003.1 coordinate 18,916, forward strand.
GGCCGTGACCTGCGACGACTTCATCAAGGCCATGGAAGACGCCAACGGCGTCGACCTGACCCAGTTCAAGCGCTGGTACAGCCAGGCCGGCACGCCGCGCCTGAACGTTAGCGAGGCTTACGACGCCGCTGCCCAGACCTACAGCCTGACCTTCAGCCAGAGCTGCCCGGCAACCCCGGACAAGGTCGAGAAGCAGCCATTCGTGATCCCGGTCGAACTGGGCCTGCTCGATGCCCAGGGCAACGACATTGCCCTGCGCCTGCAAGGCGAAACGCAGGCGGGCGCGACCACGCGGGTGCTGTCGGTGACCGAGGCCGAGCAGACCTTCACCTTCGTCGACGTGGCCGCCAGGCCGTTGCCGTCGCTGCTGCGCGGCTTCAGTGCGCCGGTCAAGCTGAGCTTCCCGTACGACCGCGACCAACTCATGTTCCTGATGCAGCACGACAGCGATGGCTTCAATCGCTGGGAAGCCGGCCAGCAACTGTCGGTTCAGGTCTTGCAGGAACTGATCGCGCAGCATCAGCGCGGTGAAGCCCTGGTGCTCGATCAGCGCCTGGTCACTGCCCTGGGCAGCGTGCTGGCCAACGAGGCACTCGACCAGGCCATGGTCGCCGAAATGCTCTCGCTGCCGAGTGAGGCCTACCTCACCGAAATCAGCGAAGTGGCCGATGTGGACGCGATTCACGCGGCCCGCGACTTTGCCCGCCAGCAACTGGCCGAGCAACTGTTCGACGGGCTGTGGGCGCGCTACCAGGCCAACCGTGCGGTCTCGCGCGAAACCGCCTATGTGGCCGAGGCCGAGCACTTTGCCCGGCGCAGCCTGCAGAACATCGCGCTGTCGTACCTGATGCTCACGGGCCGGGCGCAGGTGCTGGAGGCGACGCTCGAGCAGTTCGAGGCGTGCGACAACATGACCGAACGCCTGACCGCACTGGCCGTGCTGGTCAATTCGCCGTTCCAGGACGAGCGCGCCAGGGCACTGCAAAGTTTTGCCGAGCACTTCAAGGACAACCCGCTGGTGATGGACCAGTGGTTCAGCGTGCAGGCGGGCAGCCCGTTGCCGGGCGGCCTGGCGCGAGTGCGGGCGTTGATGGAGCACCCGGCGTTCACCCTGAAGAACCCGAACAAGGTGCGCGCGTTGATCGGTGCGTTCGCCGGGCAGAACCTGGTCAACTTCCATGCGGCCGATGGCTCGGGTTATCGCTTCCTGGCGGATCTGGTGATCGAACTGAACGGCTTCAACCCGCAGATCGCCTCGCGCCAGCTGGCGCCGCTGACCCGCTGGCGCAAGTACGATGCCGCGCGCCAGGCGCTGATGAAGGCCGAGCTGGAGCGCATCCGCGGCTCGGGCGGGCTGTCCAGCGATGTGTTCGAGGTGGTGAGCAAGAGCCTGGCCTGAGGTTGAGGGCAGGTTGAACAGGGGGCTGGCCTTTTCGGGGCAGCCCCCTTTTTTATGATGAAGGTGCGGGCGGACAACGCGACATCCACGACCCAGAGGCCGCGCTTAACAAAACATAACGCGTTGTACGTTGTCATCCATTTCCAAAGCCTGCTAGCTTGAGGCCAGCATTCGCGGGGCTCTAGATTGCCGCTTCCAGCCCCGCCAGTAGCACCGAATAACAATAATGTGGGAGAGGACTATGAATGTATTCACGGCCAGCGTCTTGCTGAGCCTGGGCCTGGGGCTGTTCGCCGCAACCGCCGGGGCTGCCGATGACGGCCCGACACCGCAGACGGTGTATTCACAGACCTCGAACAAGGCCTCCCACAGCCTGCTGATCGACATCGCCAAGGCCGGGCCGCGCCTGGTGGCGGTGGGCGAACGCGGGCATATCCTCTTCTCCGACGACCAGGGCCAGAGCTGGACCCAGGCCCGCGTCCCCAGCCGCCAACTGCTCACTGCCGTGTACTTCGCCGATGCCAAGCACGGCTGGGCAGTGGGCCATGATGCGCAGATCCTCGCCAGTAGCGACGGCGGCGCCACCTGGAGCAAACAGTTCGAAGACCCGTCCCGCGAATCCCCGCTGCTGGATGTCTGGTTCCAGGACACCCGGCACGGGCTGGCCGTGGGGGCCTATGGCAGCCTGTTCGAAACCACCGACGGCGGCGCGCACTGGCAGGACGTCGCAGAGCGCCTCGACAACCCCGATCAGTACCACCTCAATGGCATCGCTGCCGTGAAGGACGCGGGCCTGTTCATCGTGGGCGAGCAGGGCAGCATGTTCCGCTCCCGCGATGCCGGGCAGACCTGGGAACACCTCGACGGCCCCTACGAGGGCTCGCTGTTCGGAGCGATCGGTACCGCCCGCGCCGATACCCTGCTGGTCTACGGCCTGCGCGGCAACCTGTACCGCTCCAGCGATTTCGGCAGCACCTGGCAGGCCATCGCGCTCCAGGGCGAGCGCGGTGCGCTCGAATTCGGCCTGGCAAGCGCTACGCTACTCGAAGACGGCAGCCTGGTGCTGGTGGGCAACGGCGGCAGCGTGTTGCGCAGCACCGATGACGGCCAGAGCTTCAGCGTGTTCAACCGGCCCGACCGTATCGCCCTTTCGGGCGTGAGCGGCCAGGCCGATGGGCAGCTGATCCTGGTCGGCCAGGGCGGGGCACGCCTGGCTACCGCCACCGGCGCCGCGAGGGCGCAACCATGAGCAGTCAGGAGTCGTTCAACATGCAGCACAACCAGGACAAGGCGAGCCTGCTCGAGCGCCTGATATTCAACAACCGCCCGGCGGTGATCGGCATCTGTGTGCTGGTGAGCCTGTTCCTGTTCTGGCAGGCCATGCTGATTCGCCCGTCCACCAGCTTCGAGAAGATGATTCCGCTGGAGCATCCGTTCATCCAGAACATGATCGAGCACCGCAACGACCTGGCCAACCTGGGCAACACCGTGCGGATCTCGGTGGAGGCCAAGGACGGTGACATCTTCAGCAAGGCGTACATGGAGACCCTGCGCCAGATCCACGACGAGGTGTTCTACATTCCTGGCGTCGATCGTTCGGCGCTCAAGTCGCTGTGGAGCCCCAGCGTGCGCTGGACCGAGGTGACCGAGGAGGGCTTCGCCGGTGGCGAGGTGATCCCGCAGACCTACGACGGTTCGCCCGACAGCCTGGAGCAACTGCGCAACAACGTGCTCAAGTCCGGTCAGGTCGGCCGGCTGGTGGCCAACAACTTCAAGTCGAGCATCGTCGATGTGCCGCTGCTCGAATCCTACCCCGACCCCAACGACCCGGGGCGCCAGATCAAGCTCGACTACCAGGCGTTCTCGCACCAGCTCGAAGACCTGATCCGCAACAAGTTCGAGGCGCAGAACCCCAACGTCAAGATCCACATCGTGGGCTTTGCCAAGAAGGTCGGCGACCTGATCGACGGCCTGATGATGGTGGTGATGTTCTTCGGCATCGCCCTGGTGATCACCTGGGTGCTGCTGTACTGGTTCACCTGGTGCATCCGCAGCACCATTGCCGTGCTCATCACCACCCTGGTGGCGGTGGTGTGGCAACTGGGGCTGATGCACGCGGTGGGCTTCGGGCTCGACCCGTATTCGATGCTGGTGCCGTTCCTGATCTTCGCCATCGGCATCTCCCACGGGGTGCAGAAGATCAACGGCATCGCCTTGCAGTCCAGCGAGGCCGAGAACGCGCTGACTGCGGCGCGGCGTACCTTCCGCCAGCTGTTCCTGCCGGGCATGATCGCCATCCTGGCCGATGCGGTGGGCTTCATCACCTTGCTGATCATCGACATCGGGGTCATCCGTGAACTGGCCATCGGTGCCTCGATCGGCGTGGCGGTGATCGTGTTCACCAACCTGATCCTGCTGCCGGTGGCGATCTCCTATGTGGGCATCAGCAAGAAGGCCATCGAACGCAGCAAGAAGGATGCGACCCGCGAGCATCCGTTCTGGCGCCTGCTGTCCAGCTTCGCCAGCCCCAAGGTGGCGCCGGTGTCGGTGCTGCTGGCGCTGGCGATGTTCGGTGGCGGCCTGTGGTACAGCCAGAACCTGAAGATCGGCGACCTCGACCAGGGTGCGCCGGAGCTGCGTCCGGATTCGCGCTACAACAAGGACAACGCCTTCATCATCGACAACTACTCCACCAGCTCCGACGTGCTGGTGGTGATGGTCAAGACCCCGACCGAAGGCTGCTCGGTGTACAAGACCATGGCGCCGGTCGACGAGCTGATGTGGAAGATGGAGAACACCCCCGGGGTGCAGTCGGCGATCTCGCTGGTGACCGTGTCCAAGCAGATGATCAAGGGCATGAACGAGGGCAACCTGAAATGGGAGAGCCTGTCGCGCAACCCGGACATCCTCAACACCTCGGTGTCGCGTGCCGAGGGCCTGTACAACGCCGACTGTTCGCTGGCGCCGGTGCTGGTGTTCCTCAACGACCACAAGGCCGAGACCCTCGACCGCGTGGTGGATGCGGTCAAGGCGTTCGCTGCCGAGCATGACCAGGAGGGCCTGGAGTTCCTGCTGGCGGCGGGCAACGCGGGGATCGAGGCGGCCACCAACGAGGTGATCCGGTCGGCCGAGCTGACCATCCTGATCCTGGTGTACCTGTGCGTGGCGGTGATGTGCATGATCACCTTCCGCTCGTTTGCTGCCACCCTGTGCATCGTGCTGCCGCTGGTGCTGACCTCGGTGCTGGGCAACGCGCTGATGGCGTTCATGGGCATCGGCGTCAAGGTCGCGACCTTGCCGGTGGTGGCGCTGGGCGTGGGCATCGGCGTGGACTACGGGATCTACATCTACAGCCGCCTGGAGAGCTTCCTGCGCGCCGGCCTGCCGTTGCAGGAGGCCTACTACCAGACGCTGCGCTCCACCGGCAAGGCGGTGCTGTTCACCGGGTTGTGCCTGGCGATCGGGGTGTGCACCTGGATCTTCTCGGCCATCAAGTTCCAGGCCGACATGGGCCTGATGCTGACCTTCATGCTGCTGTGGAACATGTTCGGCGCGCTGTGGCTGTTGCCGGCGCTGGCACGCTTCCTGATCAAGCCGGAGAAGATGGCGGGCACCCAGAGCAAGTCGATTTTCGCGCACTGACACACTGCGTCGTTTTCATCGCGGGTCAAGCCCGCTCCCACAATGGCTAGCGCGGTCCTTGTAGGAGCGGGCTTGACCCGCGATGCTTTTAAGGTTGGGGTATCATGCGTGTTTAATCAGGGATACCCCCCCCATGACCACCCTTGCCCAAGCCCTTGAATCCTGCGACATGCTGTTGATCGATGGCCTGCACGCATTCGACTTCACCTTCGACGATACGGGCCTGCGCATCGAATTGATGGACGGCCGTGCGTTGAAGAAATGGCAGTTCAGCCCCGAGCAGATCGGCAACGCGACGCTTGCCGGCGAGCACTGGCAGCTCAGCGACGACACGGGCGAGCATCAACTAGTCTGCATGAGTGCCTTGCGCGCTTCTGAAGAGGACGACGATGAAACGCCAGCTGATGTCCCTGCTGACCGCTAGTGCCATGGCGCTGACGCTCAACGCCCACGGCCATGAACTGCTGGTGGGCACCCATGACGGGATCTACCGCTACCGCTTCGACAGCCAGCGCGGCCAGCTCGACCCCACGCCCCTGCAAGTGCTCAGAAGCAGCAACCCGTCCTGGCTGACGCTGTCGCCGGACCGGCGCAACGTGTTCGCGGTGAACGAGAACGGTGACGGCCAGGGCCAGGTCAGCAGCTTTGCCCGGGCGCATGACAGCGGTGAACTGAGCCTGTCGAGCCAGGTGTCCAGCGACGGTGACGAACCGACCCACTCGAGCCTGAGCCTGGATGGGCGTTATCTGTTCGTGGCCAACTACGGCGTCAAGCCTGAGCCGGGCGGCAGCCTCAGCGTGTTGCCGGTTGCCGCCGATGGCCGTTTGTCGGCGTCGGTGCAGCAGGTGCGCCATGTGGCCAGCGGGGTGAACCCCGAGCGCCAGGCCGGGCCGCATGTGCATTCGGTGGTGCCGTCCCCGGACGGGCGATACCTGTTTGCCAGCGACCTTGGCGCCGACCAGGTGATCGGCTACCGCTACCAGCCCCAGACCCCGACCCGGCCACTGGGCGCGGCAACCCCGGTCGTCCTGCCGCCGGGCAGCGGGCCGCGTCACCTGGCGTTCGGTCCAAACGGCAAGCATGCCTACCTGACCCTGGAAATGAGTGCACAGCTGGTGGTGTTCGACTACCACGACGGCACCCTGAGCCAGCGCCAGATCCTGCCGTTGACCGAACAGGCCGATGCCGCGGCCAAGGCGGCCAGCGCGGTGCATGTGTCCGCCGACGGGCGCTTCGTGTACGTGAGCAACCGCGGCACCCGCAACGAACTGATCGTGTTCGCCATCGACCGTCAGGATGGCAGCCTGCGCCAGGTGCAGCGCCGTTCGGTGGAGGGTGATCACCCGCGCGAGTTCACCCTGGACCCGACCGGGGGCTACGTGCTGGTCGGCAACCAGCAGAGCAACCAGATCGTGGTGATCCGGCGCGATGCGCAGACCGGCCTGCTGGGCGAGGTGGTGCAGACGCTGGCACTGCAATCGCCTTCGGACCTCAAGTTCGTCGACTGAACTATCAATCGCCTTGATATTCGCTACTGGCGCAATGAATTTTTCAGTGCGCCGGCAGCGGCGTAGGTTTGAACCACGGCCCAACCGGCCACTTCAACCTGACGCTTTCGAGGGCATTGCCATGAACTTCAATCTTTTTTCGGTTATCGCGGCTTCGGCCATTTCTGCCTCTGTGGTGCTGCCTGCCGGCGCCCAGGTCGAGATCCGCGAGAAAAAATCCTCCACCCCGAGCTACACCCAGAAGTACCTGCAGCAAAGCGCGAATTTCTATGCGGCGCTGGATCACAAGGTCCAGCACTGATCGTTTCCGGTGCTGACCTTGTAGCGTCAGTACCGGCCCCTTCGCTGGTCAGCGTGCCATGATCGCCTTGAACAGCGCCGACTCCAGCCACCCCTGCAACCACACGCGCAAGCGCGGGTAGGGCGCTGTGGCAAACCAGTCAGGCTCGACCCCGGCAAACTGGCGAACGAATGGCATCAGCGCCACGTCCGCGATGCTCGGGTGCGCCGCCACCAGGTAGGCCTGCCGCTCGAGGCGCTGTTCCAGGTCCAGCAGTACCGCCTCGGCCAGCGCACGATACGTCTCGCGCGACTGCTCCGGGTAACGCTCGGCATACTTGTAGTGATTGAGCTGCTGCTTGAACAGCGTGTCATTGCGCTCGATCAGTTGCGTGGCCTGCTGCGCTGCGTTCGGGTCGTCCCGCAGCGCCCAGTTTTGCGGATCATGCCGGGCCAGCGCCCAGTGCATGATCTGCAGGCTTTCCTCCAGTACCTCACCGTCCACGCTCAACACCGGCACCGTGCCCTTGGGCGACAGCGCCAGCATGTCGGCCGGCTTGGCCTTCAGGCTCACTTCGCAGATCTGCACCGGGCAACCGGCGTAGCGCAAGGCCATGCGCGCACGCATCGCGTAGGGGCAGCGGCGGAACGAATACAGGATCATCCGCTGACCTCCACCGTGCTCAACCCATTGCCCTGGCGCCGCACCTGGATCTGCACCGGGATCCGCTCATGCATTTCCTGCACGTGGGAGATCACCGCCACCTTGCGGCCCTGGGCCTGCAGGCCGTCCAGCGCGTCCATGGCCAGTTGCAGCGACTCCGGGTCGAGGCTGCCGAAGCCTTCGTCGATGAACAGCGACTCGATGCGCAAGGTGCTCGAGGCCATCGAGGCCAGGCCCAGCGCCAGTGCCAGCGACACCAGGAAGGTCTCGCCGCCGGACAGCGAGTGCACCGAACGCAGTTCGTCGCCCATCTCGGTATCCAGTACCAGCAGCCCCAGCGCGCTGCCGCCACGCTTGAGCCGGTAGCGCCGCGCCAGCTGGCGCAACTGGGCATTGGCGTGGTGCACCAACAGATCGAGGTTGTAGCCCTGGGCGATCTTGCGGAACACGTCGCCGGTGGCCGAGCCGATCAGCGCGTTCAGGCGTGCCCAGCGTTGCCACTGGGCATAGGCCTGGGCGATGCGCTCGGCCAGGGCCTGGTTGGCCAGTTGCCGGCGCTGGTCGTCGGCCTGCTCGGCGCGCAGTTCGGCGCACTGCTGTTCGCTGATCACCAGGTGTTGCTGCAGCTCGCTCAGCGCCTGCTCCAGCTGCTCGGCGGGTACCTCGCCGCTGGCCTGGGCCTGATGCTGCTGCAGGCGCTGTTCGCGCTCTGCGACGAGCACGCCGGCCTGCTCGATGGCCTTTTCTGCCTGTTGCAGGCGCTGGCGCAGTTGACTGACCTGCTCGTCATCCACCGCCAGCAGCTGGTCCAGCCCGGCATCGTCGAGTTCCGGGTGACCCTGGCGCCATTGCCCGATGGCGTGGTCGAGCTGCTGGCTTTCCTGCTCCAGGGCGCCCAGACGCTGTTCGTCTGCCTTGAGTTCGGCAGCCCGCTCGATGGCCTGGGCCTGGGCCTGCTGCAACTGCTGGCCGGTCGTTGCCTGCGCGCTGCGCGCTGCCTCGACCTGCTGTTCCAGGTGCTGCTGCCAATGCTCGGCACCGGCATGCTCGCCAATCAGCGCGGTCAGGGCGTCGCGGGCCTGTTGCTGCTGGGTGCGCAGGGCATCGACCTGCTGCTGCACGGCCTGATGGCTGAGTTCGAGCGCCTGTTGCTGCACCTGGGTCTTTTCAAGCTGCTGCTGACGCTCGGCGTGCTCCTGCTGCTCGTCCTTTTGCCGGTCCAGCAGCTCCAGGCGCTGGGCCAGTTGCTGGTCCAGTTGCAGGAAGGTCGCGGCGGGCTCCCGGCGCAAGGCATCGAGAATGTCGCCTGGCAGCAGCGTGGCGAAGCCGGCCAGCGCCTGCTCCAGGTGTTCGTCGTCGGCCTGCAGCGCATGCTGTTGCTGGCTCAGGTGCTGCGCGGCCTGCTGGTTCGCCTCGACGCTCGCCTGCACCTGCTGCTGCACACGGGCGGCGTCTTTCTGCAGGGTCAGCAGGGTAGCGAGGCGTTGCTCGTCGCGGGCGATGTCGTCGTTCAGGCGGCGTAGCTGATGCTCCAGCCAGGCCGAGCGCTCGCCCACATCCTGTGCCGAGAGTTGCGCATACAGCGCGTGCGCCTCCAGGCCAGGAGCCAGTGCCTGCTGCTGGGTGGCCAGTTGTTCCTGCTGGTGCAGGTACTCCTTGATCTGGCCATTCACGCCGCCCAGGGTGCTGCGCAGTTCGTCGAGCTTGAGCTTGAGCGCCTCCACCGCCTGCAGGGCGCCGGCCTCTTCAGTCTGGTCGTGCCGGCCGAGGCTCTGCAGCAGGGCTTCGGGCTGGTGATAGGGGTGCTCCTGGCTGCCACACACCGGGCAGGGCTGGTCGTCCTGCAACTGCGCGCGCAGTTCCTCGACGCTGGCGCTGCGGGCCAGGCGCTGACGTTCGAGCACCTGGCGGGTGACCTGCAGGGCCTGTTCGGCGGCGGTCAGCTCGGTCTTGCCCTGCAGGCCTTCGGCGATCAGGCCTTCACGCTGTTGCTGGGCCGCCTGCTGGCGCTCGCGCAGGGCCTGGGCGCGCTGCGTCAGCTCCTGCTGGCTGGCCCACAGGCGGGACAGCTCTTCGACGGCGCGCTGCTGCTTGCGGTTGTCCTGCAGCAGGGTGCCGAGCAGGTCGATCTGTTCGGCCAGCGCCTCGGGCTCGGCGCCGGCCTCGTGGTAGCGCAGGGCCAGGCTTTCACGGTGTGCCTGCAACTGGCGTGCGCACTCTTCGGCGCGCTGCTGCAGGCCGGGCAGTTCCTCGCGGCCCTGGCTGAGGCGGTTGCCGACCAGCATCAGTTGCTGCAACTGGGCACGGTAGGCGTTCCAGGCATCACCGATGCTGGCCAGGTGAGCGCTCTGGCTCAACTGCTCGTCGACCTGGGCCAGGCGCTGGTGGGTGAGTTGCTGGCGCTCGATCAGCGCCTGGATCTGCTGCTGGCCTTGGCGACTGGCTTGCTCGGCCTGCTGACATTGAACGTTGCGCTGGTCAAGCTCCTGCTCCAGGCGCGCCAGCGTCTGCTGCTCGGCGAAGGCCTGGCGCAGCAGCGGCGCGCACTCGGTCTGCCGGGCCAGGGCCGTGGCCAGGTGCTCACCGGCGGCTTGCTGCGCCTGTTCAAGCTGCTGCAGGCGTTGCTGCAACGCGGCCTGCTGCTGGCGTTGCTGCTGGATGCTCGCTGCCAGTGGGCTGAGCTGGCTGGCCAGTTCCCGCTGGCGGGCGAACTGATGGCGCTGCGGGGCGAGTTGTTCGAGGCGGCTCAGGTTCAGGCGTTCGCCCTGCAACTGCGCCCACTGCTGCTGGGCGCTGTGCAACTGCTCGCTGGCGGCGGCCTGCTGGTCCTGCAGCTGCTTGAGTTCGGCGAACCAGCTGCGCTGCTGTTCGAGCAGGCGCAGGCGGGCCTGTTCGGCCTTGAGCTGGCGCTGCGCCTCGGCGAGGCGCTGGTCGAGCTCGGCGCGTGCCTCGTCGGCCATCGGCATCACGCCCTGGGCCTGGTCGGTAAGCGCCTTGTGCGCCTCTTCGGCCTCCTTGCTCTTGCTGTAGGCGCGCCGGCCCAGCTGGCTGTAGATGGCGGTGTTGGTGAGCTTTTCGAGCAGTTCGCTGCGTTCCTTGTCGTCGGCCTTGAGGAACGCGCTGAATTCGCTCTGCGCCAGCATCACGGCGCGGGTGAACTGTTCGAAGTTCAGGCCCAGGCGGGCCTCGATCATCTGCTCGTATTCGCGCTTGCTCTGGTTGCTCAGCAACTGGTTGCTGTCCAGGTCGTGCAGGCTCTGGCGGCTGCCCTGCAACTTGCCGGTGGGTTTGTCACGGGCGCGGTTGGCTTCCCAGCGGGCGCGGTAATGGCGCCCGTCGATGCCGACGAAGTCGACTTCGGCAAAGCCGCTGCCGGTGCCGCGGCGCAGCAGGGTGCGCGGGTCGCTGGTGAGTATTTCGCTGTCGACCTCGGGCAGCTTGGTCTCGCGGCCGATGTTGTTCAGCCGCGGCACCGCGCCGAACAGCGCCAGGCACAAGGCGTCGAGCAGGGTGCTCTTGCCGGCCCCGGTCGGCCCGGTGATGGCGAACAGGCCGGCGCTGGCCAGCGGCTCGCAGGTGAAGTCGATCTCGAACGGGCCGGCCAGGGAGGCGAGGTTTTTCAGGCGAATGGCAAGAATCTTCATGGCTGTTCCTCCTCCTGCTGCACGTCCTGCAACAGCAGGGCGAAGTCGGCCAGGGTCTGTTCGTCGACGCTGGTGCCGTAGGCCTGTTCCCAGGCACGGCTGAACAGGTCGTGGGGGCTGAGCTGGCCCAGCTCGATCAGGCGGGTGTCATCCTCGCCGTCGCTGGCGCCGGTGCCGGCGTATTCGGCGGCGATGCGTACCAGGCGCACGGCCTTGCCTTGCAGGCAGGCTTCGAGCTGCTGGCGCAGGTCGGGCTGCGGTTCGTCCAGGCGCACCCGCACCTCCAGCCAGGGCTGGCGCTGCGGGTCGTCGAGCAGGTCGACCTGGGGCAGTTGCCCGAGTTGTTCGAGAATCTCCACCAGCGGCGCCGGGCCCAGGCGTTGCAGGGGCACGGCACGCGGTATCAGGCGCGGTTCGACACTGGTCAGGGTGGCGCCGTCGAGTTCGACTTCGAGGATCTGGTGCTGATAGCCGATTTCGGAGAACGACAGCGGAATCGGCGAGCCGCTGTAGCGGATGCGGTCTTCGCGGTTGACCTTCTGCGGCTTGTGCAGGTGGCCCAGGGCGACGTAGCTGATCTGGCTGCCGAACAGGCTGGCGGGCAGGGCCTCGGCATTGCCGATGATCAGGCTGCGCTCGGAGTCTTCCGATACCGAGCCGCCGGCCATGTGTGCGTGGCTCACGGCGATCAGCGCCTGGCCAGGCTTGCGTTGCTTGAGGGCGGCCTCGATCAGCCATTCGTGCACCTGGCCGATGCCGCGCAGGTAGTCGTCACCCAGGTGCGCACCGGTGACTTCGGCCGGGCGCAGGAAGGGCAGGGCCAGGCACCAGGCGGTCACCTTGCCCTTGGCGTTGGTCAGCGGCACCAGCAGGCGCTCGCTGTCGAGCTGGCCGTCGTCGAGCCAGTGCACGCGACCCAGGGCGTAGGTCCTGAGACGGCGCATCAGCGGTGCGGGCAATTCGATGCGCGAGCCGGAGTCGTGGTTGCCGGCGATCATCACGATGTTCAGCCTGGGCTGCTGTTCGTGGGCCTGGACGATGAAGTCGTAGAGACGCTCCTGGGCTTTGACCGGCGGGTTGACGGTGTCGAAGATGTCGCCGGCAATCAGCAGCGCGTCAGGCTGGCGCAGCTTGAGCTGGCCGAGCAGCCAGTCGAGAAAGCAGGCATGTTCGAAGTCGCGCTCCTGGCCATGCAGGGTTTGCCCCAGGTGCCAGTCGGAGGTGTGAAACAGACGCATTGGAAGTCCCGTGAAGGTCGAGCCGGTAGCCGGCTATGGTAACGCGGGTGGCAGGTTTTGGGGGCTGCGATAGCCCCTGCGCAGGCGCCGCGTTATTTGGGATAGAGCGGCGGCAGGCTGCCGTTCTCGGCGGCGCTCGGCTGCGCCTGCTCGGCTGCGGGAATGGTGCCGATCGCCCGCCACAGTTCATCGCCCTGCCAGTATTGCCCGCTCTCGCTGTACAGCGCGCCGTTGAGCCCGTCCAGCGCATCCGACAGCGGCACGAAGCGCGCCGCCATCTCGGCCAGGGTCTCGGGCTGCTGGCGGGCCCAGGCATCCAGCGCCTGGCGGGTGGCCTGCGGGTCGTTGGCCTGACAGGCACGCTTGAGGTCGTCGAGCAGGGTGCGCGGGCTCGGCCCGCTCTGCGCCGCACGCAATACCGCCGGCTGCGAGCGTGCGCGCCACCACAGGGCGAAGCCGAGCAGGGTGGTCAGGGCCAGCAGCAGCGTGCTCAGTTGCCACGGCCATAGCGGCCGGTTCTCGAGGTTGACGACGCTGGCCGGGGTGTCTGCCGTGAGGGCAGGGTTGTCTTCGATCTTCAACCCGCGCGCCGGCAGGCTGGTGCGCTCCACGTGCTGTTCGCGGGTGTTCCACCACACCACCTCGAGGCTCGGCAGTTCCAGTGCGCCACTGTGGGTCGGCACCAGCGCCTCGCGTTCCTCGCGCAGGCCTACCAGCCCGCGTTCGCTGACCTCTTCACGCAGTTGCGGCTGATCCGGGTATCGTCGCAGGCCGTTGACTTCGGTGGCGGGCAGCGGTGGCAGTTGCGCACTGGACAGCCCGTCGGCGCTGAGGATCACGCTGCGCGTCAGCGAGTCGCCGATCTGGGTCGGGGTCTGCGCAGGGTCCGGGCTCCAGCGTTCCTCAAGGCTCAGGCTGCGTGCCGGCAGCCACGGCTGGTCGGCGGGGTACTCGGCCGGTATCGGCAGCACCTGCAAGGGCAGCGGCGTGGAACTGACCCGTACCTGCTTGCCACGTGCCGCGCCGCTGTCGCCCTGGGCCGGCTCGTCGGCGCTGGTGGCGCTGAAGGTCAGGGCGGGTATGCTCAATGCGCCGCTTTGCTGGGGGAAGATCGCGTAGCGCATCTCGATCACGCCAAAGCGCACGCCGTTGATCAGTTTTTCATAGGTGCGCGACTCGCCCAGTGGTTCGACCCGGGCATTGGCGATCACCAGCGGGCTGAGGCTGCTGTCATCGTAAAGCGACACCGAGTGGTAGATGCGCAGGGTCAGTACGGCCTGGGCCTGCACGTACACGCTGTCTGCGTCCAGGCTGGCATCGATGCTCACCGGCGCCTGGCTGATGTCGCTGGCCGCCTCGGCCGGCAGTACCTGTAACGTCACCGGCTGGCTCTGCGCCTCGCCCAGGTGCAGCACCGGCACCTGGACCGTGCCGCTCTGGCGCGGGCGCAGGGTGATGATCCAGCGGGTATTGGCCTGGGTCTGGCCGTCGAGGCTCTTGAGGCTGTTGACCTGGCGCGTGTCGCGCACTTCGAAGTCGGCCTGCAGCGGGGTCAGGTCGGGCTTGCCGAACTGGGTCACGTCTTCGATTTCCAGGGTCAGTTCCAGGGTTTCGCCCGCGATCAGGCGGCTGCGGTCGACGCTGGCGAGCAGCGTCGCCGCCTGCACCTGCAGGGCGAACAAGAAGCTGAAAACCAGGGCGCAGACGCGGATCATTTGGGGCTTTCCTGATGCAGTTGCTGTTCGTACCAGAACTTGCGGCGCAACAGCTCGGACGGGTTGTCCGGGATCTGGCGCAGCCATTGTTCCAGGGCCTGGCGCTGCTCGGCATCCAGGGTGCTGTCGACGGGGCGCTGCGGTGGCCGGGTGGTGTCTTCGTCCGGCGGCTCGCTGGCGTTGTGCGCGTGCTCTGGCGCGGTGGCGGTGTCTTCGCCGGCGCCGGCCTTGGCATCGCCCTGGCTGCTGTCGCTGCTGTTCGATTGCTGGCCGTTGCTGGCCGAATCGGTCGGCAGGTCGGGCCGGCCCTGAGGCGGGTCTTCGGTGGCCGGCGGTTGCTGGGGCTGTTCGGGCTGGCGGCGCAGCAGCTGCTCGACCAGGTCCTTGTTGGCCTGGGCCGCTTCCAGCTCGGGCTCCAGCTCCAGGGCCTGCTCCCAGGCATCCACGGCCGCCTCCAGTTCGCCGCTGCGGGCCAGGGCATTGCCGCGATTGTAATGGGCGCTGGCGCTGCTGGCCCGTGCGAATTCACGGGCGGCGCCAGCATAGTCGCCAGCCTGGTACAGCGCCATGCCTTTCCATTGCGGGTCTTCGAAGTGGCGGGCGGCCTCGGCCGGACGCTGCTGTTCGAGCAGGCGATGGCCCTGCTGGTCGGGACGCAGCCACAGGTCGTTGAAGGTGAAGGCATGGCTCGGTTGCGGCAGCAGGCCGAGCAGCAGCGGCAGGCAGAACAGCCAGCCACGCCGGCCAGCGCACGCGGCCAGCAGCAGTAGCGGGATCAGCAGCCAGTAGCCCTGGTCGGCCCAGCTGTCCAGTTGCAGGGTCTGGCCGTCGGCGCGCAGCGCCTGGGGATTGTCGAACAGGCCCAGGCCGCGCAGGTCGAGGTCGTCGATGCGCGCCTTGCGGTAACGCCCGCCGGTACTGTTGATGAAGGCCTTGAGCTCGGCGCTGTCCAGGCGCGGAACCAGGATTGCCCCGTCCGCGTCCTTGAGGTACTCGCCGTTGGTCTGCCTGACCGGCGCGCCTTCGGGGGTGCCCACGCCCAGCATCAGCAGCTTGGGACCATGACGCCCCAGTGCCTGGGTGATGCCCTGACGTTCCTGCGGGCTGAGCGAGGAGCCGATCAGCAGCAGGCGCCCCTGGCCCAGCGCGCCCTGGGCCAGCAGTGCCAGCGCCTTGCGTACCGCCAGGTCGGCGCGCTGACCGGGTTGCGGCATGATGGCGGGGTCCAGGGCGTCGAGCAGGTTGCGGCTGGTGGCCAGGTCGTCGGACAGCGGCACCAGGGTGTGTGCGCTGCCGGCATACACGATGATCGCGGTCTGGCTGTCGCGGCGGTGTTCGAGCAGGTCGAGCAGCTTGCGCCTGGCCTGCTGCAGGCGGTTGGGCGGGGTGTCGTCGGCGAGCATCTGCGGGGTCAGTTCGAGCATGACCACCAGCGGGTCGGCGGCGCGCTGGCGGGTCTCTTCCAGGCGCTCCCAGCTGGGGCCGACCAGGGCCAGCACGGCCAGCAGCCAGGCCAGGCCCAGGGCGATCCACGGCAGCTTGCTGTCGCGGCCATTGCCGCCGCCCAGCAGCACGGCATGGAACGCCGCGGGCAGGATCATCTGCCAGCGTCCGGCGCGCTTTTGTCGGTGCCACAGCTTCCACAGCAGCCAGCCGAGCAGCGGCAGCAGCAACAGCCAGGCCGGGCGCAACCATTGGGGCCAGAGCTCGATCATCGACGCCTCCGCAGGCGCAGGCGCTTGAGGCGCTCGCGCCATTCGGGGTGCGGCTGCAGAAAGTGCGGCCGACGCAGCAGGCGTTGCAGCAGGTTGTCGGGCCAGCGATCGCGCACCACCAGCAGTACGCTCAGGCCCAGCGCCAGGGCCAGCGGCCAGCTGTACAGGGCATGCGCGGTACGCGCCTGGGTCGGTTGCTGGGCTACCGGCTCGAGGCGGTCGAGGGTCTGGCCGATGGCGTTGAGTTCGTTGCCGTCGCGGGCGCGGAAGTAGGCGCCGTGGGTGACCTCGGCGATCTCCTTGAGCGAGGCTTCGTCCAGGTCCAGGCTCGGGTTGAGCCCGAGCATGCCGGCGGTGCCGGTTTCGTCCGGGTCGGCGCCGATGCCGATGGTGTAGATCCTGATGCTTTCCTGGGCGGCCAGGCGCGCGGCGGTCAGCGGGTGGATCTGCCCGCCGTTGTTGGCGCCATCGGTCAGCAGAATCAGCACGCGGCTTTGCGCAGGGCGCATGCGCAGGCGCTTGACCGCCAGGCCGATGGCATCGCCAATGGCGGTGTTCTTGCCGGCGATCCCGATCTGCGCCTCGTCGAGAAAGCTGCGCACGGTGCGTCGGTCGAATGTCAGCGGGGCCTGCAGGTAGGCCTGGCTGCCGAACAGGATGAGCCCCACGCGGTCGCCTTCACGCGCTTGCAGAAAGTCGCCCATCAGTTGCTTGACCAGGGTCAGGCGGCTGACGTCCTCGTCGTCCCAGCGCATGTCGGGGAAGTCCATCGAGCCGGATACATCCACCGCCACCAGCAGGTCGCGCCCACTGGCGGCCACCGGCAGCGGCTCGCCCAGCCATTGCGGGCGCGCGGCGGCGCACAGCAACAGCAGCCACACCAGCACGAACGGCGCCTGCTGGCGCCAGGTCGGCAGGTTGAGCCGCGCGCGGCGCCCGGCCAGGCCTTCGAGTTCGTCCAGAAAGCTCACCTTGAGCACCGGTTCGCCGCTGTCGGCGGCCGGCAGCAGCAGACGGGCCAGCCACGGCAGCGGCAACAGCGCGAAGACCCACGGCCAGGCCAGTTCAAACATGTTTGCGAATCCAGGTGTCGACCGCCTGGTTGAGCCCGGCGATGGCCTTGTCGTCAAGCCGGCACTCGGGCTTGTAGGCGCCTTCCACCAGTACCATCCAGCGGGTCAGGCCGGCGGCCGGGCAGCGGTTGTCGAGAAACGCCAACCACTTGCGCCCGTTGAGGGTGTGACTGTGGCTGTCGGGGTAGTGGTTGCGGCACAGGCGTTTGAGCAGGGCGTTGATCTGCTGCAGCCAGGCACCGGCCGGTGCGCCGTCGTAGGGCTTGGGCAGCGCCGCCAGCTCTGCCAGGGCGGCGATGCGGATCGGTTCCAGCGGTTGTTCGGCGCGTGGCAGCGGAGCCTTGCGCGGGCGCCAGTGACGCAGCCGCCACAGGCCCCAGGCGAGCACGGGCAGCAATGCCAGCAGCACCCACCAGCCCGGCGCGGGCGGCCACGCGCCGATGGGGGCGGGGGCGATCAGCGGTTGCAGTGCGTCCAGTGGGTTCATCGGCTTTTACCCGAACGTTGCGGGTCGAGGTATTCGCGCAGTTGCTCGATCATTTCGCTCTGGGTGCTCAAGGGCATCAGCACCACGCGCAGTTTCTGGGCCAGCAGTTCCCAGCGTTCGATGCGTGCCTCGCTCTGCTGGCGATAGCTCTTGCGCAGGTTGGCATCCAGGGTATCGAGCTCCAGCTGTGCGCCGCGCTGGGCAAAGCGCAACAAGCCGGCGGCGGGCAGGGCGTGGTCGAGTGGGTCGGACACCGGCAGCAGCAGCAGGTCGCAGTGGCGCGCCAGCAGGCTCATCTGTTGCTCCACCCCGGGGGTGAGCGCGCGTTCGTCGCAGATCACGATGGCCAGGCTGCCCGGGCGCAGCACTTCGCGGGCGCGGCGCAGGGCGATGTTGAGGTTGTCGCCCTGGGGCTGGGCCTCGGTGTGCAGCGACTGGTTGACCCGCGCCAGGCGGTTGAGCAGTTGCAGCAGGCTCTGCTTGCTGCGCCGTGGCTTGATTTCATAGTGCTCGTTGTCGCCGAACACCAGGCCGCCGATGCGGTCGTTGTGGCCCAGCGCGGCCCAGCCGATCAGGGCGGCGGCCTGGGCGGCAAGTACCGACTTGAACATCAGCCCGGAGCCGAAGAACAGGCGTCGGCTCTGTTCGACCAGGATGAAAATGGGCCGCTCGCGCTCTTCGTGGAACAGCTTGGTGTGGGGTTCCTGGGTGCGGGCGGTGACTCGCCAGTCGATGTTGCGCACATCGTCGCCGGCCTGGTAAACGCGCACCTGGTCGAAGTCCACGCCGCGCCCGCGCAGGCGCGAGTGATGCAGGCCCACCAGCGGGCTGCGTTGCCCGGGGGCGGAGAACAGCTGCACCTCGCGCACGCGATGACGCATCTCGATCAGCTCGGAAAGGCCGATGCGGATGCCGGGCTCGGCCTGCGCTGAAAGAGGCATGGCTTCAGGCCACGGCGACGACGTCGAGGATGCGCTGGATCACCCGGTCCTGGTCGATACCGGCCGCTTCGGCCTCGAACGAAAGAATGATGCGGTGGCGCAGCACGTCGAACAGCACCGCCTGGATGTCTTCGGGGCTGACGAAGTCGCGTCCGGCCAGCCAGGCGTGGGCGCGTGCGCAGCGGTCCAGGGCAATGGAGCCGCGCGGGCTGGCGCCGTAGGCGATCCAGTCGCCGAGTTCGGCGTCGTACTTGGCACCGGTGCGGGTGGCCATCACCAGTTGCACCAGGTACTCCTCCACTGCGTCGGCCATGTACAGGCCGAGGATCTCCTTGCGTGCGGCGAAGATCGCCTGCTGGCTGACCCGGCGTTCGGGCTTGGTTTCGCCGTTGAGCGCCTCGCCGCGGGCCTGCTGCAGGATGCGCCGCTCCACGGCGGCATCGGGAAAGCCGATTTTCACATGCATCAGGAAACGGTCGAGCTGGGCTTCGGGCAGCGGGTAGGTGCCTTCCTGCTCGATGGGGTTCTGCGTGGCCATCACCAGGAACAGGGGCGACAGCTCGTAGGTGCTGCGCCCCACGCTGACCTGGCGCTCGGCCATGGCCTCGAGCAGGGCCGACTGGACCTTGGCCGGGGCGCGGTTGATTTCGTCGGCCAGCACCAGGTTGTGGAAGATCGGACCCTGCTGGAACACGAAGCTGCCGGTTTCAGGGCGATAGATTTCGGTGCCGGTGATGTCGGCGGGCAGCAGGTCGGGGGTGAACTGGATGCGGTGGAACTGCGCCTCGACGCCTTCGGCGAGTTCCTTGATGGCCTTGGTCTTGGCCAGGCCCGGCGCACCCTCCACCAGCATATGACCATCGGCGAGCAGCACGATGAGCAGGCGCTCGACCAGTTTTTCCTGGCCAAGAATCTGGGTGGAGAGAAAGGTGCGCAGCGCGATGAGCGCTTCACGATGTTCCATCGGGACGGTTCCTGGGCGTGCGCCCGGGGGGAGGGCAACAACGCCCGGGCAGGGGCTGATACTTTAATCCATCCGGGGGTGCGGCGACTAATGGTGGGTGGGTAAATTTGAGCGCAGATCACAAATCATCGGTGCCGCCATCGCGGGTCAAGCCCGCTCCCACAAGGTCGGCGCTGTTCTTGTGGGAGCGGGCTTGACCCGCGATGATTAGCCAGGCGAGTCAGTTCTTGAAGCTGGAGTGCTTGCGCCCCTGGTCACACAGGGCGAACACCACCACGAACACTGCGGCAATCGCCAGGATCGCCACCACGCCGTCGGTCGAATGGGTCGGCGAGCTGGCCACCAGTGCCAGGCCGCCCAGTGGCGCCAGGCCACCGGCCACCGCGGTGCCGATCTCGCGCCCGGTGCCAAAGCCCGATGAGCGCGTGGCCGTGGGGAACTGGCGGCTGAGGAACGAACCCTGCGGGGCGAACATCATCGGCGCCAGCAGGCCGGTACCAATGGCGATGGCGATGTAGATCATCAGCGGCTCGGCGGTGTTGAGCAGGGCCATGAACGGGTACGCGAACAGTACCGAGAACAGACCGCCCATGATCAGCACGGCCTTGCTGCTCCATTTGTCGCACAACCAGCCGAAGCATGGCACCGCCACGATCGCCACCAGGCTGGCAATGGTCACCGACAGCGAGGTCACGTGGGCCTCCACACCCTTGAACTGGGTCAGGTAGGCCAGCGAGAAGGTCTTGAAGATATAGCTCAGGGCGTTGTAGCCGATGGCCACGAAGAACACCACGGCCAGGCCTTTGAGGTCGTTCTTGAACAGCGCCTTGAGCGGCGACACCTTGGCTTTTTTCGGCGCCTGCTCGAGTTCGGCGAACTGCGGGGTTTCCGGAATGCTGCGGCGTACCCAGAAGCCCACGCCCACCAGCACGATGCTGCAGATGAACGGGATGCGCCAGCCGCCCGAGAGCAGGAAGTCGTTGCCGTTCATGGTCAGCAGGTACACGGTCAGCGACGACAGCAGCAGGCCCAGGTTGAGCCCCAGCGCAGGCCAGGCACCCTGACTGCCGCGCTTGCCTTCGCTGGCATGTTCGTAGCTGGTCACGGCCGCGGCGGACAGCTCGGCGCCCGCGCCCAGGCCCTGGATTATGCGCACCAGCACCAGGATGATCGGCGCCCAGATGCCAATGCTGGCGTAGCTGGGGATCAGGCCGATCAGGGTGGTGCACAGGCCCATCATGCAGAAGGTCACCACCAGTACCTGCTTGCGCCCGAAACGGTCGCCCAGGTAGCCGAACAGCACGCCGCCGAACGGGCGGGCGATAAAGCCGATGGCAAAGGTGGAGAAGGCCAGCAGCGAGGCAACCTGAGGGTTGCTGGCGTCGAAGAAGATCTTCGAGAACACGATGGCCGCCATGGTGGCGTACAGGTAGAAGTCGTACCACTCCAGCATCGAGCCGAAGATGGTGGCCGCCGCGACCTTGCGCAGGCGCTTCCTGTTCTGTTCCGGGGTTTCGGTTGCGGTGGTGACCGCTTCATGTACCGACATCGAGAGATTCCTTGTTGGTCTTTGTAGTTATTTTCAAGCGGGCGGCGGGCGCCCGTGCAGCAATGCGGATCAGCGTGGTGTGAGCAGGCGGTCGGCGATCATTTCGCCGATCGGGATGGCCGAGGTGGCTGCCGGCGACGGTGCGTTGCACACGTGGACCATGCGCGGGGTCTCGGCGAACAGGAAGTCGTGCACCAGGGTGCCGTCACGCATCACTGCCTGGGCGCGGATGCCCGCCTCGTAGGGCAGCAGGTCGTCGACCTCGAGCGAAGGGCAGTATTTGCGGCACTGTTCCAGGTAGCCGCGCTTGAACAGCGAGTTCTTCATCTCGGTGGTGCCCGAACCGAGGTTGTTCCACAGGGTTTTCCAGAAGCCGGGGAAGCGGGCGTACTGCGCCACGTCGCGCCAGTTGATCGAGAACTTGCCGTAGTTCTCGCGGCCCAGGCCCAGCACCGCATTCGGCCCGACAGTGACGCTGCCGTCGATCATGCGGGTGAGGTGCACGCCCAGAAACGGCAGCTCCGGGTCGGGGATCGGGTAGATCAGGTGATTGACGATCTGGTTCTTGGTGGCTGGCAGGCGGAAGTATTCGCCGCGAAACGGGATGATCTGGTGGTCGATCCTGACCCCGGCCAGCGCCGCCAGGCGGTCCGACTGCAGACCGGCGCAGGCGACCAGCTGCCTGGCGCGCCATACGCGGTCTTCGCTGCTGATGGTGACGCTGTCGCCGCTTTCGGCGATCGCCGCCACGCGGGTGTCCAGGCAGATCTCGCCGCCGGCGGCCTGGATGACCTTGGCCATGGCCTGGCACACCTGCTTGTAGTCGACGATGCCGGTGGCATCGAGGAACAGCCCGCCCAGGCCGACGATGTTCGGCTCACGACGGCGCAGTTCGGCGGCATCCAGGCGCTCGACCTTCAGCCCGTTCTGTTGCGAGCGCTCGTACAGCGCCTGCATGCGTTGCACCTCGAGCGGGTTGGACGCCACCAGCAGCTTGCCGCACACCTCGTACTTGATGGCGTGGGTGTCGCAGAAGTCCTTGGTGGCCTGGGCGCCGCGCTTGCACAGGTCGGCCTTGAGGCTGCCGGGTGCGTAGTAGATGCCGGCGTGGATGACCCCGCTGTTATGGCCGGTCTGGTGCCGGGCCAGTGTGGTTTCCTTCTCCAGGATGACCAGCGAGGCGCCAGGCTGGCGCTTGAGCAGCGCCATGGCGGTGGCGAGGCCGACGATGCCGCCGCCGATGATGCAGTAGTCGTAAATCATGCAGGGGTCACCTTGGTATTCTTATCTGGTTATCAGGTTGTCAGACTAAGTAGTGCGAAGAAAAGGGCGCTGACCCGCAGCGCCCGTCACGTGTTGTTCATTCCATTGCTGGCAGGTCCAGCTTCAGGCGCTTGGCCGAGGCCCGCAGGTGCGCTTCGGCGCAGGCCGCGGCGCGCTGGCGGTCACCGTCGGCAATCGCCTGGTACAGCGCCTGGTGTTCGCGATTGGCGTCGGCCGAGCCGCCCACCGAATGCGCCGCCGAGTTCTCCCACGCGGTCTTGCGCGCGGCAGCCAGCTGGCCGCGCAGAAAGTCATGGAAGGCGACGAAGTAGTCGTTCTTGCTGGCTTCGGCAATTGCGCGGTGAAACTCCACGTCGGCAGCCGCCGCCACGTCGAACTGGCTGCGCTTGTCGATCATTTCCTGCAGGGCCTTGGCCATGCGCGCCAGGTCTGCCTGGTCGCGGCGCTGGGCGGCAATCGAAGCGGCCTGGGTTTCGATCCACAGGCGCACTTCGAACATCTGCACCAGATCGGCACTGCGCCCGTTGTTGCTGGGGAAGCGGAACACCGTGCCGGTCGGATTCTGCGAAATGTACGAGCCCAGCCCGCGCCGGGCGATCAGTACGCCATCGGCCTTGAGCTGGGAGATCGCCTCGCGCACCACCGAGCGGCTGACATTCAGCTGTTCGGCCAGTTGCTGCTCGGTGGGCAGGCGTGCTTCGGCAGCCAGGCGCCCCGAGTCGATCTCGGTGCGGATGGCGCTGACGACGCGTTCCACCAGGGTGTCGGGGCGTTGAAGCTCGAGCATGAAGGATAAAGCCAGTAGGTCAGGTTGTCAGACAATGCCCGTGCAGCTGCATGTTGTCAAGAATGTGCCTGGGGTTGCAGGCGATAGAACGCCCGTGCGTTACCCCACAGCACGCGCTCGACACTGGCGCCGCCCAGCGTGTGGCGGATCAGCTGGATATCGGCCGGGTCGAACGGGCGCGGTGCGCGGGTGGAGGGCAGGTCGCTGCCGAACATCAGGGCGTGGGGGTTGGCGGCATCGATGTCGCGCAAGGCAGCGGCCACATCGAAATCGACCCGGCCAAAGCCGCAGGCCTTGATGCGCACACCTGCCTCGGCCAGTTGCAGCAGCGCCGGCAGGCCGTCGCGGCGCAGGCCCAGGTGGTCGATGCTCACCGCCGGCAAGCGGCGCAGCAGCGGGGTCAGCTCGCCCAGCTCGCGCGAATCGACGTACAGCTCGACGTGCCAGCCGGCCAGTTCGAACACGCGCAGGGCCATGGCTTCGAGCTGATCGGCCGGCGCCGAGCCGCCGCGCTTGAGGTTGAAGCGCAGCGCACGCACGCCGGCGGCATCCAGCGCGAGCAGCTCGGCATCGCTGATGCCGGCCGGCACCTGTGTCACCCCCACGTAGCCTGGGCCCAGCTGTTTCAAGGCGGCCAGCAGGTAGCCCTGGTCGAAGGCCTGGAACGAGCCCGACACCACCGCGCCGCCGCAGATGCCCAGCGGCGTGACGGCCGCCAGGTAGTCTTCGGTGGTGAAGGCCTCGGGCAGGTAGCCGTTGTTGGGCACCAGCGCGAAGCGCGGGTCGATGATGTGGCAGTGGGCGTCGAAGATCGGCTGGGGCATGGGGGCTCCTTGACGGGGTTACAGCTCGCTGACGTAGGTGCCGGTGCCCTTGAGGATGTTCTGCAGGGTCTGCTCGACTTCGGCGAGGTCGGTGCCGTCGCTGCTGAGGGTGATTTCCAGATGATCGGCGCCGTTGAACACGTCGGCGTCTCCCGGTGCCACTTCGATCAGCAGGCGCCTGGCACTGAGGGTGACCTTGATGCCGTCCAGTGTGCTCGGTTCGTCATCCAGGGTGATGTCCACCGTGTCTTCGTCCGGGTAGCGGGTCATGAGGAACATCTGGCCCTTGTCGCTGTGGCAGCACAGGGTGGCCATGTTGTCTTCTTCATCATCGCAGGGGGTGGCGAAGAGCAGGGGGGTGGTCAGTTGCATGGACGGCTCGGGGGTCAAGAAGTGAAACGCGAGTGTGCCAGTCTTCGGTCAATGGATAAATCGCCGCCTGCCGCTGATTGACCGAATATGTCGCAGCATCGCAAGCAGGGGTGACCGGCCAGTCGTTAAGCTGCCCTGTCGATGGACAACCCGACGACACCCAGCGTGTGGTTGGCTATGGTTGATCCGAGCATGACGGCATGTGCGCGACGCTTCACTCAATAACAAGCCCAAGCGGAGTACCACAGATGGCGTTTTTCACCGCAGCCAGCAAAGCCGACTTCCAGCATCAACTGCAGGCGGCCCTGGCGCAGCACATCGGGGAACAGGCACTGCCACAAGTGGCGCTGTTTGCCGAGCAGTTCTTTGGCATCATCTCTCTTGACGAATTGACCCAGCGTCGCCTCTCCGACCTGGCCGGCTGCACCCTCTCGGCCTGGCGCATCATCGAACGCTTCGACCACACCGAACCCCAGGTTCGGGTCTACAACCCCGATTACGAACGCCACGGCTGGCAGTCCACCCACACGGCCGTGGAAGTGCTGCACCATGACCTGCCGTTTCTGGTCGACTCGGTGCGTACCGAGCTCAACCGCCGCGGCTACAGCATCCATACCCTGCAGACCACCGTGCTCAGCGTGCGTCGCGGGGCCAAGGGCGAGCTGCTGGAGATTCTGCCCAAGGGCACCCAGGGTGAGGGCATCCTGCAGGAATCGCTGATGTACCTGGAGATCGACCGCTGCGCCAATGCCGCCGAGCTCAACCTGCTGGCCCGCGAGTTGGAGCAGGTGCTGGCCGAAGTGCGCGTGGTGGTGGCCGATTTCGAGCCGATGAAGGCCAAGGTGCGCGAGCTGCTCGAGCTGATCGACCACACGGCCTACGCCCCGGCCGCTGCCGAGAAGGACGAGGTCAAGAGCTTCCTGCAATGGCTGGTGAGCAACCATTTCACCTTCCTGGGCTACGAAGAGTTCGTGGTCAAGGCCGACGCCCAGGGCGGCCAGCTGGAGTATGACGAGCAGTCCTTCCTCGGCCTGACCCGCCGCCTGCGCAGCGGCCTCAGCGCCGACGACCTGCGCATCGAAGACTACGCCGTCAATTACCTCAACGAGCCGCTGCTGCTGTCGTTCGCCAAGGCCGCGCACCCCAGCCGCGTGCACCGCCCGGCCTACCCGGACTACGTGTCGATCCGCCAGCTGGACGCCGACGGCAAGGTGATCAAGGAATGCCGCTTCATGGGCCTGTACACCTCGTCGGTGTATGGCGAAAGTGTGCGGGTGATCCCGTACATTCGCGGCAAGGTCGCCGAAGTGGAGCGCCGTTCGGGCTTCGACGCCAAGGCCCACCTGGGCAAGGAGCTGGCCCAGGTACTTGAGGTGCTGCCGCGCGACGACCTGTTCCAGACCCCGGTGGACGAGCTGTTCAGCACCGTGATGTCGATCGTGCAGATCCAGGAGCGCAACAAGATTCGCGTGTTCCTGCGCAAGGACCCCTACGGGCGCTTCTGCTACTGCCTGGCCTATGTGCCGCGCGACATCTATTCCACCGAGGTGCGCCAGAAGATCCAGCAGGTGCTGATGGAGCGCCTGAAGGCCAGCGACTGCGAGTTCTGGACCTTCTTCTCCGAGTCGGTGCTGGCCCGCGTGCAACTGATTCTGCGAGTCGACCCGAAAAACCGCATCGACATCGACCCCCAGCAGCTGGAAAACGAAGTGGTGCAGGCCTGCCGTTCGTGGCAGGACGACTATGCCAGCCTGACCGTCGAGAGCTTCGGCGAGGCCCAGGGCACCAATGTGCTGGCCGACTTCCCCAAAGGCTTCCCGGCCGGCTACCGCGAGCGCTTTGCCGCGCATTCGGCGGTGGTGGACATGCAGCACCTGCTGACCCTGTCCGACAGCAAGCCGTTGGTGATGAGCTTCTACCAGCCGCTGACCCAGGCCGGCAAACAGCAACTGCACTGCAAGCTGTACCACGCCGACACCCCGCTGGCGCTGTCGGACGTGCTGCCGATCCTGGAAAACCTGGGCCTGCGCGTACTGGGCGAGTTCCCGTACCGTCTTCGCCACAGCAATGGCCGCGAGTTCTGGATTCATGACTTTGCCTTCACCTACAGCGAAGGCCTGAACCTGGATATCCAGCAGCTCAACGACACCCTGCAGGACGCCTTCGTGCACATCGTCAACGGCGACGCCGAAAACGATGCGTTCAACCGTCTGGTACTGACCGCCGGCCTGCCGTGGCGCGACGTGGCGCTGCTGCGCGCCTATGCCCGCTACCTCAAGCAGATTCGCCTGGGCTTCGACCTGGGCTACATCGCCAGCACCCTGAACAACCATACCGACATCGCCCGCGAGCTGACCCGGCTGTTCAAGACCCGCTTCTACCTGGCGCGCAAGCTGGCCGGGGATGACCTGGACGACAAGCAGCAACGCCTGGAACAGGCGATCCTGACCGCGCTGGACGACGTGCAGGTGCTCAACGAAGACCGCATCCTGCGTCGCTACCTGGACCTGATCAAGGCCACCCTGCGCACCAACTTCTACCAGACCGACGCCAATGGCCAGGCCAAGTCGTACTTCAGCTTCAAGTTCAACCCAAGGCTGATTCCCGAGCTGCCCAAGCCGGTGCCCAAGTTCGAGATCTTCGTGTATTCGCCGCGGGTCGAGGGCGTGCACCTGCGCTTTGGCAACGTGGCACGCGGCGGGCTGCGCTGGTCGGACCGCGAAGAGGACTTCCGCACCGAAGTGCTGGGCCTGGTGAAGGCGCAGCAGGTGAAGAACTCGGTGATCGTGCCGGTAGGTGCCAAGGGTGGCTTCCTGCCGCGCCGGCTGCCGCTGGGCGGCAGCCGCGACGATATCCAGGCCGAAGGCATCGCCTGCTACCGCATCTTCATTTCCGGCCTGCTGGACATTACCGACAACCTCAAGGATGGCGTGCTGGTGCCGCCGGTCAACGTGGTGCGTCACGACGATGACGACCCGTACCTGGTGGTGGCGGCCGACAAGGGCACCGCGACCTTCTCGGACATCGCCAACGGCATCGCCATCGACTACGGCTTCTGGCTGGGCGACGCCTTTGCCTCGGGCGGTTCGGCCGGCTACGACCACAAGAAGATGGGGATTACCGCCCGTGGTGCGTGGGTTGGCGTGCAGCGCCATTTCCGCGAGCGTGGCATCAACGTGCAGCAGGACCCGATCACCGTGGTCGGTGTGGGCGACATGGCCGGCGACGTGTTCGGCAACGGCCTGCTGATGTCAGACAAGCTGCAACTGGTGGCCGCCTTCAACCACCTGCATATCTTCATCGACCCGAACCCGGAGCCTGCCAGTAGCTTTGCCGAGCGCAAGCGCCTGTTCGACCTGCCGCGGTCGGCCTGGAGCGACTACGACACCAGCATCATGTCCGAAGGTGGCGGGATCTTCTCGCGCAGTGCCAAGAGCATCGCCATCAGCCCGCAGATGAAGGAACGCTTTGCCATCGAGGCCGACAAGCTGACCCCGACCGAGCTGCTCAATGCGCTGCTCAAGGCGCCGGTCGACCTGCTGTGGAACGGCGGCATCGGCACCTACGTCAAGTCCAGCGAAGAGAGCCACGCCGATGTGGGCGACAAGGCCAACGACGCGTTGCGCGTGGACGGCAACGAGCTGCGCTGCAAGGTGGTGGGCGAGGGCGGCAACCTGGGCATGACCCAGCTGGGTCGGGTCGAGTTCGGCCTCAACGGCGGCGCGACCAACACCGACTTCATCGACAACGCCGGTGGCGTGGACTGCTCCGACCACGAGGTCAACATCAAGATCCTGCTCAACGAGGTGGTGCAGGCCGGTGACATGACCGAGAAGCAGCGCAACCAGTTGCTGGGCAGCATGACCGACGAAGTGTCTGCGCTGGTGCTGGGCAACAACTACAAGCAGACCCAGGCACTGTCGCTGGCGGCGCGCCGGGCGCGTGAGCGGATTTCCGAGTACAAGCGCCTGATGGCCGACCTGGAAAGTCGCGGCAAGCTGGACCGGGCCATCGAGTTCCTGCCTACCGAAGAGCAACTGGCCGAGCGCATTGCGGCCAACCAGGGCCTGACCCGGGCCGAGCTGTCGGTGCTGATCTCGTACAGCAAGATCGACCTCAAGGAAGCCCTGCTGCAGTCGCTGGTGCCGGATGACGACTACCTGACCCGCGACATGGAGACGGCCTTCCCGCCGTCGCTGGTGAACAAGTTCGCCGAGGCCATGCGTCGCCATCGCCTCAAGCGCGAGATCGTCAGCACCCAGATCGCCAACGACCTGGTCAACAACATGGGCATCACCTTCGTGCAGCGGCTCAAGGAGTCCACGGGCATGAGCCCGGCGAACGTGGCCGGTGCCTACGTGATCGTGCGCGACATCTTCCACCTGCCGCACTGGTTCCGCCAGATCGAGGCGCTGGACTACCTGGTGCCCGCCGAAGTGCAGCTGACGCTGATGGACGAGCTGATGCGCCTGGGCCGCCGGGCCACCCGCTGGTTCCTGCGCAGCCGTCGCAACGAGCAGGATGCCGGGCGTGACGTGGCCCACTTCGGGCCCAAGATCGCGGCGCTGGGGCTCAAGCTGGACGAACTGCTGGAGGGGCCGACCCGCGAGCGCTGGATGACCCGCTACCAGGGCTTCGTCGAAGCCGGCGTGCCGGAGCTGCTGGCGCGCATGGTGGCTGGCACTACGCACCTGTACACCCTGTTGCCGATCATCGAGGCCTCCGATGTGACCGGCCAGGACCCGGCCGAGGTGGCCAAGGCGTTCTTCGCCGTGGGCAGCGCGCTGGACCTGACCTGGTACCTGCAGGAAATCAGCAACCTGCCGGTGGAGAACAACTGGCAGGCACTGGCACGTGAAGCGTTTCGCGATGACATCGACCTGCAGCAGCGCGCCATCACCATCTCCGTGTTGCAGATGGTCGATGCGCCTGCCGACATGGATGCGCGGGTTGCCTTGTGGCTGGCGCAGCATGCGGTGATGGTGGAGCGCTGGCGCGCGATGCTCGATGAGCTGCGTGCGGCCACCGGCACCGATTACGCCATGTACGCGGTGGCCAACCGCGAGCTGGTTGACCTGGCGCTGAGCGGGCAGTCGGCGGCGGTGCCGTCGTGAGTGTGTAGCAGGTAAAAAGAAGCCCCGGCCTGTGCCGGGGCTTTCTTTTGGCGGGGTGGGCCGTTGCGCCGGCAAGGCCGGCCGGGCGGCTTACTTGAAGCGCCGCTCCACGCCTTTCTCCACCAGGATCTTGGCGGATATCTCTTCCACCGAAAAATGCGTGGAGTTGATGTTGGGAATGTTCTCGCGCCGGAACAGGTTCTCCACTTCGCGCACCTCGAACTCGCACTGGGCAAAGCTGGCGTAGCGGCTGTTGGGCTTGCGCTCGTGGCGAATGGCAGTGAGGCGGTCGGGGTCGATGGTCAGGCCGAACAGCTTGTGCTGGTGGTTCTTCAAGGCCGGTGGCAACTGCAGGCGCTCCATGTCGTCTTCGGTCAGCGGGTAGTTGGCTGCGCGAATGCCGAACTGCATGGCCATGTACAGGCAGGTGGGGGTCTTGCCGCAGCGCGATACGCCCACCAGGATCAGGTCGGCCTTGTCGTAGTAGTGGGTGCGCGCACCGTCGTCGTTGTCCAGGGCGAAGTTCACCGCCTCGATGCGCTCCATGTAGTTGGAGTTGCCGCCGATCGAGTGCGATTTGCCCACCGAATACGACGAATGGGCGGTCAGCTCCTGTTCCAGCGGCGCCAGGAAGGTCGAGAAGATGTCGATCATGAAGCCGTTGGAGGTAGCCAGGATCTCGCGGATATCCTGGTTGACGATGGTGTCGAAGATGATCGGGCGCACGCCGTCGCGTTCTGCGGCGGTATTGATTTGCTGTACCATGGTGCGCGCTTTGTCCACGGTGTCGATGTACGGTCGCGTGAACTTGTTGAACCCGATGCTCTCGAATTGTGCCAACAAGCTTTGTCCCAGCGTTTCGGCAGTGATGCCGGTGCCGTCGGAAATAAAGAAAGCAGATCGTTTCATTTGCGCCTTGGGCCTTAAGCTGGTGACGATTCTTGGATATGATACGTTCGGTTTGCCGAACATCCCTGGTCGGCATTCTCACTTATTTTCCAGGTCCAGGCCACAAACGCCCGGTACGGTCACAGCGAACTGACCGGCGTCATGAGCTTTTCCAACACAGTTAGTGGAGAGATCACCTTGGTAGAGTACGTAGTTTCCCTCGATAAGCTCGGCGTCCATGATGTAGAGCATGTGGGGGGCAAGAACGCATCCCTCGGAGAGATGATCAGTAATCTCGCGGGCGCCGGTGTATCGGTCCCCGGCGGCTTTGCCACTACGGCTCAGGCGTATCGTGACTTTCTCGAGCAGAGCGGCCTGAACGCCCAGATCCATGCCGCCCTCGACGCGCTGGATGTGGATGACGTCAATGCCCTGGCCCGCACCGGCGCACAGATCCGCCAGTGGATCATGGAAGCCGAATTCCCCGAGCGGCTGAACACCGAAATCCGTACCGCCTTCGCCGAAATGTCCCAGGGCAACCCGAACATGGCTGTCGCCGTGCGTTCCTCGGCCACTGCCGAAGACCTGCCGGACGCCTCGTTTGCCGGGCAGCAGGAAACCTTCCTGAACATCCGCGGCGTGGACAACGTGATCCGCGCGGCCAAGGAAGTGTTCGCCTCGCTGTTCAACGACCGCGCCATTTCCTACCGCGTGCACCAGGGCTTCGACCACAAGCTGGTGGCCCTGTCGGCCGGCGTGCAGCGCATGGTGCGTTCCGAAACCGGCACCGCCGGCGTGATGTTCACCCTGGACACCGAGTCGGGTTTCCGTGACGTGGTGTTCATCACCGGCGCCTACGGCCTGGGCGAAACCGTCGTGCAGGGCGCAGTCAACCCCGACGAATTCTACGTGCACAAGGGCACCCTGCAAGCCGGGCGCCCGGCCATCCTGCGCCGCAACCTGGGCAGCAAGGCCATCAAGATGATCTACGGCGACGAGGCCAAGGCCGGTCGTTCGGTCAAGACCGTCGATGTCGACAAGGTCGACCGCACCCGTTTCTGCCTGAGCGACGAAGAGGTCAGCGAGCTGGCCAAGCAGGCCATGATCATCGAGCAGCACTACAAGTGCCCGATGGACATCGAGTGGGCCAAGGACGGTGACGACGGCAAGCTGTACATCGTGCAGGCGCGCCCTGAAACCGTGAAGAGCCGCGCCCAGGCCAACGTCATGGAGCGCTACCTGCTCAAGGAAACCGGCACCGTGCTGGTGGAAGGCCGTGCCATCGGCCAGCGCATCGGCGCCGGCAAGGTGCGGATCATCAAGGACGTGTCGGAGATGGACAAGGTCCAGCCCGGCGACGTGCTGGTGTCCGACATGACCGACCCGGACTGGGAACCGGTGATGAAGCGCGCCAGCGCCATCGTCACCAACCGTGGCGGGCGTACCTGCCACGCCGCGATCATTGCCCGTGAACTGGGCATTCCGGCGGTGGTCGGGTGCGGCAACGCCACCCAGCTGCTCAAGGATGGCCAGGGCGTGACCGTGTCGTGCGCCGAAGGCGATACCGGCTTCATCTTCGAAGGCGAGCTGGGCTTCGACATTCGCCAGAACTCGGTGGATGCCATGCCCGACCTGCCGTTCAAGATCATGATGAACGTCGGCAACCCGGATCGCGCATTCGATTTTGCCCAGCTGCCCAACGCCGGTGTCGGCCTGGCGCGCCTGGAATTCATCATCAACCGCATGATCGGCGTGCACCCCAAGGCACTGCTCAACTATGCCGGCCTGCCGGCCGAGCTCAAGGAAAGCGTCGACAAGCGCATTGCCGGCTACGGCGATCCGGTCGGTTTCTACGTCGAGAAGCTGGTCGAGGGCATCAGCACCCTGGCCGCAGCGTTCTGGCCGAAGAAGGTCATCGTGCGCCTGTCGGACTTCAAGTCCAACGAGTACGCCAACCTGATCGGCGGCAAGCTGTACGAGCCGGAAGAAGAAAACCCGATGCTGGGCTTCCGTGGCGCCTCGCGCTACATCAGCGAATCGTTCCGTGACTGCTTCGAGCTCGAGTGCCGTGCACTCAAGCGCGTGCGCGACGAAATGGGCCTGACCAACGTCGAGATCATGGTGCCGTTCGTACGGACCCTGGGCGAAGCCAGCCAGGTGGTCGACCTGCTGGCCGAGAACGGCCTGGGCCGTGGCGTCAACGGCCTGCGTGTGATCATGATGTGCGAGCTGCCCTCCAACGCGATCCTGGCCGACGAGTTCCTCGAGTACTTCGACGGGTTCTCCATCGGGTCCAACGACCTGACCCAGCTGACTCTGGGCCTGGACCGCGACTCCGGCATCATTGCGCACCTGTTCGACGAGCGTAACCCTGCGGTCAAGAAGCTGCTGGCCAACGCCATCCAGGCCTGCAACAAGGCCGGCAAGTACATCGGTATCTGCGGCCAGGGCCCGTCCGATCACCCTGACCTGGCCAAGTGGCTGATGGAGCAGGGCATCGAAAGCGTCTCGCTGAACCCTGACTCGGTGCTCGAAACCTGGTTCTTCCTGGCCGAGGGCCAGGCCCAGGCCTGATGCGCTGAAGAGGAGCGGCCGCCAGCCAGGAGGCGTCGGGCGGCCGCTTCAACGGATTTTCAGGGCGTGATCCAGTGATGGGCTCGCCCTTTTTTGTGCAAGTAACCTATGCAAAGCAGCAGTACTCTTTTTCCCGTTGCCCTGCTCAGTGCCGAGCGGCGCGGCGACCTCAGCGAAGATGTGTATCGGCTCAAGGCCGGCAACAGCCCCGACCGTACGGTCGAGCTGGCGCTGACACGCCTTGGTATGGCCGACCAGAGCGAGGTGCGCGGTGCCCCGGTCATCCTGTTGCATGGCAGCTTTTCCAACCGGCGCTTCTGGTTCTCGCCGCGCGGTATCGGCCTGGGCGCGACCCTGGCACGCGCCGGTTTCGACGTGTGGATACCGGAAATGCGCGGCCATGGGCTGTCACCCCGCAACCGCGACTACCGCCACAACCGTGTGGCGGACTATGCCCGTTACGATCTGCCGGCAATTGCCGCGTTCGTGTGCGAGGTGAGCGGGCGCACCCCGCACTGGCTTGGCCACTCGCTGGGCGGTACCACGCTGGCGGCAGCATTGGGCGGGGCTTACCTGGCCCAGGAGCAGGTCGCCAGTGCGGCCTTTTTCGGCACCCAGGTCAGCCGAACCTACTGGCCATTGAAAATCCCACCGGTGGAGTGGGGCGGGCGCCTGCTGCTCAGGCGCTTTGCACACCTGTCAGGTTCGCGGCTCAAGCGCGGGCCCGAAGATGAGCCCATCGGCCTGGCGCTGGAAAGCATGCGCTGGTTCGGCCTGTTCGGACGCTTTGGCGACAAGCAGAGCGACTGGTGGGCCGGGCTTGCCGAGGTGCGCGTGCCGGTGCTGGCGGTGGCTGGGGCCGGAGATCACCAGGATCCGGTGTGGGCCTGTCGCAAGTTGTTCGAGCAAATAGGCAGCGAGCACAAGCGTTTCGTGCGGCTGGGGCGCGAGGAAGGCTTCGACAATTTCGGTCATGTCGATATGCTGGTCAGCAAACCGGCCCAGGCCCAGGTGTGGCCGCTGGTGGAGCGCTGGCTGAGCGACCCGCAGGCCATGCTGGCCCCGGCCGAGACAGGTGACCCGCAGCCCGTCGGCGTGTAGCCTTGGTTAAACGCCGGTGCGCCGGCTTCGTCTTTTCAGTGAACGTGTGAAATCCGCTTTCCATTCAATTGGCCATCGACAGGAGTTCCCATGCATTACCTTACCCCCGACTTGTGTGACGCCTACCCGGACCTGGTGCAGGTGCTGGAGCCGATGTTCAGCAACTTCGGCGGCCGCGATTCGTTCGGCGGTCAGATCGTCACCGTCAAGTGCTTCGAGGACAACTCGCTGGTAAAGGCGCAAGCCGACCTGGATGGCAAGGGCAAGGTGCTGGTGGTCGACGGCGGCGGTTCGCTGCGCCGGGCGCTGCTGGGTGACATGATTGCCGAGAAGGCCGCCAAGAATGGCTGGGAAGGGCTGGTGATCTACGGTTGCGTGCGTGACGTGGATGCGCTGGCGCAAACCAATCTGGGTGTGCAGGCGCTGGCCAGCCACCCGATGAAGACCGACAAGCGCGGCATTGGTGACCTGAATGTGGTGGTCACGTTCGCTGGTGTGACCTTCCGGCCGGGGGAGTACGTGTACGCTGACAACAACGGTGTCATCGTGTCGCCCAGCCCGTTGAAGATGCCCGAGTAAATTTCGCTGACGGTGCGTGGGGTAGGGATGTTCGAGGAAGAAAACGCGCAGTGGGGGCTGGTGCATGCCCTGGTACTCGATGGCAAGGGCGGTGCGCGTTCGATCGCTCGAACCGAACTGGACGATCTGCAGTTGCAGCCGGAGCAGAGCCTGTGGCTGCACTGGGATCGCAGCCACCCGCAAACCCAGACCTGGCTGCGCCATGACAGCGGCCTGAGCCCCTTCGCCTGTGACCTGCTGCTGGAGGAAAACACCCGGCCGCGCCTGGTGCCTTTACCGGATGCGCAGATGTTGCTGTTTCTGCGCGGGGTCAACCTCAACCCGGGCGCCGAACCCGAAGACATGGTGTCGGTGCGCATCTTCGCCCAGGCGCAGCGGGTGATTTCGCTGCGCCTGCGGCCGCTGCGCGCCACCGACGAGCTGCTTCAGCAACTGGACGAGGGGCGTGGCCCGACCACGGCCTCCGAGCTGTTGCTGAGCCTGGCCCAGTTGCTGACCGAAAAGGTCCAGGCGCTGGTGTCGGACCTGTCCGAAGTGGTGGATGAAGAGGAAGAAAAACTCGAATCCGACGAACGGTATACGCCTGAGCACGGCAGCCTGCAGCAGATGCGGCGGCGCGCCGCCGGCCTGCGTCGGTTCCTGGCGCCGCAGCGGGAAATCTATGCGCAGCTGGCGCGCAACAAATGGCCATGGTTCGCGCCGGACGATGCCGACTACTGGAACGAGCTCAACAACAGCCTGATCCGCTACCTCGAAGAGCTGGAACTGACCCGCGAGCGCGTGGCGCTGGTGCTTGAAAGCGAGGACCGGCGCCTGAGCGAACGCATGAACAAGACCATGTACCGCTTCGGAATCATCACCTGTATCTTCCTGCCCATGAGCTTTCTGACCGGCTTGCTGGGCATCAACGTGGGGGGCATTCCGGGTTCGGAAAACCCCTATGGCTTCCTTTATGCCAGCTTGCTGGTGCTCGTGCTGGCCCTGGGCCAATGGTGGCTGTTTCGCCGTCTTCGCTGGGTATAGGGGCACTTTCTTGAAATTTCCTACAACATTTGCGCAGATTGTTCATGTGACCCGCCCTATGAGCGTCTCGTCTTTGACAGACATTGCGCGAGGTGCCCATGCACGATCCGTTTGAAGAATCCCTGCGGGACCTGCTCAAGGCCTCGCCGTCCGGCAAAGACCGCGACGACGACGCCTGCCTGGGCCGGGTCCTCAAGACCGCCAACCGTCAGGTCGGCGCGGGCGATCTGTTCAGCCTGCTCGGCCGTTGGAGCCAGGCGCTGATGATCGCCGTGAACAATGGCTCGGCGCATGTCGCGCCGGTGCGTCGTAACGCTTCTGCCCGTAAAGCTGATAAGGCTGATTGATTATGGAACTTGATCTCTGGACCCAGAGCCTGGTGGCGGCGATGACCGCCTTGTGGACCAAAGTCGCCAACTTCATCCCCAACCTGTTTGGGGCGCTGGTGGTGGTGCTGCTGGGCTTTGTGGTTGCCAAGCTGCTCGATACCCTGTTGTCCAAGCTGCTGGCCAAGCTTGGCCTGGATCGCCTGATGGGCGGCACCGGCCTGACCAAGATGCTCAGCCGGGTGGGCATCCAGGTGCCGATCTCGACGCTGATCGGCAAGATCGTCTACTGGTTCGTGCTGCTGATCTTCCTGGTTTCGGCCGCCGAATCCCTGGGGCTTGAACGTGTTTCGGCGACCCTGGACATGCTGGCGCTGTACCTGCCCAAGGTGTTTGGCGGTGCGCTGGTGCTGCTGGCCGGTGTGCTGCTGGCCCAGATCGTCAACGGCCTGGTGCGCGGTGCCGCCGAGGGCATCGGCCTGGAATACGCCGCAGGGGTCGGGCGTATCGCCCAGGGCCTGGTCATCATCATCAGCATTTCGGTGGCCATCAGCCAGTTGGAGGTCAAGACCGACCTGCTCAACCACGTGATTGTCATCGGGTTGATTACCGTTGGTCTGGCAGTTGCGCTGGCCATGGGCCTGGGCAGCCGTGAAATCGCCGGGCAGATCCTGGCTGGAATTTACGTACGTGAGCTCTATCAGGTCGGCCAGCAGGTCCAGATTGGCGAGGTCGAGGGGCAGATCGAAGAGATCGGCACGGTCAAGACGACCGTGCTCACCGACGAGGGTGAACTGGTATCGCTGTCGAACCGGATCCTCCTGGAGCAGCGGGTCAGTAGCCGCTAACCGGGCAAATCCTGCTAATGTATGCCGCCGCAAAATCGCCCAGGCAGGGCGAGCGGCGACAATGACCTGACTGTCGGCCAGATTTGTTTTGAATAAAGTTCACTCGCTGCCCATGCGTTACGACCCCCGCGAGCTCACTGATGAGGAGTTGGTGGCGCGTTCGCATGAGGAGCTTTTTCATGTTACTCGCGCCTATGAAGAGCTCATGCGGCGCTACCAGCGGACCCTTTTTAACGTGTGTGCACGTTATCTGGGGAACGATCGGGATGCTGACGATGTCTGTCAGGAGGTGATGTTGAAGGTGCTGTACGGCCTGAAGAATTTCGAAGGCAAGTCGAAATTCAAGACCTGGCTCTACAGCATCACCTACAACGAATGCATCACCCAGTACCGCAAGGAGCGGCGCAAACGTCGTTTGATGGATGCGCTAAGTCTCGATCCGCTCGAGGAGGCCTCTGAAGAGAAGGCCCCCAAACCGGAAGAGAAAGGCGGGCTGGATAAATGGCTGGTTCATGTGAACCCGATCGACCGCGAAATCTTGGTGCTACGATTTGTCGCAGAGCTGGAGTTCCAGGAGATCGCCGACATCATGCACATGGGCCTGAGCGCCACGAAAATGCGCTACAAGCGTGCGCTCGACAAGCTACGCGAGAAATTTGCGGGCCTCACCGAAACTTAGTGAGTCGCAAATATCTCTAACGTATCGACAAGGTCTGCTAAACTTGTCGACGAGTTGTCCCCCGGGTTTGGTGGGACTACTTAACAATCACCAGATGGGGATTTAACGGATGAAATTGAAAAACACCTTGGGCTTGGCCATTGGTTCTTTTGTTGCCGCAACTTCCTTCGGCGCTCTGGCACAAGGCCAAGGCGCAGTCGAAATTGAAGGCAACGTCACCAAGCAGTACTACGACAGCGAGCGTAACTTCAAGAACGACGGCACCAATCCTGGTGTTCGCCTCGGTTACTTCCTGACCGACGACGTGTCCTTGGACCTGGGCTACAACGAGACTCACAACGCTCGTGGCGACGTGTTCAACAAGGACATCAAAGGTTCCAAGGCCAAGCTGGACGCCACCTACCACCTGGGTACCGTTGGTGACGCAATCCGTCCTTACGTATCGGCTGGTTTCGCTCACGAGAGCCTGGGCCAAGCTACCCGTAACGGTCGCGATCACTCCACCTTCGCCAACCTGGGCGCTGGCGCCAAGTGGTACATCACCGACAACCTGTTCGCCCGTGCTGGCGTTGAAGCGATGTACAACATCGACAACGGCAACACCGAGTGGGGCCCATCCCTGGGTCTGGGTCTGAACTTCGGTGGTAGCGGTGGCAAGGTTGCACCGACTCCTGCGCCAGCTCCAGTAGCTGAAGTCTGCTCCGACAGCGACAACGATGGCGTGTGCGACAACGTCGACAAGTGCCCTGACACCCCAGCCAACGTCACCGTTGACGCTGATGGCTGCCCGGCTGTTGCTGAAGTCGTTCGTGTAGAGCTGGACGTCAAGTTCGACTTCGACAAGTCGGTCGTCAAGCCAAACAGCTACGGCGACATCAAGAACCTGGCTGACTTCATGAAGCAGTACCCATCCACCACCACCACTGTTGAAGGTCACACTGACTCCGTCGGTCCTGACGCTTACAACCAGAAGCTGTCCGAGCGTCGTGCAAACGCCGTGAAGCAGGTTCTGACCAACCAGTACGGTGTTGAGTCGAACCGCGTTGAATCGGTTGGCTACGGTGAGACCCGTCCGGTAGCTGACAACGCCACCGAAGCTGGTCGCGCTGTCAACCGTCGCGTTGAAGCTCAAGTAGAAGCCCAAGCCAAGTAATTGGTCTGACGCTTGAGAAAAGCCCGGCTCCGGCCGGGCTTTTCTTTGCCTGCGATTTGATCGGGCGGTGGGTGCAAGGCGTACGCGGGCCTGTCTTCGTCGCGGCTGCACCGCTATAATCGCTGCCTTCCCACACCTCGAGCTAAGCCTGCCCATGTATACCCTGGCCCGCCAGCTGCTGTTCAAACTGTCCCCGGAAACCTCCCACGACCTGTCGCTGGACCTGATCGGTGCAGGTGGGCGCCTGGGCCTCAACGGGCTGTTGACCAAGGCGCCGGCGCAGTTGCCGGTAACCGTCATGGGCTTGCAGTTCGCCAACCCGGTCGGGCTGGCAGCGGGGCTGGACAAGAACGGTGCCGCCATCGACGGCTTCGCTCAACTGGGCTTCGGTTTCGTCGAGATCGGCACCGTCACCCCGCGCCCGCAGCCAGGCAATCCCAAGCCACGGCTGTTCCGCTTGCCTGAAGCCGAGGCGATCATCAACCGCATGGGCTTCAACAACCTGGGCGTCGATCATCTGCTCGAGCGTGTGCGTGCGGCCAATTACCATGGCGTGCTGGGCATCAATATCGGCAAGAACTTCGATACCCCGGTGGAGCGGGCAGTGGACGATTACCTGATCTGCCTGGAGAAGGTCTACGGTCACGCCAGCTACGTCACCGTCAACGTCAGTTCGCCCAACACCCCGGGCCTGCGCAGCCTGCAGTTTGGCGATTCGCTCAAGCAACTGCTCCAGGCCCTGGCCGAGCGCCGTGAGGCGTTGGCCCTGACCCATGCCAAGCGCGTACCACTGGCCATCAAGATTGCCCCGGACATGAGCGATGAGGAAACCGCTCAGGTGGCGTCGGCTTTGCTGGCCACTGGCATGGACGCAGTGATCGCGACCAACACCACCCTCAGTCGCGAAGGCGTGGAAGGCCTGGCGCATGCTGACGAGGCCGGTGGGCTGTCGGGCGCCCCGGTACGCGACAAGAGTACCCACACGGTGCGCATGCTGGCCGCCGAACTGGGTGGCAAGCTGCCGATCATCGCAGCAGGCGGTATCACCGAAGGCAAGCACGCCGCCGAGAAGATCGCTGCCGGTGCAAGCCTTGTGCAGATCTACTCCGGGTTCATCTACAAGGGGCCTGCGCTGATTCGCGAGTCGGTGGACGCCATCGCCGCCATGGGGCCACGCTGAGCGGGCAGAAAAAAGGGCCCCTCAAAAGGGGCCCCTGGGCCGCAGCCCGCCGCTCGGATAGAGCGTGCATGGTGACTAGAATTCAGATCCTCGTTCAGCCAACGGCGTGAAGTTCGTTGAGTCTATGGATACCCGCAGTGCCGGTCATACCGTCCCAGTTGTCGCCACGTCCCTCGCGCCAGCCGTTGACCCAGGCTTGGCGTACTGACGGTAGAGTAAAAGGGCAAAGCTCGCGGGATTTGCCGGTGACCCCATATTGGTAGCCACGTAAAAATGCTCTTTCCAACGGATCACGCTTAAGTCTTCTCATAGGGTGTTGCCCTCACTTGTTGACTGTAATGTCCCGTCGGCCTCGGCTGAGGCCGGGCAGAGTCGTTCTGCCGGTTATGCGCTCGCTGCCGGCGTGGCGAGCTGGAAGTGTTGCCCCGTTGCAGGACAACCTGATACGAGTTCTAACCAATGCAGGTCACAGTGTGAATGATCGTTTTGTCATAAGGACGTAACCTTTCCAAGGGTCAGGGGATAAGTAAAAAATTGCTTCAGCGGCGAAATGAAGGCAAAGCCAGCTATGATCAGGCTTTGCTCATGGCTCAGGTCAGAACGCCATCGTTGAGAATCACTTCCAACGCAGGGGCTCAAAACGACGAAGGGTCATAAAAAGTCGCAGTTTTACTAGAATTTTTCATTCTGCCGGACGATCAAAGCCTTTTTACCCTGGGGTAAATGGCCGTTGTCCGGCGGCCCGGCGCCATGTCAGCGCCATTCGAACGCCTGCTGGAAGGCGTTCGATCAAACAGCGAAGGGGCGATGCGCTTGCCTTTTCACCTATTGCTCAAGGCTTGGATTACTCATGTCGGACCGTTTCGAACTCTATCTCACCTGCCCCAAGGGCCTGGAAGGCCTGCTTGCCGAAGAAGCCCGTGGGCTGGGCCTGGAGGATGTGCGAGAGCACACCTCGGCCATTCGCGGCGAAGCCGACATGGAAACCGCCTATCGTCTGTGCCTCTGGTCGCGTCTGGGCAACCGCGTACTGCTGGTGCTCAAGCGCTTCAACATGAAGAACGCCGATGACCTGTATGACGGGGTCAACGCCGTCGACTGGCAGGATCACCTGGAAGCCACTGGCAGCCTGGCTGTGGAGTTCAGCGGACACGGCTCGGGCATCGACAACACCCACTTCGGCGCGCTCAAGGTCAAGGATGCCATCGTCGACAAGCTGCGCAATGCGGCGGGCGAGCGGCCTTCGGTAGACAAGCTCAACCCCGATCTGCGTGTGCACCTGCGCCTGGAACGCGGCGAGGCGATTCTGTCCCTGGACCTGTCCGGCCACAGCCTGCACCAACGAGGCTACCGTCTGCAGCAGGGGGCTGCGCCACTGAAGGAAAACCTTGCCGCTGCCGTGCTGATCCGTGCCGGCTGGCCGCGTATTGCTGCCCAGGGCGGCGCGCTGGCCGACCCGATGTGCGGTGTGGGTACATTCCTGGTGGAGGCGGCGATGATTGCCGCCGATATCGCGCCGAACCTGCGCCGCGAGCGCTGGGGCTTCAGCGCCTGGCTGGGTCACGTGCCGGCGCTGTGGCGCAAGCTGCACGACGAGGCCAAGGCGCGCGCCGAAGCCGGGCTGGCACGTCCGCCGCTGTGGATCCGCGGCTACGAGGCCGATCCGCGGCTGATCCAGCCAGGGCGCAACAATGTCGAGCGTGCGGGCCTGAGCGACTGGATCAAGATCTACCAGGGCGAAGTGGGCAGCTTCGAGCCGCGTCCCGACCAGAACCAGAAGGGCCTGGTAATCTGCAACCCGCCCTACGGTGAGCGTCTGGGTGATGAAGCCAGCCTGCTGTATCTCTACCAGAACCTGGGTGAACGCCTGCGCCAGGCCTGCCTGAACTGGGAGGCGGCGGTATTCACCGGCGCGCCCGATCTGGGCAAGCGCATGGGTATTCGCAGCCACAAGCAGTACGCCTTCTGGAACGGCGCGCTGCCGTGCAAGCTGCTGTTGATCAGGGTGCAGCCCGATCAGTTCGTCACTGGCGAGCGTCGTCAGCCAGAGCGCGAGCGGGGCAGCGAGCCGAGCGAGCCCGTTGTTTCAGTCGCCAGCGAGCCGGCGCGTCTGAGCGAAGGCGGGCAGATGTTCGCCAACCGCCTGCAGAAGAACCTCAAGCAGCTGGGCAAGTGGGCCAAGCGCGAGAACATCACCTGCTATCGCGTCTACGATGCCGACATGCCGGAATACGCGCTGGCCATCGACCTCTACCATGACTGGGTGCATGTTCAGGAGTACGCCGCGCCGCGCTCGATCGACCCGGAGAAAGCCCAGGCGCGCCTGTTCGATGCCTTGGCGGCGATCCCCCAGGCGCTGAACATCGACCAGAGCCGCGTGGTGATCAAGCGGCGCGAGCGGCAATCCGGCACCAAGCAGTACGAGCGCCAGAGCAGCCAGGGTCAGTTCACCGAGGTGAGCGAAGGCGGCGTCAAGCTGCTGGTCAACCTGACCGACTACCTCGATACCGGGCTGTTCCTCGACCATCGCCCGATGCGCATGCGCATCCAGCGCGAGGCGGCCGGCAAACGCTTCCTCAACCTGTTCTGCTATACCGCCACGGCCAGCGTGCATGCGGCCAAGGGTGGCGCGCGCAGCACCACCAGTGTCGACCTGTCGAAAACCTACCTGGATTGGGCGCGGCGCAACTTCTCGCTCAACGGCTTCTCGGACAAGAACCGCCTGGAGCAGGGCGACGTGATGGCGTGGCTGCAGGCCTGCCGCGAGGAGTACGAGCTGATCTTCATCGACCCGCCGACCTTCTCCAACTCCAAGCGCATGGAAGGGGTGTTCGACGTGCAGCGTGACCATGTGGAGCTACTTGACCTGGCCGTTGCGCGCCTGGCACCGGGTGGCGTGCTGTATTTCTCCAACAACTTCCGCAAGTTCCAGCTCGACGAACACCTGCAGGAGCGTTACGCGGTCGAGGAGATCACCGCCCAGACCCTGGACCCGGACTTCGCGCGCAACAGCAAGATCCACCGCGCATGGCGCATCCAGGCGCGCTGATGGCGCGCAGGATGTGATCAGGCGTGTGGGGGGTGGCTACCTTGCAGCCACCGCCTACATGCCCGGGTGGAGCCCTGAGCCCGGCTCAGGGTTGCAGCGCTGCGGTACTGCTGTTGAGCTTTGGCTGGCGGTACAGGTCCAGCAGCACCTGGTCGAGCACTGCCGAGGCGCCCCAGGGTTTGGGGTCGTTGAGAATTGCCACCACCGCCCAGGTGTTGCCGTTGCTGTCGCGGCTGAAGCCGGCGATGGCACGCACCGTATTCAGGGTGCCGGTCTTGATGTGTGCTTCACCGGTCATGGCGGTGCGCTTGAGGCGCTTGCGCATGGTGCCGTCCATGCCGGTCAGCGGCATCGAACTGATGAATTCGGCAGCGTAGGGGCTCTTCCAGGCTGCCTGCAGCAGGGTGGCCATTTCCCTGGCGCTGACACGCTCGGCACGCGACAGCCCTGAACCGTTCTCCATGACCAGATGCGGCGCGGTGATGCCTTTCTTCGCCAGCCACTGGCGCACCACGCGCTGTGCGGCACGGGCATCGTCGCCGTCGGCATCGGTGCGGTACTGCGCGCCCAGGCTCAGGAACAGTTGCTG
Organism: Pseudomonas sp. S12(2018); assembly: GCF_024355235.1. Lineage (NCBI taxonomy): Bacteria > Pseudomonadati > Pseudomonadota > Gammaproteobacteria > Pseudomonadales > Pseudomonadaceae > Pseudomonas > Pseudomonas sp. S12(2018). Next base: position 62,104 of record NZ_QLAD01000003.1, read on the forward strand.
GGCCATGGTGTTGTTGCTGTATTTGTTGATGTCGCGGATCACCTCCACCAGGTCCGGGGAGAATGCGCGGGCCAGCAGGCGTGCACTCTTGGGAACTTCGGCAACCCGGTCAGCCCCCATGATGCGCCCGCCCAGTTCGTTCCAGATGGCACGTACCGCGCCGGCGGCGTAGGTCTGGTGGTCGAGCAGTGCCAGGTAGGTCTGGGAGTTGCAGCCGTCAGCCAACTGGCCGCTGACCACCACGCTGACGCCGTCGGCCTGGGTCACCGGGTTGTAGCGCACTTCGCCCTTGCACTGGTTGCCCGGTACCGCCTTGACCTGGTTGTCGATGCGGATGCTGGCGATGGGCGGCTCTACCGATACCAGGACCTTGCCGCCATCGTTACGGGCCACGAAGCGCAAGGCCTTGAGGTTGACCAGCAGGGAGTCGGGCTTGACCAGGAACGGCTTGTTTTCATCGCCGCCGTCGTCGTTGAACTGGGGAAGCTGGGGCTGCACGAAGTGGCTGCGGTCCAGCACCAGGTCGCCATTGATGGTCTGTACGCCGTTGGCGCGCAGGTCGCGCATCAGCAGCCAGAGTTTTTCCATGTTCAGCTTGGGGTCGCCGCCGCCCTTGAGGTACAGGTTGCCGTTGAGGGTGCCGTTGCTCAGGGTGCCGTCGGTGTAGAACTCGGTTTTCCACTGGTGGGTCGGGCCGAGCATTTCCAGCGCGGCATAAGTGGTGACCAGTTTCATGGTCGAGGCCGGGTTGACCGACACATCGGCGTTGAACACCGTGGGTGTGCCCGGACCATTGAGCGGCAGCATCACCAGCGACAGCGCGGAGCCGTCGAGCTTGTTGGTCTTGAGGGCCTGTTGCACCTTGGGCGAAAGGGTGGTGTTGACGGGGGCGGCGTGGGCCGGCATGGCCAGTGGCAGCAGCAGGCCGGCGAACAGCAGTGAACGTAGAGATGTGGTCATTTGCACTGAAACCCTGCAGGCGAGGGGTGAAAAAAACCAGAGCGCAATAGGGTGACGGCCCCGGTATGGAAAAATATAGCGCGCATTATGCACCACGCATGCTGCCCATGTGCCTAACAATGCCTGTCAGTGCGGCGATTTTTCGGGTTTTATTCAGGCAGTTTCGCGGTGGAACTGGTAAAGTGCCGCGCGTTATTACTTAAGAGGATTGTTTCATGGCGACCAACCGTTCCCGCCGTCTGCGTAAAAAACTGTGTGTAGACGAGTTCCAGGAGCTGGGTTTCGAACTGAACCTGGAGTTCAAGGAAGACCTGTCCGACGAAGCCATTGACGCTTTCCTCGACGCCTTCCTGGATGAAGCCATGGATGCCAACGGCCTGGACTACGTCGGCGGCGACGACTTCGGTCTGGTCTGCAAGGCAGATCGTGGCTCGGTCACCGAAGAGCAGCGTGCTGCAGTGCAGGCATGGCTCAAAGGCCGCAGCGAGCTGACCAAGATCGAAGTCAGCCCGTTGCTGGATGCCTGGTATCCGGAAAAGCCGGTCAACCCGGCTAGCTGATACCTCGTCAAAGCGGCAGCCCTGGTGGCTGCCGCTTGCGTTCTACCCCTGCATCGGCCCCGTTCCCGTGGGCTGCGACAGCGCCTCCAGCGTATCGCGCAACGCCTGATCCACCTCGTTCATTGCCCTTAGCACCTGCCGTTTGCGTCGCCTGAGCACAGGTTCTGGCGCAGCGTCCTCGCACGCCGCTTCCAGCCGTTCGCAGGCCAGCATCAGCGCCTCGGACTGCACCATGCGCGCCACCCCCAGCACCTTGTGTGCAGCGTCCCTGAGTATTGCCGGCGAGCCGCGAGTATCGGCGTCGAGCAGTTGCTGACGGTCGATCGGGGCGCAACTGAGCAACTGTTCGAGCAGGCGGCGCAGTTCGCCTGGGTCGTTGCCGATGATCGGCCCCAGCCCCATCAGGTCGATCAGGGGCATGTCACCACGGGCGCGGCCTGCCGACAGGGGAGCGTCGTTCAGGCGCTGGCTGAGTTCATGCAGGGTGATGGGTTTGAGCAGGCAGTCGTTCATGCCCGCGGCGTGGCAGCGATCACGCACTTCAGGTTGGGTATTGGCGGTGTAGGCCAGGATGGTGCAGGGCGCGCGCCCGAGTATGCGCTCTTCCTCGCGTACGGCCTGGGCCAACTGGTAGCCGTCCATCTGCGGCATGTTGCAGTCCACGATCAACACGTCGAAAGGCTCCAGGCGCCATGCCTGCAGCGCACTCAGGCCGCTGTCGGCATTGGTGTGCTGCACGCCGAGAAAGTCCAGCTGCTGGCCCATCAGCAGCAGGTTGGCCGGGTGGTCGTCGACCACCAGCACCTTCACCGCCGGCGCCGGCAAGGTCGGCTGGGGCACGGGGTCGGCGAGCTTCTCGCAAGCTGCCAGCCCCGTCAGCGGCATGCTGATCTTCACCTCGGTCCCGGTGCCCGGTTCGCTGTGCAGCGTCAGCTGGCCGCCCATCATGGCGCACAGGCTGCGGCTGATGACCAGGCCCAGGCCGGTGCCGCTGCGTGCCAGCGGGCTGTCGGGGGCGACCTGGGCGAAGGGCTGGAACAGGTACTGCTGGTCGGTCGCGCTGATGCCGATACCGCTGTCGCTGACCGAGAGCAGTAGTTGCAGGGTATCGGGCCCGGCCCCCGGTTGCAGGGCCAGGTCCACGCGTACCTGGCCCTGGTCGGTGAACTTGATCGCGTTGCTGACCAGGTTCGAGAGGATCTGCTTGAAGCGCAGCGGGTCGAGCAGCACGTCGCGGCAGGCGCTCTCGTCGATGACCAGGCTCAGGCTGAGGTCCTTCTGCCGGGCCAGGGCCTCGAACACCCTACCCACCGACTCCACCAGCTCACCCAGGTTGACGCGCTGGGGGCTCAGGCTCATGTGGCCAGACTCGATACGCGCGATGTCGAGGATATCGCCGATCAGCGACAGCAGGTCCCTGGCCGAGCTGTAGGCCACCTCGATGGCGGGACGGTCGAGGTGCCCGGCATCGGCGCGCTTGAGTGCCAGCTCGAGCATGCCGATCACCGCGTTCATGGGGGTACGGATCTCGTGGCTCATGGTGGCCAGGAACTTGCTTTTTGCGCGGTTGGCGTTATCGGCCTGCTCCTTGGCCTGGCGCAGTTCCTGGATCAGCTGGCGGCGGTCGCTGATGTCCAGCCAGCCGCCGATGATGCCCTGTACCTCGCCCAGCGAGTCGCGGTACGGCAGTACCCAGTGGTAGATGGTCAGCTCGCGGTTCTTCAGCATCATGGGGCGGTCGACGATCAATGGCAGGCCTTCGTTCATCACCTGCTGGTAGTCCGCCTGAAACTGACTGGCATTGTCGGCATCGGTGAGCGGCGCATCGTGGATGGACTTGCCCAGTACCTCTTCGGCGCGCGCCTCAACGGCCTGCAGGTAGCTGTCGTTGCAGCTCTTGAGCAGGCCTTGGCGGTCACGCACGTAGATCGGGTGCGGCGTGCCGTTGACCAGCGCCCGCATGAACTCGAGCTGGTCGCCCAGGGCGCGCTCGATCTGCTCGCGCTTCTTGATCTGGCGACGCATCCAGCCGTTCCAGGCCAGCGACAGGATCAGCAGCAGGCCGGTGCCCAGCACCAGTTGGATGATGAAGCGCTGGTGGCTTTGCCAGTAGGAGCTGGGTTCGCCGCTGAAATCGCGCCAGCGGCCATTGATTGCGCCCAGCTCCTGGGGCGGGATGCTAAGCAGGGCCTTGTCGAGGATAGAGGTCAGTTCGTCGGCGCCCTGGGCGGTGGCCATGGAGTAGGTCGCCGGCTCGTCGCCGATGTTGGCGCGGATGATCAGATGCTTTTGGGTGGTGAGCCTGAAATTGGCATTGATCAGCGCGGTGACCATGCCGTCCACCTGGTGACGCGACAGCAGTTCGGCGGAGGCTGCGGGGCTTTCCGTTTCAACCAGCTCGATGCCGCCATGGCGAATGCGCAGCCCGTCGTTGAGCGTACTGCCGCGGGTCACGGCCAGGCGCTTGCCATACAGCTGGCGCAGCGAGGCAGGTTCGTCCTCGCCCTTGCGCGTGACCAGCACGTAGGCGTTCTCCAGGTAGGGCCGGCTGATGTTCAGGGTGGCTTCGCGCTGTGTGCTGGGCGTGATGGTGGCGATGACGTCGGCGCGACCCTGGTGCAACTGGTCGATCATGTCGCTGATGCCGGCGCTGCGATGGATCTCGAAACGCAGGCCGGTGCGCAGACGGATCAGCTCGAGCAGGTCGGCAACGATACCTCGCAGGTTGTTGGCACTGTCGTAGAACGACAGCGGCGCGGCGTTTTCGTCCACCACCACGCGCACCACCGGGTGTGCCGCCAGCCAGCGTTGTTCGCGTGGGGAAAGTTGCAGCTTGCGATCAGTCAGCAGCATGCCGTCGCCGATGCTCCAGCGCTGGAAGATGCTGGTGCGCATGGCGCTGGTGACCGCGTCCAGGGTGGTATTGACCAGCTCGAGCAGCAGCGGGTTGTCGGCGCGCAGGGCGAAGCTGAAGCCCACAGGCTCGTGTTTGCCGAAGTTCACCATCTTGAGGTTTTTCAGGTAGCCCTGGTTGATCTGGTAATAGGTCGACAAGGCGTCCCCCAGGAACACGTCGGCCTGTTCGAAGGCCACCGCGTTGAGGGCATTGTGGTAGGAGCTGTAGGTCTGCACCGTGGCGTTGGGGTAGGTGGCGCGAACCTCGCTCAATGGCAGGTAATGGGCAACCACGCTCAGGCGCAGCCCCTTGAGGCCGTTGTCCAGTGCCCGGGTTTCATTTTCGCGGGTGACCAGCACCGGCAGGTCTTCGGCATAGGGGCGCGACAGGGCCACCTCGGGGAGGGCGGCATCGTAGCCATTGGCACTTCCCAGCAGGTCGATGTGCCCGTCTATCAGGGCTTGCAGGGCCTTGTCGCGGTTGGCGAAGCGCTTGACCCGAATGGGCCGGTTCAAGGTATTGCCGATCAGGCCGGCGTAGTCGGCGGTCAGGCCCTCGTAATCGCGGCCACTGGCGGTGATGTCGAACGGCGCGTAGTCCGGTGCCGAAGTGCCCAGTACCAGCACGTCATGCTTGTCGAGCCAGTCGGCCTGGGCCGGTGTGGGGGTTACAGCCATGGCCGCCAGGCCGCTGCGGCTGAGCAGCTCGTAGTTGCGCTCGCCGGGTTCGTTGGCGCAGAGCGGAGGGGCGAGGCAGGCCCCGGCGAACAGCAGGCAGAACAACAGAAGACGTTTGGCCATGCTCGCACTCATACCAGCGCGTTGCGTTTGGCCATCTCGATCAGTTCCACCAGCGAGTTGGCCTTGAGTTTCTGCATCAGGCGTTTTTTATAGGTGCTCACGGTTTTATTGCTGAGAAACATGCCGGACGCAATTTCCTTGTTGCTCTTGCCCTGGGCAAACAGTTGCAGAACCATCAGTTCCCGATCATTGACAGTCTTGAACAGTTCCATCTCGCTGTCGCCGCTGTCCTGATGGCGAAGTGGGTTTATTGCCTGGCTGGGGAAATAGTTGTAACCGGAAAGTACCGCCTTGATGGCACTGAGCAACTCGCTGAGGTCCTCCTGCTTGCATACATAACCGCAGGCCCCCGACAACATGCAGCGTGTTGCAAACAGTACGGGTGATTGCGCAGTCAGCACCAGAACCTTCATCGGCACGGCCATGCTGTTGAAGCGCGACAGCACTTCCAAGCCATCCAGCTTGGGGATGCCGATGTCGAGGATGATCAGGTCGGGCACGGTTTCGCGGGTCATCTGCATGGCGTCCACGCCATTGTCGGATTCGCCGGTGACCCGATAACCCTCGTTCTCCAGCAACATGCGTACAGCCAGGCGAATGACGGGATGATCGTCGACAATAAATACGGAGTGCATAATCACCTTCCAGGTAGGGGCCATAAAGAAGCCGCACCATAGCCCAGTTGGAAGGCGTGCACGTAAATAGAGTTGCGCTCAAACTTAATATGGGAAAATTCCTACAATAAGTTGGGCGCAAGGCTACAAATAGTTGATTTTCAAGCGCGCCACATCGTTTTGCGCACTAATCAATACGGCTGCAATCGCCTACGTTACATACGTGGAAGTTGCAGCGTATTGATCGGGTCAACTGCATCAGATCGGGCTTGAACGCCCGGTCATTTCGCGGGCCATTTCGCTGGCATAGCTGTCGGTCATGCCGGCAATGAAGTCGATCATGCGCAGGAAGGCGCTGTGCAATGTGCTGTTGGGGTCGGGCGCATTGTTGCCCAGCAGGTCAAGGATGCGCCGGTGCTTGAACGATGGCGTGCGTCCGCCGTGCTGTTCCAGCGCTGCGCCGCAAAATGCATTGAGCAGAATCTCCAGCGTGGTGTAGGCACCGATTTCATGCAGTGTCTTGCGCTTGTCCTGGAAGATCTTCTTGCGCGCCATGTCCTTTGCCTGCAGCACACAGCGCTTGGCCGGGCCGTGCATGTGCTCGACCAGGTCGCCGTGCAGGGTGCCGGCCAGCAAGGCTTGCTGCTGCTCGACGAATGCCCGCGCGGCGGCGTTGGTCAGGTGCTCGATCGCCTTGCCGCGCAGGATCGCCAGCTTGCGCCGGCGCGAATCCCCGGGGCCCAGCTGGCGGTAGGTTTGCGGCAGGTCGTCACCCACCAGCCCCAGCAGCAGCGCTTCTACCTCGGCGTAGTCGAGCAGCTCCATTTCCAGGCCGTCTTCCAGGTCGATCAGCGCATAGCAGATATCGTCGGCGGCCTCCATCAGGTACACCAGCGGGTGCCGGGCCCAGCGTTGCGGCTCGAGTTGCGGCATGCCCAGCTTGCGTGCGATCTGCTCCAGCAACGGCAGCTCGCTCTGGTAGCAGCCGAACTTGTGCTTCTTGTAGCCCAGGGCATCGGCGTGGCGGGCGCTCCAGGGGTACTTGAGGTAGGTGCCCAGGGTGGCGTAGGTGAGGCGCGTGCCGCCATCGAACTGGTGATACTCCAGTTGGGTCAACACGCGAAAGCCCTGGGCATTGCCTTCGAAATTGAGGAAGTCGCCCCGTTCGGCATCGCTCATCGCATCCAGCCAGCCGCGTCCGGCGGCCTGCTGGAACCAGTGCCGGATTGCGTCCTCGCCGGAGTGGCCGAACGGCGGGTTGCCGATATCGTGGGCCAGGCAGGCAGACTGCACCACCATGCCCAGGTCGCTGGGCGCGCACCAGTCCGGCAGGCTGTCGCGCAGTGTCTCGCCCACCCGCATGCCCAGCGAGCGGCCCACGCAACTGACCTCCAGCGAGTGGGTCAGGCGCGTGTGGATGTGATCGTTGCTGGTGACCGGGTGTACCTGGGTTTTGCGCCCCAGGCGGCGAAAGGCACCCGAGAAGATGATCCGGTCGTGGTCCTTGTGGAAGGGGCTGCGCCCGAGTTCTTCGGGGCTGTGCAGGGTTTTGCCGAGGCGTTCGCGGGTAAGCAGTGTGTGCCAGTCCAAGGCCGGTTCTCCAGTGCGGGGCAGGCCCCTAGCTTCCCGTGTCCCGGACGTGGCCGCAACCCTCAGAGGCCATCGGCATCCAGGTCGATCAGCAGCAGGCGGCGCCCGTCGTCGAAGAACTGGCCGGCGGTCATGCAGTACTGGTTGGTGGTGGCGTCGCGGTAGGTGCTGGACAGAATCAACCGGCGCTCATCCCAGCCCTCGGCCAGCAGGTGATAAAAGTAGGGCCGCCATGACCAGTTGTGGCCCTGGTAGCCGTTGTTCACGTGCCAGTGCTGGCCGTGCCATTCCAGATTGGGGGTGAGCTGGGTGCCGTGCCGGTCACACAGAAAAAACCGCAGCACCCAAGGGTAGGCGTGCAGGTTCGGCAACTGTTCGACCGAGGCCTGGGCCTGCGCCCAGGCCTGCAGCCGGGGCATCAGTTCGGCCAGTTGCTGGCGGCGCTGCATCAGCCGTGCGCGCTCGTCCAGCTTGGCCTGCACGTAGCGCTCGCGCAGGTGGCCGAAGCGGGTGACGAATGCATCGCTGGCGAAAAAACCGGCCTGGGCCTGGGCGAACAGGTGGCCCTGCAGGTAACGCGCGCCACATTCCAGGGCGAAGTCAAGCTCGGCCTCGTTCTCGACGCCTTCGGCAATGATCCAGCACCCGGTCTTCTCGGCCATCTGGGCCAGGGCCTTGACCACTTCGCTGCTGGGCCCGCCGCGGGCGGCGGCCTGGAACAGGCGCATGTCGAGCTTGAGAATGTCTGGCTGCAGCGCCAGCACCCGGTCCAGCTGCGAGTAGCCGGCGCCGAAATCATCGATGGCGATGCGTGCGCCGGCCTGGCGATAGCGCGTGACCACATCGGCCAGGCGCTGCAGGTCGCCGCCCTGTTCGGTGATCTCGAAGACCACCCGGCGTGGATCGATGCCGTGCTGTCGTACCTGCATCAGGCTGGGCAAGGGCTCGTCGGCAGCCAGCTCGCTGATCCAGCGGGGCGAGATGTTCAGGCTCAGAAACCAGTCGCCCGGTGCCTGGCTGAAGGTTGCCAGGGCCTGGCCACGCAGCGTGCGATCGAGGGTGCGCAGGGCTGCGGTGGGCATTTGCGGGTCAATGAACAGCGGGCCGACCGAGCGCAGCTGGCCGTCGGCCTGAACCAGTCGGCCAAGGGCTTCGATACCGGCGATGCGGCCAGTGGCCGTATCGATGAAGGGTTGATAGCAGGCGAGCGGGTGCCCGTCGTACACGGCGGCTCCTTGTTTTTACGAGACGGCTGGCCGGATGCTCAGCACGGCAAGCCTGCGGCCCGCCGCCTCGTATTGCAAGAATGCAGCCAGTTTGCGTTCAGCGCCTTGACTGCATGAACAGGCGTATCAGCGGGGTCAGGCTGCTGCCCACACCGGCCAGCCGTGTCAGGCTGCCGTTGCGTGCGCCCTTGCCGGTCAGAAAGCCCAGCAGCACCACGGCGCCGATACCCCAGAGGGGCGCGTGCTTGATGCCCAGGCCGCCCTGCAGCCCGCCTTGCAGGGAGTCGCCCACCCCGCGCAGGCGTGTCAGCGGCTTGAGCAGTTGCCCGGATTCGTGGCGGATTTCCTGGCGACGCATTTCCAGGCGCAGGCGTACCAGGGCCTTGCGCAGTTCGCGGCGGTCGGTGGTTTGCGGCAATTCAGGCAGGCTCATGGCAACAGGCGCTCCCGGTCCTTGGCAAGTTCTTCGAGGGTGGCATGGAACGGCGAGGACTCGTCGAACACCGCTGCCTTGAGGCGCAGCCCGCAGAACACCGCCGCCAGGCTGTAGAACACGCACAGGCCGATGATGCCGGCCAGGCGATAACTGTCCCACAGCAGAATCAGCAGCAGCGCCGACAAGGCCGTCAGCAACAGCAGGGCGAACACCAGGGCCAGCCCGGCGAACAGCAGCAGGCTCAGGGTGCGCGCCTTCTGTTCCTGCAGTTCGATGCCGAACAGTTCGACGTGGCCGTGCAGCAGACCAAGGATGGCGGCGCCAAGGCGCCGTGAAGACGAGCCGGTGGTTTCGGTTTCCATACCCCGTACCTCAGCGACGACTGGCCAGCAGGCCGATCAGAAAGCCCACGCCAGCGGCAATGCCGACGGATTGCCAGGGGTTGGACTGCACGTAGTCCTCGGTGGCGCTGAGTGCAGCCTGGCTGCGTTCACGTACCGAGTCCTGGGTCTGCTTGAGGGTCTCGCGGGCACGCGACACGCTTTCCTCGATCTGCCTGCGCAACTCGTCGGCCTGATCGCCGGCCAGGGTCGCGGAGTGCTCCAGCAGTTTTTCGGCATCCTGTACCAGGATTTCGAAGTCTGCCTGAAGGATGTCTTTTGCAGTTTTGCGGGCCATGGGTCTCTCCGTGTCAAGTGGGCGTCTGGCATTTCGAGTGCCGAGCGCTGCGTAAGGTTCAGTGCAATCGGCAGTGGTACAGCATTTGCCTTGCCTTGGTGCAGCAGGCCGGGCGGCCGCGCCAGATCAGGGCGCGAAACGACGGCCGGTCGATAAACCATAACCCAATCCACGACAAACCCCGGAAAAAACTCCACGTCAGCGCTGCATTCGCGCCCCCGGCCCCCACATGGCGGGCCAGGGTAGTGCGCACGGCAGCCGCTAGCGCCCGGTCAGCAGGCGGGCCTGGCAGGCATCGATGGCGTTGGAGGGGCCGCTCAGCAGCACCGCGTCACCGGCATGCAGGCAGGTATCGGTGGCCAGGGCCACTTCCTCGCCATCGCGCTGCACGGCCTGTATTTCCACCCCGAGCAGGTCCAGGCCCAGCTCGGTCAGCGGGCGACCGCAGGCATAGGCATCGGCGCCCAGGTTGACCGCATGCAGCATGACCTTGGGCAGGCCTTCGCTGTCGACCGGGCTGGTCTGCGCCCCCTGGTAGAACCCGTGCAGCAGGCGATAGCGGCTCTGGCGCACCTCGTCGATACGCTGCTGTACACGCTCCTGGGGTACGCCGAGCATCACCAGGGCATGGGAGGCGAGCATCAGGCTGGACTCCAGCAACTCCGGCACCACCGCCGTGGCACCTGCGGCGCGCAGTTCGTCGCGCAGGCTGTCGTCGCGGGTGCGCACCAGGATCGGCACCTGGGTGTTGAAGTGACGGGCGGCCTTGAGCACGCTCATGGCGACATCGGTCTTGTCCACCGCGATCACCAGCAGCCGGGCACGCTCCAGGCCGATGGCCGCCAGCAGTTCGCCGCGCCGCGAGTCGCCGTAGTGCACGCGCTGCTCGCCGGCGGCGGCCTCCTGCACCCTGACCGGGTCGTCGTCCAGGGCAATGAAGGCCAGCTGTTCGCGCCGCAGGAAGCGCCCGATGGACTGGCCTACCCGGCCATAACCACAGATCAGCACGTGCCCGCTGAGCGAGGCGCTTTGTGCCTGGATCTCTTCGAGTTGCACCTCCTGGTTGGGTTTGCGATGCAGGCGGGCGGCCAGCGCCGGAGCGCCGCGCAGCATCAGCGGGGTGACCAGCATCGAACAGAAGGTGGCGGCCAGCAGCAGGTGCCCGAGGTCTTCGGGCAGCAGGCGGGTCTGTTGCATCTGCGCCATCAGTGCGAAGCAGAACTCGCCGCCCTGGGCCAGGGCCACGCCACTGCGCCAGGCGGTTTCGCTGTCGCTGCCGCGCAGCTTGACCAGCACCGCCACCACCACCCCCTTGATGGCCAGCAGGGCCAGGGTCAGGCCGAGGATTTCCAGGCCGTGGCTGGCAAACAGTTGCAGGTCGATGAGCATGCCGATACTGACAAAGAACAGCCCCAGCAGGATGTCGCGGAAGGGGCGGATATCGGCTTCGATCTGGTGGCGATAGTTGCTTTCGCCCAGCAGCATCCCGGCGAGGAACGCCCCCAGTGCAGGAGACAGGCCCAGCAGGTGGGTAAGCCAGGCGGTCAGCAGCACGATCACCAGCGCCAGCAGCACGAACAGCTCGGCCGAGTGCGAGCGGGCCACCTCGTGGAACAGGCGCGGCAGCAGCCAGCGATTGGCCAGCAGCAGGCCGATGAACAGGATCACGGTCTTGCCCAGGGTCAGCGGCAGCGCCCAGTACCAGGCCTGGCCGCCCTGGCCGGCGAACACCGGCACCAGGGTCAGCAGCAGTACCGCAATCACGTCCTGGAACAGCAGCACGCCAATGGCGTTCTGGCCGTGGCTGCTGAAGATTTCGCCGAGGCTGGTGAGCTCCTTGCTGACGATGGCGGTGGACGACAGCGCCAGGCCGCCGCCCAGCAGCAGGGCAGCCCCGGCCGGCATGCCAAGCAGCCCCAGCAGGCCGGCCAGCAGCAGCGCCGAGCAGATCACCTGCAGGCTGCCCAGGCCGAAGACCACGCGGCGCAGGGCGAGCATCTTGCTTAGAGAGAATTCAAGGCCCAGGGAAAACAGCAGGAACACCACGCCCATTTCGGCGAGGTCGGGTAGTTCTTCGCTTTCATTGACCCAGTCCAGGGCGGTGGGGCCGACGAACAGGCCGACGCACAGGTAGCCCAGCACGGGGGGCAGCTGCAGGCGCCGGAAAATGGCGATGACCACCAGTGACGAGGCCAGGATGATCAGCAGGTTGGCAAACACTCAATACACTCCATTGCAATGCCGACGGGCGCGAAAAAATTTGTCAGTCTACAGCGCTCGAGGCCACGCAGGCTGACCCAGATCAGTCGTTGGTGTCTCGACCCGCCAGGTGTACGGGCCTAGAATACGGGTCCGCTTTTCACGTTTCACGGTACTTCCCATGCTTCCTGAAACTCAACTGCTCGGCACCCTGGGCTGTCATCTGTGCGAGGTGGCCGAGGCCATTCTGATGCCGCTTGTCGAGCACGGGCTGCTGGTCGAGCTGGTCGATATTGCCGATGATCCGGCCGATGTCGAGCGCTACGGCCTGCTGATTCCGGTGCTGCGTCGCTGTGACTCCGGTGCCGAGCTGCTCTGGCCGTTCGATACCGAGCAGGTGGTCGCGTTTCTGAGCTGAGCGTCGCCAGCGGGGTGTTCACATGCCGATGCACAATCTGTGATGCAACGGCGCAGGTGCTGTTGGAGAATCGCCAGCGCAGCATACACCCGTGACGAAGTCTCATCCGCCAAGGAGTGGCGAACCATGCACCTGAGTCCGCATTTCACACTGGAAGAACTGACTGCTTCCGAAACTGCCCGGCGTGAAGGCCTGACCAACCAGCCCGGCCCCGATGCGCTGGCCAACCTGCGCCGTCTGAGCCAGACCCTGGAGCAGGTACGCAGCCTGCTCGGGCAGCCCATCCGCGTCAACAGTGCCTACCGCAGCAACGAGCTCAACCGCCGTGTCGGCGGGGTGAGCGGCAGTGCGCATACCCTCGGGCTGGCAGCCGATATCAGCGTGGCGGCGCTTTCACCCCTGGTGGTGGCGCAACGTATCCTGGACAGCGGTCTGGCGTTCGACCAGCTCATTCTGGAGTTCGACCGCTGGGTTCACCTGGCCATCGCCGAAGGGGCAGGGCGCAAGCAGGTGCTGACGGTGCGCGAGGGTACCGGCTACCTGCCGGGGTTGCAGTGAGTACTGTTCATTCATACACTGTATGCAAATACAGTAATCGGGTGAGCGCTTGCGCCAGAGGGGCCGGACGATGGTCAACGTCGAACAATTGAAATACAGCGTCAACCGCATGGCTGTCGAACAGGTGCGCGAGGCCGTGCTCGAATTGCGCCTCGATGGCCTGGTCACCGAGGGCAAGACCCCTTTCAGCAAGATCCACTTCAACACCTGCTTTGCTGAGATCGAGGCATTGTTCCAGCGCGCCGGTTACCACCGGGCGCTGGATGTGGTCGGTTACCAGGGCCTGATGTATGCGTTGTACGATCCGGGCCGCTGGGAGGCGGTGGATGTGTTGCGCTGGCTCAAGGAGTTTACCGAGGCTGCGGCAACCCGGGCTGGCTGAGCCGGCAGGCATGCCGGATAATGGACGGCCCCCAACTTGCGAGCATGTCCATGAGTGTCCCTTTCGATCCGGCCCAGCACCAGGCCAGCACTGTCTGCCTGCCACCGGGCAGTTGGGCCACCGTGCTCGACTGCCTGTGCGACCACTTCAAGGCGATCAGCCGTGAACAATGGCTCGATCGCATCGCCCGTGGGCGGGTGCTGGATGCCCAGGGCGCGCCGATTGACGTGGGCCTTGCCTACAAGCCAGGCCTGCGTATCCACTATTTTCGCGAAGTACCCAACGAAAAGCCGATCCCGGTGCAGGAGCATATCCTGCACGTCGACGAGCACCTGGTGGTGGCCGACAAACCGCACTTTCTGCCGGTGACGCCCACTGGCGAATATGTCGAACACACGTTGCTGCGCCGTTTGATTCGCCGGCTCGACAACCCGCACCTGGTGCCATTGCACCGCATCGACCGGCACACGGCGGGCCTGGTGCTGTTCTCGGCCAACCCGCAAAGCCGTTCGGCCTATCAGCAGCTGTTTCCCACCCGACAGATCGACAAGCACTACCAGGCCATTGCCCGCGCCTTGCCGCAGCTGGAGTTCCCGCGGGTGCACAAGAGCCGGCTGGTCAATGGCGAGCCGTTCTTTCGCATGCAGGAGGTGCCCGGCGTCAGCAACAGCGAAACCATTGCCCGGGTTCTGGAAAAAAACGGCGAGTGGTGGCGCTACGGCCTGTCACCGGTCACTGGCAAGACCCACCAGTTGCGGGTGCACATGACGGCGCTGGGGGCGAGTATCTGCAATGATCCGTACTACCCGCAGATCGTGCAGGGCCCCGATGACTACGCAAGGCCACTCAAGCTGCTGGCCCACAACCTGCGCTTCAACGACCCGCTCGATGGGCAGGAGCGCTACTTCGAAAGCCGGCTGACACTGGACTGGTAGACCGCTGTGGGCGCACAACCAGAGGTTGTGCGCCACCGGGTCAACGGTTGAAGCGCTCCACCAGGGAATACTGGGTGGTGGCGGTGAGGGTCAGTTCCTCGCTGAGCAGCGCCGAATGCTGGGCCTGCTCGGAGGTCTGGTCGGCAAGCTGGGCGATGGTGCTGATGTTGCGGCTGATTTCATCGGCCACTGCGGTCTGCTCTTCGGTAGCGGCGGCAATCTGCGTGGTCATGTCGGTGATGTTGGCCACCGCCTCGCTGATGCCCACCAGCGCCTGGTCGGCTTCCATCACCCGTGCCACACCTTCCTCGGCCTGGCGATGGCCGGTTTCCATGGTCTGTACGGCATTGCTGGCGGTTTGCTGGAGCTTGGCGATCAGGCCGTGGATCTGCCCGGTCGATTCACTGGTGCGCTGCGCCAGCTGACGCACTTCGTCGGCCACTACGGCGAAGCCGCGGCCCATTTCACCGGCGCGTGCCGCTTCGATGGCGGCGTTGAGCGCCAGCAGGTTGGTCTGGTCGGCAATGCCCTTGATCACATCGACCACGCCGCCAATCTCGTCGCTGTCGCGGGCCAGCTGGGTCACGGTCAGGCCGGTTTCGCCCACGGCAGCCGACAGACGCTGGATCGCATCGCGGGTTTCGCCGGCGATGTCGCGGCCGCGCCCGGTCAGGCGGTTGGCTTCCTGGGTGGCATCGGCGGTGCGCTGCACGTGGTTGGCCACTTCCTGGGTGGTGGCGGCCATCTGGTTGACGGCAGCGGCCACCTGCTCGGTCTCCACGCGCTGGCGCTCCAGGCCCGAGGAGCTGTTGTGGGCCAGGGTGTCGGACTGGCGGGCCTGCTCGTTGAGGTGCTCGGCGGTGTCCTGCAGGCGGGTCAGGCAGGTCTTGAGGCGCGCGTCCTGGCTGAGCATGGCCATTTCCAGGCGAGCCTGCACGCCGCGGCTGTCGGTGTACATCTGCGCGATCAGCGGGTCGGAGGTGGTCTGTTCGGCCAGGCGCAGCAGGCGCTTGAGGCCACGCTGCTGCCAGCTCAGGCCCAGCAGCCCCAGCGGTACCGACAGGGCGGCCGCCACGGCGAAGCCCCAGGAGTGGCCCAGCCAGCTGCCGATCAGGAAGCCGACCTGGCTGACCAGGATGAACGGCAGCCAGTCCTGCAGTACCGGCAGCCAGCGGTCGCGGCGCGGAATGGGTGGCTTGCCCTGATTGATGCGGTGATACAGCGCCTCGGCGCGACGGATCTGTTCGGCGCTGGGCTTGACCCGCACCGACTCGTAGCCGACTACCTGGTTGTTCTCGAAGATGGGGGTGACGTAGGCGTTGACCCAGTAATGATCACCCGACTTGCAGCGGTTCTTGACGATGCCCATCCACGGCAGGCCCTGCTTGAGCGTACTCCACATATGCGCAAACACAGCCGGCGGCACATCCGGGTGCCGGACCAGGTTGTGTGGCGCACGAATGAGCTCCTCCCGCGAAAAGCCGCTGATCTCGACGAACGCATCGTTGCAGTAGGTGATCACACCCTTGGCATCGGTGGTCGATATCAGACGTTGTTGGGCAGGGAAAGTCCGTTCGCGCTGGGTAATCGGCTGATTGTTACGCATAAGCTGTTCTATCCGGAAGGCTTTCGTGGTGTATCGGCAGACAGGCGTTTTTATTGAATGGATATTTAAAGAATATTGATCCGGCTCAAGGTGCCTTAGCTGTTCGTGTTGTAGTTGAAAGGCTGCAAAGTCAAGCAACTTGTTTGCATTCTTTCATATATTTGTCATGTTAGTCAGCTAGTGACCTGGTGTTCACGCGGGGGCAGGTAGCGGGCGGGCAACGCCGCACAGTGCCTCTGGTTCAGGTCGAACTCAGTGGCCACACGGCGGGCCAGTGCAGGCCCGGCGCAACGGCGCCGGGCCTGCTTCAGGCTAGCTCGCGATCAACTGGCGCAGCACGTAGTGCAGAATGCCGCCAGCCTTGAAGTACTCCACTTCGTTGAGCGTATCGATGCGGCACAGTACCCGGATCTGCTGCGTCGATGCGTCTTCGCGGGTGATGCGCAGGGTCAGCGTCATGCGTGGCTGCACCTGGGTCTGGCTGAGGCCGAGGATGTCGATGCGCTCATGGCCGGTCAGCCCCAGGGTCTTGCGCGTCTGGCCCTCGGCGAACTGCAGGGGCAGCACGCCCATGCCCACCAGGTTGGAGCGGTGGATACGCTCGAAGCTTTCGGCCAGTACCGCCTTGACCCCCAGCAGGTTGGTGCCCTTGGCGGCCCAGTCGCGGCTGGAACCGGTGCCGTACTCCTGCCCGGCGATCACCACCAGTGGTGTACCTTCGGCCTTGTAGCGCATGGCCGCGTCATAGATCGCCAGCTTCTCGGCGCTGGGCACATGCACCGTGTTGCCGCCTTCCTCGCCACCGAGCATCTCGTTGCGGATGCGGATGTTGGCGAAGGTGCCGCGCATCATGACCTCATGGTTGCCGCGACGCGAGCCGTAGGAGTTGAAGTCCCGCGGCTCCACGCCCTTGTCGCGCAGGTAGCGTCCGGCCGGGCTGTCGGCCTTGATGTTGCCGGCGGGCGAGATGTGGTCGGTGGTCACCGAATCGCCCAGCAGCGCGAGTATCCGGGCGCCGTGGATGTCTTCGATGACCGGCAGCGGGCCGGTGATGTCGTCGAAGAATGGCGGATGCTGGATATAGGTGGAGTCCTCCTGCCACACATAGGTCGCTGCCTGCGGCACCTCGATGGCCTGCCACTGTGCGTCGCCGGCAAATACCTCGGCATACTCCTTGTGGAACATCGCGGTATCGACCTTGGCCACGGCTTCGGCGATTTCCTGCTGGCTGGGCCAGATGTCGCGCAGGTACACCGGCTTGCCGTCCTTGCCCAGGCCCAGAGCCTCGCTGGACAGGTCGACGCGCACGCTGCCGGCCAGGGCGTAGGCCACCACCAGCGGCGGCGACGCCAGCCAGTTGGTCTTGACCAGCGGGTGTACCCGGCCTTCGAAGTTGCGGTTGCCCGACAGTACCGAGGCGACGGTAAGGTCGGCCTGGGTGATGGCCTTTTCGATCGGCTCGGCCAGCGGGCCGGAGTTGCCGATGCAGGTGGTGCAGCCGTAGCCGACCAGGTCGAAGCCCAGGGCATCCAGATAAGGGGTCAGCCCGGCCGCCTTGTAGTAGTCGGTCACCACCTTGGAGCCGGGGGCCAGTGAGGTCTTGACCCAGGGCTTGCGCTGCAGGCCCTTTTCCACGGCCTTCTTGGCCACCAGCCCGGCAGCCATCATCACGCTGGGGTTGGAGGTGTTGGTGCAGGAGGTGATCGCGGCGATCACCACGGCACCGTCCTTGAGCAGGTGATTGGCGCCCTCGTGCTCGTATTCGATTTCGCCGGCCTGGTCGGCATTGCCCACCGCGACGCCGCCGCCCCCTTCACTTTCCAGGCGCCCGACCTCCTTGGTCGACACCTTCAGTTGCAAGCCGATGAAGTTGTTGAATGCCTGGGCCACCTGGGACAGCGCCACACGGTCCTGCGGGCGCTTGGGCCCGGCCAGGCTGGCTTCGACTTCGTCCATGTCCAGTGCCAGGGTGTCGGTGAACACCGGCTCCTGGCCCGCCTCGCGCCACAGGCCCTGGGCCTTGCAGTAGGCCTCCACCAGTTGCACGGTGGCGGCGGGGCGACCGGACAGGCGCAGGTAGTCCAGGGTCACGTCGTCCACCGGGAAGAAACCGCACGTGGCGCCGTACTCCGGCGCCATGTTGGCAATGGTCGCGCGGTCGGCCAGGGGCAACTGGGCCAGGCCGTCGCCGTAGAACTCGACGAACTTGCCCACCACGCCCTTCTTGCGCAGCATCTGCGTCACCGTCAGCACCAGGTCGGTGGCGGTGATGCCTTCGCGCAGCTTGCCGGTCAGCTTGAACCCGATCACCTCGGGGATCAGCATCGACACCGGCTGGCCGAGCATGGCCGCCTCTGCCTCGATGCCGCCCACGCCCCAGCCCAGCACGCCCAGGCCGTTGATCATGGTGGTGTGCGAGTCGGTGCCGACCAGGGTGTCGGGGAAGGCATAGGTGCGTCCGTCTTCCTCGCGGGTCCACACGGTGCGGCCCAGGTACTCCAGGTTGACCTGGTGACAGATGCCAGTGCCCGGCGGCACTACGCTGAAGTTGTCGAAGGCGTTCTGGCCCCAGCGAAGGAACGCATAGCGTTCGCCGTTGCGCTGCATCTCGATGTCGACGTTCTCGCCGAAGGCCTGCGCGGTGGCGTAGCGATCGACCATCACCGAGTGGTCGATCACCAGGTCGACCGGGGAAAGCGGGTTGATGCGCTGCGGATCGCCGCCGGCCTTGGCCATGGCGGCGCGCATGGCGGCCAGGTCGACCACGGCGGGCACGCCGGTGAAGTCTTGCATCAGCACCCGTGCCGGGCGGTACTGGATCTCGCGGTCCGAGCGGCGCTGCTGCAGCCACTCGGCCAGGGCGTACAGGTCCTGGCCGGTGACGGTCTTGCCGTCTTCCCAGCGCAGCAGGTTTTCCAGCAGCACCTTGAGCGACATCGGCAGGCGCTGCAGGTCGCCGAGGCTGCGGGCGGCCTCGGTCAGGCTGTAGTAATGGTATTCACGGTTCTCCACCGTCAGGGTCTTGAGGGTTTTCAGGCTGTCGAGCGAGGGCATCTGCCAACTCCTTCTGCGTCGGTGCCTGGCAATCATCCTTGCAGTCGCCAGTTCACCGCCTCTGTGACGGTCCGCACGGCACGGACCTGGCTAAGCGGTCAGGTTAGCCCTGTTTGGCGGACCTGACCATGTACTGGACCGGCGGGGCGTGTCGCCAGTTCCTAAACTGCTTTATCATTCGCCGATTTGCCGTGTGCAGGTGTTGCGCCCGGTCAGGGTTGGCGTGCAGGCCAGCCGTTCTGGAGTAGTTGATGAATACCCTGTTTATGCATTGCCGGCCCGGTTTCGAGGGTGAAGTGTGCGCCGAGATCGCCGAGCATGCCGCACGCTTGGGGGTTGCCGGTTATGCCAAGGGCAAGCCGCAGAGCGCCTGTGCCGAGTTCGTGTGCAACGACGCCGAGGGCGCCGAGCGCCTGATGCGCGAGCTGCGTTTCAAGCAGCTGATCTTTCCGCGCCAGTGGGCCCGCGGCAGCTTCGTCGAGTTGCCCGAAACCGACCGTATCAGCGTGCTGCTCGAGCACCTGGCCGCCTACCCGGTGTGTGGCAGCGTGTGGCTGGAGGTGATGGACACCAATGACGGCAAAGAGCTGTCGACCTTCTGCCGCAAGTTCGAGGCGCCGTTGTGCAAGGCCTTGAGCAAGGCTGGCCGGCTGGTTGACGACCCGGCCAGGCCGCGTCTGCTGCTGACCTTCGTCAGTGGCCGGCGCGTGTTCGTGGGGCTGGCCGCAGCGGACAACTCGGCGATGTGGCCGATGGGCATCCCGCGCCTGAAGTTTCCGCGCGAGGCGCCGAGCCGTTCGACCCTCAAGCTCGAGGAGGCCTGGCACCACTTCATCCCGCGTGAGCAGTGGGAGCAGCGCCTGTCGGGCGACATGACCGGGGTCGACCTGGGCGCCGCACCGGGTGGCTGGACCTACCAGCTGGTCAAGCGCGGCATGCTGGTGACCGCGATCGACAACGGGCCGATGGCCGAGAGCCTGATGGATACCGGGCTGGTGCAGCACCTGATGGCCGACGGGTTTACCTACAAGCCCAGGCAGACCGTGGACTGGATGGTGTGCGACATTGTCGAGAAGCCGGCGCGCAGCGCAGCGCTGCTGGAAACCTGGCTGGGGGAAGGGCTGTGCCGCGAGGCAGTGGTCAACCTCAAGCTGCCGATGAAGCAGCGCTATGCCGAGGTGCGGCGGCTGCTCGAGCGTATCGAGGACGGATTCAAGGCGCGCAAGGTCAAGGTGTCGATCGGCTGCAAGCAGCTGTATCACGACCGTGAAGAGGTGACGTGCCACCTGCGTCGTCTGGATCTGAAACCGCGTTGAGGCCTTCGCCGGCAAGGCCTTCAATCAACACCGAACAACCGCTGACCCCGGAGTACCTGATGACCGACCTCACCCCCGACGCCACCCTGGATGCCACCGGCCTCAACTGCCCCGAGCCGGTCATGATGCTGCACCAGCACATCCGCGACCTGGCGCCCGGCGGCCTGCTCAAGGTGATTGCCACCGACCCCTCGACCCGCCGCGACATCCCCAAGTTCTGTGTGTTTCTGGACCATGAACTGGTGCAGCAGCAGGAAGATGCCGGCACCTACCTGTACTGGATCCGCAAGAAACTCGCCTAACCCCGGCGCTGCTGGCGGATGCGCTTGCGTGCGCTGCGCGCCAGGCGCACCGACAGCATCAGCGCCGCACAGGTCAGCCCCACGATAAGGCCTTCCCATAGCCCGCTGGGGCCGCTGGCCGGCCCGAAGTGGTCGGTAAGCCCCAGCAGGTAGCCCACCGGCAGGCCGATGCCCCAATAGGCGAACAGGGTCAGGATCATGGTCACGCGGGTGTCCTGATAGCCGCGCAGGGCGCCGGCCGCAGTCACCTGGATCGCGTCCGAGAACTGGAACAGCGCCGAATACACGATCAGCATCGAGGCGATCTGGATCACCGCCAGGTCCGTGGTGTAGATGCTGGCGATAGGCTCGCGCAGCAACAGCATCAGGCTGGCCGAAAAGCAGGCGTAGGCCAGCGCCGTACCCATGCCCACCCCGGCGGCAAAGCGCGCCTGGCGCGGGTCGCCGGCACCGATGGCCTGGCCGACCCGCACGGTTACCGCCATGCCCAGCGAATACGGGATCATGAACACCAGCGAACTCACGTTCAGGGCGATCTGGTGCCCGGCCACCACGGTGGAGCCCAGGCTGCCGATCAACAGGGCGATCACGCCGAAGATGCTCGATTCGGCGAACACCGCGATGCCGATCGGCAGGCCGACCGTGAGCAGGCGCTTGATCACCGACCATTGCGGCCAGTCGAAACGGGCGAACACCTGGGCCTGGCGATAGGCCGCTGCACGGCCGACCCACAGCGCCATGGCCAGGGCCATGAACCACATCACGATGCCGCTGGCCCAGCCGCAGCCCACGCCGCCCATGGCTGGCACGCCCAGGTGGCCGTAGATGAACACGTAGTTCAGCGGGATGTTTAGCATCAGCCCGCTCAGCCCGATCACCATGCTCGGCCGGGTGCGGCCCAGGCCGTCGCTGCTGCAGCGCAGCACGTAGTACAGCGCCACCGCCGGCAGGCCGAAGGCGATGCCTTGCAGGTAGCCCATGCACGGTGCGATCAGTTCCGGGTCGACCTTCATCAGGTGCAGTACCGGCTCGGCGCTGAGCAGCAGGCCGCAACCGCCCAGGCCGACCACGCCGGCCAGCCACAGGGCCTGGCGCACCAGCGGGCCGATCTCGGCATGCTGACCGGCACCGAAGCGCTGCGCCACCTTGGGCGTGGTGGCCAGCAGGATGCCGGTCATCAGCAAAAACACCGGTACCCAGATCGAGTTGCCCAGGGCAACCGCTGCCAGGTCGCGCGGGCCGACCCGGCCAGCCATCACGGCATCCACGAAGCCCATGGCGGTGGTGGCCAGCTGGGCGATGATGATCGGCGTGGCCAACTGCAGCAGGCTGCGTACTTCAGTGCCGACCCTGGCTGGGCGGGAGAGGCGGGTGGTAGCGGTGTTCGACTGTGTCACGGGGCGGATGTCCACAATAAAGGCGCGGAAAACCGCCTAGTCTACGCCTTGACGCATGGGTCAGGAAATACACCGGCGGGCTTTATCTCGGCTGGATCGAGCCGGGTGTATGGGCCTACACTGCGCTCCCTTACAGGAGAGCGCCATGCTGATTGTTGCCGACGAGAATATACCGCTGCTCGATGCCTTTTTCGCAGGCTTCGGCGAGATCCGCCGTTACCCGGGCCGCAGCATCGACCGCGCCTGCGTGCAGGACGCCGATGTATTGCTGGTGCGCTCGGTGACAAACGTCGACCAGGCCCTGCTCGAAGGCAGCAAGGTGCGCTTCGTCGGCACCTGCACCATCGGCACCGATCACCTGGCCCTGGACTACTTTGCCCAGGCCGGTATCCAGTGGTCCAGCGCGCCGGGCTGCAATGCGCGGGGCGTGGTGGATTATGTGCTGGGCAGCCTGCTGACCCTGGCCGAGCTGGATGGCGCAGACCTGGCGCGGCGCACCTACGGGGTGGTTGGCGCCGGTGAAGTCGGCGGGCGTCTGGTGGAGGTGCTACGCGGGCTGGGCTGGGCGGTGCGGGTATGCGATCCGTTGCGCCAGGCGCAGGAGGGGGGTGACTACGTGAGCCTGGAGCAGGTGCTGGCCGAGTGCGATGTGATCAGCCTGCACACGCCCTTGACCAAGGGCGGCGAGCATTCGACCTGGCACCTGCTGGATGCCGAGCGCTTGGCGCAACTGCGCCCCGGCGCCTGGCTGATCAACGCCAGCCGCGGCCCGGTGGTCGACAATGCGGCATTGCGCAGCCTGCTGCAGGCGCGTGACGATGTGCAGGCGGTGCTGGATGTGTGGGAGGGCGAGCCGCAGGTCGATCAGGCGCTGGCCGACCTGTGCGTGATTGCCACCCCGCATATCGCCGGCTACAGCCTGGATGGCAAGCAGCGCGGCACGGCGCAGATCTACCAGGCGTTCTGCGCCTGGCGGGGCGAGGCCGAAACGGTGCGCCTGGCCGACCTGCTGCCGCGCCCATGGCTGGCGCAGCTCAGCCTGCAGGCCGAAACCGATCCGGCCTGGGCTCTGGCCACACTGTGCCGTGCGGTGTACGACCCGCGCCGCGACGATGCGGATTTTCGTCGCAGCCTTGACCGTGACCCGCAGGTCCAGCGCGCGGCCTTCGATGTGTTGCGCAAACAGTACCCGCCGCGGCGCGAGATCGAGGGGCTGATGGTGCGCATCGAGGGTGATGCGCCGCAGTTGCAGCAGATGGTCAAGGCGTTGGGTGGCCTGTTGGTGTGAGGTACTGCTTTCGCCGGCCGGCAACGGGTCTCCCTGCAGGCGCCGGCCTTGCCGGCGAAGCGGGCTTTACACCAGGCATAAAAAACCCGGCACCAGGGCCGGGTTGATTTGAATAGGGGTCAGGCTTTCTTGGCGAGCTCTACCCGGCTTTTCTCCAGGTCCTCGCAGGCTTTTCTGATCATGTCTTCGGTGATCTCGATTTCCCGACCCTGGGCATCGATGATCGACCCGCACGCCGGGTTCGGATGGCTTGGGCGTTGCGCTTGGGTATTGCTGTTTTGCAAGCTCATTTCCTGTCTCCTCATCAGGTTGCAAGCTCAGACTAGATCCGCGACATGACCGCACCATGACAGCCCTGTCACACCTCCAGTCCAACAGAAAGTCAGACAAATCTCCAGCGGCACTTTAGAACGAAACGCTCTAGTGAACTTGTTGCCTGGTCTTGTCAGTGATGCCCCACGCGCTGCAGAGTTCCTTGGCGCCTGACCGGTGGTCGGGTGTAGGCTGACCTGCATACTCCGGATAAACGAAGACCTTCATGCCCAGCCTTCTTTCTGCTCGCCAGCGCCAGGCCCTGCGCCTGGCCTGGCGTTTCATTCGCCCTTACCGCAAACAGGCCATGGCCGCACTGCTGGCGCTGGTGGTCACTGCGGGTATCACGCTGTCCATGGGCCAGGGCATTCGCCTGCTGGTGGACCAGGGTTTCATGACCCAGTCGCCACACCTGCTCAACCAGTCCATCGGCCTGTTCATGTTGCTGGTGCTGGCACTGGCGGTGGGTACCTTCAGTCGTTTCTACCTGGTGTCGTGGATCGGCGAGCGGTGCGTGGCGGATATACGCCAGCAGGTGTTCGACCACCTGGTTTACCTGCACCCGGGCTTTTTCGAAAGCAACCGCAGTTCGGAGATCCAGTCGCGCCTGACCACCGACACCACGCTGCTGCAATCGGTGATCGGCTCGTCGCTCTCGCTGTTCCTGCGCAATGCCCTGATGGTGCTGGGCGGCATCGTGCTGCTGTTTGTCACCAACCCCAAGCTCACCAGCATCGTGGTGCTGGCCTTGCCGCTGGTGCTGGCGCCGATCCTGGTCTTCGGCCGGCGGGTGCGCGGCCTGTCGCGCCAGAGTCAGGATCGCATCGCCGACGTGGGCAGCTACGTGGCCGAAACCCTCGGCCAGATCAAGACCGTGCAGGCCTACAACCACCAGGCCCGTGACCAGCAGCGTTTCGGCCTGACCGTGGAGGCTGCCTTTACCACCGCTCGCCAGCGAATCGTGCAGCGCGCCTGGCTGATCACCCTGGTGATCGTGCTGGTGCTCGGGGCGGTCGGTGTGATGCTGTGGGTCGGTGGCATGGACGTGATCGCCGGGCGTATTTCCGGCGGCGAGCTGGCGGCGTTCGTGTTCTACAGCCTGATCGTCGGCAGCGCCTTCGGCACCCTCAGCGAAGTGATCGGCGAGCTGCAACGGGCCGCGGGCGCAGCCGAGCGGATCGCCGAGCTGCTGGCGGCACGCAGCGAGATCCACGCCCCCGACGAAGGGCTGGAGCGCCTGCCTCCCAGGGTCAGTGGCCGCCTCGAACTGCAGGAGGTGCATTTTGCCTACCCCTCGCGGCCCACCCCGGCGGCTATCGACGGCCTGAGCCTGACGGTGGTGCCTGGCGAGACCCTGGCCCTGGTCGGGCCTTCGGGGGCGGGCAAGTCGACGCTGTTCGACCTGCTGCTGCGCTTCTACGACCCGCAGCAGGGGCAGATACTGCTCGACGGCCAGCCACTGACCCGGCTCGACCCGCAGGACCTGCGTCGGCATTTCGCACTGGTTGCGCAGAACCCGGCGCTGTTCTTCGGCACGGTCGAAGACAACATCCGCTACGGGCGTGCCGAGGCTACCAGTGCCGAGGTCGAGGCAGCGGCGCGCAGCGCGCATGCCCATGAATTCATCCTGCAGTTGCCCCAGGGCTACCAGACGCACCTGGGCGATGCCGGGCTTGGGCTTTCCGGTGGTCAGCGCCAGCGCCTGGCCATTGCCCGGGCGCTGCTGGTGGACGCGCCGATCCTGCTGCTGGACGAGGCCACCAGTGCCCTCGACGCACAAAGCGAGCACCTGATCCAGCAGGCCTTGCCAGCCCTCATGGCCGGGCGCACCACGCTGGTCATCGCCCATCGCCTGGCCACGGTGCAGCACGCCGACCGTATCGCCGTGATCGACCAGGGCCGGCTGGTCGCGGTGGGCACCCATCGCCAGCTGATTGCCGAGAACCCGCTGTATGCGCGGCTTGCCGCCTTGCAGTTCAACAGCGCATGAAGGAAATGTTACAGATTTTGTACGTCTGTAACATTTCTGTAGCAATCCCCTGAGAGTATCGGATCAGCTGTTGCGTAATGCTCAATGCAGTTTGCTGCCATCGCTCGATGGCAGCTTTTTTTTGCCCGGTGAACGAGGACAAGGACGTCTTTGACTGGTGCGGCAGGTGGCGCGCCAGCTTTCCTATCCTCTTGTTCCGAGACCCTTGCGATGTTCGTGCGTAAATCCCTGCGGCTGCAAATTCTCGCCCTGCTGGCTGGCAGCCTGTTGGCGATGTTGCTGATCGCCCTGGTGTGCTTTCAGTTCCTGTCGGCCAGCGTGCGTGGCTATGGCCAGCTGGTGGAGGGGCCGATACTGGCTTCGCAACTGATCGACGAAGCCAACCTGCAGTTCAAGGTGCAGGTGCAGGAATGGAAGAACGTATTGCTACGCGGCAAGCAGCCGGTCGAGCGGGACAAGTACTGGCAGCAGTTTTCGGCGCGTGAACAGCAGGTGCAGGCGCTGCTGGCCCAGCTGGTGCGGGCCAACGCCGACGATGCGGGGCTCAGAACGCGCCTGCAGGCGCTCAAGGACAGCCACGCGCAACTGGGTGCTGCCTATTCCCGCGGTCGCGATGCGTTCATCGCGGCAGGGGCCGACCCCGCTGTCGGGGACCAGGCAGTGAAGGGCGTGGACCGCGCGGCCAGCGAACAGATGAGCGAACTGGTCAGCCAGTTGCGTGCCGATGCCCAGGTGCAGGCGGCGGCCATCGATGCCCGCGCGCAGCGTACGGTGTGGCTGGGGCTGCTGGTGATGCTCGGCTCGGCGCTGCTGATTGCGCTGCTGAGCCTGTGGCTGGTTGATCGCAGCCTGATCGAGCCGATTCGACGCCTGATCGAATACGTGGCACACCTGAGCCAGGGCCGCTTCGATGCCCGCGTGGCCTGCGGGCGCCATGACGAGCTGGGGCGCCTGGCGGTGGCTGCCAATACCTTGCGCGATTTTCTGGCCGACACGGTAGGGCGCCTGCAGGACAACGCCCGGGAGCTGGAGTCCGCCAGCGGCGAGCTGCGCAGCCTGGCCGGCGGCATGGCGCGGGGCACCGAAGACCAGTTCCAGCGGACCGACCAGGTGGCCACGGCCATGCAGGAAATGTCCGCCACTGCCCAGGAGGTGGCCCGCCATGCAGCGGACGCGGCCCGCGCCGCGGATGATGCCGACCACAGTGCCCAGGCCGGCGAGCAGGTGATGCAGTCGACCATTGCCACCATCGACGCGGTCAACCGGGACATCGCCGGCACGGCGGCGGTGATTCGCCATCTGGAACAGGACAGCGCCCGTATCGGCAAGGTGCTGGAGGTGATCCGCGCTATCGCCGAGCAGACCAACCTGCTGGCGCTCAATGCTGCCATCGAGGCGGCCCGTGCCGGCCAGGCCGGTCGCGGGTTCGCGGTGGTGGCCGACGAGGTGCGCAACCTGGCCCAGCGCACGGCGGCGTCCACCGCCGAGATCAACCAGATCATCAGCGCCGTGCAGTCGGGCGCGCTGGAGGCGGTCAAGGCCATCGAGAACGGCCAGGCCCGCAGCGAGGAGGGGGCCGAACAGGTACAGCGTGCCGGTGCCATGTTGCAGCGCATCACCCAGGCGGTGGAGGCCATCCGCGACATGAACCGCCAGATCGCCACCGCCGCCGAGGAACAGACCACCGTGGCCGAAGACATGTCCTGCAACCTGGTGGAGATCACCCGCATCGCCACCGCCAATCAGGGCGCCGTGCAGCGGACCGAGCAGGCCGGGCAGCACTTGCACGACCTGTCGGGTCGGTTGGGCGAGGTGACGGCGCGCCTGCGGGCCTGACCGGGGGAAATCCGCCACCTGCCGGCCTTTATGTCGGGCAATGTGGCGGATTGTCGCCAGCAAAACCATCAACGATGGGGTGCGACCACAGGTCCTAGCTATTAGCCGTTGGTCTTGTGCAAGTTGGCCCGCTTTCTGCTTAAGGCGACCCAGGCTTAAGCCTTGCGAAACATTCAGGGCTGCTACGGCAGCCATGGCGTCAGACCGTTCCCCGCACCCTCGATACCCCAGCCGCCAGCCAGCCTCGAAGGCCTGGACGCCATGCCTTGAGCCATGGCCTGCGCGCGCAGAACCACAAGAGACGGGCGTGCACTGCGGGCGTGATGGTCATTGCCAATCACTTCACTTCAATTGGATTGAACTATGAAAA
The DNA here is from genome assembly GCF_024355235.1 of Pseudomonas sp. S12(2018). Classification (NCBI taxonomy): domain Bacteria; kingdom Pseudomonadati; phylum Pseudomonadota; class Gammaproteobacteria; order Pseudomonadales; family Pseudomonadaceae; genus Pseudomonas; species Pseudomonas sp. S12(2018). Next base: position 89,827 of record NZ_QLAD01000003.1, read on the forward strand.
AAATCCTGCTGACGCTCCTGTGCCTGAGCGTCATGGGTTGCTCCAAGCCCAGTGAACCGGAAAAGACCGTCGACGTGCTGCTGATCGGCGGCGGCATCATGAGTGCAAGCCTGGGGACCTACCTCAACGAGTTGGAGCCGGATTGGTCCATCGACGTGTACGAGCGCATGGACAAGGTGGCCGAGGAAAGCTCCAACGCCTGGAACAACGCCGGTACCGGCCACTCTGCGTTCTGCGAGCTGAACTACACCAGCGAAGCGGCTGACGGTTCGATGGACATCAGCAAGGCGGTGGGCGTCAACGAGCAGTTCGAGATCTCCAAGCAGTTCTGGGCCTACCAGGTCGAGCAGAAGGTGCTGAACAACCCGACCTCGTTCATCAACAACGTGCCGCACATGAGCTTTGTGTGGGGCGACAAGAACGTCGAGTTCCTCAAGAAACGTCATGCGGCCCTGCAGCACAGTTCGCTGTTCCGTGGCATGGAGTACTCCGAAGACCACGCGCAGATCCAGAAGTGGGTGCCGATCGTGATGGAAGGCCGTGCCGCCGACCAGAAGATTGCCGCAACGCGCATGCCGATCGGTACCGACGTGAACTTCGGCGAGATCACCCGCCAGCTGTTCGCTTCGCTGACCCAGCATGACAACGTCAAGCTGCACACCTCGCACGAAGTGCGCGACATCGTGCGCAACGCCGACAACACCTGGACCGTGGTGGTCGCCGACCTCGCCAACAAGGGCGTCGAAACCAGCGTCAAGGCCAAGTTCGTGTTCATCGGTGCCGGTGGTGGCGCGCTCAAGCTGCTGCAGAAGTCCGGCATCCCGGAAGCTGACGGCTATGCCGGCTTCCCGGTGGGCGGCCAGTTCCTGATGACCGACAACCAGGACATCGTCAAACGCCACAAGGCCAAGCTGTACGGCAAGGCCTCGGTCGGTGCGCCGCCGATGTCTGTACCGCACCTGGACACCCGTGTCATCGATGGCAAGGAAGTGCTGCTGTTCGGCCCGTTCGCGACCTTCTCCACCAAGTTCCTGAAAAACGGTTCGCTGCTGGACATGTTCTCGGCACTGACCACCCACAACATCATGCCGATGACCCATGCTGGTATCGACAACATCGACCTGAGCACCTACCTGATGGGCCAGTTGATGCTGAGCTTCGAAGACCGCATGCATGCCCTGCGCGAGTACTTCCCCAACGCCAGGAACGAAGACTGGAAACTGCTGCAGGCCGGCCAGCGCGTCCAGGTGATCAAGAAGGATCCCGAGCACGGTGGCATCCTGCAGTTCGGTACCGAGGTGGTGGCTTCGCAGGACGGCACCATCGCCGCGCTGCTGGGCGCCTCGCCAGGTGCCTCCACCGCCGCACCGATCATGCTGACCGTGCTGGAAAAGACCTTCAAGGACCGTATCAAGACCCCTGAATGGCAGGCCAAGCTGAAGCAGATCGTGCCGACCTATGGTCAGAAGCTCAACAACAACCTCGAGCTGACCAACAAGACCCGTGAGTGGAGCAGCTCGCGCCTGAACCTGCTGTTCGTGCCGGTGCTGCCGGACGAGACGGCGGTGGCCGCGCAGTAACGTCGGGTTGACGCTTCGCGGATCGAGCCCGCCCCCACCGGATGATTGACATCCTTGTGGGGGCGGGTTTGAGCCACAGCGGATGCAGTACAGCCAGAAACCACAAAGCCCGCAAAAGCGGGCTTTGTGGTTTTTGCCGATCTGGTCGGAGAGACAGGATTCGAACCTGCGGCCTTCTCGTCCCGAACGAGACGCGCTACCTGGCTGCGCTACACTCCGATGACAAAATTCTACTCAAAAAAAAACGCGACCGGCAAGCCCCGGCGAGGGGCCTGAAGCTTGCCGTCTGTACTGCCTTTTACAGCTCTTTCACGGTGCGGACCTGGTCCTTGTTGATCCGGGTGCTCTTGCCGTCGAGCTGTTCGATTTCATAGAAGCCCGAATCTTCATCGTACTTGGGGGTGTCGACCGCCTGGATCTCACGTCCGTCATTCAGCGTGATCACGGTAGGCGAAGCACACCCGGCGAGGGTGCCCAGGCCCAGGGCGAGCAGGAAAGCGGGGAGGGTCCGTTGAATCATATTCTTTCTCCATTGAGGGGGAAGTTGCGGGTCATGTCATTGAGACGCATCGCGTCCCAGCAAGTTCCTCGCAACTTGAGCATAGCGGCTGAACCGCGTCATTGATCGGGAACAATGCAATCGGCCGCTGGCGGGCGGGCGCGGGGAGGGCTGTGATATAACTGGCGGCATTCTTTCCCTGTCATGGATTCACCCTCCTCATGAAAGCCAAGGCTGATGTACCGTTCGTGCCGCTGAACATTGCCGTGCTGACCGTCAGCGATACCCGCACCCTGGAAACCGATACCTCCGGCCAGGTGTTCGTCGACCGCCTGACTGCTGCCGGCCACGCGCTGGCCGCCCGTGTACTGCTCAAGGACGACCTCTACAAGATTCGCGCGCAGGTCGCCACCTGGATCGCCGACGAGCAGGTGCAGGTGGTACTGATCACGGGCGGCACCGGCTTCACCGGCCGCGACAGCACCCCCGAGGCGGTCGGTTGCCTGCTCGACAAGCAGGTCGACGGCTTCGGTGAACTGTTCCGGCATATCTCCCTGGCCGATATCGGCACCTCCACCGTGCAGTCCCGCGCCCTGGCCGGGCTGGCCAACGGTACGCTGGTGTGCTGCCTGCCCGGCTCGACCAACGCGGTACGCACCGGCTGGGACGGGATTCTTGCCGAGCAACTGGATGTACGCCATCGCCCGTGCAATTTCGTCGCGCACCTCAAGCAGGCGGCGCCGTGTGAAAGCCGTGGCTGAGCCTGTTGCGGCAAAGCCGCTGCTGCCCGTGGAGCAGGCCCTGGAGCGCTTGCTGGCGCTGGCCGAAGCGGCGCGCATCGAAGACTGCGAAGAGGTGCCACTGGCTGCTGCCGAGGGCCGTGTGCTGGCCACGGCGCTGGTCGCCGGCCTTGATCTGCCGCCCTGGCCCAACAGCGCCATGGACGGCTACGCACTGCACCACGCCGACTGGCAGGGCACGCCGCTGGTGGTGAGCCAGCGCATTCAGGCCGGGCAGGCGCCTGCGCCTCTGGAGCCGGGTACCTGTGCGCGCATCTTTACCGGTGCGCCGCTGCCGGCAGGGGCCGACTGCGTCGAGATGCAGGAGAACACCGACGTTCAGCCCGATCAACGCGTGTGTTTCACCGAGCCGCTCAGTGCCGGGCTCAATGTGCGCCCGCAGGGCCAGGAAACCCGGGCAGGTGAAACCGTGCTGGACGCCGGGACCCGCCTCGGGCCGGTCGAGCTGGGCCTGGCTGCCTCGCTCGGCTGCGCGGCGCTGTCGGTAGTGCGCAAGGTGCGGGTGGCGGTGCTTTCCACCGGCGACGAACTGGTCGAGCCGGGGCTGCCCCTGGGCCCCGGGCAGATCTACAACAGCAACCGGCGCCTGCTGGTCAGCTGGCTGCAGCGCCTGGGCTGCGAGGTGAAGGACGCCGGCATCCTGCCCGATGATCTGGCGTTGACCCGTGAGCGCCTGGGCCAGCTCAAGGACGTCGACCTGATTCTGTCCACCGGTGGTGTATCGGTGGGCGAGGCCGATTACCTGGGTATCGCCCTGCGCGAAGAAGGTGAGCTGTCGCTGTGGAAGCTTGCGATCAAGCCCGGCAAGCCGCTGACCTTCGGGCATTTTCGCGGGGTGCCGGTGATCGGCCTGCCAGGCAACCCGGCGTCGACCCTGGTCACCTTCGGCCTGCTCACCCGGCCGTACCTGTTGCGCCGCCAGGGTGTGCAGGACGTGACGCCGCTGCAGTTCAGCGTGCCTGCCGGTTTCGACTGGCCCAAGCCAGGCAATCGCCGCGAATACCTGCGCGCGCGCATGGAGCAGGGCCAGGCGCTGATCTACAAGAACCAGAGCTCGGGTGTGCTGCGCAGCGCCGCGTGGGCCGAGGGCCTGGTGGAGGTGCGCGAGGGCACTGCGCCCGGCAAGGGCGACAGCGTGCAGTTCATCCCCCTCAGCGAGCTACTCGGCTGACGGCAGCAGGCCCCGGGCAACCCGGTCGTTGCCCAGTGGGGCCTGCGCGGCGAGGCGCGCATACACGCTCTCCAGCTGCGCGGCGGCTCTGCTCCAGTCATGCTGCTCGCGCACGAACTGGCGCGCGGCATCGGACAACTGCTGCATGCGCGTCGGGTGGCTCAGCAGACGGGTGATGATCAGTGCCAGCGTGTCGGTGTCGTCCCCACCCAGGTAATGCTCGCCGTTGCGCACTGCCAACCCCGCTGCGCCCTGGGTGGTGGTGACCACCGGCAGGCCTGCGGCCATGGCCTCGAGCAACTTGATCTTGCACCCGCCGGCATGGCGCAGCGGGGCAAAGAACAGCGCCGAGTGGCGTTGCAGCTCACGCAGGTCGGGCAGGTAGCCGATCCATTCGATGCGCGGGTCGTTCCAGCGCAGCTTCCACTGGGTGGGCAGGGCATGTCCGACCACCGCCAGGCGCACGGCCGGGTTGCTCAGCCATACCTGCGGCAGGATCTCCTCCAGCGCCCACTCCAGCGCCTCCAGGTTGGCGCCGTATTCGAAGTTGCCCACCAGCAGCAGGCGCTGGCTGTGCGGGCAGGCGCTGATGTGCTGGTAGTACTCGTAGTCCACGCCGTTGATCACCACCTCGGCAGGGCGGCCGGTGAACTGGCGGATCTGTTCGGCATCGCGCGGGTTGACGGCCACCACTTCGCTGGCCTGGCGCAGCACCCGCGACTCCCAGCGCCGGTAGCGCCAGCGGTCGAAGCTGTTGAACGGGCGCAGCCACAGGGGCAGGCGGTCCTGGCACACCGCGCCGGTGTCCGACTCCACATGATGCTCGCTGACCATGAAAGGCAGGCCGCTGGCTTGCAGGGCCTTTTCGAAGGGTTGGAAACTGTAGCTGTGCTCGATCTGGATCACATCCCACTGCTCGCGCAGCAACGTTTCGAAGCAGTGGCGCAGGTGGGGCGCCAGGCCGTTGGTGCTGGCCCGCATCGGGTAGCCGACGTACAGCGCCGCCAGCAGGTTGAGCGGGCTGCGCAAAGGCCTTCGCGGCAACACGATCAGGCGCTCGAGCAGTGGCTCCAGTGCCTGTCGGGCTGCCTCGCCAAGCGGAACTTTCGAGTGCACCAGCAGCGTGATCCTGTGCCCGCGTTCAGCCAGGCCACGCAACAGGTGGTATTGCCGGGCCTTGCTGCCGCTGGTGGTGGGCCAGGGCAGGTAAGGCAGTGTCCAGAGTACGCGCATGACCCACTTCCTCTCTTGCCGCAGCGGCGTCGACAGGCTGAATGCGAAAACGCGCCTGGCGGGCCTCAGCCGATCGCTGCTGCCGGGGCGCGTCCATAGATATCAGTAAAGCGCACGATGTCGTCCTCGCCCAGGTATTCGCCGCTTTGCACCTCGATCATTACCAGATCGATCACCCCGGGGTTGCTCAGGCGATGCTCGCGCCCCGGCTTGATGAAGGTCGACTCGTTGGTGTCGAGCAGAAATTCCTCTTCGCCGTTGGTCACGCAGGCCATGCCGCTGACCACGATCCAGTGTTCGCTGCGGTGATGGTGCATCTGCAGGGACAGGCAGGCCTGCGGGCGTACCATGATGCGCTTGATCTTGAAGCGCGGGCCTTCCTCGAGCACGGTGTAGGTGCCCCAGGGGCGCGTCACGGTGCGGTGCAGGCGATAGGCGTCGTGGTCCTGGCGCTTGAGCTGCTGGGCAATCAGCTTGACCTCCTGGCTGCGGCTCGCGTCGGCGATCAGCAGGGCGTCGGGGGTGTCGATGATGATCAGGTTGTCCAGGCCGATGGCGCCCACCAGGCGGCGAGGCGAATCGATGTAGCAGTTGCTCACGTCGTGCAGCACGGTCTCGCCGTTGCACTGGTTGCCCTGGGCATCGCCCTGGGCCAGGCTGCGCACCGCCCGCCAGCAGCCGATGTCACTCCAGCCCAACTGGCTGGGCAGCACTGCCACCTGGGTGGAACGCTCCATCACGGCGTAGTCGATGGAGATGTCGGCAACCTGCGCGAAGCTGGTGGCATCCAGTTCCAGTTGCAGGCTGTTGCTGCCCTGTTTGCTCTGGCTCAGCCCCAGGCATTCGCCGACCGCATCCAGAACCTGCGGTGCGTGCTGCTGCAGCTCGCGCAGGATGGCATCTGCACGCATGCAGAACATGCCGGCGTTCCACAGGTGCTGGCCGCCCTCGACATAGCGCTGGGCGGTCTCTGCGTTCGGCTTTTCGACGAAGCGCTCCACGCGATAGCCATGGGCATCCAGGGCCTGGCCCTTCTCGATGTAGCCGAAGCCGGTTTCCGGTTGAGTGGGCACCAGGCCGAAGGTGGTCAGCCAGCCTTGCTCGGCCAGGGCGCGGGCGCGCTCCACGGCCTCTTCGAAGGCTGCCTGGTCGGTGATCAGGTGGTCGGCGGGCAGCACCAGCAGGTGGGCGTCTTCGCCGTATTCACGGGCGCAGTGCAGGGCGGCGGCGGCAATCGCCGGGGCCGTGTTGCGCCCGCAGGGCTCGAGAATGAAGTCCAGCGCGATGCCGGGCTGTTTGAGCTGGCGGTATTCATCCTGGGTGCGGAAGAACACTTCGCGATTGGTGACGGTGAGTACGCGGGCCACATCCTTGAGTGCGCAGGCACGCAGGAAGGTTTTCTGCAGCAGGCTCTGGCCATCGGGCATGCGCATGAAGGGCTTGGGCATGGCCTCGCGTGAAACCGGCCACAATCGGGTGCCGGCTCCACCGGCAATGATGCAAGGGATCAGTGTGCTCATTTCACTCAGCCTCGTGTTCTGGGCACCGCTAGGCGGTGTGATAACAGGGAAAAGGTGAACCTGGCAGGCGCTTTGCTCAATGAGTCAAAAAAGTGACTTTTATCACTGGCATCGTCCGTGAAGGCCAAATATTTGTCGAATGATGCACATCGATTGAGAATCTTTCAATGGCAATTGTGTGAAAGCGCTGTTTTTGACGTGGTCCGCATGCAACGGAACCGTGTTGTAATCGGTCGATATACACGGGCGTCATCTGACGCGGCACCGCCGTCGGCGGTGATCAATGCGGGGGAGCAGTTATGGGTGAGCGCAGGGCATTGTTGATTCTGCATGGCAAGCAGGCCATGAACGACGAGGTGCGCGCGGCGGTAATGGGCTTGCGCGAGCGCGGCTGGCAGCTCGATGTTCGACTCACCTGGGAGGGGGGCGATGCCCAGCGCCTGGTGCACGAGGCGCTGGCGGCGGGGTACCCGCATCTGGTGGCCGGTGGTGGCGACGGTACCCTGCGCGATGTGGCAGAGGCGCTGGCCCAGGCCCGGGGTGATGCCAGCCTGGCGCTATTGCCGCTGGGTACCGCCAACGATTTCGCACGGGCTGCCGGTGTGCCGCTGGAGCCGGACCAGGCTCTGAACCTGCTGGAGTTGCCGGCGCGGGCGATCGACCTGGGCGAGGTGGGCGGGCAGGTGTTCCTCAACATGGCCACCGGCGGTTTCGGCAGCCAGGTCACGGCCAGCACTTCCGAGGACCTGAAGAAGGTGATCGGTGCCGCGGCCTATCTGTTCACCGGGCTGTCGCGTTTCAGCGAGCTGCGTGCGGCCTCGGTGGAGCTGCAAGGTCCGGATTTTCACTGGCAAGGTCAGTTGCTGGCCCTGGGAATCGGCAACGGCCGCCAGGCCGGCGGCGGGCATGTGCTGTGCCCGCAGGCGCAGGTGGACGACGGGCTGCTCGATATCAGCATCCTGCCGGCGCCGCAGGAGGTGGTCGGCACTTTGCGTGACCTGCTGAGCGAGGGCCTGGGGCTGGACAATCTGTTTGTTCGCGCGCGCCTGCCGTGGGTCGAGATCAAGAGCGCCGAAGGCCTGGACATCAACCTCGATGGCGAGCCGCTGCAAGGCGACAGCTGGCGCTTCAGTGCGCTGCCGGGGGCGCTGCGCGTGCACCTGCCCGCCGAGTCGCCGCTGCTCAGTCGTCCAGGCTGATGATCTGTTCGCGCACGGCGAACAGCACCAGGCCCGCCACGTCGTAGATCTGCAGGCGTTTCATGATCTGCGAGCGGTGGGTCTCGACGGTCTTGATGCTCAGGCCCAGGCCGTTGGCGATTTCACGGGTGGATTTGCCGCGCACGATCAGGCGCAGGATTTCCAGCTGGCGCGCCGTGAGGTTGTGGTTCTCGACGGCCTCGGGCTTGCTGCTCTGGGCGCGCAGTAACGCCTGGTTGATCACGGTATGCGCGATGGCCGGGCTCAGGTAGCGCTCGTCGCTGCGCAGCGCGGCCAGTGCCTGCTCCAGTTCGGTGGCGGTGGTGTCCTTGAGCAGGTAGCCATGGGCGCCGATTTCCAGTGCGCGCATGATCAGCTCGGGGTCGGTGTGCATCGACAGGATCAGCACCTTGCTGCGACAGCCAGCAGCCTTCAGGCGGCCCAGGGCCTCCAGGCCCCCGGTCGAGCGCATCGAGATGTCCAGCAGCACGATATCCGGGTCCAGGCGCTGCACCAGTTCGAGCAGCTGGCTGCCGTCGTTGGCCTCGCCGACCACGGCGTAGCCGGGTATGTCGGCGACCAGGGCGCGTACGCCGGCGCGAATCAGGGAGTGGTCATCCACCAGCAACAGATTACAGATCATGGGGTTTACTTGTATTGGCGCGTTCACGGGCACGCGGTGGCCAGGGGAACAGTACGTCGATGTGGGTGCCCTGGCCGGGATGGCTGTTCACGCTCAGCCGGCCATTGAGCAGGTTGACCCGTTCACTCATGCCGGCCATGCCGCGCTGGCCCTCCTCGCCGGGGGCGGCAGCAGGCGTGAAGCCCTGGCCGTCGTCGCTGATCGATAGCGCCAGGCCTTCGGGGGTGCGCTCGATGCGCACGCTCAGGTTGCGTGCCCGGGCGTGTCGCAGAATGTTGGTGACGGCTTCCTGGGTAATGCGAAAGGCAGCGATGGCCATGTCTTCCGGAATGCCACCCAGGCGCTGCCTGCACTCCAGGCTCCAGTGCACGTCGGTGTTTTCCAGGGTGCGCAGCAGGTGCGCGCGCAGGCTCGCTTCAAGCCCCAGGCTGGCCAGTTGGCGTGGGTTGAGGATCGCCGACACATCACGCACGTTGGCCAGGGTGTCGTCCAGGGTGCTGCGCAATGTGGCGCAGTGTTCCTGCAGGTCGGCCGGCATGCGCCGTTGCAGCCAGTCTGCCTGCAGCTTGGCGGCTGTCAGCAGTTGGCCGATATCGTCATGCAGTTCGCGGCTCAGACGCTGGCGTTCGCTCTCCTGTACCTCGAGCAGGCGGTGGGCCAGCTCCTGGGGGCGCATGGCGATCGAGCGCGCGGCCTGGCGCAATTGCCAGCCAATTCCGAGCAGGGCGGCCAGCTGCAGTGCCAGCAGGCTGCCGGGCATCGGTGCCGCACGCAGGTACAGGTACAGGTTGGCCGCCGCCGACACCAGGCACAGCAGGGCGCTCAGCCAATGCAGCAGAGAAGCGCCCGGAGGGCCGCGCTTGAGTGTCTTGAGGCTTGAGAGCATAGGGAATGAAGCCACTGAAGTATCGCTGTTGAAAGCCGGTCGAATATCGCCCAACAGGCGTTTGGGGCAACGCCTGGATTTAACTTTGTGCAGTTTTGCCAACACTGGAATCAGACGATTTCAAGTGTGCTGAAAACGCCAAACTTCAGCACCGTGCATTGTCGGTGTGCAATTTGCGTCGGGCATAGTATCACTTCGCTTGGAAATGGTCGCGGGGCGTGAAAGATGTCCGAACTGTCAGTTTTACGGGCTGGTACGGTCGTTCCGGATGGCGCAAAGTCTAGCACTTTGCTATCACTGGTGGCGATACAAAACTTGTCCTATATGCGCTGATATTGTTTTTGTATACAGCTGACAGAAACTCGCCGCCCACGCGTAAGTTAATGCTTAGTGTTGTGGGAAAGTGCTTTGAAATGATGTGCGGCGGGGAAATTTCCCACGCCGGTTAGTTGTGCAACTTCATGCGCCCAGGGCGGGTGCAGGGGCGGCGGGTGTGGCGGTCGCCTTGGCCGGTTCTGCGTGCAACTGCCGGAAGGTCTGTTCCAGTTCCTCCAGCAAGGACAGTTGCTCCTGGGGGTCCAGGTTCAATTGGCCGGTGTGCGGGTCGATCAGTTCAAGCTGCCAGGCCAGCAGGCTCAGGCAGGCTTTCAGCTTGGGCAGTGCAGCGTGAAGGCGCGCGCGGCATTGCTGCGGTTCGAGCACATGACAGAGTTGGCGACAGAAGTCGGCGATCTGCGTCTGGGCCTGCAGGTGGGCACGCTCGGCCAGTGTGCCGAGGGTGTTCAGCAGGCAGTCGCACGCGTCGGTATCGTGGCCGATCAGGTCAAGGTGCGACAGGCACTCCTGAGCGCGGGTCAGCAGTACGTGGGCATCGACCTGAAAGTCGTGTAGGGCGCTGATGTCCGCAGTGGTGTCGGACATCAGTCGTTTCCTGCCAGGCGCAGACTGCGGATGGGGGCTGAAACGCCCTGGAGCCGGTGTTTTGGCAAGACGCTAGCATTGGTTGTGGACAACAAGGCAGTAGCGAGCAAAAGCCTGACTCCATTCATGCAATGAGAATGGCGTCACATTAATGGCTAAAGGATATTGCGAACATCAGGTCTCGCCCGATTGTGGCTAGGGGTTTCCCTGATGGCATTGGCTTGGTGTGATCGCTGATGACCTGCCGCGACTGCAAAACTGTCAGCGCAGTAAACCATGATGCTAAAGTGACATCAATGCCCCCCGCAGCATTTTATTTTGGGGGGTCAAGCCAAGACGAACGCGGCCGATACACGGTTGATAATTCAATTTTTGCGACACGCCTGGGGGTTGTTTAATGGCTGGCATTCTCGACACGGTAGACCAAAGGACGCAGTTGGTAGGCGAGAACCGTCTGGAAATCCTCATGTTTCGCCTGGCCGGGCGCCAACTGTTCGCGATCAACGTGTTCAAGGTGCAGGAAGTGCTGCAGATGCCCAAGTTGACCCTGATGCCGCAACGCCATGCGTATGTGTGCGGCGTGGTCAACCTGCGTGGGCAGACCCTGCCGGTGATCGACCTGTCCCAGGCCATCGGCATGCGCCCACTGGAGCCGGGGCCCAACAGCACCATCATCGTCACCGAGTACAACCGTTCGGTGCAGGCGTTCCTGGTGGGAGGCGTGGACCGTATCGTCAACATGAACTGGGAGGCGATCATGCCGCCGCCCACCAGTGCCGGGCGTCAGCATTACCTGACGGCCATCAGCAAGGTCGACGAGCAACTGGTAGAAATCATCGACGTGGAGAAAGTACTGGCCGAAATCGTGCCGTACAACGCCAAGGTGTCCCGCGACAAGCTGGAAGACCCGGTACTGGCGCAGGCGCGAGGGCGGGAGGTGCTGCTGGTGGACGACTCCACCGTGGCCCTGGCGCAGTTGCGTGAAACCCTGAGCCAGCTGGGGGTGAAGATGCATGTGGCCAGCGATGGCCTCAAGGCACTCAACCTGCTCAAAGGCTGGGCGGATGCCGGTGAGGACGTGTGCTCGAAGTTGCTGATGGTCTTCACCGATGCCGAAATGCCGGAAATGGACGGCTACCGCCTGACCACCGAGATCCGCAACGATCCGCGCCTGCGCAGCCTGTACGTGGTGCTGCACACGTCCTTGTCGGGCAGCTTCAACGAATCGATGGTGAAGAAGGTCGGTTGTGACAACTTTTTGTCCAAGTTCCAGCCCGACAAGCTGGTGGATGTGGTGCGCCAGCGCCTGATGCTGGACGAAGCGACCGTCTGAGCCGGCACCAAGGGCCGGGCAGCGGTTGCCCGGCCCTCGGTGTAAGCTTGCGCCTTTATCATCCGGAGCCGGCCCATGCGTCTGAGCGCGTTGTATCGTTACCCACTCAAGTCGGCCCAGGCGCAAGCCCTGGGCCAGTCGCCGTGCGGCCTGCTTGGCTTGCTGGGTGACCGGCGCTGGATGCTGGTGGAGCAGGACAACGGACGTTTCCTGACCCAGCGCGCCTACCCGCAGATGAGCCAGTTATCGGCGCTGTACGACGCCGATGGCGGTCTGGTGCTCAGTGCCCCGGGTTTTGACCCCTTGCAGGTGGCGGTGCCGCAAGCGGACGCCAATCTGCGTGGGGCGACCATCTGGCGCGACACCCTGCGCGTACCGGATGCAGGCGATGCGGCGGCCGACTGGTTGAGCCGCTTCATCGGCAAGCCGGTGCGCCTGGTGCATGTGCCCGAGCCGCGTACCCGCTATCTGCCGGCCGGCTACGGTGAGAACAGCGACCGTGTGGCCTTCGCCGATGGTTTCCCCTTGCTGCTGATCGGCCAGGCGTCGCTCGACGACCTGGTACAGCGGGTTGGGCGCCCCTTGGAGATGCTGCGCTTTCGGCCCAATCTGGTGGTCGAGGGCAGTGCGGCATATGCCGAGGATGGCTGGAAGCGCATTCGCATTGGCCAGCAGACCTTTCGGGTGCTTTCCCCGTGCACGCGCTGCATCCTCACCACCCTCGACCCGCAGACCGGCGAGCGCAGCCCCGATCGCGAACCCTTGACCACGCTCAAGACCTATCGGCAGAAGGAGGGGGATGTGCTGTTCGGCCAGAACCTGGTGGCCGACGGCGAGGGCGTGCTGGAAGTGGGGATGGCGGTCGAGGTGCTGGAATAGCGACGGGCCGCTTCGCCAGCAAGGCTGGCCCCTGCACACGCACCGTCGCCTCCACAAGGTTGCGCTTCGACGTTGCCGGCGAAGCGCTGATCACCGCTTACTGATCGTCGAAAAACCGCTCGTGCCAATCCACCAGTGGCTGCGGTGAATTGAGTTTCTGCCCGTAGATCACCGAATACGACAGCACGTTCTGCACGTACTGGCGGGTCTCGTCGAACGGAATCGACTCCACCCATACGTCGAAGCTCAGGTGATCGGCGCCGCGCAGCCACTGGCGCACGCGTCCGGGGCCGGCGTTGTAGGCGGCCGAGGCCAGCACCCGGTTGCCGTTGAACTGGCCGTGCACCTGGCTCAGGTAGGCGGCGCCCAGCTGGATGTTCTTGTCCGGGTTCAGTACCTGCGCCGGCGAAGCCAGCGGGATGTTGAACTTGCGCGCCGTCTCCTTGGCGGTGGCCGGCATCAGTTGCATCAGGCCGCTGGCACCCACGTGGGAGCGGGCGTCGTCCATGAAGGCGCTTTCCTGGCGGGTGATCGCGAACACCCAGCTCGAGTGCAGGCCGCGTACCTTGGCTTCGCGTACCAGGGTGTCGCGGTGGGCCATCGGGAAGCGGATATCCAGGTCGTCCCAGTACTGGGCCTGGCTGATGGTGCGGATGGCCGGGAAGTACCAGCGCATTTCATAGGCCAGGCGCGCCTGGGCGACCATCTCGTCGCGGCTGAAATGACGGCTGACGTGGTACCACTCGCGGCGCCCGTCAACGATCTGGCCGCGGGCATGGAATTCCAGCGCGCGCCGCACGCCGGGGGTGTTGCGTACCTTGTTGATCAGTTGCTGGCTGAGCACCAGCGGCTTGTTGTTGAGCTGGTACGGGGTCTGTGCACGATCGGCGGCCAGGAACCCGTAGAAGTCGCGCTCTCGCGCTACCGTCTTGTACAGCAGTGGAATCTGCGGGTTCTTCGGCTGCGCCAGCTCCAGGCTGCGCGCCTGCCAGTAGCGCCAGCGGTTGGTGGTGGCCAGGTCCTGGGGCAGGCGTTTGGTCAGCTCGTAGGCATCTTCCCAGCGGCCCAGGCGCAGCAGCAGGCGCAGGCGCCATTCGGTCACGGTGTTGTCGCGCAGCTCGGGGTCGTACTGGGTCATCAGGCCCAGGGCGCGGGGGTCGTAGCGCCGTGCCAGGGTAAGGCCGATTTCGCGGGCGATCGCCACCTTCTCGTCGCGGGAGAAATGCATGCGATTGGCGTAGTCGTCGAGCAGCGCCATGGCCCGCTCCGGGTCCTGGCGCGCCAGGCGGCGCAGGCCCAGGCTGACCACGTCGGACATCGCTTCGTTGACCGGGGTGAAGCGCCCGGGGTTGTTGAGCAGTTCGGGCTTCTGCGCCACATCCACCAGCAGACGGCCTTGCGGGCCCAGGGTGTTCAGGCCTTTGATCAGGGTGTTGGCCAGGGCGTAGTTGCGCGCCTGGGCCGCGAGCTTGATGCGCTCCCAGCGCTTCTGTTCGGTCAGCTGGCCCTCGGCGGCCCAGCGGTCGAACAGCACGTCACAGGCCGCCGGCTGCGACTTGCCCACCAGCCACAGCTTGTCGGCGGTGGCGTAGCCCTCGGCGCGCAGGTTGTGGCTGAGCTGATACTGGCCGTTGAGGCAGTCGAGCTCGGTGAAGTTCAGCTTGGGGTCGTAGTACTTGACGAAGGGTTGCCAGTCGCCGCGCTCTGCCAGCCAGCGCAACCAGCGCAGTTTCATCCAGTTGGCCTGGGGCAGGTCGCCATGCTCGGCAAGAAACTTCTCGATCTCGGCGTTGCTGGCGCTCTTGAGGCGCGCCGTCAGTTCGTCGTAGGCCAGGTAGGGCTCCAGCGGATAATCACGCAGGGCCTGTTCGTAACGGCGGTAAGGGCCGCTGTCGCCCTTGGCCAGGGCACGCTTGGCTTCATCGTAGTACTGGCGTTGCTGGGTGAGGTCGGCGGCCTGGACGGTGCTGGCCGCGGTGGCGGAAAAAAGCAGACAGGATACGAGGCTGAGCAGGCTGCGGCGCATGATACTTCCGGACAGTTTGACCAAAACGAGTGTCGGCGGCGCCAGCACTGGTGGGATTACGTGCTTAAGCTTAGCCGTTTGCCGGGGGCGGAAGAAAGCATTGTGCTTGTATCGGCATGTAATGCAGGACTGCGGTCGGCACGCCGGTCGCGCTTAATGTGAAGCAGGCGCAACTCAGGTAGAATGCGCCCCCGGTTTTTGGAGAAGATCATGACCCTGCTCAAATTAAGCGATGTGTCCCTTGCGTTCGGCGCCATGCCGTTGCTGGACAAGGTGTCCTGGCAGATCGCCCGTGGTGAGCGGGTCTGCATCATCGGCCGCAACGGCACGGGCAAGTCGAGCATGCTGCGCCTGGTCAAGGGCGACCAGAAGCCCGACGAAGGCGATGTGTGGCGTGCCCCGGGCCTGAAGATCGGCGAGCTGCCGCAGGAACTGCCGGTGGCCGACGGGCGCACCGTGTTCGATGTGGTTGCCGAAGGCCTGGACGGTGTCGGTGCATTGCTCGCCGAGTATCACCACCTGAGCCAGAACATTCACACCGACGCCGACCTGGAAAAGCTCATGCACGTGCAGAGCGACCTTGAGGCGCGCGATGGCTGGCGCTTGCAGCAACTGGTCGACAGCACCCTGAGCCGCCTGCAGCTGCCGGCCGACAAGACCCTGGCCGAGCTGTCCGGTGGTTGGCGTCGGCGTGTGCTGCTGGCCCAGGCGCTGGTGTCCGAGCCCGACCTGCTGCTGCTCGACGAACCGACCAACCACCTGGACATCGGCGCCATCGCCTGGCTTGAAGATGCCCTGAGCGGTTTTGGCGGCGCCGTGCTGTTCATTACCCACGACCGTTCCTTCCTGCAGAACCTGGCCACGCGCATCCTCGAACTGGACCGTGGCGGGTTGATCGACTGGAACGGCGACTACGCCAGCTTCCTGGTGCACAAGGAAGCCGCGCTGGCTGCCGAAGAGACTGCCAACGCGCTGTTCGACAAGAAACTGGCCCAGGAAGAGGTGTGGATCCGCCAGGGCATCAAGGCCCGGCGTACCCGCAACGAAGGCCGCGTGCGCGCCCTGAAGGCACTGCGTGTGGAGCGCAGCGAGCGTCGCGAGCGCCAGGGCAAGGCCAACATCCTGCTCGACGTGGCGGAAAAGTCCGGCAAGCAGGTGATGGTGCTGGAAAACGTCAGCTTCGCACACCCCGATGGCCCTTACCTGGTCAAGGATTTCTCGATGGTCCTGCAGCGCGAGGACCGTATCGGCCTGCTGGGCGCCAACGGTACCGGCAAGACCACGCTGCTCAAGCTGATGCTGGGCGACCTGGAGCCAAGCTCGGGCAAGGTGGAGTCGGGCACGCGTCTCGAAGTGGCCTACTTCGACCAGTTGCGCCATCAGCTTGACCTGGAAAAGACCGTGATCGAGAACATGGCCGAAGGCCGTGACTTCATCGAGATCGATGGGCAGAACCGTCACGTACTGAGCTACCTGGGCGACTTCCTGTTCAGCCCCCAGCGTGCACGCACGCCGGTCAAGGCGTTGTCCGGTGGCGAGCGTGCGCGCCTGCTGCTGGCCAAGCTGTTCAGCAAGCCGGCCAACCTGCTGGTGCTCGACGAGCCGACCAACGACCTGGACGTGGAAACCCTGGAGCTGCTCGAAGAGGTGCTGGCGGGCTTCAAGGGCACCGTGCTGATGGTCAGTCACGACCGGGCGTTCCTCGACAACGTGGTCACCAGCACCCTGGTGTTCGAAGGCGAGGGCAAGGTGCGTGAGTACGTGGGCGGCTATCAGGATTGGATTCGCCAGGGCGGTTCGCCCAAGCTGCTCGGCGTGACCGAAAGCAAGTCGGGCAAGTCCGAGCTCAACAGTGCGGTGGTCGAGGCCGTTGCACCCGAGCCTGCGGCAGCGCCGGTGGTCAATGAAGGCAAGAAGAAGCTCAGCTACAAGCTGCAGCGCGAGCTGGAGGCTCTGCCGGGGCAAATCGATGCCCTGGAGCAGAAGATGGCTGCGGTGCAGGCGGAGATTTCCGATGCAGGCTTCTATCAGCGGCCAATCGACCAGACCACCGCCGTGCTGGCCAGCCTCGAGAAGCTGCAGGGCGAGCTGGACACACTGGTGGAGCGTTGGGCCGAGCTCGACAGCTGATATGAAGAAGGCCCGCTATGTCCAACAGCGGGCCTTCTGGTATCAGTCGGCCTTCTTCTGCAGGCGTACCGCCAGCACATCGCACGGTGCGCCGTGCAGCACGTCATTGGCGGTGGAGCCCAGCAGCAGCGCCAGGCCGTGGCGGCCATGGCTGCCGACCACGATCAGGTCGCACTTCTGGTCCTTGGCCAACTGGTGAATCTCCTGGCGAGGCTGGCCGTAGGTCAGGTGGGAATCGCCGCGGTTGATCTCCGGATACTTGTTGAACAGGCGGTCCATGCGCTCCTTGGCCTGGTCGAACTGTTGCTGCTGCAGTTGCGACAGGTCCATCGGCACGTCGCCGCCGAAGGCCATGGCCATGGGCTCGACGATATGTACCAGGGAAACCTTGGTGCCGTTGGGCGTGGCCAGCTCGCGAGCGCGCTTGATCACCGGGTCGCATTCTTCGGTCAGGTCGACGGCGACCAGAATGTGTTCGTAGGGCATGAGGGCTCTCCTGACAATCGCGATAGTTAAAGTATGGTCGGTTTCAGGCTGATCGCATCGATGTCGGCTAACCAGCTCATTTGCAAAGTCTTTATAGGAATAACAGATATGACGTTCTGGGTAGTAGTGTCAATCCTTGCGCTGATGCTCAGCCCCATGGTCTGGCTGTTGCCCTCGCGTCGCACCAGCGGGCGCATGGCCCTGCGCCTGGAGGCGCGGCGCATGGGGCTGGCCATGCAGCTTACCCCGCAAACCTGGCCGCACTGGCTGCCCGAAGAGCCGCCGCACACCTGCGCGCAGTATCATTGTGCGCGCCGTCGCGGGCATGCCGACAGCTGGAGCTACTGGCAGGTGACACCAGGGGTGTGGCTCAACCAGTGGCGCGAGCCCTGCGAGGATGCGCGCGTGCTCGAGCACCTGTCGCGCCTGCCGGCGAGTGTCTACAAGGTCGAGGCCAACCCGCAGATGATCGCGTTGTGCTGGGGAGAGAAGGGGGATGCCGCAGCGTTGCAGGACATTGCCCGGTTGCTCAAGGCGCTGGCGTGACCCGTGAGTCGTGTGATTGACCGCCAGGGCCTGCCCCATGGCGGGGCCGGCAACTGAATAAAAAAAAGGCCAGGCAGGCCGGAAACTTCTTCTATGCCCTCAGTGTAGCTGCGCTTTATCACTTCGCCGCCTCTCTCGTGTGTATCCATGGCCGATCACCTGCATGAATGATGGCCAATCACCTACAGGCTGAACCCGCACCCCTTCGCTCAAAATGACCGTAAAGTCGCGTTTTGCTCGTGCTTTTGGGTATTTGACAACGGCAGGCTTTTCGGTGAATGTGTCCGTACCCAAATCAAACGGGCGTATGAATTGAGCGTTTGTATGTCACATGACGCTCGCAGAATCCCGACTATCGCGCTGACGGGTGTGCCTGGTGCCGAATTTCGTGCCAGCGTTCGGCGTGTACAGTTCAGCTTCCATATCGTGGAGATCAGTTGATGATTTACGAAGGTAAAGCCATCACGGTTAAGGCTCTTGAAAGCGGCATCGTCGAACTGAAGTTCGACCTCAAGGGTGAGTCCGTCAACAAGTTCAACCGTCTTACCCTGAATGAATTGCGTCAGGCCGTAGACACCATCAAGGCAGATGCGTCGATCAAAGGTGTGATCGTCAGCAGCGGCAAGGACGTGTTCATTGTCGGCGCCGACATCACCGAATTCGTCGACAACTTCAAGCTGCCGGATGCGGAGCTGGTTGCAGGCAACCTCGAAGCCAACAGAATCTTCAGCGATTTCGAAGATCTCGATGTACCGACCGTTGCCGCCATCAACGGCATCGCGCTGGGCGGCGGCCTGGAAATGTGCCTGGCGGCCGACTTCCGCGTCATGTCGACCAAAGCCAAGATCGGCCTGCCTGAAGTCAAGCTGGGTATCTACCCGGGCTTCGGCGGTACCGTACGCCTGCCGCGCCTGATCGGCGCCGACAATGCCATCGAATGGATTGCCGCCGGCAAGGAGAACCGCCCTGAAGACGCACTGAAAGTCGGTGCCGTCGATGCAGTGGTGGTCCCGGAGAAACTTCAGGAAGCTGCCCTGGAACTGATCAAGCGCGCCATCAGCGGCGAGCTCGACCACAAGGCCAAGCGCCAGCCGAAGCTGGAAAAGCTCAAGCTCAACGCCATCGAGCAGATGATGGCCTTCGAGACCGCCAAGGGTTTTGTGGCAGGTCAGGCAGGCCCGAACTATCCGGCGCCGGTCGAAGCCATCAAGACCATTCAGAAAGCCGCCAACTTCGGGCGTGACAAAGCGCTGGAAGTCGAAGCCGCCGGCTTCGTCAAACTGGCCAAGACCTCGGCAGCCCAGAGCCTGATCGGCCTGTTCCTGAACGATCAGGAACTGAAGAAAAAGGCCAAGGCCTACGACGAGATCGCCCAGGACGTGAAGCAGGCCGCCGTACTCGGTGCCGGCATCATGGGTGGCGGCATCGCCTATCAGTCGGCCTCCAAAGGCACGCCGATCCTGATGAAGGACATCAACGAGCACGGTATCGAGCAGGGCCTGGCCGAAGCCGCCAAGCTGCTGGTCAGCCGCGTCGACAAGGGTCGCATGACCGCCGCGAAAATGGCTGAAGTGCTCAACGGCATCCGTCCGACCCTGTCCTACGGCGACTTCGGTCACGTGGACCTGGTGGTGGAAGCCGTGGTCGAAAACCCCAAGGTCAAGCAGGCCGTGCTGGCCGAGGTCGAAGACCAGGTCAAGGCGGACACCATCCTGGCTTCCAACACCTCGACCATTTCCATCAGCCTGCTGGCCAAGGCCCTCAAGCGTCCGGAAAATTTCGTCGGCATGCACTTCTTCAACCCGGTGCACATGATGCCGCTAGTGGAAGTGATCCGTGGCGAGAAGTCCAGCGAACTGGCGGTGGCCACTACCGTTGCCTACGCCAAGAAGATGGGCAAGAACCCGATCGTGGTCAACGACTGCCCGGGCTTTCTGGTCAACCGCGTGCTGTTCCCGTACTTCGGCGGTTTCGCCAAGCTGGTGAGCGCCGGTGTGGACTTCGTGCGCATCGACAAGATCATGGAAAAATTCGGCTGGCCGATGGGCCCGGCGTACCTGATGGACGTGGTCGGCATCGACACCGGCCACCACGGCCGCGACGTGATGGCCGAGGGCTTCCCGGACCGCATGAAGGATGACCGTCGTTCGGCCATCGACGTGCTCTACGAAGCCAAGCGCCTGGGCCAGAAGAACGGCAAGGGTTTCTATGCCTACGAGGCCGACAAGCGCGGCAAGCAGAAGAAGGTTGCCGACCCGTCGGTGCTCGAAGTGCTCAAGCCGATCGTCTACGAGCAGCGTGAAGTCAGCGACGAGGACATCATCAACTGGATGATGATCCCGCTGTGCCTGGAGACCGTGCGCTGCCTGGAAGACGGCATCGTCGAGACGGCGGCCGAGGCCGACATGGGCCTGGTCTACGGCATCGGTTTCCCTCCGTTCCGTGGCGGTGCACTGCGCTACATCGATTCGATCGGTGTGGCTGCGTTCGTTGCCCTGGCTGACCAGTACGCCGACCTGGGCGCGCTGTACCACCCCACCGAGAAGCTGCGCGAGATGGCCAAGAACGGCCAGAGCTTCTTCGGTTAAGCGCCCAACGACTAGAGCGAGAATATTGTATGAGCTTGAATCCAAGAGACGTCGTGATCGTCGACTTCGGTCGTACGCCGATGGGCCGCTCCAAGGGCGGCATGCACCGCAACATCCGCGCCGAAGACATGTCGGCGCACCTGATCAGCAAGCTGCTGGAGCGCAACGTCAAGGTCGACCCGAGTGAAGTCGAGGACGTGATCTGGGGCTGCGTGAACCAGACCCTGGAGCAGGGCTGGAACATCGCGCGCATGGCTTCGCTGATGACCCAGATTCCGCACACTGCGGCCGGCCAGACTGTCAGCCGCCTGTGCGGTTCGTCGATGAGCGCGCTGCACACGGCCGCCCAGGCGATCATGACCGGCAACGGCGATGTGTTCGTGGTCGGCGGTGTCGAGCACATGGGCCACGTGAGCATGATGCACGGCGTGGACCCCAACCCGCACATGTCGCTGTATGCGGCCAAGGCCTCGGGCATGATGGGCCTGACCGCCGAGATGCTGGGCAAGATGCATGGCATCAGCCGTGAGCAGCAGGACGCCTTCGGTCTGCGTTCGCACCAGCTCGCCCACAAGGCGACGGTCGAAGGCAAGTTCAAGGACGAAATCATCCCGATGCAGGGCTATGACGAGAACGGCTTCCTCAAGGTCTTCGACTACGACGAAACCATTCGCCCGGACACTACCCTGGAAAGCCTGGCGGCGTTGAAGCCGGCGTTCAACCCCAAGGGCGGCACCGTGACAGCGGGTACCTCCTCGCAGATCACCGACGGCGCCTCGTGCATGATCGTGATGTCGGCCCAGCGTGCCCAGGACCTGGGCATCCAGCCGCTGGCGGTGATCCGCTCGATGGCGGTGGCCGGCGTGGACCCTGCGATCATGGGCTACGGCCCGGTGCCGGCGACCCAGAAAGCCCTCAAGCGTGCGGGCCTGAGCATTGCCGATATCGACTTCTTCGAGCTCAACGAAGCCTTCGCTGCACAGGCCCTGCCGGTGCTCAAGGATCTGAAAGTGCTCGACAAGATGGATGAGAAGGTTAACCTGCACGGCGGCGCAATCGCCCTGGGTCACCCTTTCGGTTGCTCCGGTGCGCGGATTTCCGGCACTCTGCTCAATGTCATGAAGCAGAATGGCGGTACCCTGGGTGTTTCGACCATGTGCGTCGGCCTTGGTCAGGGGATCACCACCGTCTTCGAACGCATCTAAGCGTTTCGTTGTCGGAAGCCGGGGCCTTGTGCCCCGGTTTTTTGCTTTTTGCAGATTTTTTTTCAAGAGGGTTGGCAGCATGCAGATACAACCAGGCGTATACCGGCATTACAAAGGGCCTGAGTATCGTGTATTCGGTGCCGCGCGCCATTCCGAGACCGAGGAGTGGGTGGTGTTCTACCAGGCCCTGTACGGCGATTTCGGCCTGTGGGTACGCCCGCTTTCGATGTTCACCGAGTCGGTCGAGGTTGACGGCGAGCACGTGCCGCGCTTTGCTTTGGTCGAGGCCGAGCCCGAGCTGTTTTCGCGTGCCGATGCGCAAGTGGGCTAACCTTCGGCGCTTGACCTCACTCTGTTGCCACTATATATAGCGGTGCCACGTCAGGTACCTGCCGTGTTTTTATTTTCGTTATTCAGGAATTTTCCGATCCATGGGCAAATCGCTGGTCATTGTGGAATCCCCGGCTAAGGCCAAGACCATCAACAAGTACCTGGGCAACCAGTACGTGGTGAAGTCGAGTATCGGCCATATCCGAGACCTGCCCACCAGCGGTTCCGCCAGCAAGGAGCCTGCTGCCAAGCGCGGCAAGGCTGCTGCCGGCGAGGCACCCGCGCTGTCGCCGAAAGAAAAGGCGCGCAAGCAACTGGTGGCGCGCATGGGCGTCGACCCGGACCACGGCTGGAAGGCCAAGTACGAGATCCTTCCGGGCAAGGAAAAGGTCATCGAGGAGTTGCGCCGCCTGGCCAAGGATGCCGACACCATCTATCTCGCAACCGACTTGGATCGCGAGGGGGAAGCCATTGCCTGGCACCTGCGCGAAGCCATCGGTGGGGATGACAGCCGCTACAAGCGCGTGGTGTTCAACGAAATCACCAAGAAGGCCATCCAGGAGGCCTTCTCCCAGCCGGGCGAGCTGGACATCGACCGTGTCAATGCACAGCAGGCGCGTCGCTTCCTCGACCGCGTGGTGGGCTACATGGTCTCGCCACTGCTGTGGCAGAAGATCGCCCGTGGCCTGTCGGCCGGCCGGGTGCAGTCGGTGGCCGTGAAGCTGGTGGTGGAGCGCGAGCGCGAGATTCGCGCATTCATCCCCGAAGAGTACTGGGAAGTGCACGCCGACCTGGGTACTGCCAAGGACGCCAAGGTGCGCTTCGAGGTGGCTCGCCAGAACGGCGAGGCCTTCAAGCCGCTCAACGAAGCTCAGGCGATGGCCGCGCTGGAGAAGCTCAAGGCTTCCAGCTACACCATTGCCAAGCGTGAAGACCGCCCGACCAGCAGCAAGCCCTCGGCGCCGTTCATCACCTCGACCCTGCAGCAGGCGGCGAGCAATCGCCTCGGCTTCGGCGTGAAGAAGACCATGATGATGGCCCAGCGCCTGTACGAAGCCGGCTACATCACCTACATGCGTACCGACTCGACCAACCTGTCGGTCGATGCGGTGGAAATGGCGCGCAGCTACATCGAAAGCGAGTTCGGCAAGAAGTACCTGCCAGAAGCGCCGATCGTCTACGGCAGCAAGGAAGGCGCACAGGAAGCGCACGAAGCGATCCGACCTTCGGACGTGGCCACGCACCCGACCAAGCTCAGCGGCATGGAGCGTGATGCCGAGCGTCTGTACGAGCTGATCTGGCGCCAGTTCCTGGCCTGCCAGATGCCGCCGGCGCAGTACCTGTCGACCACCGTCAGCGTCACGGCGGGCGAGTTCGAGTTGCGTGCCAAGGGCCGTATCCTCAAGTTCGACGGTTACACCCGTGTGTTGCCGCAGCAGAGCAAGCCGGGCGACGACGATGTACTGCCGGAAATGAACCAGGGCGAAGTGCTCAAGCTCATCAAGCTCGACCCGAGCCAGCACTTCACCAAGCCGCCGGCACGTTTCTCGGAAGCGAGCCTGGTCAAGGAAATGGAAAAACGCGGTATCGGTCGCCCATCGACCTACGCGGCGATCATCTCCACCATCCAGGACCGTGGCTATGTGACCCTGCACAATCGCCGCTTCTACTCCGAGAAGATGGGCGACATCGTGACCGAGCGTCTGTCCGAGAGCTTTTCCAACCTGATGGACTACGGCTTCACCGCCGGCATGGAAGAGAACCTCGACGATGTGGCCCAGGGCGAGCGCGACTGGAAAAACGTGCTGGACGAGTTCTATGGCGACTTCAGCAAGAAGCTGCAACTGGCTGAAGATGCCGAAAAGGGCATGCGTGCCAACCAGCCGACCCCGACCAACATTGCCTGCAAGGAATGCGGCAGGCACATGATGATCCGCACAGCCTCCACGGGTGTGTTCCTCGGTTGCTCGGGCTACAGCCTGCCGCCCAAAGAGCGTTGCAAGGCCACCGTGAACCTGGTGCCAGGTGACGAGATTGCCGCCGACGACGAGGGCGAGTCCGAGTCGCGCGTGCTGTTGGGCAAGCACCGCTGCCCGATCTGCGCCACGGCGATGGACGCCTACCTGCTCGACGAGAAACACAAGCTGCACATCTGCGGCAACAACCCCGATTGCACGGGCTACGAGATCGAGGAAGGCAGCTACCGCATCAAGGGCTACGAGGGCCCGAGCCTTGAGTGTGACAAGTGCGGCAGCGAGATGCAGCTCAAGACCGGTCGTTTCGGCAAGTTCTTCGGCTGTACCAACCCGGAGTGCAAGAACACCCGCAAGCTACTCAAGAGCGGCGAGGCGGCGCCGCCGAAGATGGACGCGGTGAAGATGCCCGAGCTCAAGTGCGAGAAGGTCAACGACACCTATGTGTTGCGTGACGGGGCTTCGGGCCTGTTCCTGGCCGCCAGCCAGTTCCCGAAGAACCGCGAGACCCGCGCCCCCCTGGTGATGGAGATCGTGCCGCACAAGGACGAGATCGATCCGAAGTATCACTTCCTCTGTGAAGCGCCGAAGAAGGACCCGGACGGTCGCCCGACGGTGATCCGCTACAGCCGCAAGACCAAGGAGCAGTATGTGCAGACCGAGGTCGACGGCAAGCCGACCGGCTGGCGAGCATTCTATGACGGCAAGGCGTGGAAGGTGGAAGACAAGCGCTAAGCGATAGAATCGGCTACTAGAGGCTGCATCTGGTGATCCTGGACGCAGCCTTTTTTTTAGTCAGGTCAGCGAACGGTTGTGAGGTTTGATCGGGACGTTTCTCCGCCAGGGCTGTACACCATCGAGCAGAGGCAAGCAGATGAGTCAGGAAATGTTGGAAGCAGGGCCGCAGTCGGCCAGAATCCTGTCGGTGTTCGATTTCGATGGCACGCTGACCCGCCGTGACAGCTTTGTACCTTTTTTGAGGTTCGCTTTCGGCAACGGCTTTTTTGCTCGCCGCATGCTGCGGATGATCTGGCCAAGCCTGCGCTATATGGGGCGGCGGATCAGCCGCGATGAACTCAAGGCCCAGTTGATCCAGACGTTTCTTGCGGGTGTGAAAGAGCAATGGGTCGCGCAGAAGGCGGTGGCGTTCAAGTCGCAGGCGTGGGCCCGGCTGATGCGCCCGCAGGGCGTGATTTCGGTGAAACAGGAACTGGCCTCTGGTGCCGAGGTGACGATCTGTTCGGCATCGCCGGCGCTGGTGCTCAAGCCCTTTGCCGAACAGTTGGGCATCAAGCTGATCGGCACCGAGCTGGAGGTGATCGATGGCGTGCTGACCGGCAGGATCAGTGGAGACAACTGCCGCTGCGAAGCCAAGGTTCTGCGCCTGGAGGCGGTTTACGGGGTGCTGACGCAGTACCGCATGCGCGCCTGGGGCGACACGCGGGGCGACCATGAGCTGCTGGCCGCGGCTCAGGACGCACACTGGCGGCACTTTCATCCCGCGTGGCAGCGTGGCCGCCTGCGCATCGAAAAGATCTACGGCCCGGTCACCCCGGCCACGCCGAAAGACTCGGCTGCAACCACGGTTGGCGGTTTGCCGCGCAACGATGACCGCAAGGGCGGTTGAGCCTCACGCCTGCGGTGATTCAGCTTGCGTGCCTGCGATCCATCACAGAAACTGAGCCCCCGCCTCACACTCCCTCGGAGCGCGCCTCGATGGCCCAGGAACTCTATACCCGTACCAACCAGAAGATCTATTTCGCCGGTCTGGCCCTGGAGGCACTGGGCAAGGCGCAGGACAGTCGCGCCATGAACGCCCAGGCGCAGACCCAGGCCGAGCGGGAGTCTGCGCTGTTTCACCTGTATGGTGCGCTGTTGGGGCTGTGTCATGAGGTCGGTGGCTATTATCGCTTGCCCCAGGCCGGCGCGCTGCGTGCCGAGCAACTGCTGAGCCGTGAAGTACTGGCGACCATCGCCATTCCCGAGCTGGCTGAACTGGTCGAACTTGCCGAGCAGCCTGAAACCTGGCTGGCGCAACTGCTCAGGGCTTATGCCGATTTGTTCCGACCACCTGTCGCGAGCAAGGCGCCCAAAGGTGATGTGACCCAACCGTTGATTCAGGCCGTGAGCCTGGATGAACCCGAGGCGCCAGCGCTGTCGCGCGAAGAACTGGAGAGCTGGCGGCAGAATCTCAAACGCCTCGTGGTGCGTTTTCGCGAAGGTCTGAGTGAGTGCTGATCCTGCCAGTGGCTGGTACAATGCCGGCCTTTCCTGGAGAACAGTCTTTTATGCCCACGTCCTTTCTAGAAATTGTAGAGTTGCCTGACGGTCGCATCGAGTTGCGCCGCGCCGAGGACGAGGGGTCGTTGGTAACCCTGGATTTTTCGGAAGATGCCAAGGCGTTCCTGCAGGGCCAACACGTCGAGGTGGCCAAGGCCATGCTCAGCGTTGGTGTGCAGATGGCCGGCAAGTTGGTTGAAGGCGAGATCGAACAGGAACATGCAGGCCCACGGGTTCTGCACTGACCGTCAGTATCCGGCTTCCTCGTCCTGAGGAAGCCTGCTGCATACCCTTCGAGCGTTCAGCGAGTATCAGCCCAGGCGGATATTCAGGCTTTGTGCGTCACCCGCACGGGCAGCATTGGTCAGTTGCAGGCGGGCGCCGTTGCTGACCGGATTGAACCAGGTGACCACCGTATGGCTGCGCCCAAGGCGCAGGGCGTCACAGGCCAGTTGCAGCGCACTCTGGTTGCCGCGAGGCTGCAGCAGCAGTATGCGTTCGCGGTTGAGCCCTGCGTCCCTCAGCCAGGCCTGGGTAAGGCTACCGGGTGGGGCGATCAGGGTAAGCCAGCGGGCGTCATGCTCTTCACTCAGTTCGCTCAGGTCGCGTAGCACCGGTGCCAGCAGGCTTTGGCAGTGCTCCAGCGCGCCACGCAAGGACAGCTCGCTGAATGCCTGCGGCTTGTTGCTTTGCCGGGCGGGCTGCCTGGTTTTGACCCGCGGCAGTACCGGCTGGGCCAGGAATGCTTCGAACAAGGGCAACTGTGCTTGCTGTGGTACGTGGGGGAACTGCATGACGCCTCCTTATTAGCGGCGGATAACGCCGACGCTCAAGCCCTCGATGACCAGGTCCTGCTCTTTCAGGTTGACTTCGATAGGGGCGAATTCGGGGTTCTCGGCGATCAGCCAGACCTTGTTGCCTTCCCGTTTGAAGCGCTTGACCGTGACTTCGTCACCCAGGCGGGCTACGACGATCTGACCATTGCGCGCTTCGCGGCAGGTGTGTACGGCCAGCAGGTCGCCGTCGACGATGCCGACGTCCTTCATGCTCATGCCGTGCACGCGCAGCAGGTAGTCGGCGCGGGGGTGGAAGAAGGCCGGGTTGATGGCGCAGGATTCCTCGATGTGCTGCTGGGCGAGGATAGGGGCACCCGCGGCCACGCGGCCAATGATGGGCAGGGCGTTTTCATCGGGCTTGCTCTCGAGCCCCGGAATGCGGATGCCGCGCGAGGCACCAGGGGTCATCTCGATTGCACCCTTGCGGGCCAGTGCCTTCAGATGCTCTTCGGCGGCGTTGGGGGATTTGAACCCCAGTTCCTGGGCGATTTCCGCGCGGGTGGGCGGGAAGCCGTTGTCTTCGAGGCAGCGCTTGATGAAAGCCAGAATCTCAGCTTGGCGTGGCGTCAGTTTTAGCATGTCGATCGCTCTGTCTTTTTATACAGTGACTGGGATTATATACAGTGATAGCGGCAAGCTACAAGCGGCAAGCTCCAAGCGTGCCCGCAGTTGCCTGCCGCTTCCGGCTTGTGGCTTGTCGCTGCCTTCAATACCATGACCGGCCGGGCACAAAACGCCCGTGCGTACTTGACAGAACCCTGCCTTGAAACGTATGTTTCAAACAAGTGTTTGTCTCGCGGAGTAGTCATGGCCCAGTCGGAAACCGTTGAACGCATTCTCGATGCTGCCGAGCAGCTGTTCGCGGAAAAAGGTTTTGCCGAAACCTCATTGCGGCTGATCACCAGCAAGGCCGGCGTCAACCTGGCGGCGGTGAACTACCATTTCGGTTCGAAGAAGGCGCTGATCCAGGCGGTCTTCTCGCGTTTTCTAGGGCCGTTCTGCCAGAGCCTGGAGCGTGAGCTCGAGCGGCGCCAGGCGCGCCCCGAGCACAAGCCCAGCCTTGAAGAACTGCTGGAGATGCTGGTCGAGCAGGCGCTGGTGGTGCAGCCGCGCAGCGGCAATGACCTGTCGATCTTCATGCGCCTGCTGGGCCTGGCCTTCAGCCAGAGCCAGGGCCACCTGCGTCGTTACCTCGAAGACATGTACGGCAAGGTGTTCCGCCGCTACATGCTGCTGGTCAACGAGGCCGCGCCACAGATTCCTCCCCTTGAACTGTTCTGGCGCGTGCATTTCATGCTCGGCGCTGCAGCGTTCAGCATGTCGGGCATCAAGGCCCTGCGCGCGATTGCCGAGACCGATTTCGGGGTCAATACCTCGATCGAGCAGGTCATGCGCCTGATGGTGCCGTTCCTGGCCGCCGGCATGCGTGCCGACAGCGGGGTCACGGACGAGGCGATGGCGGCGGCGCAGTTGCGTCCGCGCAGCAAGACCAGCCACGCCCCGGTACCGGCAAAGGCCTGATTCCCCGGCTGGGCGGCACAGCCGGCTTCGGCTAAGCTAGCGCCCATGCCTATTCTCGATTTGCTGCACATTTCCATCGCCGACCAGTGCCTTTATGGGTTCGCCCAGGGGCGACTGGCGGTGCGTCTTGCGGTGTCCACCGCACTCAATGGCCCGGGCGAGCACAACGGCTCCGGTTGTACACCGCGCGGGCTGCATCAGGTGCGTGCGAAGATCGGCGCGGGCTTGCCCCAGGGCGCGGTGCTGCGCGGGCGTCGCTGGACCGGCGAGGTCTGGACGCCCGACCTGCACGCGCAGTTCCCTGGGCGCGACTGGATTCTCTCGCGCATTCTCTGGCTCAGCGGCCGCGAGCCGGGGCGCAACCGCCTCGGGCCGGTGGATACGTTCCGCCGCTATATCTACCTGCACGGCACGCCCGACAGCGAACCCATGGGTGTGCCGTTGTCCCACGGCTGCATACGCCTGCGCAACGCCGACCTGGTAGCGCTGTTCGACCGGGTGCCTGTGCATTGCCCGGTACAGATCGAAGAAGCCGCCTGCCCCCAGTGGGCGAGCGCGCCCCTCAACTGAAGGATCATTTATGAGTACCCGCCTGCAAGGCTCCCTGATGGTCGACGTGGCCGGCACCTGGCTGACTGCCGAAGACCGCCACCTGCTGCGTCAGCCCGAAGTGGCCGGCCTGATCATCTTTGCCCGCAACATCGAATGCCCGCGCCAGGTGCGCGAACTGAGTGCGTCGATTCGTGCCGTGCGCCCGGACCTGATCCTGGCCGTGGACCAGGAGGGTGGTCGCGTACAGCGCCTGCGCCAGGGCTTCGTGCGCTTGCCCGCGATGCGTGCGATTGCCGACAACCCCAATGCCGAGCGCCTGGCCGAACACTGCGGCTGGCTGATGGCAACCGAAGTGCTGGCGGTAGGGCTCGACTTGAGCTTTGCCCCGGTGCTGGACCTTGACCACCAGCGCAGCGCGGTGGTTGGCAGTCGCGCCTTCGAGGGTGACCCGCAGCGCGCCACCTTGCTTGCCGGTGCCTTCATTCGCGGCATGAACGCGGCGGGCATGGCGGCCTGCGGCAAGCACTTCCCGGGGCATGGCTGGGCCGAGGCGGATTCGCATGTGGCGATACCCACCGACGAGCGCAGCCTGGAGCAGATCCGCGCAGCCGACCTGGTGCCGTTCACGCGCCTGAGCGGGCAGTTGGCGGCGGTGATGCCGGCGCACGTGATCTATCCACAGGTCGATAACCAGCCGGCCGGCTTCTCGCGGCGCTGGTTGCAGGAGATTCTGCGTGGCGAGCTGGGCTTTGACGGGGTGATCTTCAGCGATGACCTGTCGATGGCCGGTGCGCATGTGGTGGGGGACGCCGCCAGCCGTATCGAGGCGGCGCTGAGTGCCGGTTGCGACATGGGCCTGGTGTGCAATGATCGGGCGGCTGCCGAGCTTGCGTTGTCGGCGGCGCAGCGGTTGAGGGTGAGGCCGTCGCCGCGGATCGCGCAGATGCGCGGGCAGGGTTTTGCGCGTACCGATTACCGCCAGCAGCCCCGCTGGCTGGAGGCGCTTGGCGCGCTGAAAGATGCACAACTGATCGACTGAGGTCCTGCGCCGGCAAGGCTGGCTCCTGCAGGTGCTGCGATACCTGTAGGAGCCGGCCTTGCCGGCGAAAGGCTCAACTAATTTTCGCGGCCTGCCGCTTCCCGGGCAACGGCGCAAACAGCGCATCAATGTCTTCATCCGCCAGCTTCCAGTCCCCCGCCTGACGCCCCTCCAGCAAGCCTGCAGCCAGCGCTGCCTTCTCCTGTTGCAACTTCTGGATCTTCTCTTCCACCGTCCCCCGTGTAATCAGCTTGTAGACGAACACCGGCTTGTCCTGGCCGATGCGGTAGGCGCGGTCGGTGGCCTGGTTTTCGGTGGCCGGGTTCCACCACGGGTCATAGTGGATCACCGTGTCGGCCGCGGTGAGGTTGAGGCCGGTGCCGCCCGCTTTGAGGCTGATCAGAAACAGTGGCGTCTGCAGGCTCTGGAACTGCTGCACCGGGGTGCGCCGGTCGCGGGTTTCACCGGTCAGCAGGCTGTAGCGGACGCCACGCTTGTGCAGCTCCTGCTCGATCAGTTCGAGCATCGAGGTGAACTGCGAGAACAGCAGGATGCGTCGCCCTTCGCTGAGCAGTTCGTCGAGCATCTGCATCAGGCTGCCCAGCTTGCCCTTGTCCGAATGGGTGGTTCTTGGCGCAATGCTTTTGACCAGGCGCAGATCGCAGCACACCTGACGCAGCTTGAGCAACGCATCCAGAATCACGATCTGGCTGCGTGCCGCGCCGTTGCGGGTGATTTCCTCGCGGACCTTCCTGTCCATCGCCACCCGCACCGTTTCGTAGGTGTCGCGCTGCGCGTCGCTCAGCTCCACCCAATGCACGATCTCGGTCTTGGCCGGCAGTTCGCGGGCCACCTGTTCCTTGGTGCGGCGCAGCAGGAATGGCTTGATGCGCGCGGCAAGATGCGCCATGCGCTCGACGTCGCCATGGCGTTCGACAGGGGTGCGGTAATCGCGGCTGAAGGCCTTGCTGTCGCCCAGCCAGCCGGGTAGCAGGAAGTGGAAGATCGACCACAGTTCGCCCAGGTTGTTTTCCATCGGTGTGCCGGTCAGGCACAGGCGCTGGTTGGCCTGGATCTCGCGCGCCGCTTCGGCGGCCTTGCTGTTGGCGTTCTTGATGTTCTGCGCTTCATCCAGAATCAGCAGGTGCCAGGGCTGCGCGGTGAAGTGAGCCAGGTCGCGGGGCAGCAGGGCGTAGGTGGTCAGTACCAGGTCGTACTGGTCAAGGTCGGCGAAGTGTCGGGTGCGGCCGGGGCCATGCAGGGCCAGCACGCGCAGCTGCGGGGTGAAGTGCTGCGCCTCGTCGAGCCAGTTGGGGATCAGGCTGGTCGGCATCACGGCCAGGGCAGGGCGCTGCAGGCGCCCCGCGTTCTTTTCGGTGAGCAGGTGCGCCAGGGTCTGCAGGGTCTTGCCCAGGCCCATGTCGTCGCCCAGGATCCCGCCGACCTCCAGTTCGCGCAGGGTCTGCAACCAGTTCAGGCCTTCGAGCTGGTAGGGTCGCAGCGTGGCGTTCAGGCCCTCGGGGGCGGTGATGTCGGTACGCCTGGACTCGCGCAGGCGGCGGGCAAAGTCGCGTACCCGGTCGCCGCCGCGCCAGGTCAGCGCCATGTCGTCGATGCTGCTCAGGCGCGCGGCATCCGGCGCTGCCAGGCGCAGCGAAGGCCCGCTGTCATTGCCCAGGTACAGCTCGCCCAGGGTGGCCATCAGCGGCTTGATGCGTGCGTAGGGCAAGGCCACGCGCAGCGCCGGGCTGTCATGGCGGGCGCGGTTCAGGTCGATCAGCAGGTGCTCGTCGTCGCTGCGCCGGGCCAGTTCGCTGGGGCGCAGCAGTTCGGGGTTGCTGCGCAGCAGGTGCAGCACGATCG
Source organism: Pseudomonas sp. S12(2018) (assembly GCF_024355235.1). Classification (NCBI taxonomy): domain Bacteria; kingdom Pseudomonadati; phylum Pseudomonadota; class Gammaproteobacteria; order Pseudomonadales; family Pseudomonadaceae; genus Pseudomonas; species Pseudomonas sp. S12(2018). Next base: position 121,866 of record NZ_QLAD01000003.1, read on the forward strand.
GCAGCAGGCTGTGGCGCTGGCCGTTGACCACGATGCCCAGCTCCAGGTCGAACCATTCGCGCCCCGGCGCTTCCTCGACATCGGCGTACCAGTCGTCGATGTCATGCAGGTTGAAGGCGAAGTCGGGCCTCACTTCCACCTCCCAGCCGGCTGCACGCAGGGTATCGATGCCGGTGCGGGCGAACTGCAGCCAGGCCTGGTCGTCGGCCATCTGCAGCATTTCGCCGGCGCTGTCGGGCAATGCCTTGCTCTGGCGCGTGGCAACGCTGAAGCCCATTTTCTTCAAGGTCTGGCGCAGCGCCTTTTCGGCGTCTGGCTGACGCTGGATACGCTGGCGGACGTTGCCGTCGATACGGATGACTTCGCTGCTGCTCTTGTCGCTGGTGCGCTGCCCGTCATAGGTGAACGCCAGTGCCGCACGGTGTTGCAACTGGCGCTGCATCTTGCCGGTCTTGGGCATGTAGGCGGTGAATTCGTAGCTGCCCAGGGTGAGGTGCGCAACAGCCGGTACATTTTCGATGACCTGGTTCTGGTAGGTCGCCGTGGCTGGAGGCGGCGGAAAGTCGTTGGCCGTCAGCCGCTCCGTCAGGGTGTACAGCGCCGCTGCGCAATGCTTGCAGTTCTGGCGGACAGGGCAGCTGCAGGTGGCGATCAGGAGGGGGTGAACGTCGCCTTCGATCAGCAGGGTCTGCCGGTAGAGGTTGCCGCCGGACCCGTGGCACAGGGTGGTCGCGCCCTTGTCGTCGACCGAAACGAGCCTGACGCGCTTGTTGTCTGCATAGTCAAGCCCTCGGGTGAGGGTCTTGGGGCCGAATTGTTCGCGCCAGAGCTTGCTCTTGAGCGCGCGCTGCAGTGTGGTCGACATGGCTCTACTGTTCCATCATCTCCGCTTCAGCAGGAGAGGTGGTGCGTGTGCCGGCGGCGATCACTTTGAACAGGACCGCCAGGTGCCCGCCATCGAGGAAGGTCAGTTCGTTGTTCTTCACCGTGCTGTTGACCTGCCTGAGCTGTTCGCTCTGGATCACGCTGCCATTGCCATCGAGCTGGTTGACCCAGAAGTTGGCCTGCACTTCGATGAAACGGCCCTGCCTGAGGCTGACATTGCCTTCGACCGGGAAGTGGCCGAACTGCTCCTGGCCCTCGCTGATGGCAACCCGCGACGGTTCGCTGCCTACCTGCTGCTGCCAGGCCTTGTGCAGCAGCACGGTGTAGTTGCTGTCGGCGGCCAGCTTTTCGGCCTGTGCGGTCAGCACCGGCTTGCGCACGTCGTAGTCGCTGGGGGCCTTGGCGCCCTGGCGCCAGTCTTCCGGGGCGAACTGGCTGGTGATCGCGGGCACCGCATTCTGGCGCAGCAGGAACATCTCGACCTGGTACTGGCTGTCGGCAAAGGCGGCCGGCGCAATCAGCGCCAGCAGCAGGGTCAAGCTACGAATTGCACGCATGGATCATCCTTCAAGCGGGTTTCGGGGCGAGTCGTTCGAACAGCGCCTCCACTGTAGTAAAGCGTTCATCGGCGCGTTCCATGGGCACCATGAACTTGAACATCGTCGCGCCTTCGAACTTGTAGCGCTTGGGCTGGCCCTGGATCAGCTTGATCAGCACCAGCGGGTCGACCGGGGTCTCGGCCTCGAATTCCACCCGTCCGCCTTGCGGGCCGGCGTCGACCTTCTTGATGCCCAGCTTCTCGGCCTGCAGCTTGAGCAGGGTCAGGCGCACCAGGTTCTTGGTCGGCTCGGGCAGCAGCCCGAAACGGTCGATCATCTCCACCTGCAGATCCTTCAGGCCATCTTCGTCCACCGCCGAGGCGATGCGCTTGTACAGGATCAGGCGCGCATGCACGTCGGGCAGGTAGTCCTCGGGGATCAGTGCCGGTACGCGCAGGTTGATCTCCGGGCCGCCGCCCAGGGGCTGGTCGAGGTTGGGCTGGGTGCCCTTGCGAATCGCCTTGACGGCGCGTTCGAGCATTTCCATGTAGAGGGTGAAGCCCACCGCCTGGATCTGCCCGCTCTGGCCTTCGCCCAGCAGTTCGCCGGCGCCGCGGATCTCCAGGTCGTTGGTGGCCAGCACGAAGCCTGCGCCCAGGTCCTGGGTATTGGCGATGGCCTCCAGGCGCTTTTCGGCGTCGGGGGTGATCTGCTGGCGTGGGGGCGTCAGCAGGTAGGCATACGCCTGATGGTGGCTGCGCCCCACGCGGCCGCGCAACTGGTGCAACTGGGCCAGACCGAACTTGTCGGCACGCTCGATGATGATGGTGTTGGCGCTGGGCACGTCGATGCCGGTCTCGATGATGGTCGAGGCGATCAGCACGTTGAAACGCTTGTGGTAGAAGTCGCTCATCACCTGTTCGAGTTCGCGTTCGCGCATCTGCCCGTGGCCGATACCGATGCGCGCCTCGGGTACCAGCTCGGCGAGGTCGGCGGCGCACTTCTCGATGCTCTTCACGTCGTTGTGCAGGTAGTACACCTGGCCGCCACGCAGCAGTTCGCGCAGCAGCGCCTCCTTGATGGTGCTCTTGTTCTGCTCCATCACGAAGGTGCGCACCGACAGCCGGCGTGCCGGCGGGGTGGCGATGATCGACAGATCGCGCATGCCCGCCACCGCCATGTTCAGCGTGCGCGGGATCGGCGTGGCGGTCAGGGTCAGGATGTCGACTTCGCTGCGCAGCGCCTTGAGCTGCTCTTTCTGGCGCACGCCGAACCGGTGTTCCTCGTCGATGATGACCAGGCCCAGGTCCTTGAACTTGACGTCGTCCTGCAGCAGCTTGTGGGTGCCGATGACGATGTCGATCTTGCCTTCGGCAAGGTCCGCCACGGCGGCACCGACTTCCTTGGCCGACTTGAAGCGGCTCATCACTTCGACGGTTACCGGCCAGTCGGCAAAGCGGTCGCGGAAGCTGTTGTAGTGCTGCTGGGCGAGCAGGGTGGTGGGCACCAGGATCGCGACCTGGCGCCCGCCGTGCACGGCGATGAAGGCGGCGCGCATGGCCACTTCGGTCTTGCCGAAGCCGACATCGCCGCACACCAGGCGGTCCATCGGCTTGGCGGCGAGCATGTCCTCGCGTACCGCTTCGATGGCCGACTGCTGGTCCGGGGTTTCCTCGAACGGGAAGCCGGCACTGAAGGTGGCGTAGTCTACCGACGGGTCGGCAAACGCATAGCCCTTGCGCGCGGCGCGCCGGGCATAGATGTCGAGCAGCTCGGCAGCCACGTCGCGCACTTGTTCGGCCGCCTTGCGCTTGGCCTTCTGCCAGGTCTCGGAGCCCAGACGGTGCAGCGGTGCCAGCGCATCGTCGCTGCCGGTGTAGCGCGCGATCAGGTGCAGGTTGGCCACCGGCACATACAGCTTGGCGCCTTCGGCGTATTCAAGGGTGAGAAACTCGGCGGCCTGGCCGTCGATCTCCAGTGTCGCCAGGCCCAGGTAGCGGCCCACGCCATGGTCGATATGCACCACCGGGGCGCCTTCGCGCAGCTCGGTAAGGTTCTTGATCACCGCGTCGTTGTTGACGTCGCTGCGCTTCTCGCGGCGCCGCCGCTGCATCACGCGCTGGCCGAACAGCGGGCTCTCGGCAACCAGCGCCAGGGCCGGATCGTCCAGCAGCAGGCCGTCGTCCAGTGGTGCGATGGTGATTGCCAGGCGCTGCTTGCTGGCGACGAACTCGTGCCAGCCATCGACGGTTTGCGGGCGCAGTTTCAGGCGTTCGAGCAGTTCCAGCAGCACTTCGCGGCGCCCGGCCGATTCGGCGGTGAACAGCACGCGGCCGGGGAATTGCTCGAGAAACCCCGACAGCGCCGCCAGGGGCTGGTTGGCCTTGGCTTCGATGGCGAGGTTGGGCAGCGTCTGCGCGGCAAAGCGCTCGCGGCCGGGGCCGGCGTCGATGTCGTCCTGGCTGACCACCACCCGTGGCCAGCCCTTGAGCCGGGCGAAGCAGTCTTCCACCGGCATGAACAGCTCGGCAGGCGGCAGCAGAGGGCGGTTAGGGTCGATGCGCCGCTCTTCATAGCGGTTGCGTACATCGCTCCAGAAGTGCTCGGCGGCCTGTTCCACGCCGGGCAGGGAGAACACCTGGGTGTTTTCCGGCAGGTAGTCGAACAGGGTCGAGGTTTCCTCGAAAAACAGCGGCAGGTAGTACTCGATGCCGGCCGGCACGATACCGCTGCTCAGGTCCTGGAAGATCGGGCTGCGGCGAAAGTCCACGTCGAAGCGTTCGCGAAAACGCGCTTTGAAGCGGGTGACTTCGTCTTTTTGCAGCGGGAACTCGCGGGCCGGCAGCAGGCGTACCGAGTCGACCTTGTCGATCGAGCGCTGGCTCTCCGGGTCGAAGGTGCGCAGGGTCTCGATCTCGTCATCGAACAGGTCGATGCGGTACGGCAGCTTGCTGCCCATCGGGAACAGGTCGATCAGGGCACCGCGCACGGCGAACTCGCCATGCTCGTACACGGTGTCGACGCAGCGGTAGCCGCTGGCCTCCAGGCGCGTGCGCATCTGTTCCACATCCAGCTTCTGGCCGATGTCCAGCACCAGGCTGCTGCCCAGCAGAAAGCGCGTGGGCGCCAGGCGGTGCAGTGCGGTGGTGATCGGCACCACGAGGATGCCGTGGTCCAGCTCCGGCAACCGGTACAGGCTGGCGATCCGCTGCGAAATGATGTCCTGGTGCGGCGAGAACAGGTCGTAGGGCAGGGTTTCCCAGTCGGGGAACGGCAGCACGGCCAGTTCCGGGGCGAAGAAACGCAGCTCCTGCTCCAGCCGGTCGGCGCTCTGGCTGTCGGCGGTCAGCAGCAGGGTGAAGCGCTTCGCGGCGCTGGCGGCCTCGGCGATGGCCAGGCTCAGGGCGGCACCGGGCAGGTTGCCCCAGGTGTGTTTGCCGGCGCTGGCCGGCAGGTGAGGTAGACGCAGAACAGGCACGGGAGGTCGAGCTCCAAGCGTTGCGACAAAACGCCGATTGTACCGGGCGCGGGGCATTGCTGTCAGGTTTCAGCCGCCTGAATGTGGGGCCCGGATCATGCCGTGCGGCGCCGGCGACAGGCGCTCATTGCTCGAAGCGACGCGGGGCGTCATAATGTAGCCCCTTTTTTCTGTCCCTACATGTGGAAGGTTCCCGTGACTCAGAAGCCCGACCAGTGTCTTGGTGAGTGGATCGATCGTGAAGCGCTTGCAGAAGCGATGATCCCGCTTATCGGTCAGCTCTACCGCAATAACAATGTGGTGAGCTCGATCTATGGCCGTAGCCTGATCAACCGTTCGGTGATCGCGATCCTCAAAGCCCACCGCTTTGCCCGTCATCGCCAGACCGACGAAACCGAACTGTCTGTCCACGAGACATTCCCGCTGCTCAAGGCCATGAGCGAGCTCAAGCTGGGCGCCGCTTCGGTCGACCTGGGCAAGCTGGCCAACAAGTTCAAGCAAGAAGGCAACGGCCGCAGCGCCGAGCAGTTCGTGCGTGAAGAAATGGCCGACGTGGTTGGCCAGCAGAACGCCTCCGCACGCAAGGGCACCGACGTGGTCCTGTACGGCTTCGGTCGTATCGGCCGTCTGCTGGCGCGTATCCTGATCGAGAAGACCGGTGGTGGCGACGGCCTGCGCCTGCGTGCCATCGTTGTGCGCAAGGGCGCCGAGAACGACCTGATCAAGCGCGCCAGCCTGCTGCGTCGCGACTCGGTGCACGGTCCGTTCGATGGCACCATCACCATCGACGAAGAAAACAACACCATCACCGCCAACGGCAACCTGATCCAGGTTATCTACGCGAAGAACCCGAGCGAAGTCGACTATACCCAGTACGGTATCGAGAACGCCCTGGTGGTCGACAACACCGGCGTCTGGCGCGATGCCGACGGCCTGGGCCAGCACCTGGCCTGCCCGGGTGCCGCACGCGTTATCCTCACCGCACCGGGCAAGGGCGCGCTGAAGAACATCGTGCACGGCATCAACCACGCCGACATCAGCCCTGATGACAAGATCATCTCGGCGGCTTCCTGCACCACCAACGCCATCGTGCCGGTGCTCAAGGCAGTCAACGACAAGTTCGGCATCGTCAACGGTCACGTCGAAACCGTTCACTCGTACACCAACGACCAGAACCTGATCGACAACTTCCACAAGGGCAGCCGCCGTGGTCGTTCCGCTGCGCTGAACATGGTCATCACCGAGACCGGCGCCGCCACTGCCGCCGCCAAGGCGCTGCCAGTGCTCAAGGGCAAGCTGACCGGTAACGCGATCCGCGTTCCGACGCCGAACGTCTCGATGGCGATCCTGAACCTGAACCTGGAAAAGGCCACCAGCCGCGACGAGATCAACGAGTACCTGCGCCAGATGGCCATGCACTCGGACCTGCACAAGCAGATCGACTTCGTCAGCTCGCAGGAAGTGGTTTCCAGCGACTTCGTCGGCTCGCGTCACGCCGGTGTGGTCGATGCCGAGGCCACCATCTGCAACGACAACCGCGTTGTACTGTACGTTTGGTACGACAACGAGTTCGGTTACAGCTGTCAGGTAGTGCGCGTGATGGAAGACATGGCCGGGGTCAACCCGCCAGCGTTCCCACGCTAAGCATTACGTTGCGTTGAAAGAACGGGAGCCTGCGGGTTCCCGTTTTTTTTGGCTTCAGAAAAGGAGGCGTCGTGTGAAAAAGGGATGGGCTGCGCTGCCTGCCTTGGTGGCATTGCTGGCCGGTTGCGAGCACAGGGATTCGATCGAGCGCATCAGTGGCCCGACCATGGGCAGCAGCTACACCGTGCAGTACGTGCGCAAGGCCGGCGGCCCGACGCCTGGGCAGGTGCAGCAGGAGGTCGAGGCGATCCTGCAGGGCATCGACCAGCGCTTCTCCACCTACCGCAGCGATTCACTGGTGGGGCAGTTCAACCAGTTGCCCGCCAACCGCTGCCAGGCGATGCCGGCCGACGTGCTGCAGCTTGTGCGGGTAGGTGAGCAGCTCTCGCGCCAGAGTGACGGGGCCTTCGATCTCACGGTGGAGCCGCTGCTCGACCTGTGGGGCTTCGGGCCCCAGGCGCGTGAAGAGAAGGTGCCCGATGCCCGGCGGCTGGCGCAGGTGCGCGAGCGGGTGGGGTATACCCACTTGCGTATCGATGGCCAGCAACTGTGCAAGGACGCTGGCGTCGAGGTCGACTTCAACAGCATCGCCGCCGGGCATGCGGTCGACCTGATCGTGGCACGGATGCAAGCCCTGGGGGTCCAAAGCTTTCTGGTGGAAGCTACCGGTGAGCTCAAGGCAATTGGGCGCAAGCCCGATGGCAGTGCCTGGCGCATTGCACTCGAACTGCCGCGTGACGATCTGCAGATAGCCCAACAGGTGTTGCCGCTGGAGGGGTACGGGGTGTCCACGTCGGGTGACTACCGCAATTATTTCGAGGAGAATGGCCAGCGTTATTCGCATACCTTCGATGCGCGCCTGGGCACCCCGGTGGCCCATGCGTTGGCGGCGGTGACGGTGCTGGCGCCCACTGCGCTGATGGCTGACGGGTACTCGACCCTGTTGCTGATCCTGGGCCCGGAGCAGGGTTGGCGCTTCGCGGTCGAGCATCGGATTGCGGCAGTGTTCGTGAATCGGGTCGAGGGTGGATTCGTTTCCCGGGCCACGCCAGCATTCAACAGCATTGCGGGGAAATGAAAGGCTTCGCCAGCAAGGCGGCCTACATGTAGTGCAGAGAAAAATAGCCTACGACGCGACCAAGGGTTAATGTGCGCGGCGTTCAAGCTTGATTAGACTGCACCCGAATTTTTGCATGGCGCCGATGGCGGCATGATGTAGCCCCGGAGGTCAATCTGGCGTCCGGGCCTGTTCTGAAGGAGTACGCATGGCTGTCTACAACTACGACGTAGTGGTGCTGGGTTCCGGCCCGGCAGGAGAAGGGGCGGCAATGAACGCCGCCAAAGCAGGACGCAAGGTAGCGATGGTCGATAGCCGTCGCCAGGTCGGCGGTAACTGCACCCATCTGGGCACCATCCCGTCCAAGGCCCTGCGTCACTCGGTGCGCCAGATCATGCAGTTCAACACCAACCCGATGTTCCGGGCCATCGGTGAGCCGCGCTGGTTCTCCTTCCCCGACGTGCTCAAAAGCGCCGAGAAGGTCATCTCCAAGCAGGTCGCCTCGCGCACTGGCTACTACGCCCGCAACCGCGTTGACGTGTTCTTCGGCACCGGCAGCTTCGCCGACGAGCAGACCATCGAAGTGGTCTGCGCCAACGGTGTGGTCGAGAAGCTGGTAGCCAAGCACATCATCATCGCCACCGGCTCGCGCCCGTATCGCCCGGCCGATATCGATTTCCATCACCCGCGCATCTACGATAGCGACACCATCCTGAGCCTGGGCCACACCCCGCGCAAACTGATCGTGTACGGCGCCGGCGTGATCGGCTGCGAGTACGCCTCGATCTTCAGCGGCCTGGGTGTGCTGGTGGAACTGGTGGACAACCGCGGCCAGTTGCTGAGCTTCCTGGACTCGGAAATCTCCCAGGCCCTGAGCTATCACTTCAGCAACAACAACATCACCGTGCGCCACAACGAAGAGTACGAGCGCGTCGAAGGCCTGGACAACGGTGTGATCCTGCACCTGAAGTCGGGCAAGAAGATCAAGGCCGACGCCTTGCTGTGGTGCAACGGGCGTACCGGCAACACCGACCGCCTGGGCCTGGAAAACATCGGCGTGAAGGTCAACAGCCGTGGCCAGATCGAAGTGGACGAGGCCTACCGCACCTGCGTGCCGAACATCTATGGTGCCGGTGACGTGATCGGCTGGCCAAGCCTGGCCAGTGCCGCCCACGACCAGGGCCGCTCGGCCGCCGGCAGCATCGTCGACAATGGCAGCTGGCGCTTCGTCAACGACGTGCCGACCGGCATCTACACCATTCCGGAGATCAGCTCGATCGGCAAGAACGAGCAGGAGCTGACCCAGGCCAAGGTGCCGTACGAAGTGGGCAAGGCGTTCTTCAAGGGCATGGCCCGGGCGCAGATCGCCGGCGAGCCGCAAGGCATGCTCAAGATCCTGTTCCACCGCGAGACGCTGCAGATCCTCGGCGTGCACTGCTTCGGCTACCAGGCCTCGGAGATCGTGCACATCGGTCAGGCGATCATGGGCCAGCCGGGCGAGCAGAACACGTTGAAGTACTTCGTCAACACCACCTTCAACTACCCGACCATGGCCGAAGCCTATCGGGTTGCCGCCTACGACGGTCTCAACCGGCTTTTTTGAGCGGCTCCGGCCGGTGGCCTGAGCCGGCCGGGGAGACCGATTTCAGCGATTCTCGAGGGTGGCGCTGGCCAAACCGGGAAAGTCTGTAATCAGGCTGTCTACGCCGAAGTCGGCGAGTCGGAGCATCAGCGCCGGCTCGTTGACTGTCCACACCGACACATGCAACCCCTGACGCTGGGCCTTGGCCAGGCGCTCGGGGGTGCAGTGCGTCCAGTTCAGCGCCAGCAGTTCGCAACCGTAGTTCTGCGCGACCTTCAACGGGTCGAGCCAGGTGTATTCCGCGACCAGCCCGCGGGACACGTCCGGGGTCAGCTCCAGGGCGGCGCCCAGCACCTCCCGCGAGCTTGAGGTGATGGTGACCTTGTCCAGCAGGCCGAAGCGCTGGGCCATTTCGCGAATCGCCAGCACCGTGGTGGCAGCGCGGGTGCGCGAGGCACTCTTGACCTCCAGCTGCCAGTGGTCGAAATCACATTTCTCGAACAGCTCTTCCAGGCGTGGAATCGGGCAGGGGTTGACCCAGCCCGGGCCGCCCTTGCGCGCATCGTAGGTCACCAGGTCGGCGGCGCTGTGCTCCACCACCTTGCCGCCACGGCCGGTGGTGCGCTTGAGGCTGGGGTCATGAATGACCATCAGCTCGTTGTCGGAGGACAGGTGCAGGTCCAGCTCGCAACGGCGAACGCCGTGGCTCAGGCATTGCTGGAAACTGGTCAGGGTATTCTCGGGGGCTTCGCCCTTGGCGCCGCGGTGGCCGTAAATCAGGGTCACGTTCGTTCCTTCAAGCAAGACGGAAAATCAGGAGGCAGGCGGGGTGTTCTGTTCCAGTGCCTGGCGGCGTTGCAGTGCCTGTTTCTGCAGGATATAGCGCGCCAGCAACTGGCGCTGGGCGTCGGTCATCTCGACGAATTCGGCGCCGATGTCGAACAGGCCATCAGCGGCCTTGTCGCAGTGGGTCACCTTGGCCCGCAGCAGCAGGCCCAGGGCCTGGGGCATCAGCACCATCTTCACCGAGACGCGGCTGCCGGCGGTGATGGCCTGGGCCTGGTGCACCTCGACGCCACCTTCGGAGAGAGTCACCGGGCGCGCCTCGCCGATCTGCCCCAGCAGGGTTTGCGCAACCACGGCGCTGAGCAGGTCGATGCGTTTGTTCTGGGCCTTGAGAAAGGCTGCCAGGGTGCGGTCCTTGTCACTGAGCTGGCGCAGCAGGTGCTGGGACTCGAACTCGCTCAGGTGCAGTTCGCTGAGCAGGTTGAAGAGTGGTGAAGCATCTTGCAACAACTCGCCGCCCAAGGCCTCGGCGGCGCTCAGAGGGGTAATTTCCAGTGCGATCCTGTCCTCGATACGGTAGTATTCGCGGCGATCTTCTTCATCTAATGTCGACATGGCGAACCCATGGTAGCGGCGGTGGTCTGAGTGTAAAGCTGCTATTCAAGCCCCGCCACAAGGACGTTCCTCTTTCCTCCGAACAAGCCCCGACATGTTCAGACCTCTTTTCGTATTTATCGGTACGCGTTACACCCGTGCCAAACGTCGCAATCACTTCGTCTCGTTCATTTCGCTGACCTCGATGATCGGCCTCGCCCTGGGCGTGGTGGTGATGATCGTGGTGCTGTCGGTGATGAATGGCTTCGATCATGAAATGCGTACCCGCGTATTGGGCATGGTGCCCCATGCCACCCTCGAGACCGGACAGCCGATCAGCGACTGGCCAGCCCTTGCCGATACAGTAAAGCAGAACCCGGCGGTGCTGGCGGTGGCGCCGTTCACCCAGATGCAGGGCCTGCTGACCCATGACGGCAAGGTACAGAAGGTGCTGCTCAACGGTATTGACCCGGCGCAAGAGCGCAAGGTGTCGATCATCGACGACTTCGTGCGCGAGGGTAAGCTCGACGCGCTGGCGCCGGGCAGCTTCGGCATCATGATCGGCGACAAGGCCGCAGCCAAGCTGGGCGTGGGCATCGGCGACAAGCTGACCTTCGTCGCCCCCGAGGTTACCGTGACCCCGGCCGGCATGTTCCCGCGCATGAAGCGCTTCACCGTGGTCGGCATCTTCCACGTGGGCGCCGGCGAGATCGACGGCTACCTTGGCCTGACCAACCTGTCGGACCTGTCGCGCCTGCACCGCTGGAAGGCCGACCAGGTGCAGGGCCTGCGCCTGAAGTTCGACGACCTGTTCCAGGCACCCCGCGAGGCCTGGAACATCGCCCAGAAGCTGGGCGAGCACGAGTTCTACGCCCGTGACTGGACCCGCAGCCACGGCAACCTGTACCAGGCCATCCGCATGGAAAAAGCCATGATCGGCCTGCTGTTGCTGCTGATTGTCGCGGTGGCGGCGTTCAACATCATTTCCACCCTGGTGATGGTGGTCAACGACAAGAAGGGCGACATCGCCATCTTGCGCACGCTGGGCTCCACGCCGGGTCAGATCATGGCCATCTTCATGGTGCAGGGCACCGTGATCGGCGTGGTCGGCACCCTGATCGGCGCCGTGGTCGGCATCGCCGCCGCGCTCAACGTGAGTGCAGCGATTGCCGGCCTCGAGCGGTTGATGGGGCACAAGTTCCTCAACGCCGACGTGTACTTCATCGACTACCTGCCGTCCCAGGTCATGGCCGAAGACGTGTGGATGGTCTGCGGTGCGGCGCTGGTCCTGAGTTTCCTCGCCACCCTGTATCCGGCCTGGCGTGCGGCGCGCACCCAGCCTGCGGAGGCGCTACGTTATGAGTGAGTTGGGCATGAGTGATAAAGCAGTGCTGAGTTGCCGCAACCTGGGCAAGTCCTACGAGGAAGGCCCGGAGTCGGTGCAAGTGTTGTCGGGCCTGCAGCTGGAGCTGCACCCGGGTGAGCGTGTGGCGATCGTCGGCAGTTCAGGGTCGGGCAAGAGTACCTTGCTCAACCTGCTGGGTGGCCTCGATACCCCGACCCAGGGCAGCGTATGGCTGGCCGGTGAAGAGCTGTCGGCGCTGGGCGAGCGTGCACGTGGCCTGCTGCGCAATCGCGCACTGGGCTTCGTCTACCAGTTCCACCACCTGCTGCCGGAGTTCACCGCGCTGGAGAACGTGTGCATGCCGCTGCTGATCGGCCGCACGCCGATCCCCGAGGCGCGCGAACGTGCCGAGGCGCTGCTCACGCGTGTCGGCCTGGGCCATCGCCTGACGCACAAGCCATCCGAGCTGTCCGGCGGCGAGCGTCAGCGCGTGGCGATTGCCCGGGCGCTGGTCAACCGGCCCGGGCTGGTGATGCTCGACGAGCCTACCGGCAACCTCGACCACCACACCGCACAGGGCATCCAGGACCTGATGCAGGAGCTGAGCAGCTCCTCGCAGACTGCGTTCCTGGTGGTGACCCACGACCTCAACCTGGCGCGGCAGATGGACCGTGTGCTGCGCCTGGAAGACGGGCGTCTGGTTTCGATCTGACCTGGCAGTACAGGTGGCCCGCCGTGCATGGCGGGCCCCTTGTCTCTTTTCTTTACCTGGGTGCTTCAGTTCATGTTCAGACCCTTGTCAATTTTCATCGGTGCGCGTTACACCCGTGCCAAGCGCCGCAACCACTTCATCTCGTTCATCTCGATGACCTCGATGATCGGCCTGTCCCTGGGCGTGCTGGCGATGATCGTGGTGCTGTCGGTGATGAACGGCTTCCAGCGTGAAATGAGTGCGCGGATCCTGGGCATGGTGCCGCATGCCGCCGTGCTGGGCGCCCAGCCGCTGGACAACTGGCAGGCGGTGGCCGATGCCGCGTTGAAGAACCCCGAAGTGCTGGCCGCTGCGCCGCTGACCGAGATGGAAGGCATGCTCTCCTACAAGGGCGCGATGCAGCCGATCCAGATCAGCGGCATCGACCCTGCGCAGGAAGGCAAGGTCTCGATCGTGGCCGACCACATCGTTCAGGGCCGACTCGACGACCTCAAGCCGGGCGAGTTCGGCGTGGTGGTAGGCGAGATGACGGCGCGTCGGTTTGGCCTCAGGGTCGGTGACAAGCTGACCCTGATCGTGCCCGAGGTGAGCACCGCGCCCGGCGGCATCACCCCGCGCATGCAGCGCCTCAACGTGGTCGGCGTGTTCAAGGTGGGCGCCGAGCTGGATGGCTCCATGGGCCTGATCCACATGGCCGATGCGGCGAGCATGCAGCGCTGGGCGCCGAACCAGGTGCAGGGCGTGCGGCTCAAGGTCAAGGACCTGTATGCCGCGCCGCAGGTGTCCAGGGCGATAGTGGGCGAACTGGGCGAGCAGTACCGCGCGGATGACTGGACCCACACCCAGGGCAGCCTGTTCAGTGCCATGAAGATGGAAAAGACCATGATCGGCCTGTTGCTGATGATGATCATTGCGGTGGCGGCGTTCAACATCATCGCCACCCTGATCATGGTGGTGAACGACAAGGGCGCGGACATTGCCATCCTGCGTACCATCGGCGCGACGCCGGCGCAGATAATGGGCACGTTCATGGTGCAGGGCAGCCTGATCGGTGTGGTGGGCACCTTGATCGGTGGTGTGCTCGGCGTGATCGCGGCGCTCAATGTGAGCCAGATCGTCGGCTGGCTGGAGCGGGTCAGCGGGCAGCATATCTTTACCTCGGACGTGTACTTCATCAGTACGCTGCCATCGGAACTGCAATGGGGCGATGTGGCGCTGATCTGCACGGCGGGGTTGGTGATGAGCTTTCTGGCCACCCTGTATCCGGCGTGGCGTGCTTCGCAGGTCGAGCCGGCGTACGCCTTGCGGTACGAGTGATGCCACCGCTCTTGTAGGAGCCGGCGTTGCCGGCGAATCGGCGCATGCGACATGCCTGAACATGGCCAGGCAGTGTGTCCGCTTCGCCGGCAACGCCGGCTCCTACAGGGCTGCGTTGTGTTCCGGCAAGTCGATCAGGAACCGCGTCCACCCCTGCGCCGATTCGGCACTGATCACCCCACCGTGCGCCTGCACGATCGAACGGGTGATCGCCAGCCCCAGCCCCGCGTGTTCGCTGCTGCCTTCCCGGCGTGCCGGGTCGGCCCGGTAGAACCGGTCGAACAGCCGCGGCAATAGCGCTGCATCGATCGGCGCCCCGCGATTGGCAACCACCAGGCGAACCCTGCCATCACCCTGCGCAATCTCGACCCGTATCTCGCCCTGTGCCGGGGTAAAGCGCAGCGCGTTGTCCAGCAGGTTGGACAGGGCCCGTCGCAGCATGTTGCGGTCTCCCGTCAGCTCGGCCAGCCCTTCGCGGCTCAGGCTGATCTGTGCATCCTCGGCCAATGGCGCGTAGTACTCGATCAAGGCATCGGCCTCCTGGTCCAGCGCCAGAGGCTCGCGATTGGGCATCAGCAGGCCGTGGTCGGCCTTGGCCAGGTACAGCATGTCGTTGACCAGTTGCGCCATCCATTGCAGTTCCTCGAGGTTGCCGTGCAATGCCTCGCGATACTCCTCCAGGCTGCGCGGGCGGGTGAGGGTGACCTGGGTGTGGGTCAGCAGGTTGGACAGCGGCGTGCGCAGCTCGTGGGCAATGTCGGCCGAGAAGGCCGACAGGCGCTGGAAGGCATCGTCCAGACGTTCGAGCATGGCATTCATGGTGCCGGCCAGTTGCGCCAGCTCTGGCGGCATCTGGGCCTGGGGCAGGCGTGTGGTCAGCGAACGCGCCGAAACGCCGGCTGCCACCTCGCCCATCCGGCGCAGCGGACGCAAGCCACGGCGCACGGCCCAGGCACCGAGCAGCGCGGTGGCCAGCGCCGAAAGGCCCATCGTCAGCCAGATCAGGCGCTGCATGCGTTGCAGAAAGTGCTGGTGGTGGGTGATATCCAGAAACAGAGTGAGCCGGCTGCCGCCTTCAAGCACCACGCACAGGCTGCGAAAATCCATGCCCTCGCTGCGCAGGGTGCTCAGGCCCGGTATGTCGGGTGCGTCAGGCAGGCCGGGGCGGCTGGCAAACCACTGCGCCCCGTCGCTGCCACGAATGCGCAGTGCAAGGTCGGCCTGGTGGCTCAGTTCGCCGCGCAGCAGCGGTAGCCGCGCTGCCAGGCTCGGGCGGTCGTGCACGCCAACGAGCGCCTGGCGCAGTACCGACAGGCGACTGTCGAGCAACTGCTGATCGAGCTCGATGAAGTGCGCCTCGCTTGCCCGGCTGAACAGAAGCCCCGCCGCCAGTGACACCGCCGCCGTGCAGGCGGCGAACAACAGCGCCAGGCGTGCGCCCAGGGACAATCTGCGCATCACGCCGGGCGCTCCTCGAGCACGTAGCCCATGCCTCGCACGGTGTGGATCAGCTTGTTGTCGTGGCCATCGTCGACCTTCAGACGCAGGCGCCGGATCGCCACTTCGATCACGTTGGTGTCGCTGTCGAAGTTCATGTCCCACACCTGCGAGGCGATCAGCGATTTGGGCAGCACCTCGCCCTGGCGGCGCAGCAGCAGTTCGAGAAGGGCGAACTCCTTGGCGGTGAGGTCGATGCGTGCCCCGGCGCGTTCCACCCGGCGGCGAATCAGGTCCAGGCGCAGGTCGGCCAGGTTCAGGGTGGTTTCCTGGGGCGGGCTGGCGCCGCGGCGCAGCAGGGTGCGGACCCGCGCCAGCAGTTCGGAGAACGCAAAGGGTTTGATCAGGTAGTCGTCGGCGCCCAGTTCCAGGCCATGCACGCGGTCCTCTACCGCATCGCGGGCCGTGAGGAACAGCACCGGGGTGTCGAAGCCGGCCTCGCGCACGGCCTGCAGAATCTGCCAGCCGTCACGCCCGGGGAGCATCACGTCGAGAATCAGCAGGTCGTAGTCGCCGCTCAGGGCCAGGTGCTGACCGGTATCGCCGTCGGTGGCCAGTTCGGTGCTGAAGCCGGCTTCGTTGAGGCCCTGGCGCAGGTAGAGGCCGGTCTTGGGCTGGTCTTCGACGATCAACAGTTTCATGGGCTTCTCGGCAGCGTTGGGGGCTGGGTTTATACCCTGTGGCAGGGTGCGCGGGGCAAAGCTGACAAAGTTGTAATGTTTTCGTCAGGTGGTTGCCAGCGGCAGTTTTCTACAGTGCGGGGCATGAGCTTGCACATGATAGAGGATGCACGATGAAACGCTTGATGATCGCGAGCGCCCTGGCGCTGTGGAGCCTGCCGCTGCTGGCGGCACCCGGGCACGAGTACGCCTTCGGCAAGCCGGCTGCGGCGGCGCAGGCCACGCGCACGGTGGAGGTCGTGATGGGCGACATGTACTTCGAGCCGCGCGCGCTGCAGGTCAAGGCCGGCGAAACGGTGCGTTTCGTGCTGGTGAACAACGGCCAGGTGCCCCACGAGTTCAACCTGGGGGATGCGGCCATGCACGCCCGGCACCAGCAGGAGATGCTCGCCATGCAGGGGCAGATGGATCATTCGGCAATGGGACATGGCGGCATGAATCATGGCGGTGATGATCATGGTGCGATGGGTAGCGGCGGCATGCAGCATGACGACCCGAACATGGTGATGGTGGCGCCGGGCAAGCGCGCCGAACTGACCTGGACCTTCAGCCAGAGCACGCCGATCGAGTTCGCCTGCAACGTGCCGGGGCATTACCAGGCCGGCATGGTGGGCAAGCTGACTATCGCCAAATGACCAATGCAGCGCGCAAACCCGATAAACTAGACCAATTTCGTCCTTCAGGTTTGAGCCATGCATCCCGCCGCCGAACATTCGCCACTGGGCAAGTCCAGTGAATACATCAGCACCTACACGCCGTCGCTGCTGTTCCCCATCCCGCGTGCAGCCAAATGGGCCGAGCTTGGGGTCACCGCGCAAACGTTGCCGTGGTCGGGTGTGGATTACTGGAACTGCTTCGAGCTGTCCTGGCTGCTGCCTTCGGGCAAGCCGGTGGTGGCCATCGGCGAGTTCGCCATCCCGGCCGATTCGCCGGCCATCATCGAGTCCAAGTCGTTCAAGCTGTACCTGAACTCGCTGAACCAGACCGAGTTCGCCTCGGCGCAGGCGGTGCAGGCCTGCCTGGTCAAGGACCTGTCTGCGGCAGCCGGCAAGCCGGTAGGGGTGCGTATCCGCAGCCTGGCCGAGGTTCAGCGCGAGGGTGTGATGGCGCTGCCGGGCACCTGCATCGATGACCTGGAGGTCAGCATCAGCAACTACGAGCAGCCGCAACCGGAGCTGCTGCGCTGCGATGCCGAGCGTGTGGTGGAAGAGACCCTGCACAGCCATCTGCTCAAATCCAACTGCCCGGTGACCGGGCAGCCGGACTGGGGCAGCGTGACTGTCCATTACCGTGGCGCGGCGCTGGACCATGCCAGCCTGCTGACCTACCTGATCAGCTTTCGTCAGCATGCCGACTTCCACGAGCAATGCGTGGAACGTATCTACCTGGACCTCAAGCGCCTGCTCAACCCCGAAACCCTCACGGTGTATGCGCGCTACGTGCGCCGGGGCGGGCTGGACATCAACCCGTACCGCAGCACCGGGCCGGTCACCCTGAAGAACCTGCGCCTGGTTCGCCAGTAACGAAAAAGCCCCGTCCAGTGTGACGGGGCTTTCGTTTTTGCCGCAGGGTTCAGATGCCCATGCTTTGCAGGCTCTGAACGATGTTGCGCAGGGTGGCGGTCAGGCCCGGGTGCTCGACTTCGAAACGTTCGACGGCGAGGTTGACGCCGTCGACCAGGTTGTTGTCCGGGGTTACGGCCTCCAGTTCGATTTTCGCTTGGATCTGCGCCATCAGTTCGTGCAGCTCGACACGCTCCTGTTCCGAGAGCGGTGGGTTTTGCTCCAGTTGCTCGCGCAGGGCGTCGAGTTGCGCTTGAAGTTCGCGGGCAGGCATGGGTGTTCTCCCTCTATGAATAGGCTCAGACATGGACCCCGCGCGCGGGCGAAAGGTCCGTGCCTCGCTGTTCAGGTTAATCCACCCGGCGCCGCTTTGCATGACCCTGATCAATGTGCCTGTATCAGGGTTTTTCGCCCTTGAGGCGGCGCAGGCCGATATCGGCCAGGCAATCGGCCAGTTGTTCCAGCTGGTCGATCACCGAATGCACCCCCAGCCCGAACAGGTGAACGGTAGCCTTGCCTCGCTTGAGTTCGCGCTCGCGTTCCTCCAGTGCCTGCCAGGTAGCCTCGTCCAGCCCGCACAGCGAGCCGCACGAGGCCAGGCCCACGGTCCACAGCCCGGCGTTGAGCCCGGCCTGCAGCAGGCGCGGCTCGCCGCTGACCAGCACGCAGCCATCGAGCCGGTCGGCCTTGAGCTGCATCAGGGCGTGCCAGCAGGCATCCGGCGCGGGCCAGGGCGCGTGGCCGGTGGTATCCGGTCGGCGCACCCAGGCGGGCAGCGCCTGGCTCAGGTGCTGGCCCAGGGCAGCCGGCAGTTCGTCGAGCCAGGCACAGGGCACGCCGTGTTCCCGCAGCCAGTGAAGGGCGGGCAGGGCGCCTGGCGTAGGCCTGGCCGGTGCGTTGCCGGGCGCCTGGCATCGTGCGCCGAAGTCGACCAGGCAGCCGCGCAGGCCGAAAAGCACGGCGGTGAAGGCGGGGGAATGGGGCATGGCAACGTCCCTGAAATAACCAGCAAGGCTAACGTCGGGGTGTGACCGTGGCGTGACGCTTTGATGACCTTCAGGCGGCTTTCACAAAATATCGACGCAGGTTGGAGGAAGCTGCCTAATCTGCCAGAGAGGCTTTATACTTGTTTCCTTTTGGCTGTCGACGGCCTGATGCCGGCGCAGTGCAATGTTTGCCTAGGAGAAATTTTATGCGTGGGATCGGTGCTGGCGTGATCGATCGTATGACCCGTGCCTGTGTCTGCGCGAGCCTGCTGCTGGCGCCGGTACTGGCCCAGGCGGCGACCGAGGAAGACCCGTGGGAGAGCATCAACCGGCCGATCTTCCGGTTCAACGACACGATCGATACCTACGCGCTCAAGCCGCTGGCCCAGGGCTACCAGTGGGTGACGCCGCAGTTTCTCGAGGACGGCATCCACAACATGTTCCGCAACCTCGGTGACTTGACCAACCTTGCCAACAACGTGTTGCAGCTCAAGCCCCACGCAGCCGGCGTCGATACCGCGCGGTTGATCGTCAACACCACCTTCGGCCTGGCCGGCTTCTTCGATGTGGGTACCAAGATGGGCCTGCAGCGCAGCGACGAGGACTTCGGCCAGACCCTCGGCTACTGGGGTGTAGGCAGTGGCCCGTACGTGATGCTGCCGCTGCTTGGGCCGAGCACCGTGCGCGATGCGATCGCCAAGTACCCGGACACCTACACCGAACCCTACCGCTACATGGACCATGTGCCCACCCGCAACACCGCAATCGCGGTGGACGTGGTGGACACCCGTGCCAGCCTGCTGTCAGCCGAGAAGATGATCCGTGGCGACAAGTACAGCTTCATCCGCAACGCCTACCTGCAGAACCGCGAGTTCAAGGTCAAGGACGGGGATGTAAAAGACGATTTCTGATCGTGATGCATGAAAAAGGCGGCCATGGCCGCCTTTTTCATGCCTGCTGTTCAGCTCATCGCAAGGATCTTGAGGCCCAGCTTCTGCTGGCCCTGGGGCTGATCGGCAATCCACACCACTTGCGTTGTGGCGTGCAGGCCCTTGAGTGAAGGGTGGTCCGAATCGATGCTGACGCTGAGGTTGTCTCCAACCTGAAAGGTTTTCGCTGCCTGTACCTGCATGCCGCTGCTCGAGAGGTCCAGGCACACCGCCGCAATCACTTGCTCGGCATGTATCAGAGTAACGTCGGTATCTACCCGCATCCTGATGAAATCACGCTTCTCGCTATAGTCGGCGTGGTTCTGGCTCATGCCTGCATCCTTCCATTGGGTTGCGATAGAAGGGGTTTTTATAACTCCCGGTGATTTGTGCTGTAAAGAGCACAGGCGACCATCGGTGCATGCTTGAAACCCCCGGCGGATGGGAGTACCGTCTGCGCCTTACAGGGCACCTCTGACATTTGCCGGGCAGGCCTTTTGTCCTACACCTGAAATGCAAGAGTGGCTAGAAGTGAATCCAGTAAGCGGGCCTCGTTTTGCCTGGCCGCCTACCCCAACCTATTTCTGGCGCCGTTTGCCCACATGCAGAAAAACAGTGCAACGCTGCTGATAATCGATGATGACGATGTAGTGCGTGCGAGCCTCGCCGCCTACCTGGAAGACAGCGGCTTCAGCGTCCTGCAGGCAAGCAACGGCCAGCAGGGTCTCCAGGTCTTCGAGCAGGAACAGCCTGATCTGGTGATCTGCGATCTGCGCATGCCGCAAATGGGCGGCCTGGAGCTGATTCGCCAGGTTACCGAGCGTGCCCCCGACCTGCCGGTGATCGTGGTGTCGGGCGCGGGCGTGATGAACGATGCCGTCGAAGCGTTGCGCCTGGGTGCTGCCGACTACCTGATCAAGCCCCTGGAAGACCTGGCAGTGCTGGAGCACTCGGTTCGCCGGGCGTTGGATCGGGCGCATCTGGTACTGGAAAACCAGCGTTACCGCGACAAGCTCGAAACCGCCAACCGTGAGCTGGAGGCCAGCCTGCACCTGCTGCAGGAAGACCAGACTGCCGGGCGCCAGGTGCAGATGAACATGCTGCCGGAGAACCCGTGGAAGGCCGGAGACCTGCGTTTCGAACACCAGATCATTCCGTCTCTGTACCTGTCTGGCGATTTCACCGATTACTTTCGTGTCGACGAGCGACGCGTGGCGTTCTACCTGGCCGACGTGTCCGGCCATGGTGCCTCCTCGGCGTTCGTGACTGTGCTGCTCAAGTTCATGACCACGCGCCTGCTGTTCGAATTCAAGCGCGCCGGCACCTTGCCCGAGTTCAAGCCGTCCGAGGTGCTCGGGCATATCAACCGCGGCCTGATCAATTGCAGGCTGGGCAAGCACGTGACCATGGTGGGCGGCGTGATCGACGAGCACACCGGGCTGATGACCTACAGCATCGGCGGCCATCTGCCGTTGCCGGTGCTGTACACCCCGGACGACACCCGCTACCTGGAAGGGCGCGGCCTGCCGGTGGGGTTGTTCGACGAGGCCACCTACCAGGATCACGTTCTGGAGTTGCCGCCGCAGTTCAGCCTCACATTGCTGTCTGATGGCATTCTGGACCTTTTGCCTGGCGACACGCTCAAAGATAAGGAGGCTGCCTTGCCTGAAATCATCAAGGCAGCAGGTGGCAGCCTGGATGGGCTGCGCCAACGATTCGAATTGGCTACGCTTGGGGAGATGCCGGATGATATCGCCCTAATGGTGTTGAGCAGGAACCTTCAATGAGTACTGGAAGAATCCAGTTTGCCGAGCAGAATGGCACCTTTGTTCTGAAGTTCGTCGGTGAAGTGCGTCTGACCCTGTGTTCGGCGCTGGATGCAACGATTGAAAAGATCTTCACGGCGCTGAATTTCTCGGCGATCGTCATCGATCTTACCGAAACCAACAGTATCGACAGCACCACTCTGGGCCTGCTGGCCAAGTTGTCGATCCTGTCGCGGCAGAAGGTCGGCCTGCTGCCCACGGTGGTGACTACCCATGCCGATATCACCCGGCTTCTGCAGTCGATGGGCTTCGATCAGGTGTTCAACATCGTCGATCGTCCAATCCCGTGCCCTGAGTGCCTGACCGATCTGCCGTCCCAGGACCAGAACGAAGAGGTAGTGCGCGCCAAGGTGCTGGAAGCGCACAAGATCCTCATGGGCCTGAACGACTCCAACCGCGAAGCCTTCCACGACCTGGTCAACGCCCTGGAGCGGACCTGATCGATCCTGGCGCCCTGTAGCGGGCGCCGAACTCACCTTTTCATTCAGCCTCGCGGGGAAACTCCGTGGGCGGCGCGCCGTTGGCGTTGAGCTGGAAGATGCGCTCGGGCTGCCCCTGCGCGTTGAAGAACACCTGGCCCAGCCCGGCGCTGTTCCACAGGCGCTCGCCGGCCTTGCTGTGCGCGGGTGTACGCGGCACCACCTGCATCAGGCGGCGCTTGGTGAACCAGTTCAACGGTGATCGTGGGGCGTAGAGCCAGCGATTGAGTCGGTCGAACACATCGAGCAGTCGGCGCGGGAATTCGTTCTTGATGCCGCTGCTGGTGATCTGCCACAGGTGCGGGGCGCCGCGTTTGTGACGAATCATTACCTCGTACACGAAGGAATAGTGCACGTCGCCCGAGAGGATCACGTAATGCCCTGGCGTGCGCGAGTGACGGAAGATATTCAGAATCACCTGCGCCGCTCCCCGGTGCGCCATCCAGTTCTCGGCGTCCACCAGCAGCGGATAGCCGCACCAGCTGAACACGCGCTGGATGGTTTCGATCAGCTTCACGCCAAACAGCGGGGCGGGGGAGACGATGATGGCCGAGGGGTGGTCCAGCAAGGCCTGCTGCAGTTCGCACAGCGCTTCCCAGTCCAGCAGCCCGGAGGGCTTTTGCAGCTTGCTCTCGCTACGCCAGCGACGTGTGCGGGTATCAAGTACCAGCAGCGCAGGCTGGGTGGGCAGCACGAAGTGCCACTCCTGAAAGCGCAGCAGCTGTTTGATCAGGCCATCTTGCGCAGCGCGGTCGAAATAGCCGTCGTCATCGGCGCTGTGGCTCAGGGCCTGGCAGCTTTGCAGCAGCTCGCCAAACACGTCCGGGTTGTTGCCCCAGCCCTGGCAGAGCATGTAGCCGATCAGCGCGTTGCCGATGATGCGCCGCGAGAAGGCGTGCCCGTAGGCGGTTTCTTCCCATTGGGCCGAGAGGTTCCAGTCGTCGGTGATGTCGTGGTCATCGAAGATCATCAGGCTGGGCAGGTGCGCCAGTACCCGCGCCACGCCATCCAGCCCTTCGACGAAGCCCTTCAGGCAGTGCTGTTCGCGCTGGTAGCGGGCCTGGCGCTGGGTGGTCAGGCCTGATGGCATGGGGGTGTCGACCAAGGTCCAGGGCACAGGCGACCAGACCAGCAGGTACATGGCCATGATCTCGGCCAGGGTTACCAGGTGGTTGTCGGCGTTGCTGCTGGTGAAGATGGGTTTGCGCGTGCCGCCGAAAAAGCGCTCGCGCAGGGTTTCGTTGCTCTCCAGGGCTGGCAGCAGGTCAGCACGGTGATAGTAGCTGGCCGGGTGGCGGTACAGCTCGGCGCTGTTCTGCACCACGGCGCCTTCCAGGTGCTCGTGGTACAGGCCCAGCCGCTCGATCAGCCCGTGGATGGCCCGCAGCATGGGGCCGGCCACATCGTCGGCGTACACCTGGTCACCGCTCATCATCAGCAGCGCCGGGCGCTCGGCGGGTGCGTGGGGCGCGGCCAGCAGGCGGTCGGCGCACAACAGGCCATCGGCGGCGGGGTGGTGCGGCTTGCGGCACGAGCCATGCAACAACTGGTCGAGGCGCTCGCGTATCACGAAGTTGGGCAGGCGGGCGCCTTCATACAGCAGGTGTGGGGCCCAGGTGGCGATGCCCTGGCCGCCGATCAGCACGTCGTAGTCGATCTGCACGTCGGTGGGCAGTGGGGTGTGCAGCTGGATATCGAGCAGGTGCACGAAGGCGTGCTGGCCGATGGGGATGACCTGACAGCTCAGGGTGTATTCGGTGGAGTGTTGCAGGTGCAGTTCGGGCTGCAACGGCTGTGAGCCGATCAGCCACAGGACCATGCGCGCAGGCTCCAGGCGGCGCAGCAACGGGCCGGCCAGTACCAGGGGCAGCGGGGTGTTTTCGGGCATTGATTACTCGAAGATGGATGGGTGCGCCTTCGGCGCTTCGCCGGCAATGCCGGCTCCTACAGTATCGTGCAGCCCTGTAGGAGTCGGCGTTGCCGGCGAAGAGGTCTGCAAGATCCAGCGTGCAAAACCGCTAATGCTCCGCCTTCACACCTTGCCTGGCAAACCGTATTTGTATCAGGCCTTTGCAGCCAACAACGCCTCGAGTTTCTCCTGATCCCGCGCAAACTGGCGGATGCCCTCGGCGAGTTTCTCGGTGGCCATGGCATCTTCGTTGGAGAGCCAGCGGAACTGGCTTTCGTCGAGTGTCAGGCGTGGCTCGCCAGCCTTGCCCGGGGTGAGCTTGCGCGCCAGGGTGCCCTGGTCATCGCTGAGCTGCTGCAGCAACTCAGGGCTGATGGTCAGGCGGTCGCAGCCGGCCAACTGCTCGATCTGGCCGATGTTGCGGAAGCTGGCGCCCATGACCACGGTGTCGTAGCCGTTGGCCTTGTAGTAATCGTAAATACGCGTGACCGACTTCACGCCCGGGTCTTCGGCCCCGACATACTCCTTGCCGGTCGATTTCTTGTACCAGTCGTAGATACGGCCCACGAACGGCGAAATCAGGAACACCCCGGCATCGGCACAGGCAGCCGCCTGGGCGAAGGAAAACAGCAGGGTCAGGTTGGTCTGGATGCCTTCCTTTTCCAGTACCTCGGCGGCGCGGATGCCCTCCCAGGTGGAGGCCAGCTTGATCAGCACGCGGTCGCGGCCGATGCCGGCCTTGTCGTACAACTCGATCAATTGGCGCGCCTTGGACAGCAGGGCAGGTTGGTCGAAGGACAGTCGGGCGTCCACTTCCGTGGAAATACGGCCCGGGATCACCTTGAGAATTCCGCTGCCCACCGATACCGCGAATGCATCGCAGGCAAGGCCCAGGTCGCCCTTGCTGTGCTTGAGCGCGTCATCGAGCAGCTCGGCATAGCCGGGCATGGCGGCGGCCTTGAGCAACAGGGACGGGTTGGTGGTGGCGTCGACCGGCTTGAGCCGGCTGATCGCATCGATATCGCCGGTGTCGGCGACGACCGTGGTGAACTGCTTGAGTTGTTCCAGCTTGGAAGTCATGAGCGTGCTCTGTCCTGTGCGGTTGGACGACATTACCCGAGCGCTGCCGGCCGCTCAAGGGCTGTGCGGCAGGCTATCGGGGGAGGGTAACGATTGGAGTGTCCAGCCGCGCGCAGGTTCCTAGCGTCCTTCCAGCAGCAGCCCCGCCTGGTCGAGCAGGCCCAGGGGGTCGGAGCTCTTGTGGATGTCCACCGACAGCAGCTGGCGGAACTTGCGAGCGCCGGGGAAGCCCTGGCCCAGGCCGAGGATATGCCGGGTGACATGGTGCATGGCGCCGCCGTTCTGCAGGTGCTGGGCGATGTACGGGCGCAGCCTGGCCAGCGCTTCGCTGCGGCTGATCACCGGGGCGTCGCTGCCGAACAGCTGCTGGTCGACTTCGGCCAGTACATAAGGGTTGTGGTACGCCTCGCGGCCGAGCATCACGCCGTCGAAGGTCTGCAGGTGCTGCTGGCATTCGGCGAGGGTCTTGATGCCGCCATTGAGAATGAACTCCAGGTCCGGGAAGTCGGCCTTGAGCTGCGCGGCAACGTCATAGCGCAGTGGCGGGATCTCGCGGTTCTCCTTGGGCGAGAGGCCCTCGAGGATGGCGATGCGCGCGTGTACGGTGAAGCTGCGGCAGCCTGCGTCGCGTACCCGGCCGACGAAGTCGCAGAGCTCGGCGTAGCTGTCGCGGCCATTGATGCCGATGCGGTGCTTGACCGTGACCGGGATCTGCACTGCGTCGAGCATGGCCTTGACACAATCGCCCACCAACCCCGGATGGCCCATCAGGCAGGCGCCGATCATGTTGTTCTGCACGCGGTCGCTGGGGCAGCCGACGTTGAGGTTCACTTCGTTGTAGCCGGCGTTTTGCGCGAGTACGGCGCAGGCGGCCAAGTCCGCCGGCACGCTGCCACCCAGTTGCAGGGCCAGCGGGTACTCGGCTTCGTCATGGCGCAGAAAACGCTCGGCGTCGCCATGCAGCAGGGCGCCGGTGGTGACCATTTCGGTGTAGAGCAAGGCATTGCGCGACAGCAGGCGCAGGAAGAAGCGGCAGTGGCGGTCGGTCCAGTCCATCATGGGTGCAACGCTGAACCGGCGGGACGGCTCGGGCCGCGTATCTACAGGAGTTGTAACAGGTTCTGAGAGCATGTTCGTCTACGTGTGGTGCAGCCAATTCGGGGTGTTTCGGGCGATGGGCGTTCTGCGCTGACACCGCGTCACACCGGCCAGCCCCAAAAACACAAGTGCGCCAGTTTACCAAGAGTCTGCAACCTTCGCCTGCAAGCCCGTCATGCCGGCGCCCAAACGGCCGTGGGCGGGCTAGTCTGTTGCTGTCCCCTGCGCAATGTTCGGCCCACCCCCGCAGGTGAATCGAGGCGCGGCCATGAAGCCTGTCAGGAAAATCGGATTGCGCCGCAGCCTGCGACGGCTTGGGCCCGGGTTGATCACCGGCGCTGCCGACGACGATCCGAGCGGTATCGCCACCTATTCGCAAGCCGGCGCACAGTTTGGCTTCTCCATGCTGTGGACCGTGGTGCTGACCCTGCCCCTGATGATCGCGATTCAACTGGTGAGTGCACGCATCGGCTACATCACCCGTCGCGGCCTGGCCGCCACTATCAAGCACCACGGGCCAGCAGGTGCCTAGCTCGCCCACTTCGAGCCGCGAATCACCGCACAGAAATTCCCGGGCTTGAAGGCGGGGTCCTTGTCGGCCAGCACATCCGCCTTGACGTTGCCGAAGGTGGTCTGCGGCTTGTGGCGGATGCCGTCGTAGAAGGCCTGGATGATGTCTTCCTTGAAATGCTCGCCCCGCGGGTGGGCGCTGACGATGGCTTCGCGCTCGGCAGCGCCGTACTGGCCGTGGGTCAGCCCCAGCACGTCCATCTCGACCCCTGCCGTCACCAGCGCCACCACCGGGTGCATGTGCTCGGGTATGCCTGGGGTGGTGTGCAGAGCGATGGCGGTCCATACCGTATCGATGTCCTGCTGGGCGATGCCGTGGCCGCACAGGAAGTCGCGTGCGGCATTGGCGCCATCCACTTCGAAACGCTCGCAGGCGCTGCTGTGCTGATGGGTCAGGCCCATGTCGTGGAACATGCAGCCGCAGTACAGCAGCTCGGCGTCGAACTTCAGGCCGCGCTTCTGGCCCGCCAGGGCGGCGAAGTAGAACACGCGGCTGGAATGGTGGAACAGCAGGGGCGAGGCCGTATCGCGTACCACCTCGGTGATTTCGCGGGCGAGCTGGCTGTCGGGGATCTTGATGCCGTGGATGTCGAGTGTCATGGGGCAGGCTCCGAGTTGCGGTTCGCCTCCATTGTCAGGCTCGACACTGCTGTCCTCAAATGGCGTGATACGCCATATACTGCCATTTCACGTGGAATCACGACGCCTTGAGGTTCGCCCTTCGCCATGACCAGAACCATTGCCGTACTCGCGCTGCCCGGTGTTCAACTGCTCGATGTGTCGGGCCCGCTGGATGTGTTCGCCCAGGCCAATGTCGAGGCGGGTCGGCAGGTCTACACGTTGCAGGTGGTGGCGTGCGAGCCAGGGCCCATTCACAGCTCGTCCGGTGCGCGGCTGTTGCCCGACCTGGTGGCAGGTGAGCCCGGGCAGTGCTTCGACACCTTGCTGGTGGCCGGGGCGCCGGATGCGGCGCGGATGCAACTGAACAACACGCTGCTGGCCTGGATCCGCGATTGCGCGGGCCAGTCGCGCCGCTTCGGCTCGGTGTGCACCGGCGCCTTCGCGCTGGCGGCCAGCGGGTTGCTGGATGGGCGGCGGGTGACCACACACTGGGCCGCGGCACAGGCCCTGGCACAGCGTTACCCGAGCCTGAGCGTGGAAGAGGACGCGCTGTATGTGCGCGACGGCAAGCTGCGCACAGCCGCCGGGGTCACTGCCGGGCTGGACCTGGCGCTGATGCTGGTGGAGGAAGACCTGGGCCGTGAAATCGCGCTGCGGGTAGCGGCGCAACTGGTGATGTTCTTCAAGCGCCCGGGCGGGCAGTTGCAGTTCAGCCGCAAGGGCGAGGCGCAGCCAGCCGGGCGTTCGGTGTTGCAGCAAGTGCAGCGCTGGGTGGCCGCCAACCCGCAGCTGGCGCTGACAGTCGAGGCATTGGCCGAACATGCCGGCCTCAGCCCCCGGCATTTTGCCCGGCTGTTTCATGCCGAGGTGGGGGTCACCCCCGCGGCCTGGGTGGAGTCGGCGCGGGTGGCCGCTGCACGCGCCCTGCTGGAGGCCGGTGGTGATGCGCCCAAGCAGGTCGCCGCCAAATGCGGCTTCGCCAACGCCGACACCCTGCGCCGGGCGTTCTTCAAGCACGTGGGGGTGACACCTGCCGAGTACCGCAAGCGTTACGGGCACGGCGGGGCGTAGCAACGCTCAGTCGTGCTCCTGGCCCAGGTAGAGCAGCTCGCTTTCGAACAGGTTCTCCAGCATCTCACGCGTCAGCGGCTCCACCATCGAGCCCGCATGGTGGGTGATGCGCAGGCTGGCGCCGGCCTGCTCCAGCGCATCGATGATTGCCAGCAGCGTTTGCTGCTGCGTCACCGTGCCTTGCTCGCTGGGCACCTCCAGGGCGAAGTCCGTGGTATCGAACAGCACGACCGGCATTTGCGTGCCCACCTTGCGCATCAGCTCGCCGATGCTGTCGGCAGACCACTGGCGCAGCAGCTTGACGATCCCTGGCTTGTGGTCGGCGGCGGTGACGGCGATGGCGTATCGGGACATGGGGGCTCGCTTGAGTCGTGCAATAAAGGGCCGGCAAGGTGAATGCAAATAATGGCAAAAAGCCTTGAACCGATGACGGGTGCGGCGGTCCGACCTCAGGCCTGCTACCCTGTGGCCTTCACATTTCTCGTTTTGCCATAGGAACAGCGGGGCTATCAGATCACTGCACGTCGAAGCGTGCCAGCAATTCAAGGAGCTATTTCGTGGGAAGAACCCCCTCCAACGACACACCCGGGCATTCTCAGCCGCCGACCGTCGACGGCATTCCAGCTCCCAGCGGTGAAGTAAACCTGATCGATACCGACTACGTCGTCGGCCAGGACAATTTCAAGGGCGAGTTTTCCTTCTCGCTAGATATCCACGGCAAGGTGTTCCTCATCTCTGCCGCCACCATCTTCCTGTTCGTCATCCTCACCCTGGCCTTGCAGAACGAAGTCGAGCCGGTGTTCAGCGCCATGCGCAGCTGGTTGACCGCCAACCTGGCGTGGTTCTTCATGAGCACCGCGAACATCTTCGTACTGCTGTGCCTGGGCCTGATCGTCTCGCCGTTGGGCAAGGTGCGCCTGGGCGGGCGCGAAGCGGTGCCGGACCATTCCTATGTGGGCTGGTTCTCGATGCTGTTCGCCGCCGGCATGGGTATCGGCCTGATGTTCTATGGCGTGGCCGAACCGATGTCGCACTTCTCGGCCGCCATGGGCGGGGTCACCCTCGACGCCAACGGCGTGCGTACCGACTGGGCGCCGCTGGGCGGTGCAGGCGGTGATGCCAAGGTGGCGGCCGACATGGCGATGGCGGCCACCATCTACCACTGGGGCCTGCACCCGTGGGCGATCTACGCGATCGTTGCGTTGTCGCTGGCGCTGTTCACCTACAACAAGGGCTTGCCGCTGTCGATCCGCTCGGTGTTCTACCCGTTGCTGGGTGAGCGCGTGTGGGGCTGGCCGGGGCATGTGATCGATATCCTGGCGGTGTTCGCCACGCTGTTCGGCCTGGCCACTTCCCTCGGGATCGGTGCCGAGCAGGCGGCAGCCGGGCTCGAATACCTGTTCGCGATCCCCTCGACCAATGTCAGCAAGGTGCTGCTGATCATCGGCATCAGCATCATCGCACTGGGCTCGGTGCTGGCCGGCATGGACAAGGGCGTGAAGATGCTGTCCCAGGTGAACATGGGCCTGGCGTTGCTGCTGCTGGTGTTCATCATCGTGGTCGGGCCGACCCTGGCGATCTTCACCGGCTTCTTCAGAAACCTCACGGCCTACATCGAGTACCTGCCGGCGTTGTCCAACCCGGTGGGGCGCGAGGATGCCGAGTTCACCCAGGGCTGGACTGCCTTCTACTGGGCCTGGTGGATCAGCTGGTCGCCGTTCGTGGGCATGTTCATCGCCCGTGTCAGCCGTGGCCGCACGGTGCGCGAGTTTCTCATCGCCGTGTTGCTGGTGCCCTCGCTGGTATCGGTACTGTGGATGACCACTTTCGGCGGCACCGCCATCGATCAGACCGTGAACCAGCACTTTGCCGGCGTGACCGATGCGGTGCTGGAGCTCAAGCTGTTCGCGATGCTCAGCGGCCTGCCGCTCAAGGAGATCACCTCGTTCATCGGCATCGTGCTGGTGGCGGTGTTCTTCATCACCTCGTCCGACTCCGGCTCGCTGGTGATCGATACCATCACCGCCGGTGGCAAGGTGGATGCACCGGTGCCGCAGCGGGTGTTCTGGGCGGTGATGCAGGGCGTGATCGCGATTGCGCTTTTGCTCGGTGGCGGCTTGATTGCGCTGCAGGCGATGGCGGTGTCGACCGGCCTGCCGTTCGCCATCGTGTTGCTGCTCGGCTGTGTGTCGCTGGTCAAGGGACTGATGTCGGAGCCGCGCGGTTAAAGCCCGCCCGGCGCAGCAACTTTATTGTGGGGGCGTAGCAGCCGGCCTTGCCGGCGATGGCGTGCATGGCGCCCCTGGCCCGGCGTAGCCGGGCATCGCCAGCAAGGCTGGCTTCTGCACAAAGCCAGTTTGCTGGCGTTCAATCCCACAGCCGCCCGATTTCCATTCCCGCTTCGAACCGATGTGCCACCTGGGCCTGCAACAGCTCGGCCGTGGCCAACGCATCGGTCAGGGCATGGTGCGCGTGATACGGCGGCAGGTGATAGCGCGCGCGGCTGTCGGCCAGGCGTATCGAGGCTGGCGGCCGGCGCAGCAGGCGGTCCCGCCAACTGCGTTTGCCACGGTGCAGCAGTGCTTCCAGCTGCATGGTGTCGATCACCGGAAACTCCAACCCCTCACCCAGGTGCCGTCGCACCGCATTGTCGAGAAACCCGCGTTCCAGGTTGCGGTAATGCACCACCATCACATGCCCGGCCATGGCTCCCAGCAACGCGTTGAGCACATGGGGCAGGGTGGGCGCATGGCGGATGTCGCTGTGGGTGATGTGGTGGAAGGTCACCGACTCGTCGCTCAGTTCGGTGCGCGGTTTCACCACCCAGTAGCGCGCCTCGGCGCAGCGGATGCGCTGCAGGGTGAAGGGCATCAGGCCAATGCTGACAATGGCATCCTTCTGCGCATCCAGCCCGGTGGTTTCCACATCCAGCGCCAGCAACGGCACCTGCTCCAGGGGAGTGCCAGCCGGCACCACGCCGGCGGCATAGAAGTTCTTCAGCAGCGGGTTGCGCGCCTGGGCTGCCAATGCCTGAAAGCGCGTTGCCCAGTCGATACGGTCGATACCACGCGGCTTCATCGCGAGTGCCGCACGATGCCAGGGTAGCGAAAGCGCAGGAACTTCTGCGCATGGCTCAGCACCTGGAACGCTTCCTTGAGGTTGTGTCGCTCGCTGCTGGAGAAGCGCTCGGGCTCGATGTAGTTGTCCGGCTGCTGGCCGTTTTCGAGGGCGTCCACCTGGTGCCGAATGCGCACCATCGACAGGAACTCCAGCGCATAACGCAGGTGCTCGATGGCCGCCGGCTGCATCAGCTTGGTGGCGCTGATGGCTTCCAGGCGCTCGACCGAGTTCTGCGCGGTACTGGCGCAGGCCAGGGCATGTACGCGAATCAGGTCGGTGAGCGGTGCGGTGCCGCGGCCCTTGAGGTTGATGATCTGTTTCTGGCGGCCGTCGGTTTCCATCACGAAGGTCCGGAAGAACCCCAGCGGCGGCGTACGGTTCAGTGCATTGCGCGCCATGGCGGTAAGAAAGGCGGGGCTGGCGCTGGACTTCTGCGCGCACAGGGTCTTGAGGGTTTCCACCAGTTCCAGCTGGCCATACACCCCGTCGAGGTCGAAGAAGATGCTGCTGTTGAGCAGGGTGGCCGCGTTGGGTTTGTCGATCCACTGGGTGAAGTAGCCCTTCCATACCCGCAGCGGCTGGCGCCACTGGTCGTTGGTGGCCATGATCCCGCCCTTGCAGTAGCTGTAGCCGCACGCGGCCAGGCCGTCGCTGACGAAGGTGGCGAGTTTGAGGAAGTAGGCGTCGTGCTGCACCGGGTCGAAGCTGTCGTCCAGCACCAGGGCGTTGTCCTGGTCGGTGACCAGCAACTGTTCGTCCCGCGCCATCGAGCCCAGCGCCATGAAGCAGTACGGCACGGGCGGCGGGCCCAGGTCGCGTTCGGCCAGTTCCAGCAGGCGCTGGGTGAAGGCGCGCCCGATGCCGGAAATCGCGCTGCCGATCATGTGCGCGGTGGCGCCATCGCGCACCATGCGCACATAGGTGCCGCGCAGGTCGCGCAGCAGCGAGCGCAGGCCGGCCACGCTGTTCTGGTTGGAGATGCTGTTGACCAGGTGCAGGCTGCTCTGGGACTCGTGGCGGATGATGTCCGACAGGTTGATCAGCCCCAGCGTGCGGCCCTTGTGCACCACCGGCAGGTGGTGGATGTTGCGCCGCAGCATGCACAGCATGGCTTCGAACACCGAGTCGTTGGCCTGGATCACCACCGGATCGCTCGACATCACCGTGCTGATGGGCAGGCTGCTGCTGAGGTCGGCGGCCAGCACGCGGGTGCGCAGATCCCGGTCGGTGACCAGCCCCAGCAGTTTGTCGGGGGCATCCGGTACCGGTTCGACCACTGCCACGCACGACACGCTTTCGGCGGCCATCAGGCGCGCCGCGTCCAGAATCGAAGTGTCCTGGCTCACCCACACCAGGCTGCGCGAGAGCAGGGTGCGTGCCTTGAGCTGGATCAGCTCGCTGGCGCGGCCCTGGCCTTCGACAGCGGACTTGAGGCGCGAATGCCCTTCGGCCTCGACGAACTCGGCAAAGCTGTCGTGCTGCTCGCACAGTTCGGCAAACAGGTCTGCCGGAATGAAGTAGATCAGGCTGTCTTCCAGCGCCTTGGCCGGAAAGCGCACCTTGTTGCTGCGCAGCAACCCGGCCTGGCCGAAGATGTCGCCTTCGCCCAGGCGGTTGTAGAGCTCGCCGTTGCGCCGGTAGATCTCCACCGCACCGCTGCGCACGTAGTGCAGGTCCTGGATGCTGGCGCCTGCTTCCAGGATGGTGCTGCCGGCCTTGAAATAGCTCACCTGGATACGTGGCGCAATGCCGTTGAGGGTTTCTTCGGGCAGGGCGTCGAAAGGGGCGAAACGGTGGAGGTGATCGCGAACCTCCAGAAGCTCGATCTGCATGCAACCTCGCTGAATGTGGGCGTGAAGTGGACCGGGGCTCAGGGCCGCATCAACGGCTCGACGCCGATCCAGGATTTTTTCGGGTGGTGGCACAGTTGCAGTGGCGCCACAGTAACCGACTGCCCGTCGATTTCCAACGTGCCCAGGTTGATCGTCCACTTGGTGTCGGCGTTGAAGTCCGGGGTGTTGAACGCGACGTAGACCGAGCCATAGCGGCTGTTGTTGGTGAGCTTGGGAATGCGCCGGTGCACCTCGTCACTGTTGATGTCGAACGGCGAGGGGCGCACGTAGTCCTTGCCCGAAAGCGGGAAGTCGTTGTTCAGCGCGCCCAGGTAAAGGTCCGGGCGGGCCGCCAGGCGCTGGCCATTCTCGAAGGTCAGGTAGGCCTTGCGGCTGTCGTACAGCATGGGGATGGGCGCTTCGCCCGACCCTGCCTTGAGAGGCTGCTGGCGATTCTTGTTGAAGCCGATCACCTGCACGTAGAACTCGCGCTGTGGCGAGCCATGGGGCACGCTGAAGTAACCCTGCGTGTAGGGTCGATCTCTCCACATCAGCGCATGGTCGTAGAGGTAGGTGTACAGGTAGAAGGTCTTGACCCCGTGCGCGGTCGGCACCTCGAACACCTGGCGCGACTCGCACAGGTCGGCATAGGCCGGGCGCTCTCGCGGGTAGGGCACGCAGGCGACGAGCAGGGCGCTCAGGGCCAGGGCAAGTGGAAAACGGTGGAACAGAACGTGCAACATGCCGGGCCTCCCTGGCTCGATAGCGCTGCGCAAGCAGTCAACGTGTAGTGTCGACGCCCTGTACTTGTCGAGGTTTTATCAGGCTTTGCGCCGGAATTCCGAACATTTCGTGCAACCGCCATATCATCGGCAGTGTCAGCGCTCTCGTTCCATTGAGTACTTCGTAGACCCGGTTCTTCCGGCCGATTGCCGGTACCAGGTCGGCGGCGCTCAGGCCGGACTGCTCCATTCTGAAGCGAATAGCCTCGATGGGGTCGGGCAGGTCGAGCGGAAACTGCTTGGTCTCATACGCCTCTATCAGCGTGACCATGACATCGAAGTAATCACCTTCGGGCGTGCCGGGTTCCGGCTCGTTGTCGAACAGCTCGGACACTGCGTTCAACGCGGCCTTGTAGTCCTGCTCGGTATGAATTGGGTGAATGTTCACAGGATCACTCCATCTCAACGGTGTCGGCGTCAATGCCATCGTATTGTTCGTGAGTACCGACAAACTTGATGTAGATGGCTTCGAAGCGATAGGCCACGGCAGCCACGATCCGATAGTCATTGCCTTTGATATTGAACACCACTCTGCGACTTTTGAGGATGCTGGCATTGCCGAACTGCGCCTTGATATCCGCAGGCGTGGACCATCTTGCCTGCCTGGCTTCGTCAATCCATGAGAGCAAGGGTTGCTTGGATGCAGGATGCTTCTCGGAAAATGCTTTCAGGTGACTGATGGCAATGATTCTCATAAGGCCCCATTCTGGTCCCAAGGTGGGACTTTTTCAAGCGCGACTTCCAGTTGTTCGTCGCTTGATGACGTCAGACGTTGCCCTCTGGACCACGAGCAACGCCTGAGTGTTATCGGCGAATGGCCAATGTTCAATTACCAGAGTGCAACGGTGTACGACAGGATCAGCCGGTTCTCGTCCAGGTCGTTGCCGAAATGCGTGGAGCGTACCGTGGCGTTGCGCCACTTCACGCCGACGTTTTTCAGTGGGCCGCTTTGCACCACGTAGCCGATATCGGTGTCGCGCTCCCACTCCTTGCCATCGGGCCGCCCCGCACCCAGGTCGATGCCGTCGCCGCGCAGGTAGCGGGTCATGAAGGTCAGCCCCGGCAGGCCCACGCTGGCGAAGTTGAAGTCGTAGCGGGCCTGCCACGAGGTTTCGTCCTTGTTGGCGAAGTCGCCGATCTGCACGAAGTTCACCAGGTAGGCATCGGCGCCGTTGAGGTAGGCAAAGCCGGTGTCGCCGCGCATGCGCTGGTAGCCCACACCGAAGGCGTGGCCCTGTATGCCATAGGTGAACATCGCCCCCAGCGCCTTGTTGTCGACGTTGCTGGCGCCGTCATCGCTGGAGCGGGCGAACCGGATATCGCTTTTGAGCGACTGCCCCTCGCCCAGCGCCCAGGTGTGGTTCAGGCCCACGAAGTGCTGGCGGTAGAGGTTGTCGAGCGCACCGTAGCTGTAGCTGGTAGTCAGGCTGTCGGTCCACTTGTAGCTAAGGCTGGCGAAGTCGAAGCGATCGCTGTCGCTGCGCCGGGCCACGATGTTTTTTGCCGCGCCCGTGGTCACGCCCATGTCCTCGTAGTCGGTGGAGTCGCGCTGGTTGACCTGGCGCAGCCGGCCGATGTCGAGGTTCAGGTTCTCCAGCTCCTGCACGTTCAGCTGCCCGCCGGAAAAGGTCTGCGGCAACAGGCGCGAGTCGTTGGGCATCAGCACCGGCAGCCTGGGTATCAGGGTGCCGACCTTCAACACGCTGTGACTGGCGCGCACCTTGGCGGTCAGGCCCAGCTCGCTGTATTCGCCCTGGGCACGGCGCGGTGCCTCGCGGTCACGCTGCAGCAGGCCGCTACCACTGCGTTCGGGGCTGGAATCGAGCTTGAGCCCGAGCAGGCCTATGGCGTCCACCCCAACGCCCAGGGTGCCCTCGGTAAAGCCGGACTCGTAGCGCAGCACAAAGCCCTGGGCCCATTCCTCGGCCTTGGACTGCGGGGCCTCGTGCTGGCGAAAGTCGCGGTTGAAGTAGAAGTTGCGCAGTTCCACGCTGGCCTTGCTGTCATCGACAAAGGCCGCGTTGGCCGTGCTGCAAACGCCGGCGAGTGTTGCCGTGGCCAGCAGGCCAAGGCTGAACGGTGGGAAAGTGCGGTGCATGGTAAATCCTCTTTTTTGTTTTTATGAGGTGCAGCGATGCCCGCACGGGCCGCCGTAGCGGACCGTGACAGGGGTTGCAGTGGTTCAGTGGCTGACGGCGGTGGCGGCGCCCAGGCCAGTCTGTGCGCGCACGAACTGGTCGTCGAAGGCGGCACGTTCGCGGGCTGCGCGGGCGCTGCGGTCGAGCCTGGACACAATCACCGTGACCAGGAACGCCAGCGGCATGGAAAACAGTGCCGGATGGTCATAGGGGTAGATCGCCTGGGCGTTGCCCAGCACCGACACCCACACCGCCGGCGACAGGATCACCAGCCCCAGCGCGGTGATCAGCCCGGCAAAGCCGCCGGCCAGCGCGCCGCGGGTGGTCAGGCCTTTCCAGTACATGGCCATGATCAGCACCGGGAAGTTGGTGGAGGCGGCGATACCGAAGGTCAGGCCCACCAGAAAGGCCACGTTCTGCTTCTCGAACAGGATGCCCAGCAGGATCGCGATGATGCCCAGGCCGACGGTGGCGATACGGGTCACGCGCATCTCGTCCTTTTCGCTGGCGGTGCCCTTTTTCCACACGGTGGCGTAGAGGTCATGGGAGATGGCCGACGCACCGGCCAGTGCCAGGCCAGACACCACCGCGAGAATGGTGGCGAAGGCCACCGCCGACAGGAAGCCCAGGAACAGGTTGCCGCCCACTGCCTTTGCAAGGTGCATGGCGACCATGTTGCCGCCACCGATCAGCGCGCCCTTGAGGTCGCCGTCCACGTAGAACTGCGGGTCGGTGCCGACGATGACGATGGCCGCGTAGCCCAGCACCATCACCACCAGAAAGAAGAAACCGATGAAGCCGGTGGCGTAGAACACCGACTTGCGTGCTTCCTTGGCGTTGGGCACGGTGAAAAAGCGCATCAGGATATGCGGCAGCCCGGCGATGCCGAACACCAGCCCCAGCGACAGCGACGCGGCGTTGATCGGGTCGGCCAGCATCGAGCCGGGGCCCATGATGCTCCAGCCTGTGCTGTGTACGTTCACTGCGCGACTGGCCAGGGTTTCCAGGCTGAAGCCGAACTCGGCCATGGCCAGCAGCGCCAGGGTGGTGCCACCGGCCAGCAACAGCACGGCCTTGATGATCTGCACCCAGGTGGTGGCGATCATGCCGCCGAAGATCACGTACACCAGCATCAGGGCGCCCACCACCATCACTGCGGTGCTGTAGTCCAGGCCGAACAGCAGCTTGATCAGTTGCCCGGCACCCACCATCTGCACCACCAGGTAGCAGCACACCACGGTCAGCGAGCCGAAGGCGGCGAAGGTGCGGATGCGGGTCTGGTCCAGGCGGTACGACACGATGTCGGCAAAGGTGTAGCGCCCCAGGTTGCGCAGGCGCTCGGCCATCAGGAAGGTGATGATCGGCCAGCCGACGAAGAACGCCACGGTGTAGATGAAGCCGTCGTAGCCCTTGGCGAACACCAGGCTCGACAGGCCCAGCAGGGTGGCCGCCGACATGTAGTCGCCGGCAATCGCCAGGCCGTTCTGGAAGCCGCTGATGCCGCCGCCGGCGGTGTAGAAGTCGGAGGTGGAGCGGGTCTGGCGCGCGGCCCACCAGGTGATCGCCAGGGTGCCCAGCACGAACACGAAGAACATCGCGATGGCGTGCAGGTTGACCGGTTGTTTGTCGGCCACCAGCGGCGCCGCGAAAGCCGCCGGGGTCAGCAGCAGGCTGCTCAGCACTAGCAGTGCGGTGCGGTTCATTTCGACTCCTCCAGTACCTGTGCGCTGAGGCTGTCGAAGCGGGTATTGGCGCTGCGCACGTACCAGCCGGTCAGCAGCCACGACAGCACGATCAGTGCCGAGGCCACGGGAATGCCGAGGGTCAGTTGGCGACCGTCCCCCAGCGGTGTGTGCAGCACCTGCGGGTAGAACGCCACCACCAGCATGAACAGGTAGTAGGCACCCAGCACTGCGGCGCTGAGTGACCAGGCCAGGCGCGATCGGGTGCGCACCAGTTGCTGGAATTTGGGGTTGGCGCGGATGCGGTCGCAACTCTGCGCGTGATCGGTTGGGGCGTGCGTCATGGGTGGGGCTCCTTTGTTGTTTTTATTGCCTGGGGCGGGCCATCGACTTTGTTGCGGGTGTGGGGCGTCAGGGCGGCGGGCAGGGCTCGCAGCCAGACGGTAAATGCTGTGGGGCAGGCGCCGGCGCGCCGCGATCAGGTCGCGGGGCGAGGTAACGTGCGCGGGGGTGAGCCGAGGTTGAGCAGGCTCGTACAGGCAGGGGCGAGGCCCTGGTGAGAATTCGACATGTGTGGCACCCGTTGGCTGATTGTTAGCTCTTGATGTCAGCTGCCCCCTTGTCGGTGGCGGCAGCGCAGATGGCTCCGGGCATCTTATATAACAATGTCGGGTTGTTATGGAAGTACTACCTGCGGTGTATGGTAATACTACTATACGTTGCGTCATAAAAAGCTTCGCCGGCAAGGCCGGCTCCTACATGATCACGGTAGGAGCCGGCCTTGCCGGCGAATGGCGTCGACGCGCTGTCGGAAAGATGCGCTCAGAACGCGAGCTTGTACCCGATCAGCAACAGCATCCCCGCCAGGCAAGGGCGCAGTACGTTGTCGGAAATGCGCCCGGTCAGGTGGCTGCCCAGGTAGATCCCGGGCAACGAGCCCAGCAGCAGGTAGCCCAGCAACGACCAGTCCATGTTGCCCATGCTCGCATGGCCCAGGCCGGCGACCAGGGTCAAAGGTACGGCGTGGGCGATCTCGGTGCCCACCAGGCGCCGGGTGACCAGGTACGGGTACAGCAGAAACAGCGCGACAGTGCCCAGGGCGCCCGCGCCAATCGAGGTCAGTGACACCATCACGCCCAGCACCACGCCAGTGACCACGGTAAGGGCGTTGAGGCTGCGTTCGCTGAGGTGGTAGCGGTCACCGGCGTGCTTGCTGGCAAACGCCTGCAACCGCGACTTGAACAGGATGGCCAGCGCCGTGAGGATCAGCACCACCGCCAGGCCCTGCTTGATCACGCCGTTGAGCGTCTGGGTGTCGGTATGCAGGGTGCTCAGAAACCACAGGGTCAAGGCCGCCGCTGGCACGCTGCCCATGGCCAGCAGCCCGGTGATCTTCCAGTCGATGTTCTTTTGCTTGCTGTGCACCCAGACGCCACTGGCCTTGGTGATGGCCGCATACAACAGGTCGGTGCCCACTGCAGTGGCCGGGTTGATGCCGAACCAGAGCAGGATCGGGGTCATCAACGAACCACCGCCAACGCCGGTCATGCCGACAATGAACCCAACAACCAGGCCTGCGATGGTGAAACCAAAAGAACCTACATCCATAAATACCTAAACACCCAGCGAGCCCGTGATCGGATGGCGCCAGCATAAAGGTTTTTTTATAGCCAAATAGACTTGTTCGTTATTAGTTTATAACCGTAACGCAGCAGGCCAGGGTGCCATCGACCGCCTGGGCGGCCGATGGGCGAGGGCGGGGGTCAGATCTTGAAGCTGTCTACCAGTTGCTTGAGGCGCCCGGCCTGACGCGCCAGGTCATCGCAGTGCTTGAGGGTGTCGTTGAGGTTGGCCACACCCTGCTGGTTGAGCACATTGATCTGGGTGATGTCCAGGTTCAGGCTCTCGACCACGGCGGTCTGTTCCTCGGTGGCGGCTGCTACCGACTGGTTCATGCCGTCGATCTCGCCAATGCGCATGGTCACGCTGGTCAGGCGTTCGCCGGCCTGGTTGGCGACCTGCACGCTCTGCTCGCTGGACACCTGGCTGGCGTTCATGTTGTGCACTGCCTCGCGCGACCCCACCTGCAGGGTGGTGATCATCTTGTGGATCTCTTCGGCCGATTCCTGGGTACGGTGCGCCAGGTTGCGCACTTCGTCGGCCACCACGGCAAAGCCGCGACCGGCTTCACCGGCCCGTGCTGCCTCGATGGCGGCGTTGAGTGCCAGCAGGTTGGTCTGCTGCGAGATGCCCTTGATCACGTCGAGGATCTGGCCGATGTCATCGGTGCTGGCGTTGAGGGTTTCGATCTGCTCGCACGACTCGCTGATCTTCTGCGACAGCGCCGTCATCGCGCTGATGGTCTCCTGCATCACCTGGCGACCATCGTTGGCCTGGTCGCTGGCACCGCTGGCATGTTGCGAGGCATCGGCGGCGTTGCGCGCGATCTCCTGGGTGGCGGCGCCCAGTTCGTTGATTGCAGCGGCCACGCTGTTGGTGCGCAGGCTCTGTTCCTCGGAGCCGATGATCGAGGCGTTGGAGGCGCTCATCACGCGTTCCGACAGGTCGTGCACCTGGCGGGTGGCCGAGGCCACTTCGGAAATCGATGCATGGATGCGCTCCACGAACTGGTTGAAGGCACCGGCCAGTTCGCCGAATTCATCCTTGTTTTCCACGGTCAGGCGCCGGGTCAGGTCGCCTTCGCCCTGGGCGATGTCCTGCATGGCGCGGCCCATGGTGGTGAGGGGGCGCATCAGCACCGGAATCAGCAGGCTCAGCAGGCCGGCGATGGCGGCCACGGCGATCAGCATGGCGATGATGGCCGAGGTGCGGAACTGGCTCAGCGGGGCGTAGGCCTTTGCCTTGTCGATGGACAGGCCGATGTACCAGTCGGCCGACGGCAGGCCGCTGACCGGGGCGAACGAGATGATCCGCTGTTCGCCGTTGAGGGTCACGTCGTGCAGGCCGGCGGCGACCTGCAGGTTGCTGCCGGGGTAGATGTCCTTGAGGTTCTTCATGGCCTGGTCGCTGTCCGGGCTGACGATCATCTGCCCGTCGCGGTCGACCAGGAAGGCGTGGCCGATACCGCCGAAGTCCACGGCATTGATGATGTCCACCAGGGTGGCCAGGCTCAGGTCGCCGCCCACCACGCCGACCAGTTCGCCGTTGCTCTTGACCGGCATCGCAATGGTCACCACCAGCCCGCCGACAGCCGCCAGGTAGGGTGGGGTGAGCATGGGTTTGCCGGCGGCGACAGCGGCGGTGTACCAGGGACGCTGGCGCGGGTCGTAGCCGTCGGGCATTTTTGCGTCCGGGCGCTGGGTGAACACGCCGTTGGTCTGGCCCACATAGGTGAACTGGAAGTTCGATGTGAAGGCGGGCTGGTCGACCAGCCCGGGGAAGTCGGCATTGGCGCCCTGATGGGCGATGTTCTGGGCCAGGTTTTCCAGCACCAGGATGCGCCCGCTCATCCAGTTCTGCACACTGCTGGCTGTCAGCGCGCCGGCCTGGTTGACCGACGATTCGATGTTCTGGCGGATGGTGTTGCGTTGCAGGTAATCGTTGTAGAGGGTGAACAGTGCAAAGGCCAGCACGACGACTGCGCCGGCGCTGAGCAGGATCTTGTGGCGAAATTTCAGGTTCATGTTTCGAGACCTTTAGCCAGATAGGGGAAGTGACGGCGTCACGGGTCGGAGCCTTGTGAGCACCGCCATCGTGAATTGCACGCGACTGACCTTTCAGGTATCGGCTGAAACCACGAAATATTTACGTACCATTTTGACGCGGGGTCAGTCGGCCAGGGCTGCGGTCTGTCTCAGCAACCTCACCAGCTCCTGGGCAGCGCGTTGCAGCGGCTGCTGCTTGAGCCAGAAGGCATGCACCGGCAGGCGCAGTTCATTGCGGGTGTTGCGAAAATCCAGTTGCACCAGTCGCCCGGCCTTGAGCAGCGGGGCAATGCGCGACAGCGGGAAGTCGCCCCAGCCAAGCCCGGCCTCGACCATCTCGATGGCCATGCTGAGGCTGTCGGTGCGCCAGTGCGAGGCACCGATCAGCACGCGGGGGTCGAGCATCGGCAAATCGCGGCTGGCCACCACGATCTGGCGCACGTTGACCAGGTCTTCGAGGTAGCGCACCTGCTCGCCCAGCGCGGGGTGATGGGGCGAGAGGGTGGCGGTCAGCGACTCCATGCCGACCTGTTCGAAGCGCTGGCGCGGGTCGACCGTCAGCCCGGCAAACGCCAGGCACAGCTGCACGCGACCCTCGTGCAGCAGGTGCAGCGCATCTTCCTGCGGGGCGCTGAGCACCTCCACCTGCAGCAGCGGGTGGCGCTGGCTGATCTGGCCGATGGCCTGGAACAGCGGCTGGTGATCGATGTCGGGCACCACGCCGA
Organism: Pseudomonas sp. S12(2018); assembly: GCF_024355235.1. Classification (NCBI taxonomy): domain Bacteria; kingdom Pseudomonadati; phylum Pseudomonadota; class Gammaproteobacteria; order Pseudomonadales; family Pseudomonadaceae; genus Pseudomonas; species Pseudomonas sp. S12(2018). The sequence goes on from NZ_QLAD01000003.1 coordinate 164,057, forward strand.
TGGCCAGGGTGCTTTCCAGGCCCTGGGAAAGCTCGATGGCGTGCACCTGAAGCTGCGTCAGCTGGTCGGCGATCAGCCGGGCATGGGGCTCCAGCGCCAGAGCCAGCGGGGTGGGGCGGGTTTCACGGTGGGTACGCTCGAACAGGGCAAAGCCTAGCTCCGCCTCCAGGTTGGCGATGGCCATGCTGACTGCCGAGGGTACCCGCCCCAATGCCCGGGCGGCAGCCGAGAACGAGCCGCGGTCGAGCACCGCAAGAAACAGTTCGATAGTGTCGCTGGAAAAATTCATCAGCCTCTCCTTTCAGTAGATCTGATAGCTGCTGACTTTTTCTGTCAAGAAAATTGACGCATCCTGCCGGCCGAATTTGATTTGCCGAGGGGTGAAAAGGTGCAAGGTCTGAAACGCAAGCTGGTGTATGTAACGGCCTATGAAGGTATCGGGCTGTGCCTGTCGACACTCGGGCTGGCGCTGCTGTCCGGCACCGCGCCCAGCAACACCGGGCCGCTGGCCGTGATGATCACCACCATCGCGATGGTGTGGAATTTCATCTACAACACCCTGTTCGAGTACTGGGAGAGCCGCCAGGCCACACGGGGGCGCAGCGTGGCCCGGCGCGTGGCGCACGCGATCGGGTTCCAGCTGACCCTGGTGGTGTACCTGATCCCGCTGATTGCCTGGTGGCTGGGGATTTCGCTTTGGGAGGCCTTCGTGGTGGACCTGGCGTTCATCATCCTGATCCCCTGCTACACGTTCCTCTACAACTGGCTGTTCGATCGGGTGTTCGGGCTGCCGAGTTCGGCATCGGCACAGGTATCGCCCGCCGTGTAGGTCGTGCAGGCCCGCGATGCTTTGCTTCTGAGCGTCGGCTAGGCATAGAATGATAGGAATTCTCATTCGTACCCCCGGTCGCCCATGTCCACTCCCGATCCCGCGTTGCGCGAACAGGTCAGCCGTATCTATCAGGACCACCACCGCTGGTTGCAGGGCTGGCTGCGTCCGCGGGTGGCCTGTCGGCACCTGGCGGCCGACCTGATGCAGGACGTGTTCGTGCGGGTGCTCAGCGCCCCGGACGCCAGCGACCGGCTCGGCGCGGTACGCGAACCACGCGGCTACCTGGCCACCATCGCGCGGCGTTTGATGATCGACTACTTTCGCCGTGCCCGCCTCGAGCGGGCCTGGTTGCAGGCACTGGCCGAGCAGCCCGAAGCGGTGGAGATATCCGAGCAGGAGCGGCTGATCCTGCTGCAGACCCTGTGCGAGCTGGATGCCATGCTGGCGGGGCTCGGCCCGCGCATACGCCGGGCCTTTCTGCTGTCGCAGCTCGATGGCATGACCTACAGGCTGATCGGCGAGGAGCTGGGGGTTTCCGAGGTGACGGTCACCCGCTATATCGCCAAGGCCTTTCACCACTGTACGCTGTACAGCCTGCAAGCCGACACGTGACCCCATGGCTACTCTCGACCCTCTCCAGCGCGCCGCGCTGGAACAGGCTGCGCTTTGGCGCGCCCGCCTCAATGCTGATGCCGTGGATGATACCGACCGGCAAGCGTGGCAGACCTGGCTGGACGCCCACGACCAGCATCGCTGGGCCTGGCAACAGGTCGTCCAGGTTCAGCAGCGGCTTGGCCAGCTATCTGGCGGGCTGGCCGGGCGTACCCTGGACATCGCCGGGCAGCCTGCCGCGATCCCGCGGCGCGGCGTGCTCAAGGGCATACTGGTGCTGGCCGGCACCAGCGGCCTGGGCTGGGCCGGCTACCGAGAGCTGAGCAGCGGGCCGTGGACGGCGGACTACCATACCCGCGTCGGCAAGCGTCAGGCATTGACCCTGGCCGATGGCACCCGGCTCGAACTCAACACCGACACTGCCCTGGATGTGCGCTACGACAACCAGCAGCGCCTGCTGGTACTGCGCCAGGGCGAGGTGATGATCACCAGCGCCGCCGACAAGGCCGGGCGCCCGTTGCGGGTGCAGACCGTCAACGGCACCGTCGAGGCGCTGGGCACGCGCTTTCTGGTGCGCCGCGACAGCGACGCCAGCAGCACCCAACTGGCGGTGTACCAGGGCCAGGTGGGCGTGATGCCGCGCGATGGCATGGGGGGGGCGGTGGTCGACGCCGGGGATCAGGTGCGGTTTTCACACCCCAAGTTCGTGCTTGGCTCGCCACTGGAGCCCGACCGCGATGCCTGGCGCAGGGGGCTGCTGATTGCCAACGACCAGATGCTGGGGGTATTCATCGCCGAGCTGCGGCGTTATCGCCCCGGTTGGCTCAACTGTGCCAACGAGGTTTCCAGCCTGCGTATCAGCGGTACCTTCAAGCTCGACGACACCGAGCAGATTCTGCGCGCCATCGGCAAGACCCTGCCGGTGCGGGTCGAGCGGCGCACAAAATACTGGGTAAGCATCGAACCCCTCACCACCTGAAAAATATTTTTCGTAAATGATAGGTATTCGCTCCTTCGTTCGACTTCTAGGCATGCAGGCGTGATGGCCTGACTGCCAACCAGAAGAGAAAAGAACCGATGAATACCCGATCACCGGTCGCGGCAAGGCTGCGTACCACGCTGTTGTGCTCCACCCTGCTGTGGCCGCTGGCGATGCCGGGCATTGCGCACGCCGACAGCACCACACCGACCGAATACAACCTCGACCAGGGCGACCTGGGTCAGGTTCTGAACCGCTTCGCCGCCCAGGCCGGCGTGGTGCTGTCGTTCGCACCGAGCCTGACCGCGGGCAAGGCCAGCGCCGGCCTGCACGGGCGTTACAGTGTCGAGCAGGGCCTGCAGGCGTTGCTCGAGGGCAATGGCCTGATGGCCGTGCGTGAAGACGATGGGCGCTACAGCCTGGCACCGCTGCCGCAAACTGCCGGGGCGCTGAACCTGGGCGTGACCGAAGTCACCAGCAACCAGTTGGGTACCATCACCGAAGACAGCGGCTCCTACACGCCAGGCACCATCGCCACCGCCACACGGCTGGTGCTGACACCGCGCGAAACGCCACAGACCATCACCGTGCTCACCCGTCAGCACATGGACGATTTCGGGCTCAACAACATCGACGATGTGATGCGCCATACCCCGGGCATCACCGTGTCGGCCTTCGACAGCGACCGCACCAGCTACTATGCCCGCGGCTTCTCGATCAACAACTTCCAGTACGACGGCATCCCCTCGACGGCGCGCAACGTCGGCTATTCGGCCGGCAACACCTTGAGCGACATGGCCATCTATGACCGCGTGGAAGTGCTCAAGGGCGCTACCGGCCTGCTCACCGGCGCGGGGTCGCTGGGGGCCACGATCAACCTGGTGCGCAAGAAGCCGACTGCCGATTTCAAGGGGCATTTCACTCTGGGCGCCGGCAGCTGGGACAACTACCGCAGCGAACTCGACGTGGGCGGCCCGCTGACCGACAGCGGCAACGTGCGCGGCCGTGCGGTGGCGGCCTACCAGGACAAGCACTCGTTCATGGACCACTACCAGCGCAAGACCAACGTCTACTACGGCGTCCTCGAATTCGACCTGAGCCCGGACACCCTGCTCACCGTGGGCGGTGACTACCAGGACAACAAGCCGGAAGGCTCGAGCTGGTCGGGCAGCATTCCGCTGTTCGATGCCCAGGGCAACCGCAACGACCTGCCACGCCACTTCAACAACGGCGCCAAGTGGAGCCACTGGAACCAGTACACCCGCACCGTGTTTGCCAGCCTGGAGCATCACCTGGCCAACGGCTGGGTTGCCAAGGCGCAGCTGGACCACAAGATCAACGGCTATGACGCGCCGCTGGGCTCGATCCAGGGTTACTACCCGCGCGCCGACGGCACCGCCAGCCTCTATTCGGCCAAATACACGGGCGAGACGGTGAGCAATTCGGCCGACCTCTACGCCAGCGGGCCGTTCGAGCTGCTGGGGCGTGAGCACGAACTGGTGATCGGTACCTCGTTTGCCCAGTCCCACTGGGAAGGCAAGGGCTGGTGGAGCGCCAGATACCCCAATGGCAACTCCGTCGACTACGGCAGCTGGAACGGCAACACCCCCGAACCGGACTGGGGGGAGCAGACCCAGACCGTGGATGACCGCGTGCGTCAGACCGGCACCTACGTGACCACCCGCCTGCACCCCACCGACGATCTGACGCTGCTGCTCGGTGCACGCCTGGCCAACTACCGCATCAACGGCGTGACCGCCAACGGCCGCGAGGACGATCGCCTGCTGCCCTACCTGGGGGCGGTGTACGACCTCAATGACTACCTGTCGCTGTATGCCAGCTACACCGATATCTTCATGCCGCAGGATGCCTGGTACCGCGACCGCAACAACCGCCTGCTCGACCCGGATGAAGGGCAGAACTACGAGGTGGGCCTGAAGGGTGAGTTCCTGGACGGGCGCCTGAATGCGAGCCTGGCGTATTTCGAGATTCACCAGAGCAGCCGGGGCGAAGAGGACCGGGCCTACAACGGCAACCCGACCAACCCGGCGGTCGAGTATGCCTACGAAGGCATCAAGGCCAAGACCAAGGGTTATGAGGCAGAGATCTCCGGCGAACTGGCCGAGGGCTGGCAACTGCAAGGGGGTTACACCCACAAGGTGATCCGCGATGACCAGGGCAAGAAGGTGTCGACCTGGGAGCCCGAGGACCAGGTCAGTTTCTACACCAGCTACAAGCTCAAGGGGGCGCTCGACCGCTTGACCATCGGTGGCGGTGCGCGTTGGCAGGGCAAGGGCTGGCAGGTGTTGTCGAACAACGTCAAGAAGCGCGACGAGGAGTTTGCCCAGGACCCTTACTGGCTGGTGGACCTGATGGCGCGTTACCAGATCAGCGAGCAGCTGTCGGCCACGCTGAACGTCAACAACGTGTTCGACAAGGCCTACTTCACCAATATCGGCTTCTACAACTCGGCCTCTTATGGCGACCCGCGCAACGTGATGGTGACCACTCGCTGGGACTTCTGAGGCCAGCGTGCCGAGGTATCAGGCCTGCCGTTGGGCGAGGCAGGCCTGGTGGATCGCGTCCCAGCATTCCTGGCTCCACAGGCGGATCCAGGTGGCGGCCCACAGGCGGTCCCAGTGCCGGCGCAACGGGTTGCGTCGGCGCGACTCCAGCAGCTCTTCGATTTCTTCGTTGAGCGATACCGGCTCGAAACCGGTCCATACCGGTGGTACCGGCGCCACGATGTTGTAGTAGCAGACCGGCGCGACTTCCTCGTAGAAGATGCGCTTGAGCTCGGCCAGGTCGAAGGGTTCGAGTTCGCGGGCGATCCAGGCGTAGTCCACCCAGCTGTCGACGAACGACTCGGAGAGCAGGGCGCGGACGTTGTGGCGTTGTTCTGGGGTCACGGGGCGGGCTCTTGTGGGGATGCCCGATGCTGCGCGGTTTGTCGTTGGCAGGTCAAGCGCAGCAAGACCCTTCGCCGGCAAGGTCGGCTCCTGCACAACACCTCCTGCAGGAGCCGGCCTTGCCGGCGAAAGGCGCACCGCCATTCTCAATCCAGGCTCAGCTTGGCCTCGATGCGGTCCAGGTGCTGGTGCATCAACTGCAGCGCCGCCTCGCTGTCGCCGTCCTCCAGTGCGTCCACCAGGGCTGCATGTTCCTGCCAGGCGCAGTGTTCGCAAGGCTGGGTCTCGTACTGGGCAATGATCAGCGACGTCATGGGCACCAGCCCGTTGAGAAACCGCGTCAACGGGGCATTGTCGGCCATCTCCGCCAGCTTCAGGTGAAACTCGCCCCCCAGACGAATCGCCGTGCACCGATGGCCCTGCTCGTGGTGCTTGCGCTCGCGGGCAATCAGCTCGCGCAACTGGCGGATGCGTGGGGCACTGGTGCGCCGCGCCGCCAGCCCGATCAGCGTGGTTTCAGCCAGGCGCCGGGCACTGAGCACCTGGCGCGCCTGCTGCGGGTCGGGTGCGGCCAGCCGGGCGGTGTGCGCCGGGCGTTGGACCACCACCTGCTGGTCGGACAGGCGCCCCAGCACGCGGCGGATCACCGTGCGGCTCACGCCGAAGGCCTGGCCCAGCGCCTGCTCGGTCAGCGCGGTACCTGGCGCCAGGCGCTGTTCGAGGATCGCATCGAACAGGCGCGGGTAGATCTCGTCAGCGCTCAGGCGCTGCTCGCCGGCCGCCAGCAGCGCGGGCAGGGCGATCGCGGACGGGGTAGCAGGGCAGGCGTTCATGGTCGCTCTCCTGGTCAGTTGCCCGGGTGTTCATCCGGAATGGTCAATTCGATGCCCATGCGCAGGCCTTCCTGCAGAATGTGCCGGCGCATCTGCGCACTGGCCTGGGCGCTGTCCTTGTTGCGGATGGCGCGCACCACCGCCTCGTTCTCTTCCAGGCGCGCGGCCAGGTGCTCGGGCGAGTTGTGCAGCACCTGGGCGCTCTGCTTGAGGGCATTGCTGGTCTGCTGCACCACACTCTGGAAAATCGGGTTGGCGGTCAGTGCGAACAGCTCTTCGTGAAATGCCAGGTAGGCGCGCACCCCGGCTTCGCTGTCGCAGGCCTCCAGGGCCTCGCGCATGTCCATCAGGGTCAGGCGCAACTGGCCGATTTCCTTGCTGCTGACCGACTGCGCCACTAGCCCGACAATGAACGGCTCCAGCGTGTAACGCAGCTGCAGTACGTCCTCCAGGCTGGCTCCGGCCACGGCCGCGGGGGCCTGTACCAGCTCCTGGGTACCGGGGTCGAGCACCAGCACTCCCTTGCCTGGCATGGAACGCACCAGGCCGAGGGTCTCCAGCACCGTGACCGCCTCGCGCAGGCTTGGCCGGCTGATGCCCAGTTGCTCGGCCAGTTCTCGCTGACCCGGGAGCATCTCGCCCGAGCGCCACTGGCCACGGGCCAGTGCCTGGCGCAGTTTCTCCACTACCGCATTCACTACCGTCGATGAGGTAATCACTGTTTGCTCCCTGAAAACACATGCATACGTCGTTGCCTAGAATTCCTGTTGATGGGCAGGGGTGGGCAGCTTGCGCGTCTGGAAGCTGAAGCCCTGCTTGCCGTTGAGTACGTTGTTGGCGCGTTCCAGATCAATGTCCTTTTCCCAGCGGGCGATGGCCACGGTGGCCACGCAGTTGCCGATCAGGTTGGTCAGCGCGCGGCCGATGCCCATGAACCAGTCCACCGCCAGCACCAGCACCAGGCCCACCACCGGGATGGCCGGTACTGCCGTGAGGGTGGCGGCCAGAATCACCAGCGCCGACCCCGGAATGCCGTGGGCGCCCTTGGAGGTGATCAGCGACACCAGCAGGATGGTCAGCAGGTCGGTCATGGCCAGCGGCGTGCCGGTGGCGTTGGCGATGAACACGATGGCCAGGGTGAGGTAGATCGAGAACCCGTCCAGATTGAAGGAGTAGCCCGTGGGGATCACCAGGCCGACGGTGGAGCTGCCGATGCCCAGGTGTTCGAGCTTGCGCATGATCTGCGGCAGGACCGCATCGGACGAAGCAGTACCCAGCACGATGCCCAGTTCTTCGCGCATGTACTTGAGGAACGGGAACAGCTTCAGGCCCGAGACGCGCATCACTGTCCCCAGGATCACCAGCACGAAGCCTGCACAGGTCACGTAGAACAGCGCCACCAGGCCGCCCAGGTGTTGCAGCGAGTCCAGGCCGTACTGGCTGGTGGTGAAGGCGATGGCGCCGAACACGCCGATCGGCGCCAGGCGCACGATCATGCCCATGATGCGGAAGATCACATGGCTCAGTTCGTTTATCAGCCGGGTGATGCCCGACGCGGCCTCGCCCACCAGGTTCAGGGCGCTGCCGAACAGCACCGAGAACAGCAGCACCTGGAGGATGTTGTTGTCGGCGAAGGCGCCGAGCACCGAATTGGGTATCAGGCCCATGAGGAACGCTGCCGTACCCTGGATATGCTGGCCACGCTCGGCCAGCGCGCCGGCATCGGCGGTCGACAACTGGTCGAGGTGGATGTTGGCACCGGTACCGATGCCTGAGGTGAATGCCAGTACCAGCCCCAGCACCAGCGCAATGGTGGTCAGCACTTCGAAGTAGATCACCGACTTGAGGCCGATGCGGCCAACCTTCTTGAGGTCGCCGGCACCGGAAATGCCGCTGACCACCACGCAGAACACAATCAGCCCGATGAGCATCTTGATCAGCTTGATGAAGCCGTCACCGAGGGGTTTGAGTTGGAGGGAAACTTCAGGAAAGCTCAGGCCGCAGGCGATGCCGAGCATCAGGCCGAGCACCACTTGGAGGAAGATCGAACGCGAGCACCATTTGAGCATGGGGAGGGATCTCTGGTCGGTGTCCGTGCTTCTGGCAACAAGCGCCGAGCGACAGACTTAATTATTGTGGTCTTACCGGTATGTCCAGTGCAGGCGCAGTGTAGGCGGGGTTTTTGCGGGTTTGCAAGTATTTCGCGAATCCAGGGCATCAGATCGGTTTTACCGGTCTGACCAGTTGCAGTACTTATCGACGACAAAAGCGCTTCAAGCAACAGTGGCAGGCGCCTGTCACGCTTTTGCGAGGGCAGTGATCAAGGCTTGGAAAGGGCCAGGTCTACCGCTGCAATCAGCTTTCCCAGGTCCTTGGGTGGAGCTTTGTGAATAACACCGAACAAGTAGGCACGTTGCTCGTCCGCATCTTCCAGGTCGGCGAAAAAGGCATTGAGCTTGACGCCCAGCACGTCGGCAAAGGTGAACAGCGCTTCGACACTGGGGGTGTAGGTGCCGGTTTCAAAGCGGCTTATGGTTTTGGGGTCAAAACCGGTTTTTTCGCCAAGTTCAGCCTGAGTAAGCCCGGCTACCTTGCGATAGCGTCTGATGGCTGGACCCAAACTAGATAATTCCATCGCTCGATTCCCATTTAGAATCAAGAACTTAACGATAAATATTGGCATTGCACAACGCCACGTTTCATCACCTTTCCTTGCAAAATGTGATGTATTTCGTAGAATCGTTCACTTGGACCGACATTTACGCTGCAGGTTTCAGGGCCGCTGGACAAGGCTTTAGCGTGCGCTTCAGGGAGTTTTAACGTGCGTCTCAATCTGCCGGTCACGGCTGTCGAACAGACCTTTCCGGACCATCAGCGGCTGATTTCCGCCACCGATACCGACAGTAACATCACCTATTGCAATGCCGAATTCGCCGCCATGAGTGGCTTCAGCCAGGCGGAACTGATCGGCAGCACGCACAACCTGGTGCGCCACCCGGACATGCCGCCTGCCGTATTTGCCCTGATGTGGCAGTACCTCAAGGCCGGCCAGAGCTGGATGGGCATCGTCAAGAACCGCTGCAAGAACGGCAACTTCTACTGGGTCAGCGCCTACGTCACACCGGTGCTCGAGGACGGCCGCCTGGTCGGCTACGAATCGGTACGGGTCAAGCCCACTCGCGATCAGGTGCAGCGCGCCGAAGCGCTGTATGCCCGTCTGCGTGAAGGCAAGCCCCCCGTGCCCTTCGGGCGTCGCCTGGCCCTGCAGGGCCGCGTGCTTGCGCTGCCGTTGCTGGCAGCCGCTTTGGCCATAGGCGCCAACCGGCTGTTGCCGGGCTGGGGCGGGCAGGGCATCACGCTGGCGCTGTTCGTGGCGGTGGGCCTGTGGGGGCACAATCGCCTGCGCCATGAAGTGCGCCAGATCGTGCGCAGCACCCCCAACACGTTCTCCGACTCGATCAGTGCGCTGGCCTACAGCGAAGCGCTGGGGCCGACCGCGCAACTGCAGATGGTGTTGATCAGTGAAGAGGCGCGCCTGAAAACCGCGCTGACGCGCCTGAGCGACCTGGCCAACCAGATGGCCGTGGCCGCCAGCGATTCCAGCCGGCTGTCCAATGCCACCGAGCTGGCGCTGCTCGACCAGCGCGCCGAAACCGACATGACCGCGGCGGCGATGACCGAGATGGCGGCATCCATCGCCGAAGTGGCGGTGCATGTACAGCAGACCGCCAGCGAGGCCGGCACCGCCAACCAGCTGGCCGAACAGGGCAGCCAGGTGGCCGGTACCTCGCGCGAGGCGATCCAGCTGCTGGCCAGCACCGTCACCCAGATCAACCAGGCGGTCGGCCACCTGGCCGGGCAGACCCAGGACATCATGCTGGCTGCCAGCGTGATCCAGGCGATTGCCGACCAGACCAACCTGCTGGCGCTCAACGCTGCCATCGAGGCGGCGCGGGCCGGCGAGCAGGGCCGCGGCTTTGCCGTGGTGGCCGATGAGGTGCGCGCCCTGGCAGGCAAGACCCGCCAGTCGACCCAGCAGATCCAGGGCATCATCGAGACCCTGCGCAGCGGCGCCGATGACGCGGTGAGCATCGCCAACCTGGGCATCCAGGAGGCCGAGCAGGGCGTGGCGCAGGTGGTCGAGGCGCAGCGCGCACTGCAAGGCATTCGCGAGGCGGTGGCACGCATCACCGATATGACCCAGCAGATGGCGGCCGCCTCGCAGGAGCAGTCCTACGTGGCGGAGGACGTGTCGCAGCAGATCAATCGGGTAGCCGGCACGGTGCAGAAGACTGCCGACAACGCCAATGCCGCCGCCACCCGTGGTGGCGAGCTTGAGCATATTTCCAGCGGCCTGCGTGCCTTGGTTGAACGCTTCAACCGATAGCCGCCAGGCGAGTGAACGAGCATGGATGACAACTACCGCGCGGCCGTCGACGCGGCCGCGATCTTTTCCGAAACCGACCTCGCCGGACGCATCACCTACGTCAACCAGCAGTTCTGCAGCATCTCCGGCTACAGCCGTGAAGAGCTGCTGGGGGCCAACCACCGCATCCTCAATTCCGGCCTGCACGGCAGTGACTTCTTCGAGAGCATGTGGGCATCGCTGGTAGCCGGCAAGGTCTGGAAGGGCGAGATCTGCAACCGCGCCAAGAACGGCTCGTTGTACTGGGTCGACAGCACCATGGTGCCACTGCTGGACCCGGCCACCGGCAAGGTCCGCAAGTATGTGTCGATCCGCTTCGACGTCAGCGAGAAACGCCAGCTGGTGCACACCCTGCAATGGCGCGTGGGGCATGACGTGCTCACCGGGCTGCCCAACCGCGCATTCCTTTCGGACCTGCTGAACCAGGCCCTGGAATTCTCGCGCACCGAGCAGTTCCCGCTGGCGGTGTGCATGCTCGATCTGGACGGCTTCAAGGCGGTCAACGACGGCTATGGGCATGCCTGCGGCGACCTGCTGCTGGTCGAGGTGGCGGCGCGGCTCAAGGGCATACTGCGTGGCGGCGATGCGGTTGCGCGGTTGTCTGGTGACGAGTTCGTGCTGATTCTGCGCCATGTCGAGGGCCAGGCGCAGTTGCGCACGGTGCTGGGGCGGGTGCTGTCGGCGGTGGCGGCGCCGTATTCGATTCGTGGCCAGCAGATCAGTGTCAGCGCCAGTATCGGCGTGACCCTGTACCCGGCCGACAACGATGATGCCGACACCCTGCTGCGCCATGCCGACCAGGCGATGTACGTGGCCAAGCAGAGCGGACGCAACCGCTTCCACCTGTTCGACGTATCGCTGGACCAGGAAGTGAAGGCCACGCACCAGACGGTTGAGCGGGTCCGCCGCGCCATGAAGAATGGCGAGCTGCGCCTGTTCTACCAGCCCAAGGTGAACATGCGCAGTGGCGAGGTGCTGGGCTTCGAGGCCTTGCTGCGCTGGCAGCACCCGGTCAAGGGGCTGGTGCCGCCAGCGGAGTTCCTGCCGTTGATCGAGCAGACCGACCTGATCGTGGACATCGGCGAGTGGGTGATCGACCGCGCGATGGCGCAGATGCAGCATTGGCAGGACGCCGGGTATCGCTGGTCGGTGAGCGTGAACATCGCGGCGCGCCACTTTCAACGGTCTGACTTCGTCGAGCGCCTGCGCCTGTTGCTTGCGCGTCATGACGGGGTTGCGCCGCGCATGCTCGACCTTGAGATCGTCGAGTCGGTGGCAATCGAGAACATCAAGCGGGTCAGCGAATGCCTGGAGGCGTGTCAGCAGTTGGGGGTGCAGTTTTCACTGGATGACTTTGGCACCGGCTATTCGTCGCTGAGCTATCTCAAGCGCCTGCCCACCCAGGCGATCAAGATCGACAAGTCGTTCGTGCGCGACATCCTGCATGACCAGGATGACCTGGCCCTGACCCGCGCGGTGATCGGCCTGGCACGGGCCTTCGGGCGCCAGGTGATCGCCGAGGGGGTAGAGACGGTGGAGCATGGCGAGGTGCTGATGGGGCTTGGCTGCGATGTGGCGCAGGGCTACGGCATCGCCCGGCCGATGCCGGCGGCGGAGGTGGTGGGATGGGTGCGCGAGTATGTGCAGCCGCATGAGTGGGTGGTGTTGCGCCAGGCGTAATGCCGCATCGGGCCCTTGGCCGGCAAGGCCGGCTGCTGCAGGGCCGGTGCTACAACTGCGGCGCCGTGTTCTTCACCACCGCCAGTTCCGGGTGCGCCACCAGCTTGTCGATGTGCAGCTCGTCGTTGTTCATCCAGGTTTCGCTCAGCACCCGGTAATGCTCCATGTCCCGGCAGCGCATGCGCAGGCTGTAGTCGAAATGCCCGCTGATGAGCTGGCACTCGAATACCTGCGGGCAGGCCTTCATGCAGGCCTCGAAGGCCCGCTGGGCCGAGCGCCCGCTCTGGTTGGACAACGCCACCAGCACCAGCAGCGACAACCCTGGCGACACCCGCTGCACATCGATGATCGCGCCATAACCACGTATCACCCCGCGTCGCTCCAGTTTGCGCACCCGCTCCAGGCAAGGCCTGGGCGTCAGGTGCACCAGCGAAGACAGCTTTTCGTAGGTGATGCGCCCGTTGTGGCGCAGTACGTCGATGATCGCCTCGTCGATCCGATCCAGAGGCGGCGTGTCATGCAAGCGGTTGGCCTTGGTGTCCATGGTGGCGTCGGTTCACTTCAAACGGTTGGAAAGAAATTGCTGCAGGCGTTCGCTCTGCGGCTGGTCGAGCATCTGCGGGCCGCCCTGTTCCTCGACCCGGCCCTGGTGCAGGAACAGTACCTGGCTAGACACCTGGCGGGCAAAGCCCATCTCGTGGGTGACCATCAGCATGGTACGGCCTTCCTCGGCCAGCGTCTGTATCACCTTGAGCACTTCGCCAACCAGTTCCGGGTCCAGTGCCGAGGTCGGTTCGTCGAACAGGATTATCTCCGGTTCCATCGCCAGCGCCCGCGCAATGGCCACGCGCTGCTGTTGCCCGCCAGACAGGAATGCCGGGTACTGATCGGCCGCGCGCCCTGGCAAGCCGACCTTGTCCAGGTAGGCGCGGGCGCGGGCCTCGGCCTCGCGCGGGCTCACCCCAAGCACGCGGCGCGGCGCCAGGCAGATGTTCTCCAGCACGGTCATGTGGCTCCACAGGTTGAAGTGCTGGAACACCATGGCCAGGCGCGTGCGCAGGTTCTGCAGCTGGGCCGGGTTCGGCGCGCGGGTGCCGGCGCGGCCCTGGTGCATCTCGATGCTCTGCTCGTCGAGGGTGATCACGCCCGAGTCCGGCTGTTCGAGAAAGTTGATGCACCGCAGCATGGTGCTCTTGCCCGAGCCGCTGGCACCGATCAGGCTGATCACGTCGCCCTTGCGCGCCTGCAGCGAGACGCCCTTGAGTACCTGGTGATCGCCATAGCTCTTGTGCAGGGCATCCACGCTCAGTTTGATGGCGGCGCTGCTGACGCGCGGGGCGGTGGGGGTTTCGTACAGGGCCTGGCCATGGGCCGGCAGGGGGTGTGCGCAAAGGGTCATGGGTCAGCCTCGGGCAGGAACAAGGAAACGCATCCAGCGGCGTTCGGCCAGGCGAAACAGCCCGACCAGCGCGAAGGACAGCAGCATGTACAGAATGGCCGCGATGCCGAAGGCCTGGAACGTCAGAAAGGTCGCGGCGTTGGCGTCGCGGGCCACTTTGAGGACGTCGGCGACGGTGGCGGTGAACGCCAGCGAGGTGGCATGCAGCATCAGGATCAGCTCGTTGCTGTACACCGGCAGCGCACGGCGCAGGGCTGCCGGCAGCACCACGAACAGGTTCAGGCGCCAGCCATGCAGGCCGTAGGCCTGGGCGGCCTCGATCTCGCCATGGGGAATGTTGCGAATGGCCCCGGCGAAGATCTCCACGGTGTAGGCGCAGGTGTTGAGCACAAAGGCCAGCAGCGTGCAGTTGAGCGCATTGCGCAAGAACTGGTCGAGCAGCGCGTTGTCACGCACCACCTCCAGCCCGTACAGCCCGGTGTAGCAGATCAACAACTGGATATACAGCGGGGTGCCGCGAAACACGAAGGTGTACAGCTCTACCGGCCAGCGCAGCCAGCGCTTGCGCGACACCCGCGCCAGCGCCAGTGGCAACGACAGCACCAAACCCAGCACCATGGTCACGATGAACAGCCACAGCGTCATCGCCAGCCCCGACATGCCCGCGCCATCGCTGTACAGGTAGGCCCGGCCGTATTCCTGAAGCAGTTCGATCATGATGCCAACCCCTTGATGCCGGTGTTGTAGCGCCGTTCCAGCACCTTGAACAGGCGATTGGAAAGGGTGGTGATAAGCAGGTAGACCAGCCCCGCGAACAGCAGAAAGTACAACGGCTCATTGGTGGTCTTGCCGGCGTTCTGCGCAGCCTTTACCAGGTCGGAGAGGCCGATGATCGACACCAGCGCGGTGGACTTGAGCAGCACCAGCCAGTTGTTGCCCAGCCCCGGCAGGGCGAAGCGCATCAGTTGCGGGAACAGCACCAGCTGGAAGCGCTGCACGCGGCTCAGCCCGTAGGCGGTAGCCGCTTCCAGCTGGCCATGGGGCACGCTGAGGATCGCTGCGCGAAAGTTCTCGGTGAAGTAGGCGCCATAGATGAAGCCCAGGGTGATCACGCCGGCCATGAACGGGTTGATCTCGACGTAATCCCAGCCAAGCAGCTCGGTCAGGTCGTTGAGCCACAGCTGCAGGGTGTAGAAGATCAGCAGGATCAGCACCAGGTCGGGCACGCTGCGAATCAGCGTGGTGTAGAGGGTGGCGGGAATGCGCAGCATGCGCAGCGAGGACAGCTTGGCGCTGGCGCCGATCAGGCCCAGCAGCAGGCTCAGGCCCAGTGACAGAAAGGCCAGTTGCAGGGTCATCCAGGTTCCTTGCAGCAACAGCGGGCCGAAGCCCTGCAGGCTCAGCGCCTGCAAGCCGGTGGAGGTGAGGAAGTCGTTCACGGGAAAACTCTCGGTAGGACCAAAGGCGGGTGCGACAGCGCACCGGGCCGTGCAGGCCCGGGCTCTGCAGGCGATTACTCGTTGTAGATATCGAGGTCGCCGACGTACTTCTGCTGGATCCTGGCGAAGGTGCCATCGGCCAGCACCGCGGCGATGCCCTTGTCGATCAGCGCCTTGAGCTCGGCGTCGTTCTTGCGCAGGCCCATGGCGATGTCCAGGGGCAGGGTGGGGTCCTTGATTGCCGGGCCGCTCTTGAAGTCGGCGCCTTCGGGGGTGTTGAGGAAGTTCAGCTGCGCTTCGAGCTTGTCGGTGAGGGTGGCGTCCAGGCGCCCGTTCATGAGGTCGGCATAGTTCTGGTTCTGGGCCTGGTAGGCTTTGACCCGGGCGCCCAGCGGCGCCAGCTTGGCGCGGGCGTAGGCCTCTTGCAGCGAGCCTTGCAACACGCCAACGGTCTTGCCCTCGAGCGATTCGGGGGTGTCGCCGAAGTCGGCGCCCTTGCGCACGATCACCGAGGTGGGGCTGAGGAACAGGCGATCGGAAAACTCGATCTGCTTCTGACGGGCCGGCGTCACCGCCATGGACGACATGATTGCGTCGAACTTGCGTGCACGCAGGGCCGGGATCATGCCGTCGAATTCGTTGTGCACCCAGGTGCACTTGACCTGCAGCTTTTCACAGATGGCATTGCCCAGCTCGATGTCGAGACCTTGCAGGCTGCCATCGGCGGCGACGGATTCGAAGGGCGGGTATTCGGGGAACACGCCGAAACGGATTTCTTTCCATTCCTGGGCCTGGACTGTGCTCGCGCACATGGGCAGGAGCAGCACGCTGAGCAGCTTTCGCAGCGAGGTCATAAAGGTATCCCTGTGTCTTGTAGTTGATGTAGGGCAGTGAACGCTTCGTTGGCCTGAGCCTTGGTCTGTGTGTGACTCTTCGGTCTGGCGTCAGAATGCGTGAAGGCAGCATTTTTTTTGTGTCGTTTGGGCCGGCGCTGGCTGCCGGATTCTGCTGTTGGCGATTCGGTGTCAGCCGAATCGGCTGCATGACCTCCTGTTTTGGCTTCGGGGCAGCTTGCTGTGTACGGCCGTGCAAGGTGCACGGCCGCCTGGATTGACGTGCAGGCCCGGTCTAGGCGCGTTTCTTGTGCACCGCCTGAACCTTGGGCAGCAGCCGTGCAAACAGGTCCTTGGGGTTTTCCAGGGCCGGCACCAGGTCGATTTCATGGCCGATATCCAGGGCCTTGGCCACATCCAGCACATAGCGCAGGGCCGAGTAGTCTTCGATGGCAAAGCCCACCGAGTCGAACAGGGTGACCTGGGTGTCGTTCTCGCGGCCGAGCACCTGGCCGTTGACCACTTGCCAGAACTCGGTGATCGGCGAGTCGGCTGGCATCTGCTGGATCTCGCCCTCGATGCGGCTCTGCGGTTCGTACTCGACGATCACCCGTGCGGCGTCGACGATGTCGCGGTGCAGCTCGGTCTTGCCCGGACAGTCGCCACCCACCGCGTTCAGGTGCATGCCCGGCTCGATCATGTCGGCGGTCAGGATGGTGGCGTAGGCCTTGTCGGCGGTGACCGTGGTGACGATGTCGGCGCCGCGTACCGCATCGGCCACGGAGCTGGCCAGTACCACCTTGATCGCCGGGAAGGCGCGAAGGTTCGCGGCCAGTTTGGCCGTGGCTTGTGGGTCCAGGTCGTACAGGCGGATTTCCTCGATGCCCACCAGCGCGTGGAAGGCGATGGCCTGGAACTCGCTCTGCGAACCGTTGCCGATCAGCGCCATGCTGCGGCTGTCGGGACGCGCCAGGTAGCGTGCGGCCAGGGCCGAGGTGGCGGCGGTGCGGATCGCGGTGGTCAGGGTCATTTCGCTGAGCAGCAATGGCGCGCCGGTGTCGACATCGCCCAGCGCACCGAACGCCATCACGGTGAGCATGCCGCGCTGGGTGTTCTTCGGGTGGCCGTTGACGTACTTGAAGGCGTAGAGGTTGGCGTCGGAGGCCGGCATCAGCTCGATCACCCCGTCTGGCGAGTGGTTGGCCAGGCGCGCGCACTTTTCGAAGTCGTGCCAGCGCAGGTAGTCCTGGCGGATGTACTCGGCCATTTCTTCCAGGCAGATGGTGAGGCCCTTGCGGGCGACCAGTTGGCTGAGGTCGTTGACGTCGATGTAACGGGTCATGGGGAGCTCCTTCTTGTGGTCGGTCAATTGCGCACCGGCAGGTGCACTTCGGCGAGCATGCAGCGCGCGCTGCCGCCGCCGATGCGTTCGATGTTGTCGATGTTCACCACCACCGGGTGGGTGTGCCGCTCGACCTGGCGGCGCTGCTCGGGGTGCAGCGAGCGCCAGGCACTGCGCGACATCACCAGCAGCGGCTGGCCTTGCTTGTCGTGCACTTCGAGCATGTTGCCGGCGAAGCCTTCGAGCTGGTCGAAGTCCAGGGCCAGGATGTCCTTGCCGGTGGCGCGCAGGCTGTGTTCCAGGGTACGGCGCTCGTCGGCATCGGGCAGTGCCTTGAGGCACACCACCGACAGCCCGCGGCCCACGCTCATCATTACGTTGCAGTGGTAGATGGGCGCCCGGTGTCGGTCGACGGCGTGAAACAGGCACAGGCGGTAGTCGAGCCTGTCGGCGAACTGGCGCAGTGCTTCGGTGTGGGTGCGTCCGGAGTGGCAGGCGTAGCTGATGCGGTGTTCGCGGTCGAGCACCATGCTGCCGGTGCCTTCCAGGAACATGCTCTGTTGCTCCAGCGGGCTCAGGTCGATGGTGTTGTGAATGCTGAAACGGTCGGCGAGCACCTGCAGCACGCCCTTGTCGCGTTCCAGCCGGCGGTTGTGGCCCTCCATCGGGTAGAGCACCAGGCTGCCGTCGGCGTGGCTGCTCCACCAGTTGTTGGGGAAGATCGAGTCAGGCGTGTGCGGGGCCGGCGTGTCCTGCACCACCAGCACCTCGACGCCATGCTGGCGCAGGGTGTCCACATAGCCGTCGAACTCTTCCAGCGCTTTATGCTGTGCCTGGTCGGGGTCCAGTGCAGGCTGCTGGAAGCGGTTGTTGAGTGCGGTGTCCGGGTTGAAGGCGAACCGCGCGGGGCGGATCATCAAGACTGTATTGGTGGTTTGCATCGAGGCACGCATCCGGGGTTGGCAGTGCGTCTATTGTCGATGCAGTGGCGCTGCAATCCCGGCTGAAGCGCGCGGGGCGCTCAGCGGGGAAAGCTGAAAAGCGGGGTATTGCAGCGTAATCGGCTGTGCCGGTTCAGGGCAGGTGCTCGGCCATGTCACGCAACTGGTTGGCCAGCGCGACGGCAGCACGGGCGCTGTGTTCGCCTGCCACCAGGTGCGTGAAGGGCAGGTCGATCAGCCGGCCCTCGCGCACCGCACGCAACTTCGAGAGGGCCGGGTGGTTGTGCAGGTACTCGCGCTTGCGCCGGGCCGGCGACCAGACGGCGTCGGCCAGGATGATCACGTCCGGGTCGCGTTGCAGCAGGGTTTCGGGGTCGACGGTCACGCGGTGCAGGTCGACGTCGGCGAACAGGTTGCGCCCACCGGCAACCTGGATCAGTTGGGTGATGAAGCCGCGGCTGCCCTCGCTGTCGAGGCCCTGGTGCTCGCTGTCCAGGTAGAACACCGAAAGCGGGGAATGCTGCGCGGCGAGCTGGCGGGCGCGGTCCAGGTCTGCTCGTTGCTGCGCGATCAGCCGAGCGGCCTGGGGTTCGCGCTGCAGCAGCTTGCCCAGGCTGCGCAGGTCGTCTTCGATGGCCGCGAAACCGGAGGCCGGGCGCGGGTCGCAGGCGTTCTCCAGCAGATAGCTGCCGATGCCATTGCGGGTCAGGTGGGTACGGGCGCCCACGCCATCGCGAAAGGCGCTGGCGAAACCGCCGACCACCAGGTCGTAGCGCTGGGCATAGAACACCTCCGGCGAGGGATACAGCCGCGACAGCAGGGGCACGCCGCGGTAGCGCCGGGAGGCCAGCGCCTCGGGGTCGTCATCGATGTAGCTCACCGCAACCAGCGACGGGCCGACCTGCAGGGCCAGCAGCAGGTCGGCGGCATGCTGGTTGAGCGCCAGGATGCGCTGCGGCGGGGCGTGCGGCAGGGTCCAGTCCTGGCCGCAGTTACGGTAGGTCTGGGCGTGGGCCGTGGTGCCGAGCAGGCACAACAGCAGGCAGAGCAGGCGCGTCATGGGGTATCACCATTGAGCAGCAGTGTGCTGACCGGGGTACCTGCGACCAGGTGCTCGCGCACCAGGCGGCGGGCATCGTCGGCGCTGGCGATGCGGTACCAGCAGCGCTCGGGGTAGACGGTGGCGACCGGGCCCAGGTTGCACGGGAACTGGCAGTGGGTACGGGTCAGCAGCACGCCGTCGGCGGTTTCCATGCGCTGGGCGGCGAGCAGTTCGTTGCGCACCACTTTCCACACCTGCTGCGCGCCGCGCTGGGTGCAGCGCGGGCCGGTGCACAGCATCACGTGGCGGGCGTGGGCGGGAATGTGCGACCACTCGGGTTTGCTGGGGATGGGCATGGGCTTGTCCTTGAGTCCGTGGTGCGGCTTTCGCGGGTCAAGCCCGCTCCCACAGGTGACGGATGAGCCTGTGGGAGCGGGATTGACCCGCGCTGCTTCTAGAAGCTGTAGGTGTAACGCACTTCGCTGGTGAACGGCCTTCCCAGGTTCTGCACCTTGCGCGCGCCGCTGTCCATGCTGGTGGTGTAGTCGCGGTCCAGCAGGTTCTCCAGCAGCAGGCTCAGGCGATGCTGGCGGGCGCCGTCCAGGTAGCGGTAGGCATCGGCGTCCACCACGGTGTAATGCCCGTAGTCCACATCACGCGGGCTTTTCACCGTGCCGATGTAGCGCACCGCCGCGCCTGCGCCCCACATTCGGTCACCCGACTCGTACCCCAGCCGGCTGCGTGCAAAGAACCCGGGAATGTTGTTGAGGGTGGCGCCGTTGCGCGACTCGCTCAGGTTGCGCGTCATGTCTGCCGCCAGCTGCCAGCGGTCACTGAGCTGGAACTGCCCGTTGACCTCGACGCCGCGCACCTGGATCTCGCCATCGCCGTTGACCCATTGTGCATCCACGATGGTGATCAGGTCCTCGATGCGCCGGGTGAACAGCGTACCGCTCAGGCTGTAAGGCTGGCCCTGGATCAGGCCGGTGTAGTCCAGGCCCAGTTCGGCATTGCGGCTCTTCTCCGGCTTGAGGTTGGGGTTGCCCATCTCGTCGCCCGGTTCGTTGACGTACAGTTGCTCGGCGTTGGGCAGCTTGTAGGCGGTGCCGAACTGACCGCGCAGCTTGAGCTGGTCGGTCAGGTCGTAGAGCGAGGTGAGCATGCCCACCGTGGCACTGTCACCGCCGCTCAGGTGCTCGCGGCGCACGCCGATGCTGGGGTGCCAGTCAGGCAGGGCGTGGATGACAGGGCGCAGCTGCACATACAGCGCATGGGCCTCGGCCTGGTTGTTATCGATCTTGAGCACGTCGTCCTTGCCCTTGAACCACTGGTTGTCGGTACCGAGCACCAGGGTGTGCTCGCCGGGGAGCACGGCCTTGCCTTCGGCCTGCATGCCCCAGTCGCTGAAGCCCCAGTAGTCGTCGTGGTTGAGGGTACGGGTGCTGCCGTCGGTGTTGTTGTAGATGCGGGTGTAGCGCGTATCCCAATCGTTCATGTGGCCTTTGACGAAGTAGCTGAAGTCGGGGTTCAGGCGCTGCTCGAAAGTGGCCGTGGCGATCTGCTGCACGCGGTCGTTGGTGGTACGGCGGTTGGCGTCCGGGCGCAGGAAGTCCAGGTTGGCGGCGCTGTACTGGTAGAACAGCTCCAGGCGGCTGTCATCGCCCAGGCTTTGTGCGGCCTTGGCGCCGAAGGTGTTGACCTCGTAGCTGCGCTTCTTGTCGCTGACCGTCGAGGTGATCTGGCTGCTGTGGTAGGGCTGGTAGCCCTCGGACACGTTGTGGCTGACGTAGGCCAGCAGCCCCAGGTCGCCCAGGCCGTTGCTGAAGATGCGCTCGATACGTGCATCGCCGTTGCGCCCCATGAAGCTGTCGACGCCCAGGTTGACCTGGCCCGAGGGGTCGCGGCTATGGGCCGAACGGGTGACGATGTTGATGACCCCGGCCACGGCCTGGGTGCCGAACAGCAGGCTCTGGCCGCCCTTGAGTACCTCGATGCGCTCGATGGCGGCGGCGGGCAGGGTGTCTATATAGATGCCGCCGTAGAGGCGGTTGTTCAGGCGCACCCCGTCGAGCATGATCAGCGTGTCGTCGTTGCGCCCGCCCAGCAGCGAATAGGTGCCATAGTCGAACGGCCCCTGCTTGGGCGCCACATACAGGCCGGGCACGAACATCTGCAGCACGCGGGTGATGTCCGCGCTGGGGCCGGCGCGCTCGATCTGCTCGCGGTCCACGACCTCCACCTTGCTGCCATAGCGCGCCATCTCGGCCACCGTGGTGGACTCCACCGAGGGTGCGGAAACGATCTGCTGGTCGAGGGTCAGGGGTTCGCTGGCCGCCAGGGCCGGGCTGCCGATCAGGCAACCGATCAGGGTAAAACGACGTGTCTTCATCTACTTCTCGAAAAAGGATTTTTCGGGAAGCGCACAGGAGGGTTCCGGCGAACGCGCGCCAGAATACCGGCTCGTGCCCGCCCACCGCAGGTTTGCCAAAATGACTGAACGCATCCTTTCAACAGTCGTGGGTTTGCAGGCCGGTCTCCGGGCTTGCGAGGCTCGAAGTCATCCGCCTTCCCATGCGTTGCGCACAGTGGCCTGTTGGATGCTTCACTCGCTTACCGTTGCGGGGGCAGCGCCGGACTAGTCATGCAAGACGCACCGGCTTCCCGTTTCACCTGCTGCACGGCGGCAGCAGGCACCTGAAACTGGGCCGCATCTGACCATTGTCATGACCGTTCGTCAACCTGACGGCCTTTGCTGACGAGCGTGCGTTTGTTCCAGGCCAAAAAAAACGGCACCTTCTCAGGTGCCGTTCCTTTAGTGGCTAGCGCCGCTGGAACTTAAATCCAGCGGGGTCAACCGTGCAGCTCTTCGGCCGCATACAAGGTGTTCTCCAGCAGGCACGCCCGGGTCATCGGCCCGACGCCGCCTGGCACCGGAGTGATCCAGCCGGCGCGGGGCAGGGCGGTCTCGTAGACCACGTCGCCCACCAGCTTGCCGTCTTCCTGGCGGTTGATGCCCACGTCGATGACGATGGCGCCTTCCTTGATCCATTCACCCTTGACCAGCCCCGGCTTGCCGGCAGCCACCACCACCAGGTCGGCGCGACCGACGTGGCCGGCCAGGTCCTTGGTGAAGCGGTGGGTCACGGTCACGGTGCAGCCGGCCAGCAGCAGCTCCATGGCCATGGGGCGGCCGACGATGTTCGAGGCGCCCACTACCACCGCATTCATGCCGTACAGGTCCTGACCGGTGCTGTGCAGCAGGGTCATGATGCCTTTGGGGGTGCACGGGCGCAGCAGCGGGATGCGCTGGGCCAGGCGGCCTACGTTATAAGGGTGGAAACCGTCCACGTCCTTGTCGGGGCGAATGCGCTCGAGCAGCAGCGAGGCATCCAGGTGCGCCGGCAGTGGCAGCTGCAGCAGGATGCCGTCGATGTCGGCGTCTTCATTTAGGCGGTCGATCAGGTCGGTCAGCGCCTGCTGGGTGGTGTCGCTGGGCAGGTCATAGGCCTGGGAGTTGAAGCCGACCTCTTCACAGTCTTTACGCTTGTGCGAAACATAGACTTGGGAGGCGGGGTCGCTGCCTACCAGGATCACTGCCAGGCCGGGGGTGCGCAGGCCTTGCTCGCGACGTTGCGCGACACGTTGGGCGATCTGCTGGCGCAGGCTGGCGGCGATCGCCTTGCCGTCGATAAGTTGTGCAGTCATGACGCGTGATTAACCATCGAGAGGGAATAAAAAGAGCGCGCATTCTCGCATGACCGGGGCGCAGGGCAAAGGCGCTTGGTCTGGCAATTCCCCTAACCCCTTAAATAAAATGAATTTTTTTCAAAAAGGTGTTGACGACTTTGCCGCTCGTCTATAACATTCATCGCACTTGTCGGGCAGAGCCTAGCACTGGTTAGCAAGGTCAGGCAGAATAAGTGGTTTTGATAGCTTGTTCGGTATGACTAAAAGTTAATTTGTAATCCTAACAGAAAGCAGATTAAATATGCGCCCGTAGCTCAGCTGGATAGAGCATCCGCCTTCTAAGCGGATGGTCGCAGGTTCGAGTCCTGCCGGGTGCGCCAATACAGGCAGCTGGCACAAGTAAAAGCAGTAAAGCAATATGGTGGGCGTAGCTCAGTTGGTAGAGCACAGGATTGTGACTCCTGTTGTCGTGGGTTCGATCCCCATCGTCCACCCCATATTCTAAAAGGCGCCCGATGAAAATCCGGCGCCTTTGCTTTAAAAGCTTCACGCGGACGTGGTGAAATTGGTAGACACACTGGATTTAGGTTCCAGCGGCGCAAGCTGTAAGAGTTCGAGTCTCTTCGTCCGCACCATAGATGCTTTCACCGCCCTTCGCTGAAGTGCGTTGAAGCCCGGAACAAGCCGCCTTGAGCGGCTTTTTTCGTTTCTGGGCTTCTACTCCTTACCCGCACCTACCGCTGCACCGCAATGCACTTGATCTCCACCAGCAACCCTGGTCGGGCGAGTTCGCTGACGCCTATGCAGGTCCATGCACAGGTGCCCCTTGGAAAGACCTTGTCCTTCACGCTCCTGAACAGCGGCATATGGCGTTGCATGTCGATGTGATAGGTCGTCATTTCGACCACGTCGTCAAACCCGCAACCGCCCGCCGCGAGCACGAGGCGAAGGTTTTCCCAGGCCGCCAGAAACTGCTGCTCCGGGTCTTCAATCACCTCCAGCTCCGGCGTTCGACCCACCTGCCCGGCGCAGTACAGGGTTCTGCCCACCTTTACCGCGGGGGCATAACCAGCACGCTCGCAAAGCAATTTCATCTCGTCGGGGACGATAATCTGGCGATCAGTCATGGGGCAGGGTCCAGGGGAGTAGGGCTATCAAGCGACGCGCCACTCTATAGAACAGAAAAGCCACCTATCAAGGTGGCTTTCGCGTTTCATTGCCCTCGCGTCAATGCCTGGTCGCCTTGGGCCCACCTACCGGTGACAGCTCAAGCTCCAGTCGAACGATGTTGAGGATTCTGGTGAGTGGAGCGGCTTGCTCCGCCTCCCCCAGTGCGAGGAGGTGATCGCGTTGTTCGCGAATTCTGCTGAGGCTCTCGTCGAGCTGCGCAGCGGCCAATCGGTATTTTTCCATGTGCGGTTCCTTTATCACGGCCTCCCTGCCACTCGAGTCGGCCGTTCCGTGTGCGGGTGCTGTGGCACCGTTCGTCAACGGAAGGCCCTGCAAGCATAGCGTCCTTTGCGCCGTAGGCGCGTGAACACCACGGGCAGAACTGTTCCAACATTTATCCGCGCGCATGCTGATGAATGATTTTAAAAATAATACTGATTTTCATTTCCCTTTTTGCCTGCCTCACGTGACCTCTATTGCAAGACCATTGCAACGTTCCAGGGAGCTTCACGTGAAACGCATCGCGCCGACCGTAAATCCAGGCCAGCAGCCCGACAGGCACCGTGTTTTCAAGGCGGCGCAGGGCGCGCTTACTGTGCTGGCGCTTGCCGTCAGTGGTGCCAGCGTTGCAATGGCGGCGCCCATGGAGGCGCCCACCGCTCAGCACGCAGCTGTACGCAAGCATTACCAGATTGCGGCAGGCCCGCTGGCGCCCGCACTCAATCAGTTGGCGGGCGCCACCGGCGTGATGCTGACCTTTTCCCCGGAGCTGACCGACAAGCGCCAGACCCAGGGCCTGGATGGCGAGTACAACCGCAAGGAAGCCTTCGACCTGCTGCTGATGGGTACCGGGCTGCGCATCGTGCAGCTCAAGGACAAGAGCTTCGTGCTGCGCGCCGATGAACAGAGCCGCAGCGCGCTGGAGGTGGGCCCCACGCTGGTCAACGCACTGGGCGAGCGCCCGGGCGTGATCCGCAGCAGCCGCGAAGTGCACGCCGAACGCCAGGACCTCAACAGCCTGGTGCGTTCCATGCCCGGTACCTACACCCTGCATTCACGCAGCCAGCCCGGGGTTTCGGTGAACATCCGCGGGCTGTCGGGCCTGGGGCGGGTCAACACCATGATCGACGGCGTGACCCAGACCTTCCGCAACAACGCCGGTCACGGTTCGGGCGGGCCGATGGCCTTCGTCGACCCCAACCTGCTGGCCGGTGTCGATGTGCAGCGCGGCGCGGTGGACGGCGCCGAAGGGGCCAATACCCTGGGGGGCACCGCCAACTTCCGCACCTTCGATATCGACGACATCGTCAAGCCCGACCACCGCGTGGGTGTGCGCAGCACCTACCGCACCGGCAACAACGGTTACGGCAACACGCGCATGCTCGCCGCTGGCGCACGAACCCGTCCCGAGGATAGCGAGGGCGTGTACGGCATCGTCGCCGCCGCCAGCAGTTCGCAAACCGGCGAATACAAGACCAGCTCCGGCCAGGAAAACCACTACGACACCACCAAGCAGAGCCCGCGCTCGGGCCTGCTCAAGGTGCGCCTGCAGCCCAACGACCTGCACCGCCTGGACCTCAGCGGCGTGCAGTATCGCAACGAGTTCTACCACAACTACCCATGGGAACTGCGCAACGAAACCTACCGCGCCAAGTACGCCTACACGCCCTACAACGAATGGGTGAACCTGACGGTCAACGCCTACCAGAACAAGACCCAGCTCGATTACCCGCCGGTGGAGGAATCCACCTTCATCGGCCGCAAGACCCACGACGATGCCCACGGTTTCGACTTCACCAACCTCAGCCGTTTCAACCTCGGCCCGGTGGAAGCGAGCTGGAGCAACGGCATGCGCTACTACACCGACGACTTCGTTGCCGACACGCCGGAAAAACGCGGGGCCAACCCCGAAGGCAAGCAGCAGACCGAAAGCCTGTTCAGTACCCTGGAGCTGGACTACGACATCTATGCCATGACCCTGGGCATGCACTACGACGGCTACAAGGTCAGCGGCCACGTGCCCAAGTGCTCGATTTTGCGCGAGTGCACGGGTATCGGCGGGGGCGATGTGGACATCACCCGCCGCGAGCACAGCTTCAACCCGCGTATCGGCTTTGCCGTAAAGCCCTATGACTGGATGCAGCTCTACACCAGCTGGTCGCGCACCTCGCGTGCACCGCGGGTGCAGGAGATGTTCTTCGAGAAGGTGCCGATGACCGCCGATGCCAGCGATGCCGACGGCGTGGGGGCCAACCCGTACCTGCGCCAGGAGCGCTCCACCAACTACGAGTTCGGCTTCAATCTCAGTCGCGCCGGGCTGTTCAGCAGCAACGACTACGCCCAGCTCAAGGTCAACCGCTTCATCAGCAAGATCGACGGCTATATCACCCCGCAGTCGTTCGACATCGTCGATGACGACGGCGAATACTCGGCCAAGGCCAACTGGGTCAACTGGCCCGAGCAGGTGCGCATGAGCGGCTACGAGATCGAGGGCCGCTACGACGCAGGCTTCGTCTACGCCAACCTCTCCTGGACCCGCGCCACCACCAAGGCGCCGACCACCTCGGGCATCGAACTCGAAGACATCAACAGCCAGCCCGACCGCTACTGGACCCTCGACCTGGGCACGCGCTGGTTCGACGAGCGCGTGGTGCTCGGCGCCCGCGGCGAGTACTCCGGCCCTGCCGAAGAAAGCTGGGACTGGTACGAAACCAGGAAGACACAGTCCACCGGCGTGATCTGGGACCTTTACGGCAGCTGGCAGGTGCAGCAGAACGTCAGCCTGTTCTTCAACGTCGAGAACGTGGAGAACAAGACCTACAGCTACAACGCCTCGGTGGACTCGATCATGTCCGCCTCACTGGACCGCGGTACCGGGCGTGGGCGTACCACCTCGTTCGGCGTCACGTTCGAATACTGACCCCACAGGACCCTCTCATGTATACGAACTGCCTGCTTGGGGCATGCCTTGCCCTGCTCGTCGGCTGCGCCACGGTCAATACGCCGCCGGCCCAGACCGCCTATGCCCGTGTCGAAGCCAATATCCCCGGCTGGGGCGCGATCGTGGATGTGCGCAGCGGCCAGCAGATCGATGCCGGGCAATTGCTCGACGTACTGGCGCAAGCCCCCACGGTGATGGTGGGGGAGACCCACGACAACGTGGCTCATCACCTGATCGAGCAGTGGCTGGCCACCGGCCTGGCCGAGCGGCGCCAGCAAGGCGCCGTGGTGCTCGAGATGCTCGATAGCGATCAGCAGCGCCCGGTTGGCGATGTGCAGGCGTGGCTGGGCGCAGGCAACCACGTGCGGCTGGCGCGTCTGCGCAAGATCATGCAGTGGGATGAGCGCTGGAGCTGGGAGCAATACGGCCCGTTGATGCAGGCACTGATGCAGGCCCCGGCCCCGGTGCTGGCCGGCAACCTGTCTCCCCGCGAACGCAAGCAGGTGGCAGCCGACGCGCCTGCGGATGCGGCCAGCCTGTTTCCGCAAGCGGCAATCGCCGAGGTGCAACGTCAGCGCATCGTGCAGATGCACTGTGGCGAGATCGACCTGCCGCGACTGAACGCCATGCTCGCCATTCAGCACGGTCGCGACCGGCGCATGGCCCAGGTGCTCGACGCCGCGCCGGCCCCGCGCCTGTTGTTCGCCGGTGTGCTGCACACCCTCAAGTCCCAGGGCGCGCCCCAGTACCTCAGGCATGGCGCGCGCGATCCCGGTTTGAAGGTGCTGGTGCTGGGTGAGGAGGGCCAGGCCCCAGCCGTGCAGGATGCCGACTTCGTGTGGCTGTTGCCCAGCCAGGACGGCGACGGCGTTGCGCTTGCCCCGGCGGCTGCCAGCTGCGACGCACCCTTGCAGCCACCCCTTCACTGAACCTTTTCTGCTCACAAGGAATCCCCACATGCCTGCTATTACTGCCAGCGACCTCCGCCAACGCCTTGGGCAAGACTGCCTCAGCCTCGCCCTGCCTGCCGCCGAAGTGGCGGCCCGGCTGTATCACCTTGGCCCGCTGAGGGTCATGACCCAGGCCAGTCATGCATTCCTCGACCAGGTGGGGCGCTTCCCACGGTCGGACGATGTTGCCCAGGTCGGTCTGGTGCTTGGCGAAGATGGCCTGGACCTGCGCCTGAACCTGCGCGCCTGGCACTGGCTGTGCCTCACCCGTGGCCAGGCCGCTGGTGATTTCGAGCTGCGGGTGTTCGACCGGCATGCCGCGCCGCTGTTGCGCCTGGCGTCGCTACCCGGCTCGAACCTGCAGGCGTGGGCCGAGCTGTATGCCCAGGGCAGCCTGGAGCAGCCGCACTTCACACCGCGCGAGGCGCTGGTCAAACAAGACGTACAGGTCGCCGGGCTGGTCGACGACTGGGCGGCGATGGGGGATGTGCATGACCACTTCGCGCTGCTCAAGCGTCATGGTCTGACCCGCTATCAGGGCAACCAGGGCGTGGCCCCGCAGTTTGCCCGGCGTATCGGCAGCGCGGGCACTGCGGCGCTGCTCGGGCAACTGGCCGACAGCGGGCTGGAACTGATGGTCTTCATCTATAGCCCCGGCTCCACGCAGATCTACACCGGCAAGCTCGACGGCGCCACGCGGCAGGGCGACAGCCTGGTGTTCGACATGCCGGGTGACGGTGACGCCGCACCAACCCGTTTCGGCATACGTGACACTGTCGAAGCCGAAGCCTGGCGCGTGTACAAACCCAATGCCGTAGGCGGGGTCAACAGCCTGGAGATCTTCGATGCCGAGCAGCGCCTGATCGTGCAACTGTTCGGGCGTCGCCCTGCCGGGCAGCCCGAACAGCCAGCCTGGCGCGAGTTGCTCGATCGGTTGGAGTCGGGGCAATGAGCGCTCGGCTGCTGAGTGTGTGCCTGCTTCTTTTAATAGGTACAGCGCCCGTGCATGCCGATCAGGCCGACACATTGGTCATCGGCAACGACCTGGCCGAGATTGCCGCGCAGTTGCAGGCCACTTCGCGGTTGGTGGGGCGTGACGATTCCAGTCACTACCCACCCGAAGTGGCTCGCCTGCCGTCGGTGGGCTATCTGCGCCAGTTGTCGTCCGAAGGCATCCTGAGCCTGCATCCGCGGCGGGTGGTGCTCAGCGATGCGGCGCGTCCGGCCGTGGTGCTGCGCCAGCTGGATACCGTGGGCGTCGAGGTCATCGAAGTGCCCAGGGGCAAGCGCATCGCCGATATCCCACGCAAGATAGAACAGGTGGCCAAGGCCTTCGACCGTGAAACCCTGAGCCAGCCGCTGGTTGCAGAGCAGCAACGTCTGGCCGCCGAGCTGGCTGCACTGGCGCCGCTCAAGGGCCCCAGGGCGCTGTTCATCTTCAATCGAGCGGGCATGATCCCGCTGATCATGGGGCGCGGCACCGAAGCCCATGCCGCACTGGAGCAGGCGGGCATCGAGAACTGCGCGCCGTTCAGTGCCTACAAGCAGGTGGCGGCCGAAGCGATGGTGTCGCTTGCACCGGATTTCGTGATCATCAGCCGCGCCGGGTTGCAGGCCCTGGGCGGCGAGGACAACCTGTGGAAGCTCGGCGGCCTGGCGCTGACCCCGGCCGGTCAGCACCGGCGCCTGGTGCAGGTGGACGATCAGGCGCTGCTCAACCTGGGCCCACGCACCGTGGCGGCCATGCTGCAACTGCGCCGTGATGCCGGGGCGCTGTTCCCATGACGCGCTCGCACACCCGCTCATTGCCCACGCTGTTGCTGATGCTGGCCGGCCTGTGCGCCTTGCTGGCGCTGTGCTCGCTGGTGGGCAGCATCGGCCTGTCGCCGCGCATCCTGCTGGGCCATCTGCCCGCGCCGCTGGAATGGCAAGTGTGGAGCGAGGTACGCCTGCCGCGGCTGCTGCTGGCGGTGCTGGTGGGCTCGACCCTGGCAGCAGGCGGCACCGCCATGCAGGGGCTGTTTCGCAACCCGCTGGCCGACCCCACGCTGCTGGGCCAGGCCAGCGGTGCGGGGTTGGCGGTGTCGATCTGGATCGTGCTGTTCAATGGGCGTTTTGCCGGCCTGGAGCTGTATGGGCAGTTTCTGGCCGGGTTTGTCGGGGCGTTGCTGGTAACGCTGGTGATCTTCCGCATCGGGCGCGGCTACAAGGGTCGTGAATCGACTATCACCCTGCTGTTGGCCGGCCTGGTGATCAATACCCTGACCGGCGCGGTGGGCGGCATGCTGACCTTTATGGCCAGCGAAGAACAGTTGCGCCAATTGAGCCTGTGGGGCATGGGCAGCCTGGGCAGTGCCGAGTGGTCGACCCTGAGCGTAGCGCTGGTGGTGTTGCCGTTGACCTTGCTGGTGCTGGTGCGCAGCGCCGCCGACCTGGACCTGTTCCAGTTGGGTGAGGTGTCTGCCCATGCGGCGGGGCTCAATGCCGAGCGCCTGAAAAATCGCATTGTGCTGGCCTCCTCGCTGGGCGTGGGCCTGTGCGTCGCACTCACCGGCATCATCGGCTTCATCGGCCTGCTGGTGCCGCACTGCCTGCGCCTGTACTTCGGGCCGGGCCACCGTCTGCTGATTCCGGCCTCGATGCTGTGCGGGGCGATTCTGCTGCTGCTTGCCGACACCCTGGCGCGCAGCCTGGTCAGCCCTGCCGAGATTCCGGTCGGCCTGGTCACCAGCGTGATCGGCGGGCCGTACTTTCTCTGGTTGTTGCTGGGCCGCAAGGTCCGGGAGTTCTGAATGCTCGATCTTCTCGCTGTCGGCCTGCATCGGCCATTTGCCCTCAGCCCGGTCACCGAGGCCATACAGGGCGGCCAGCTACTGGGGCTGATCGGCCCCAACGGCGCAGGCAAAAGCACATTGTTGTCGCTGATCTCCGGCTATATCACGCCCGACTGCGGCGAAGTGCGGCTGCTCGATCAGCCGTTGAGCGCCTATTCGCCGCGCCAGCTGGCGCGCAACCGCGCCCTTGTCACCCAGCACATGGACAGTGCGTTCGACTGGCAGGTCGGCGAATTCATCCAGCTGGGCCAGGGGCATGCCGGGTTGCCGTGCGCCGGCATCGTCGAGGCCATGGACATCACTCATCTGCTCGACCGCGGTGTGCTGTCGCTGTCGGGCGGCGAGTTGCAGCGGGTGACCATCGCCCGCGCGCTGAACCAGTTGGCCATCAGCCCTGCGGGCCCCACCGAGGGCCAGGCGCCGCGCCTGCTGCTGCTCGACGAGCCCACCAGCGCGCTGGATATCGGCCAGCAGCAGAATCTGATGCGCCTGTTGCGCCGGCTGGCCCGCGTGCCACATATCGCGGTGGTGTGCGTGCTGCATGATCTCAACTTGGCGGCGCGCTACTGCGATCGGCTGTGGCTGATGGAAAAGGGCCGGTTGTGCGCCAGCGGGACCCCCGCACAGGTACTGAATGCACATACCATCGAGACGGTGTTCGGGGCCCAGGTCAGTGTAACGGCGGGGCCCGGCCACGCGGTGGGCATCGAGCTGGCGTGCTGAATGGCCAGTTCCCTCAGCGGGCGCTGACCGTGACCCAGTAGCGCGAGCGCCGGTTGATGCTGACCGGCAGCGACTGGGTCAGCGCGTCGAGTACCGCATCGCTGTCGGCCAGCGGGTAGACCCCCGAGATGCGCAGGTCGGCCACTTCACTGGCGCAGCGCAACAGGCCGGGGCGATAGCGCGACAGTTCGGCAATGAAGTGCCCCAGGCGCATGTCGTCGGCCTCCAGTGCGCCTACGCCCCATGAAGGCTCGCGGCCCACCCGGGTGCTGTCGTCGATGCGCATGGCAGTAAAGCGTGTGCGCTCACCGGCACTGAGCCGCTGTGGCGTGGTGTGCCGCGGGCTGAGTTTCAGCGCGCCTTCGAACAGTTGCACATCGGTGCGCTCGGGCTGCACCTGCACCACGAACCGGGTGCCCAGCGCGAGGACGCTGCCCTGGGCGGTCTTCACGCTGAAGGGGCGCTGCGCGTCATCATGCCCGGTACTGATCAGCAGCCGCCCACTGCGCAGGTGCAGGGTGCGCTGGGTGGGGGTGAAGTCCACCTCCACCGTGCTGTCGGCATCCAGGGTCAGTTGGCTGCCATCGGCCAGGGTGATGTGTCGAGGGGCGCTGGCGCCATTGTGGTAGGCCAGGCCCGCACCGCTGCGCCAGGGCTCGCGGTAGGCCAGGCCGCCGGTGCCGCCGGCCAGGGCAAGCAGCAGCAATGCCTTGACCACCCGCCGACGACTGCCGCCGCCGTGGCTGAGGCTGCGGTAGCCGGCGGTGGGCTCCAGCCCGGCCAGGCGACCGCGCAGGCTTTCTATATGCAGCCAGGCGCGTTCGTTGTCCGGGTCGGCGGCGCGCCAGCGTGCAAAGGCCTGGGCCTGCTCGGGCGGCAGGTCGCCGTCCATCCAAAGGGTCAGCCAGTGGGCAGCCTCACGGGTGGTGCGGGGCTTGAAGGCCGGTTGCGGTGTGCTCATGGCAGCTGCGCAAAAAAACAGTGCTGGTTGGCGCGCACCAGGTACAGCTTCACCGAGCGTGTGCTGACTTGCAGGCGCTCGGCGATCTCGGCGATCTTCAGACCCTGCAGGTGCGACAGCAGAAACGCTTCGCGGACCTTGGCCGGCAGTTCGTCGAGCAGCCTGTCCAGCAGGGTCAGGGCTTCAAGGGCCAGGGTGCGCACCTCGGGCGAGGGCTCCACGGCTTCGGGCAGGTTGGCCAGGGCTTCGAGATAGGCCTGCTCCACCAGTCGGCGCCGGTGTACGTTCGCCATCAGGCGCCGCGCCACGGTGGACAGGAACGAGCGCGGCTCGCGGATGCTGAACAGGTCCTTGGAGGCCAGGATGCTCAGGAACGTGTCCTGGGCCAGGTCAGCCGCCGACTCCGGGCAACCCATACGGTTGCGCAGCCATTGGCGTAGCCAGCGATGGTGATCGGTGTACAGCGTCTGCAGGTACGCATGGGCGCTGGCAGGGGCGTGTGGGCTGGATTCCATCGAGTGCGATCGGTGCAGGGCTGATGAGGCTGCGGAGTATAACGAGATTATTTCTCAAATGATAATTGTTATTGTTAGTGGGTTGTGGCCGCCAAACCGGCTCCTGCAGGAGCCGGCATGGCCGGCGAAGGCAGCACCGCCGTCTACAGAGCAAAAATCCACGGCACCATCAGCACGCTCACAATCATCACCAGGATCGTGAACGGTACCCCCACCTTCACAAAGTCGGCGAAGCGATACTGCCCCGGCCCCAGCACCAGGGTGTTCACCGGCGACGACACCGGCGTCATGAACGCGGCGGATGCGGCCAGCGCCACGATCATGGCGAACGGGTAGGGCGATGCGCCCAGTTGCTGTGCGGTGGTGATCGCAACCGGCGCCATCAGTACCGCTGTTGCGGTGTTGGAAATGAACAGCCCGATCAGCGCCGTGATCGCAAACAGCGTGGCGAGGATCACGTAGGGCCCGGCACCGCCCAGCACGCCCACCAGGCCGTCCACCGCCAGGGCGATGCCTCCGGTTTTCTGCAACGCCAGGGCAAAGGGCAGCATGCCCACGATCAGTATCAGGCTCTGCCAGTGGATCGCCCGGTAGGCGCTCTCCATGTCGATGCAGCGGCTGGCGCCCATCAGCAGGCAGCCGATCAGCGCGGCGATCACGTTGGGTACCAGGCCGCTGATCATCAGGCCCACCATCACCGCCAGGCTGATCAGCGCATAAGGCGCCTGATTCAGGGCCGGGGCCACGTTGTCCACTTCCGCCGGCAGGCTCAGCACCAGAAAGTCTCGCGGTTGCGTCTGCAGCTGGCGAATCGCCTTCCAGGTGCCGATCACCAGCAGGGTGTCGCCCAGCTTGAGCTTTTCTTCCACCAGTTGCTCGTCGATGGCCGCCTGGTCGCGACGCAGGCCCACCACGTTCAGCCCCCAGCGGCTGCGGAACGTCAGCTCCAGCAGGTTCTTGCCGATCAACTGCGAGCCCGGTGGCAGCGCCACTTCGGCCATGCCCACTTCGCGCGACTGGTCGATGAAGTAGGCGGCCTTGAAGTGCAGAGGCTCCAGGCGCATGGTCTGGCACAGGCTGCGCAGGTCGTCCTTGGGCGAGAACAGGTCAAGCAGCAGCACGTCGCCTTCGTGCACCAGGGTACTGGAGTCGGGGCTGATCACGCGGGTGCTGAACTTGTGCTGGCGCTCGATGCCGACCACGTTGGCACCGTGCTCGGTGCGCAGCTTCAGCTCGCTCAGGCTGTGGCCGATCAGCGGCGAATGGGGCCTGACCCGCAGGCGTCGTTCACGCCCGGCCAGCTTGTAGTCGATGATCAGGTCGAGCAGGGTGCGGCGGGTTTCGGTACTGCCGTCCTTGCGCGTCGCGCTGCCCAGCCAGTTGCGCGTCAGCAGCATGTAGCCCACCCCCAGCACCAGGATCACCAGGCCGAAAGGGGTGAAGCTGAAAAAGCTGAAACCGGTTTCACCGTGGCGTACCAGCTCGCTGTGCACCACCACGTTGGGAGGCGTGGCCACCAGGCTGAGCATGCCGCTGATCAGCCCGGCGAAGGCCAGTGGCATCATCAGGCGGCTGGGCGACACCTTCATGCGTGCGGCGATGCTCAGTACTACCGGGATGAAGATCGCCACCACGCCGGTCGAACTCATCACCGAGCCCAGGCCTGCCACCGACACCATCAGCAGCACGATCAGGCGAGTTTCGCTGTTGCCGGCGCGTTCGGCCATCCACTCGCCGATGCGGTAGGCAATACCGGTGCGCACCAGCCCTTCGCCGATCACGAACAGCGCGGCAATCAGCACCACGTTGGGGTCGCTGAAGCCGGCCAGGGCTTCCTGCACGCTCAGGATGCCGAGCAGGGGCAGGGCGACGATCACCAGCAGCGCCACCACGTCCATGCGCGGGCGATTGATGACAAACAGCGCGACGGCGCTGAACAGCAGGCCAAGGACCCAGAACAATTCGTGATTCATGCAGGTATCCGAAAAGAAGACGCCGGTGAGTCTGGCAGAAACCGGGCGGCCGTTTGTTGATTTGCTGCAGCGCTTGGGTGGCACAGGGCCAGATGTTAAGGTGCGCGGCATTCTGCTGTTCACCTGTCGCCGATGTCACCCTGGCTAGTGACAAATAAGCCAAAGCTGATAGATTTCAGGCGGTTGAAGCAGTGGCCGGGTTATCGGCCGCAGGAAGGAATGCACCATGATTGCAAAAGAATCACGCCAGGCGGTCGCGCTAGAGCGGTTTGCCCAGGCAAACCCGCAGTTGCTCGAAGAGATAGCCGGGCTCAATGCCCACGAGCAACAGCAGCAGATCCAGTGGGCGTTCGATGACCAGGCGCAGGAGCGTGGCCTTCAATCCTGGGAGTTGACCCTGGAGTTGATTGCCGAGTCGCCCGAACAACTGCGCGAGATGCGTCTTGAAGTGCACCGCGAAGTGGCCGAGGCATTGGGCCTGAGCTGGCAGGAATACTGCGAGTTCAACGAAATTGAAGATGCTGCGCCCTGAGGCGCGGTAGTGTGTTGAAAAGTTTCTGTTCCATAGCCTCCACTGGGCATCGGGATGCCCGCCGGTCAGGCCGCAACGCCTTCAACGGCGGGTTCCGGCGCCCGGGCAAGAGGCTTCGGGGCAGTTGTGCGAAATTCAAATGTGCCGCGGCCTGTTCTCCTTGATTTGAACGGGGTGACTTCTGGTGTTTGAGTCACTAGAATGCTTGCCCTTGATTCTGGAGTCGGTATCGCCGGCTAACGTCTGTGCAACGAGGAATATCCATGCAAGTTTCTGTTGAAAATACTTCCGCTCTCGAGCGCCGCATGAGCGTCACCGTGCCGGCTGAGCGTATCGAGAGCCAGGTCAACAAGCGTCTGCAGCAGACCGCCCAAAAGGCCAAGATCGCTGGCTTCCGTCCAGGCAAAGTTCCAATGAGCGAAATCAAGCGCCGTTTCGGTGCTGACGCTCGCCAGGAAGCAGTAGGCGATGTGATCCAGTCCTCCTTCTACGAAGCCGTGGTCGAGCAGAAGCTGAACCCGGCCGGTTCGCCGTCGATCGAGCCAAAGTCGCTCGAAGCGGGCAAGGACCTGGAATACGTTGCCGTCTTCGAAGTGTTCCCTGAGTTCACCGTTGCCGGTTTCGAGTCGATCAACGTCGAGCGCCTGAGCGCCGAAGTGGCTGACGCCGACCTGGACAACATGCTGGAAGTGCTGCGCAAGCAGAACGTTCGCTTTGAAGCGACCGATCGTGCTGCCCAGAACGAAGACCAGCTGAACATCGATTTCGTCGGCAAGGTCGACGGTGAAGTGTTCGCCGGTGGTTCGGCCCAGGGCACCCAGCTGGTGCTGGGTTCCGGCCGCATGATCCCAGGCTTCGAAGAAGGTCTGGTCGGCGCCAAGGCCGGTGAAGAGCGCGTTCTGAACCTGACCTTCCCCGAGGACTATCAGAACCTGGACCTGGCTGGCAAAGCCGCCGAGTTCACCGTTACCGTCAACAGCGTTTCCGAGCCAAAACTGCCTGAGCTGACCGAAGAGTTCTTCGCCCAGTTCGGCATCAAGGAAACCGGCATCGAAGGCTTCCGCACCGAAGTTCGCAAGAACATGGAGCGTGAACTGCGCCAGGCCATCAAGACCAAGGTCAAGAACCAGGTAATGGACGGCCTGCTGGCTGCCAACCCGATCGAAGTGCCAAAGGCCCTGCTGGAAAACGAAGTGAACCGTCTGCGCGTGCAGGCCGTTCAGCAGTTCGGTGGCAACATCAAGCCTGAGCAACTGCCGGCCGAGCTGTTCGAAGAGCAAGCCAAGCGCCGCGTCGTGCTGGGCCTGATCGTCGCCGAAGTGGTCAAGCAGTTCGACCTCAAGCCAGACGAAGACCGCGTTCGCGAAATGATCCAGGAAATGGCCTCGGCCTACCAGGAGCCTGAGCAAGTCGTGGCCTGGTACTACAAGAACGACCAGCAGCTGAACGAAGTCCGTTCGGTTGTGCTGGAAGAACAAGTTGTGGATACTGTTCTGCAGAAAGCGACTGTGACCGACAAATCGGTCTCTTACGAAGAAGCTGTCAAGCCGGTGCAGGCACCTGCCGCTGACTGATTTCCTTCTCTTGTAGGAAAACACCACAAGCCAGCCTTCGAGCTGGCTTGTGCGTATTCAAGACATGACTATTTGGGAGTGAGTGCAGGACATGTCCCGCAATTCTTATTATCAGCAGAGCTCTGACATCCAGGCCGCAGGCGGCCTGGTCCCGATGGTTATCGAGCAATCCGCTCGTGGCGAACGCGCCTATGACATCTACTCGCGCCTGTTGAAGGAGCGGGTGATCTTTCTGGTCGGCCCGGTAGAGGACTACATGGCCAACCTGATCGCAGCGCAATTGCTGTTCCTTGAAGCGGAAAACCCGGACAAGGACATCCATCTCTACATCAACTCGCCGGGTGGTTCGGTGACAGCAGGCATGTCGATCTACGACACCATGCAGTTCATTAAGCCCGACGTTTCCACCACCTGCATCGGTCAGGCGTGCTCCATGGGCGCGTTCCTGCTGGCTGCCGGTGCCCATGGCAAGCGTTTCTGCCTGCCGAACTCGCGGGTGATGATTCACCAGCCGCTGGGTGGCTTCCAGGGTCAGGCCTCGGATATCGAGATCCACGCCAAGGAAATCCTGCAGATCCGTTCGCGTCTGAACGAGCTGCTGGCCCATCACACCGGGCAGGACCTCGAAACCATCGAGCGTGACACCAACCGCGACAACTTCATGAGCGCCGAGCGTGCTGCCGAATACGGCCTGATCGACTCGGTGCTCCACAAGCGGCCTGTTTGATAGGCAGCCAAGCGGGTGGCCGGGCCTTCCCGCCACCTGTGGACTTGAAAAAGCCCGCAATTGCCTTCATCTTGTGTTGCAAGCCTACCGGATTGGATCGATCGAATGACTGACACCCGTAACGGCGAGGACAACGGCAAATTGCTCTATTGCTCCTTCTGCGGCAAAAGCCAGCATGAAGTACGCAAGTTGATTGCCGGCCCCTCGGTCTTTATCTGCGACGAGTGCGTCGACCTGTGCAACGACATCATCCGTGAGGAGGTGCAGGAAGCCCAGGCCGAGAGCAGCGCGCATAAATTGCCTTCGCCGAAAGAAATCAGCGGCATCCTGGACCAGTACGTCATTGGTCAGGAGCGCGCGAAAAAAGTCTTGGCCGTAGCGGTGTACAACCACTACAAGCGCCTGAACCAACGTGACAAGAAGAACGACGATGTCGAGCTCGGCAAGAGCAACATCCTGCTGATCGGACCGACGGGCTCGGGTAAGACCCTGCTCGCCGAAACCCTCGCGCGTCTGTTGAATGTGCCGTTCACCATTGCCGATGCCACCACGCTGACCGAAGCGGGTTATGTCGGTGAAGATGTCGAGAACATCATTCAGAAACTGCTGCAGAAGTGCGACTACGACGTGGAAAAGGCCCAGATGGGCATTGTCTACATCGACGAAATCGACAAGATCTCGCGCAAGTCGGACAACCCGTCCATCACCCGTGACGTTTCGGGCGAAGGCGTGCAGCAGGCATTGCTCAAGCTGATCGAGGGCACGGTTGCCTCGGTACCGCCGCAAGGTGGCCGCAAGCACCCGCAGCAGGAGTTCCTGCAGGTCGATACGCGCAACATCCTGTTCATTTGCGGCGGTGCGTTCTCGGGCCTCGAAAAGGTCATCCAGAACCGTTCCACCCGCGGTGGCATCGGCTTTGGTGCGGAAGTTCGCAGCAAGGAAGAAGGCAAGAAGGTTGGCGAGTCGCTGCGTGAAGTCGAGCCGGACGATCTGGTCAAGTTTGGCCTGATTCCCGAGTTCGTCGGCCGCCTGCCGGTACTGGCAACCCTCGACGAGCTCGACGAGGCTGCACTGATGCAGATCCTCACCGAGCCGAAGAACGCCTTGACCAAGCAATACGGCAAGCTGTTCGAGATGGAAGGCGTCGACCTGGAGTTCCGCAGCGATGCGCTCAAGTCGGTGGCCCGCAAGGCACTGGAGCGCAAGACCGGTGCCCGTGGCCTGCGTTCGATTCTCGAAGGCATCCTGCTCGACACCATGTACGAGATTCCTTCGCAGAAGGATGTCAGCAAGGTGGTGATCGACGAGAGCGTCATCGATGGCTCGTCCAAGCCGCTGTTGATCTACGAGAACAGCGAGCCGCAAGCCAAGGCTGCACCCGACGCCTGAGTCGGGTGACGGCAGCAAACCAGCAAGGGGCCTACGGGCCCCTTTGCTTTTCCTGTCGCAGAGCTTGTTTTTTTGCGGGCCTGCCCCCACATTAACTCCATGCTCAAATTTCCATCGGATTACGGCCATAAGGCCGCTGTAGAGGCGAAATCATGAAGACAACCCTCGACTTGCCTCTTTTGCCATTGCGCGATGTCGTCGTTTACCCGCACATGGTCATCCCGCTGTTCGTGGGGCGTGAAAAGTCCATCGAGGCCCTCGAGGCCGCGATGACGGGCGAGAAGCAGATCCTCCTGCTGGCCCAGAAGAATCCAGCTGATGACGATCCAGGTGAAGATGCCCTGTACCGTGTCGGCACCATCGCAACCGTACTGCAACTGCTCAAACTGCCCGATGGCACCGTCAAGGTGCTGGTCGAGGGCGAGCAGCGCGGTGCGGTTGAGCGCTTTGTCGAAGTCGACGGGCATATTCGCGCCGATGTGGCGCTGATCGACGAAGTCGAGGCCGCCGATCGCGAGTCCGAAGTCTTCGTGCGCAGCCTGCTGTCGCAATTCGAACAGTATGTGCAGCTGGGCAAGAAGGTCCCGGCTGAAGTCCTCTCGTCGCTCAACAGCATCGACGAGCCGGGGCGCCTGGTCGACACCATGGCCGCCCACATGGCCCTGAAGATCGAGCAGAAGCAGGAAATTCTCGAAATCATCGACCTGGGCGCCCGGGTCGAGCATGTCCTGGCCTTGCTGGATGCCGAAATCGACCTGTTGCAGGTCGAGAAGCGCATCCGTGGTCGGGTCAAGAAGCAGATGGAGCGCAGTCAGCGCGAGTACTACCTGAATGAGCAGATGAAGGCCATTCAGAAAGAGCTCGGCGACAGCGACGAAGGCCACAACGAAGTCGAAGAGCTGAAAAAGCGCCTCGACGCTGCCGGCCTGCCCAAGGATGCCTACGCCAAGGCCCAGGCCGAGCTGAACAAGCTCAAGCAGATGTCGCCGATGTCGGCCGAAGCCACCGTGGTGCGCTCGTACCTCGACTGGCTGGTGCAGGTGCCGTGGAAGGCGCAGAGCAAGGTGCGCCTTGACCTGGCCAAGGCTGAAGAGATCCTGGATGCCGACCACTATGGCCTGGACGAGGTCAAGGAACGCATCCTCGAATACCTCGCCGTGCAAAAGCGCGTGAAGAAGATCCGCGGCCCGGTACTGTGCCTGGTCGGCCCGCCGGGTGTGGGCAAGACCTCCCTGGCCGAATCCATTGCCAGCGCCACCAATCGCAAGTTCGTGCGCATGGCCCTGGGTGGCGTGCGTGACGAGGCAGAAATTCGCGGTCACCGCCGTACCTACATCGGTTCGATGCCAGGTCGCCTGATCCAGAAGATGACCAAGGTGGGTGTGCGCAACCCGCTGTTCCTGCTCGATGAAATCGACAAGATGGGCAGCGACATGCGTGGCGACCCGGCCTCGGCACTGCTCGAAGTGCTCGACCCCGAGCAGAACCACAACTTCAACGATCACTATCTGGAGGTCGATTACGACCTGTCGGACGTGATGTTCCTGTGCACCTCCAACTCGATGAATATCCCGCCGGCGCTGCTCGACCGGATGGAAGTGATTCGTCTGCCGGGGTACACCGAAGACGAGAAGATCAACATTGCGGTCAAGTACCTCTCGCCCAAGCAGATCAAGGCCAACGGCCTGAAGAAGGGCGAGCTGGAGATCGACACTGCCGCCATCCGCGACATCATCCGCTACTACACCCGCGAAGCCGGTGTGCGGGGCCTGGAGCGCCAGATCGCCAAGATCTGCCGCAAGGTCGTCAAGGAACATGCCGGGCTCAAGCAGGTGGCCGTCAAGGTCGATGGTGACAACCTGGAGCATTACCTGGGCGTTCGCAAGTTCCGCTACGGCCTGGCCGAGCAGCAGGACCAGGTAGGGCAGGTAACCGGCCTGGCGTGGACCCAGGTGGGCGGCGAGCTGCTGACCATCGAGGCCGCGGTGATTCCGGGCAAGGGTCAACTGATCAAGACCGGTTCGCTGGGCGATGTGATGGTCGAGTCGATCACTGCCGCGCAGACCGTGGTGCGCAGCCGTGCACGCAGCCTGGGGATCCCGGCCGACTTCCACGAGAAGCGCGACACCCACATTCACATGCCGGAAGGGGCTACCCCCAAGGACGGCCCGAGCGCTGGCATCGGCATGTGCACTGCACTGGTGTCGGCCCTGACCGGGATTCCGGTGCGCGCCGATGTGGCCATGACCGGGGAAATCACCCTGCGTGGCCAGGTGCTGGCCATTGGCGGTTTGAAGGAAAAACTGCTGGCAGCACACCGCGGCGGGATCAAGACCGTGATCATTCCAGAAGAGAATGTGCGCGACCTGAAGGAAATTCCTGACAATATTAAACAGGATCTTCAGATTAAACCTGTCAAATGGATTGACGAAGTCCTCCAAATTGCGCTGCAATACGCCCCGGAGCCCTTGCCAGATGTGGCTCCCGAGATTGTCGCCAAGGATGAAAAGCGCGACAGCGATTCCAAGGAACGAATCAGTACCCATTAGTACGTATTTGGCTGGGGGGCCTCCACGACGTTAATTCGGGCCCTTGTTATAAAGCGGCGCCCACTTGTCGGTGGGCCACCCGGCAATCGTTTTGCTTTTCATTACATACTTAGAAACAAACTCAAATAGAGATAAGGGGACTTAGAGTGAACAAGTCGGAACTGATTGACGCTATTGCCGCATCTGCTGATATCCCGAAAGCTGCTGCCGGCCGTGCGCTGGACGCAGTCATCGAATCCGTCACCGGCGCCCTGAAAGCCGGTGATTCCGTGGTGCTGGTCGGTTTCGGTACCTTCTCGGTAACCGATCGTCCTGCCCGTACCGGTCGCAAC
The DNA here is from genome assembly GCF_024355235.1 of Pseudomonas sp. S12(2018). Taxonomy (NCBI): domain Bacteria; kingdom Pseudomonadati; phylum Pseudomonadota; class Gammaproteobacteria; order Pseudomonadales; family Pseudomonadaceae; genus Pseudomonas; species Pseudomonas sp. S12(2018). The sequence goes on from NZ_QLAD01000003.1 coordinate 206,181, forward strand.
CCGCAAACCGGCAAGACTCTGGAAATTCCTGCTGCCAAGAAGCCAGGCTTCAAGGCCGGCAAAGCACTGAAAGAAGCCGTCAACTAAGGCGTCTCTTTCAGGCTTCGCCTAACCGGGTCGGGTTTCGCCTGGCCTGGTAGCGCAGCACGGGGAATCGCAAAAACAGATTCCCGTGTGCTTCGCCAGTTACGAGAAGGCGCATCCTCGGATGCGCCTTTCTTCTATCAGGACTCTACCCACGCTCCGCGGTTGTTTATTTAGTACGGCCGTTTCTGGGGGACGCATGCTTCAAAATATCAGGGACAATTCACAAGGTTGGATTGCCAAGACCATCATCGGTGTCATCGTGGCCTTGATGGCGCTGACCGGCTTCGATGCCATCTTCCAGGCCACCACCCATAGCCAGGACGCTGCCAAGGTCAATGGCGACACCATCAGCCAGAATGAGCTGAGCCAGGCTGTCGACATGCAACGTCGGCAACTGATGCAACAGCTGGGCAAGGATTTCGACGCCTCCCTGCTGGATGAAAAAATGCTGCGTGAAGCAGCACTCAAGGGCCTCATCGAGCGCAAGCTGCTGCTCCAGGGCGCCAAGGATGCCAAGTTCAGCTTCTCCGAAGCCGCGCTTGACCAGGTCATCCTGCAAACGCCGGAGTTCCAGGTTGACGGCAAGTTCAGCCCCGAGCGTTTCGACCAGGTGATTCGTCAGCTGGGCTACGGTCGCCTGCAGTTCCGCGACATGCTGGCGCAGGAAATGCTGATCGGCCAACTGCGTGCTGGCCTGGCCGGCAGCGGTTTCGTTACCGATTCGCAGGTCGAGGCATTTGCCCGCCTGGAGAAGCAGACCCGTGATTTCGCTTCGCTGACCTTCAAGGCCGACCCGGCCGCGGTCAAGGTCACCGACGAAGAGATCAAGGCGCACTACGACGAGCACGCCAAGGAGTTCATGAGCCCCGATCAGGTGGTCATCGACTACATCGAGCTGAAGAAGGCCGCGTTCTTCGACCAGGTCAAGGTCGACGACGAGGCGCTCCAGGCGCTGTACCAGAAGGAAATCGCCAACCTGGCCGAGCAGCGTCATGCCGCGCACATCCTCATCGAAGTCAACGACAAGCTTGACGATGCCCAGGCCAAGGCCCGCATCGAAGAGATCAAGCAGCGTCTGGACAAAGGCGAAGACTTTGCCAAGCTGGCCAAGGAGTTCTCCCAGGACCCGGGCTCTGCCGCAACGGGTGGTGACCTGGGCTATGCCGGCCAGGGCGTCTACGACCCGGCCTTCGAAGAGGCGCTGTATGCGCTGAACAAGGGCCAGGTATCGGCGCCGGTGCGTACCGACTTCGGTTGGCACCTGATCAAGCTGCTGGATGTGCAGGCACCTGAAGTGCCGACCTTCGCCAGCCTGAAAGACAAGCTGACCCGCGAGCTCAAGACCCAGCAGGTCGAACAGCGCTTCGTCGAAGTGACCAAGCAGCTGGAGGACTCGGCGTTCGAAGCCTCCGACCTGGCCCAGCCGGCCCAGGAGCTTGGCCTGAAGCTGAACACTTCGGCGCCGTTCGGCCGTGAAGGTGGCGATGGCATCACGGCCAACCGTGCGGTGATCCAGGCGGCGTTCAGCCCGGAAGTGCTGGAAGAGGGTGCCAACAGCACCGCCATCGAGCTGGACCCGGAGACGGTCGTGGTCATCCGTGTCAAGGAGCACCGCAAGCCTGAGCAACTGCCGCTGGAAGTGGTGAGCGACAGCATTCGCAAGCACCTGGCCAGGGAGCACGCCAGTGCGGCGGCCAAGGCCAAGGGCGAGGCGCTGATCGCCGGCCTGCGCGACGGCAAGGTCGAACTGGCAGCCAGCCAGGAAGGGCAGAGCTGGAAGGTCCAGGAAGCGGTCACACGCAACCAGGAGGCCATCGACCCAGCCGAGCTGCAGGCGGTGTTCCGCATGAGCAAGCCGCAAGCCAAGGACAAGCCGACCTTCGGTAGCGTCACCCTGAACGACGGCAGCTTTGTGGTCCTGCGCCTGAACGGCGTCAACGAAGGTGCTGCGGCAAGTGACGAAGAGAAGGCGGCCTACCGTCGCTTCCTGGCGTCGCGTGCTGGCCAGCAGGACTTCGCTGCGTACCGCAAGCAGTTGGAAGAGAAGGCGGACATCACCCGTTACTGAGTGATGCTGCTGTAAACGGAAAGGGCCGCTGATGCGGCCCTTTCTGTTTTTGTGTTGGTTGTACGGGGGCGTTCGCCGGCAAGGCCGGCTCCTACAGGGATCGCAACCTCTTCAGGAGCCGGCCTTGCCGGCGAATAGCCAGATCCCGGACAAAAGAAAAGGCCGCATCAGCGGCCTTTTCCCATCCTGCCAACCTTACTCGGTAAGGTCGCCCATGGCAGTAGTGTTGAAGCCACCGTCCACGTACATGATTTCACCGCTCACGCCCGACGCCAGGTCCGAGCAGAGGAACGCGCCGGCGTTGCCGACTTCGTCGATGGTGACGTTGCGACGCAGCGGGGTCTGCGCTTCGTTGGCGTCCAGCATCTTGCGGAAGTTCTTGATACCCGAGGCTGCCAGGGTACGGATCGGGCCGGCCGAAACGGCGTTCACACGAGTGCCTTCCGGGCCCAGGCTGCGCGCCAGGTAGCGCACGCCGGCTTCCAGGCTGGCCTTGGCCATGCCCATCACGTTGTAGTTGGGCATGGTGCGCTCGGCGCCCAGGTACGACAGGGTCAGCAGGCTGCCATTGCGGCCCTTCATCATGTCGCGACCGGCCTTGGCCAGGGCCACGAAGCTGTAGGCGCTGATGTCGTGGGCAATGCGGAAGCCATCACGGGTGGTGGCCTGGGTGAAGTCGCCGTCGAGCTGGTCGCCCGGCGCGAAGCCTACGGAGTGCACGATGCAGTCCAGGCCGTCCCACTTCTTGCTCAGTTCTTCGAAGACCTTGGCGATTTCTTCATCGCTGGCAACGTCACAGGGGAAGCACAGCTCAGGGCTGGAGCCCCAGCCAGCGGCGAACTCTTCGACGCGGCCCTTGAGCTTTTCGTTCTGGTAGGTGAAGGCAAGTTCTGCACCCTCGCGATGCATGGCGGCAGCGATGCCGGATGCGATGGACAGTTTGCTTGCGACACCGACGATCAGTACGCGCTTACCGGCGAGAAAACCCATGTGTTGTTCCTCTTCAGGTTAATCGACAGCTGTGGGGGCCAAAAAGGCGGCTTCCAGCAGCTGCTGTGTATAGGGATGTTGCGGGGCGCTGAAAATACCCGTAGCCGGACCTTGTTCCACCACCTTGCCCTGCTTGACCACCATCAACTGGTGGCTGAGCGCCTTGACCACCGCCAGGTCATGGCTGATGAACAAGTAGGTCAGGTTGTACTTGGTCTGCAGCGTACGCAGCAGTTCCACCACCTGGCGCTGAACGGTCCGGTCGAGCGCCGAAGTGGGCTCGTCCAGCAGTATCAGCGCCGGTTTCAATACCAGTGCCCGGGCAATGGCAATACGTTGTCGCTGGCCACCGGAGAACTCGTGAGGGTAGCGGTGCCGGGTTTGCGGATCCAGTCCTACTTCCTCGAGCGCCTCCATGATCGCCTGTTCCTGCTCTGCCTCCGTGCCAATCCGATGAATGCGCAGGCCCTCTCCGACGATATCGCTCACGCTCATGCGCGGGCTCAGGCTGCCGAAGGGGTCCTGGAACACCACCTGCATCTGGCGGCGCAACGGCCGCACCTGTTGCTGGGTCAGGCCGTCCAGCGCCTGGCCTTCAAAGCGTATCGCGCCCTGGCTGCCGATCAACCGCAGGATCGCCAGGCCCAGGGTAGACTTGCCGGAACCACTCTCGCCCACGATGCCCAGGGTCTGGCCCTGGGGCAGGCTGAAGTTGATGCCGTCCACCGCCTTGACGTGGTCCACGGTCTTGCGCAGCAGGCCCTTCTTGATCGGGAACCACACGCGCAGGTCCTCGACCTCCAGCAGCGGCGGGCCCACCGGGTTGTCGGCAGGCTTGCCGCTGGGCTCGGCACCGAGCAGCATTTGCGTATACGGATGCTGCGGGGCACGGAACAATTCGTCACACGACGCCTGTTCGACGATGCAACCGCGCTGCATGACACATACGCGGTGGGCAATTCTTTTCACCAGGTTCAAATCGTGACTGATCAGTAGCAGCGCCATGCCCAGGCGCGCCTGCAGGTCCTTGAGCAATTCGAGGATTTTCAGCTGCACGGTGACGTCCAGCGCGGTGGTCGGTTCGTCGGCGATCAGCAGCTCCGGCTCGTTGGCCAGGGCCATGGCGATCATCACCCGCTGGCGTTGACCGCCCGACAGCTCGTGGGGCAGGGCCTTGAGGCGCTTGACCGGGTCGGGAATGCCCACCAGTTCCAGCAGCTCCAGGGTGCGCTCGGTGGCCGCCTTGCCGCGCAGGCCCTTGTGCAGCATGAGAATCTCGTTGATCTGCTTCTCGATGTTGTGCAGCGGGTTGAGCGAGGTCATCGGCTCCTGGAAGATCATCGCGATGCGGTTGCCGCGAATGCGCCGCATCTGTTTTTCTTCGAGCTTGAGCAGGTCCTGGCCTTCGTAGGTGATGCTCCCGCTGGGGTGGCGGGCCAGCGGGTAGGGCAGCAGGCGCAGGATCGAATGCGCGGTCACCGACTTGCCCGAGCCGCTTTCGCCCACCAGTGCCAATGTCTCGCCACGACGGATGTCGAAGCTGATGCCTTCGACCACGCGTTGCTGCTGCGCCCCGGTGACGAACTCCACCGACAGGTCGCGCACTTCGATCAAGGTGTCGTTGCTCATCTCATTTCCTCGGGTCGAAGGCATCGCGGGCGGACTCGCCGATGAACACCAGCAGGCTGAGCATCAGTGCCAGTACCGCGAAGGCGCTCATGCCCAGCCACGGCGCCTGCAGGTTGGACTTGCCCTGGGCCACCAGCTCGCCCAGCGACGGCGCGCCCGGTGGCAGGCCGAAGCCGAGAAAGTCCAGCGCCGTGAGGGTGCCGATGGCGCCGGTCAGGATGAACGGCAAAAAGGTCATGGTCGAGACCATCGCGTTGGGCAGGATGTGCCGGTACATGATCGCGCCGTTCTGCATGCCCAGCGCCCGCGCAGCGCGCACGTATTCCAGGTTGCGCCCGCGCAGGAACTCGGCGCGCACCACGTCCACCAGGCTCATCCACGAGAACAGCAGCATGATGCCCAGCAGCCACCAGAAGTTGGGCTGCACGAAACTGGCCAGGATGATCAGCAGGTACAGCACCGGCAACCCCGACCAGATCTCCAGAAAGCGCTGCCCGGCCAGGTCGACCCAGCCGCCATAGAAGCCCTGCAGGGCGCCTGCGATCACCCCGATGATGGAGCTGAACACCGTCAGCGTCAGGGCGAACAGCACCGAGATGCGAAAGCCGTAGATCACCCGCGCCAGCACGTCGCGGCCCTGGTCGTCGGTGCCCAGCAGGTTCTGCGCCGAGGGCGGTGCCGGGGCGGGCACCTTCAGGTCGTAGTTGATGCTCTGGTAGCTGAACGGGATCGGTGCCCACAGCACCCAGCTGTCCTTGGCTGCCAGCAACTCGCGGATGTACGGGCTCTTGTAGTTGGCCTCCAGCGGGAACTCGCCGCCGAAGGTGGTCTCGGGGTAGCGCTTGAGGGCGGGGAAGTACCATTCGCCGTCGTAACGCACCGCCAGCGGCTTGTCGTTGGCGATCAGCTCGGCGCCCAGGCTCAGCCCGAACAGGATCAGGAACAGCCACAGCGACCACCAGCCACGGCGGTTGGCCTTGAAGCGTTCGAAGCGGCGGCGGTTGAGAGGGGATAGGGTCATCTCAGTGCTCCCGGCTGTCGAAGTCGATCCGCGGATCGACCAGGGTGTAGGTCAGGTCACCGATCAGTTTCACCACCAGGCCCAGCAGGGTGAAGATGAACAGCGTGCCGAACACCACCGGGTAGTCGCGGTTGATGGCCGCCTCGAAGCTCATCAGGCCCAGGCCGTCGAGGGAGAAGATCACCTCCACCAGCAGCGAGCCGGTGAAGAAGATGCCGATGAATGCCGAGGGGAAGCCCGCGATCACCAGCAGCATCGCGTTGCGAAACACGTGCCCGTAGAGCACCCGGTTGGGGCTCAGGCCCTTGGCCTTGGCGGTGATCACATACTGCTTGTTGATCTCGTCGAGGAAGCTGTTCTTGGTCAGCAGGGTCATGGTGGCGAAGTTGCCGATCACCAGCGCGGTCACCGGCAGGGTCAGGTGCCAGAAGTAATCGAGGATCTTGCCCGTGGTGCTCAGTTCATCGAAGTTGTTCGAGGTGAGCCCGCGCAAGGGGAACCAGTCCAGGTAGCTGCCGCCGGCAAACAGCACGATCAGCAGGATGGCGAACAGGAATGCCGGGATCGCATAGCCGACGATGATGGCCGAACTGGTCCACACGTCGAAGTGGCTGCCGTGCCGGGTAGCCTTGGCGATCCCCAGGGGGATCGACACCAGGTACATGATCAGCGTGCTCCACAGCCCCAGCGAGATCGACACCGGCATCTTCTCGGCAATCAGGTCGATGACCTTGGCGTCGCGGAAGAAGCTGTCGCCGAAATCCAGCCGGGCGTAGTTCTTGATCATGATCCACAGGCGTTCCGGCGCCGGCTTGTCGAAGCCGTACATGCGCTCGATTTCCTTCACCAGGGCAGGGTCCAGGCCCTGGGCGCCACGGTAGTTGGAGCCGGCCACGGATACTTCCGAACCGCCACCGGCGATGCGGCTGGTGGCGCCGTCGAAGCCCTCGAGCTTGGCGATCATCTGTTCCACCGGGCCACCGGGCGCGGCCTGGATGATCACGAAGTTGATGATCAGGATACCCAGCAGGGTGGGGATGATCAGCAACAGGCGGCGAAAGATATAGGCCAGCATGTCAAGGTGCCTCGCCCGCTGGGGCAGCATCGGCTGGGGCGGCATCTGCGGCCCCCGGCACCACCGGTTTCACGTCCGGCTTGATCCACCAGGTGTTGATGCCGATGTCGTACTTGGGCGGCGTGGCCGGGTGGCCGATATGGTTCCAGTACGCCACGCGCCAGGTCTTGATGTGCCAGTTGGGTACCACGTAGTAGCCCCATTGCAGCACGCGGTCCAGGGCACGGGTGTGTTCGATCAGGCTCTGGCGCGAGTCGGCATTGATCAGGCCGTCCACCAGGGTGTCCACGGCCGGGTCCTTGAGGCCCATGAAGTTGCGGCTGCCGGGCTTGTCGGCGCTGGCGCTCTGCCAGAACTCGCGTTGCTCGTTGCCCGGCGAGTTGGATTGCGGGAAGCCGCCCACGATCATGTCGAAGTCGCGCGAGCGCAGGCGGTTGATGTACTCCGATACGTCCACCCGGCGAATGTTCAGCTCGATGCCCAGGTCGGCCAGGTTGCGCTTGTAGGGCAGCAGGATGCGCTCGAACTCGGTCTGGGCGAGCAGAAACTCGATCACCACCGGCTTGCCCTGGGCATCCACCATCTTGTCGTCCTGGATGCGCCAGCCGGCTTCCTGCAGCAGCTTGTAGGCCTGGCGTTGCTGCTCGCGGATCATGCCGCTGCCATCGGTGACCGGGTTCTTGAACGCTTCGGTGAACACCTTGTCGGGGATCTGCCCGCGCAGCGGTTCCAGCAGTTTCAGTTCGGCCGCATCCGGCAGGCCGCTGGCCGCCATGTCGGAGTTTTCGAAGTAGCTGGTGGTGCGGGTGTAGGCGCCATTGAACAGCTGCTTGTTGGTCCACTCGAAGTCCAGCAGCAGGCTCAGTGCCTCACGCACGCGCACGTCCTGGAAGATCGGGCGGCGCAGGTTGAACACGAAGCCCTGCATGCCGGTCGGGTTGCCGTTGGCGATCTCTTCGCGGATCAGGCGGTTCTGGCGAACTGCCGGGATGTTGTAGGCGGTGGCCCAGTTCTTGGCGCTGACCTCCAGCCAGTAGTCGAACTGGCCGGCCTTGAGCGCCTCGAGCGCCACGGTGTTGTCGCGGTAGTAGTCGACGCGAATGGTGTCGAAGTTGTAGAAGCCGCGGTTGATCGGCAGGTCCTTGCCCCAGTAGTCGGGGTCGCGCACGTAGCGGACCGAGCGCCCGGCCTTGACCTCGGCGACCTTGTACGGCCCGCTGCCCAGGGGGATCTCCAGGTTGCCTTTGGTGAAGTCGCGGTTGGCCCACCAGTGCTTGGGCAGCACCGGCAACTGGCCGAGGATCAGCGGCAGTTCACGGTTGCCCTTGTGCTTGAACTTGAACAGCACACGCAGCGGGTCTTCGGCGATCACTTCGTCGACGTCGGCATAGTAGGCGCGGTAAAGCGGTGCGCCGCTGGTGACCAGGGTGTTGAAGGTGAACACGACGTCTTCGGCACGAACCGGATGGCCATCCTGAAAGCGCGCCTCGGGGCGCAGGTAGAAGCGCACCCAGCTGTTGTCGGGGGCTGTTTCGATCTGCCTGGCCAGCAGCCCGTATTCGGTGAATGGCTCATCAAGGCTATTGCGCGCCAGGGTGTCGTATACCAGATCGATGTTGTCGGCCGGCACGCCCTTGTTGATGAAGGGGTTGAGGCTGTCGAAGCTGCCTGAGCCGTTCACGCGAAAGGTACCGCCCTTGGGCGCGTCGGGGTTCACATAGTCGAAATGCTTGAAGTTGGCCGGGTACTTGGGCGCTTCGTCGTAGAGGGTCACTGCATGTTGCGGGGCGGCCAGGGCCTGAAGGCTCAGGCTGGCCAGCAGCAGGCCGCCTGCGATCAGGCGCAGGCACGGCAATGGCATCATTGGGCGTTCTCCGTGGGCTTGAGCCACCAGCTGTTCAGCCCCAGGGTGTAGGGCGGCGTGGCGACAAAGGCAAACCGGTTGCGGTAGGCCAGGCGGTGATAGTCGAGATACCAGTTGGGAACCATGTAGTGCTGCCATAGCAGCACTCGATCGAGGGCGCGCGCCGCAGCAACCTGGTCGTCGCGGCTCTGTGCATTGAGCAGGGACTCTAGCAGGTGGTCGACCACCGGGCTCTTCACGCCCGCGTAATTCTTGCTGCCTTTGGTGGCGGCCTGGCTGGAATGAAAATACAGCCACTGCTCGAGGCCCGGGCTCAGGGTCTGGTTCAGGGTCATCAGAATCATGTCGAAATCAAATTGGTCCAGCCGTTGTTTGTACTGGGCCCGGTCTACCGTGCGCAAGCGCGCGTCGATACCGATGCTGGCAAGATTTTCGACATAAGGTTGCAGGATCCGCTCCAGGTTCGGGTTCACCAGCAGAATTTCCAGCTTCAGCGGCTGCCCGTTGCTGTTGAGCAGGCGCTGGCCGCTGAGCTTCCAGCCTGCCTGGCCGAGCAGGTTGAGGGCCTGGCGCAGGGTATCGCGGTCGATACCGCGCCCGTTGGTCTTGCCCACGCTGTAGGGCTGGGTGAACAGGGCGGCAGGCAGTTGGTCGCGGTACGGCGCCAGCAGCAGCCACTCCTTGCCCACCGGCAGGCCGGTGGCGCTGAACTCGCTGTTGGGGTAGTAACTGCTGGCGCGCTTGTAGGCGCTGCTGAACAGGGTGCGGTTGGTCCATTCGAAGTCCAGCATCAGGCCCAGCGCCTGGCGCACGCGGTCGTCGCTGAAGGCGGCGCGCCGGCTGTTCATGAACAACCCCTGAGTCTGGGTCGGGATCTGGTGGGCGATCTGCGCCTGGATCACCTGGCCACGACGCACAGCGGGGAAGTTGTAGCCGGTGGCCCAGTTCTTGGCCTGGTGCTCGATGTAGACATCGAACTCACCCGCCTTGAAGGCCTCGAAGGCCACATCGCTGTCGCGGTAGAACTCGAACTCGACGCGGTCGAAGTTGTACTTGCCGCGGTTGACTGCCAGGTCCTTGCCCCAGTAGTCCTTGACCCGCTCGAACACCAGGCTTCGACCTGGCTGTACCTGGGTGATGCGGTACGGGCCGCTGCCCAGTGGCGGTTCAAAGGTAGTGGCCTTGAAGTCGCGGCCTTTCCAGTAATGCTGGGGCAGCACCGGCATTTCGCCCAGGCGCAAGATCAGCAGCGGGTTGCCGGCACGCTTGAACACGAAGCGGATGCGCTTGGGGTTGAGGATGTCGACCCGCTGCACTTCCTGCAGGTTGGTGCGGTAGAGCGGGTGGCCTTCCTTGAGCAGGGTGCGGTAGGAGAACGCCACGTCGGCGGCGGTGATCGGCCGGCCATCGTGAAAGCGTGCCTCGGGACGCAGGTTGAACACCACCCAGCTGCGGTCTTCGCTGTACTCCACCGAACGGGCGATCAGCCCGTAGCTGGAGGTGGCTTCATCGCCGGACGGGTCGCGCTGGCCGGTGCCCACCATCAGGGTCTCGTTCAGCTCGTTCACCCCGTACTGCAGGAAGTTGGGCGTGGTGACCGGGCTTGAGCCCTTGAAGGTATAGGGGTTGAGGGTATCGAACGTGCCGAATGCCATGGCGCGCAAGGTGCCGCCTTTGGGCGCTTGCGGGTTTACCCAATCGAAATGGGTGAATTTGGCTGGGTACTTGAGCGTGCCGAACTGGGCGTAACCGTGACTTTCGCTGATGGTCGCGCCCGCGGGAAAGCTCAAGGCCAGGCTGAATGACAGCAACAGGAGGGGACGTATCAAGTCGGCGATCCGATCCGGGCTTGGGCTTTATTCCGGCTACAGTAACAGCTTGTATCGGCAGGAAAAAGAGCAGCCCCGGAGATCGCCGGGGCCGCGGCCAGGCGGGCCTGGCCCGGGTCTCAGTGCGGCAGGTAGACGGTGAGGGTCTGGCCGGGCTTGAGGGCGTGGCCGCTGCGCGGATTCCAGCGCTTGAGGTGCTGCATTTCAACGTTGAAACGCTTGGCCACCATGTACAGCGAATCGCCTTTGCGTACCTTGTACTGGGTAGGCTTCTTCTGGTTGCCGCCCGCGCTGGCAGGCTGCGCACCTTGCATCACCAGGGTCTGGCCGACCTTGAGGTTGTTGCCGCGCAGCTTGTTCCAGCGCTGCAGGTCCTTGACGCTGACCTTGTTGGCCCGGGCGATGCTGCCCAGGTTGTCGCCACGCTTGACCCGGTAGCGGCTGTTGCGCACCGGCGTCGAGGCTTCGGCCAGGGCTGCCTCGAATACCGCCTTTTTCGGCTGCAGGCTGAGCAGCTCTTCGGGCTTCATGTTCGACAGGCTGGTGGTCAGCAGTTGCGCCTTGGCGGTGGGTACCAGCAACTGCTGCGGGCCGTCCACGGTCATGCGTTTCTTGAAGGCCGGGTTGAGCTGGAACAGCTCGTCTTCGTCGATCTCGGCCAGTGCGGCGACCCGCGACAGGTCGAGCCGGTCCTTGATCGCCACGGCTTCGAAGTAGGGTTCGTTGGCAATCGGGTTGAGGTTCACGCCGTACGCCTGCGGGGTCAGCACCACCTGCGACAGGGCCAGCAGCTTTGGCACATAGTCGCGGGTTTCCTTGGGCAGCGGCAGGTTCCAGTAGTCGGTTGGCAGGCCGAGCTTCTCGTTGCGCTCGATGGCGCGGCTGACCGTGCCTTCACCGGCGTTGTAGGCCGCCAGGGCCAGCAGCCAGTCGCCGTTGAACATGTCGTGCAGGCGGGTCAGGTAGTCCAGCGCCGCGTTGGTCGAGGCGGTGATGTCGCGACGGCCATCGTAGAAGCGCGTCTGGCGCAGGTTGAAGTAGCGCCCGGTGGACGGGATGAACTGCCACAGGCCCACCGCGTGGGCGCGGGAATAGGCCATCGGGTTGTAGGCACTTTCGATTGCCGGCAGCAGGGCCAGCTCCAGCGGCATGTCGCGCTCTTCAAGACGCTCGACGATGTAGTGGATGTACAGGCTGCCGCGGTCGCCGGCGCCTTCCAGGAACGAAGGGTTGCTGGCGAACCACAGGCGCTGCTGCTCGATGCGCGGGTTCACCGCAATGCCGTCCTGCAACTGGAAGCCCTGGCGCATGCGTTCCCAGACGTCCTGGGCCACGGCTGGCTCGACCGGCTTCTTGTCATGCACGAAGATCGGTTTCTGCTTGATCCGCGCCTGGAAGTTGTGCGCGCGAACGCTATCGGATTCATCGACCTGGCGCGTGCTCTGGCAGCCCACGAGGGTGGCGGCCAGGGCCAGCGCACTGGCTTGGGCCAGGCGCGTCAGGGCAACGGAATTGAAGGTTCTGCGGCTAGGGGACGACATTGGCTGGGGGAAAGTTCCGGGCAAAAATGTCGGGCGATTCTAGAAAGGCACCCCCCATCGGTCAACCTTTGAGAATTTTCCGACCTTCACAGCGCCTGTTTAGAACGTGTCTTTCCAGGCCCGCAACCCTGCAAAAACAGCACTGGGCGTAGGGTTTATGCGGCCCACCCGTTCGTCTATTTTTTGTTTAACGGATGTTTCTGCTACCCGCAAAAACGGGTTGGTCAGCTTCTCCAGCGCGATGGTGGAGGGCAAAGTGATGCGATCCTGCGCGCGCAGTGCGGTAACGTCTTCGAAGCGTTGGATAACGTGCGGGTTCTGCGGCTCGACCGCACAGGCAAAGCGCAGGTTGCTCAGGGTGTATTCGTGGGCGCAATACACCTGGGTGGCCGCCGGCAGCGCTGCCAGGCGCTCCAGCGAGTGGTGCATCTGCTCCGGCGTGCCCTCGAACAGGCGCCCGCAGCCGGCGGCGAACAGCGTGTCGCCACAGAACAGCATCGGCAACTGCGGCTGGGCACAGTAATAGGCGATGTGCCCCAGGGTGTGGCCGGGTACGGCGAACACCTGGAACTCAAGCCCCAGCACCTCGAGGCGGTCATTGTCGTTCAGGGCCTGGTCGCGGGCGGGTATGCGTTCGTTGGCCGGGCCGCTGACGCGGGCGCCGGTGTGCGCCTTGAGCTGCTCAACGCCGCCCACATGATCGTGGTGGTGATGGGTGATCAGAATGTCGGTCAGTTGCCAGTCGGCATGCGCCTGCAGCCAGGCCAGCACGGGGGCGGCATCGCCCGGGTCGACCACCGCACAACGCTGGTTCACGGCATCTTGTAACAACCAGATGTAGTTATCACTGAAAGCGGGCAGGGCCTGTATCTGTATCATCGTGCGATTCGCCAAACGGTGGACATGGGTGCATCTTAGTAGCTATGTGCGTTGTCGAGAACCTTCCAAGGGAGACAGCAATGACCGATCAAGCCTTTGCCCAGGCCGACCCGCAGTGGCTCGAGCTGATCAGCCAGGCGCGCGAGTGGTTCGCCGGCCCGCTGGGCCAGCAGCTGCTCGCCGGGGAACAGCGCCTGCTCGAAGAGGAGCTGGGGCGCTTCTTCGGTGGCTACCTGGTGCATTACGGCCCTTGCGCCGAGGCACCGCCCAATGCCCCGCAGGTGCAACGCAACGTGCGCCTGGGGGCGCCGCTGCCGGGCGTCGAGATCGTGTGCGAAGAACAGGCCTGGCCCCTGAGCGAGCACGCCGCCGACGTGGTGGTGCTGCAGCACGGGCTGGACTTCAGCCTCTCGCCCCACGGCCTGCTGCGCGAGGCGGCCAGCAGCGTGCGCCCTGGCGGGCACCTGCTGATCGTCGGGATCAACCCCTGGAGCACCTGGGGCCTGCGCCGGGTGTTTGCCCATGATGCGTTGCGCAAGGCGCGCTGCATCTCGCCGTCGCGGGTGGGCGACTGGCTCAACCTGCTGGGCTTCGCGCTGGAGAAACGCCGCTTCGGGTGCTATCGTCCGCCGCTTGCCTCGCCGGCCTGGCAGGCACGGTTGTCTGGCTGGGAGCGTGCTGCCGGGCGCTGGCAGATATCCGGTGGCGGTGTGTACGTGCTGGTGGCGCGCAAGATGGTGGTGGGCCTGCGCCCGCTGCGCCAGGTGCGCCGCGAGCCGATGGGCAAGCTGCTGCCGTTGCCGATGGCCAAGGTCAACCGGCGCACGCCTCACCCCGAGGGCCGCACCTTCAATGATGAATAAAGGCTGTACATGAGCGAAAGCGTCGAAAGCGTCGAGATCTACACCGATGGTGCCTGCAAGGGCAATCCTGGCCTGGGCGGCTGGGGCGCGCTGCTGGTCTGCAAGGGCGTCGAAAAGGAGCTGTGGGGCGGCGAGCGCGAAACCACCAACAACCGCATGGAACTGATGGCCGCCATCAAGGGCCTCGAGGCGCTCAAGCGCCAGTGTGATGTGCTGCTGGTAACCGACTCGCAATATGTGATGAAAGGCATCACCGAGTGGATGGTCAACTGGAAGAAGCGTGGCTGGAAGACCGCCGCCAAGGAGCCGGTCAAGAACGCCGACCTGTGGCAGCAGCTCGACGAACAGGTCAACCGCCACAACGTGAAATGGCAGTGGGTGCGCGGGCACGTCGGTCACGCCGGCAACGAGCGTGCCGACCAGCTGGCCAACCGCGGCGTCGACGATCTGCGCAAGCAACGCTGAACCCTCCCTTTAGCGAATTCGCCACATCCTGCCCCGGGTGAGGTAAAATCCGCCGCTTTCAATATTCAGGCAGTACGCGGCAGGAGATGACCGACGTGGAGATGCAGAACAACAGGTCGGTAGTGCTCGACACCGAAACCACCGGTATGCCGGTGGCCGATGGTCACCGCATCATCGAGATCGGCTGTATCGAGCTGGTCGGCCGGCGCATGACCGGACGCAATTTCCACGTGTACCTGCAGCCTGACCGCGAAAGCGACGAAGGCGCGATCGGGGTGCACGGCATCACCGACGAATTCCTGGTGGGCAAGCCGCGTTTCGCCGAAATCGCCGACGAGTTCTTCGAGTACATCAAGGGCGCGCGGCTGATCATCCACAACGCGGCGTTCGACGTTGGTTTCATCAACAACGAATTCGCCATGCTCGGCCAGCACGATCGCGCCGATATCGCACAGCACTGCGAGGTGCTCGACACCCTGCTGATGGCCCGTGAGCGTCACCCCGGCCAGCGCAACAGCCTCGATGCCTTGTGCAAACGCTATGGCGTAGACAACTCCGGCCGCGAACTGCACGGCGCGTTGCTCGACTCCGAGTTGCTGGCGGACGTGTTCCTGGCCATGACCGGTGGCCAGACCAGCCTGTCACTGGCCGGCAGCGACAGCGAGGGCGAAGGCCAGTCCAGCCAGGGCAGCGAGATCCGTCGGCTGGTGGGGCGTCAACCGGGGCGCATCATCCCGGCCACCGAGGCAGAACTGCAAGCGCACATGGCGCGCCTTGAAGCGGTGGCAAAATCCACCGGTGGCCCGGCCTTGTGGCAGCAACTGCTCGAGGCCCGCTGAAGCAAATCCCGCCGCGTACCTGGCGCCGACCTTCTACCCTGAAATGAACGGCCTCACGGCCTGTCGCTCAGAAGGTGCCGGCGCCCATGTACAAGGACCTCAAGTTTCCGATACTCATCGTGCACCGCGATATCAAGGCCGACAGTGTGGCCGGTGATCGCGTGCGCGGCATTGCCCAGGAACTGGCCCAGGACGGCTTTACCATTCTGCCGGCGGTGGACTACGCCGAGGGCCGCCTGGTAGCGGCCACCCACCACGGCCTGGCCTGCATGCTGATTGCGGCCGAAGGCGCGGGGGAAAACACCCACCTGCTGCAGAACATGGTCGAGCTGATCCGCCTGGCGCGGGTGCGCGCACCGCACTTGCCGATCTTCGCACTGGGCGAGCAGGTGACCCTGGAGAACGCCCCGGCCGACGCCATGAGCGAACTGAACCAGTTGCGCGGCATCCTTTACCTGTTCGAAGACACCGTGCCGTTTCTGGCCCGGCAAGTGGCGCGGGCGGCGCACAACTACCTGGACGGCCTGCTGCCGCCGTTCTTCAAGGCTCTGGTGCAGCACACCGCGCAATCGAACTACTCCTGGCACACGCCGGGCCATGGCGGTGGCGTGGCGTATCGCAAGAGCCCGGTGGGCCAGGCGTTTCACCAGTTCTTCGGCGAGAACACCCTGCGTTCGGACCTGTCGGTGTCGGTGCCGGAGCTGGGTTCGCTGCTCGACCATACCGGCCCCCTGGCGGCGGCCGAAGCGCGTGCGGCGCGCAACTTCGGCGCCGACCACACCTTCTTCGTGATCAACGGCACCTCCACCGCCAACAAGATCGTCTGGCACTCGATGGTCGGGCGTGACGACCTGGTGCTGGTGGATCGCAACTGTCACAAGTCGGTGTTGCACGCAATCATCATGACCGGCGCAATCCCCCTGTACCTGTGTCCGGAGCGCAACGAGCTGGGCATCATCGGCCCCATCCCGCTGAGCGAGTTCAGCCGCGAGGCGATCCAGGCCAAGATCGCGGCCAACCCGCTGGCCGCAGGTCGCGAGCCGCGGGTGAAGATGGCGGTGGTGACCAACTCCACCTATGACGGGCTGTGCTACAACGCCGAGATGATCAAGCAGGTGCTGGGCAACAGTGTCGAGGTGCTGCATTTCGACGAGGCCTGGTACGCCTACGCGGCGTTTCACGAATTCTTTGCCGGGCGTTACGCCATGGGTACTTCGCGCAGTGCCGACAGCCCGTTGGTGTTCAGCACCCATTCCACCCACAAGCTGCTGGCCGCGTTCAGCCAGGCCTCGATGATCCACGTGCAGGACGGCGGTGCACGTCAGCTCGACCGTGATCGATTCAACGAGGCGTTCATGATGCATATCTCCACCTCGCCCCAGTACAGCATCCTGGCCTCGCTGGACGTGTCGTCGGCGATGATGGAAGGCCCGGCTGGGCGCTCGCTGCTGCAGGAAATGTTCGACGAGGCGCTGAGCTTCCGGCGTGCGCTGGCCAACCTGCGCGAGCACTTGGCCGACGACGACTGGTGGTTCAGTATCTGGCAACCGCCGCAGGTGGGTGGCATTCACCGCGTGGCGACCGAGGACTGGCTGCTGCAACCCCAGGCCGAATGGCACGGCTTTGGCGATGTGAGCGAAGACTACGTGCTGCTCGACCCGATCAAGGTCACGCTGGTGATGCCGGGGCTGGATGCGGGCGGCAGCCTGGGCGAGCATGGTATTCCTGCGGCAGTGGTCAGCAAGTTCCTGTGGGAGCGCGGGCTGGTGGTGGAGAAGACCGGCCTGTATTCGTTTCTGGTGCTGTTCTCGATGGGGATCACCAAGGGCAAGTGGAGCACCTTGCTCACCGAACTGCTGGAGTTCAAGCGCAACTACGACGCCAATACCGCGCTGCTGCAGAGCCTGCCGTGCGTGGCGCAGCTGGACCCGTTGCGCTACCACGGCATGGGCCTGCGCGACCTGTGCGAGCAGTTGCACGAATGCTACCGCGCCAACGCCACGGCCAAGCAGCTCAAGCGCTTGTACACGCGCTTGCCCGAGGTGGTGATGAAGCCGGGGGATGCGTATGACAAGCTGGTGCGCGGCGAGGTCGAGGCGGTGCCGATCGAGCGCCTGATCGGGCGGGTGGCGGCGGTGATGCTGGTGCCGTACCCGCCGGGGATTCCGTTGATCATGCCCGGGGAGCGCTTTACCGAGTCGACACGCTCGATCATCGACTACCTGAGCTTTGCACGGGCGTTCGACCGTGGGTTCCCCGGGTTTGTGGCCGATGTGCACGGGCTGCAGCATGAGGTGGGGGACGTGTATACGGTGGATTGCATCCGCGAATGAGGGATGGCTTGTGCTGGCCGCTTCGCCGGCCTTGCCGGCGAAGCCTTCACCGCAACTGTTGCGTACTCACCACGTGCCCGAAATGATGCAGCCACAGGCTCACCCCCAACTGCCCCGAGCGATCCAGCGACGACCCTACCGTGAGGTCGCTGATCAGGGTCGGCTGCAGCCCCGCATCAAACAGCGCGAACCCCGCCGCCAGCACGCAGGTGTCGGTCTGTATGCCGCACACCAGCACGCGCTCGGGGTTCAATTGCCTGAGGTAATCCAGCATCTCGGCCGTAGGGGCGTAGCCATGCTTGATGAAGATGCGATCTGCCGCCACCAGGCTCTGGTCGTGCGCCGCCGGTTGCCAGCCCAGCTGACGTTGAAACGGGGTCACCGATTCATCATGGCGCTCCACGCTCGCCACCGACGGCATGCGGCCGATCAGTGATGCTATGCCGTCTACCAGCCATTGCGGCGGGTTGAACGAGGGTTGTACGTCGATAATCAGCAGTACCTGGCGCATGGAATGCCCTATGGAAGTTCAAGGCCGGGCGATTGTAACCCCCGGCCTTGCACAGATGCTAAAATCCGCCGCTTGAAACCTGGAGATAGACGCGTGCGCAAAGTGGCGGTGGTAATGGCAGTGCTGGCCCTGGCCGGCTGTGACAACGATGCCGAACGGGTACACAAGCAGGTTGCCGAGCATCTGGATAACCCGAAGACGGCCAAGTTCGCCAACGTGCGATTCAACAAGCAGGGCGATATCTGCGGCCAGTTCCGTGGCAAGGACGCGGCCGGTGTGTTCCAGCCTTACCGCAGCTACGTGGCCATCAAGCAGGGCGACGACTACCAGATCATCATCGACGAAACCGGCGGCGACCTGCGCATCCGCGAAATCTGCGGTGGTGCCGACCTGCAGCGCCGTGCCGATGCCCTGGCCGACCAGCCCGCGCCCGAAGGCTGGGACGTCGAGATCATCCAGGGCCCGAACATGGGCGCCCTCAGCGACATGACCGCGCGCCTGATCGAAAAACAGATTCCATCCTCGGTGGTGTACCGCGACGGCAAGCCGGTGGTACTCCTGGGCCCTTATCCGACAAAAGAGGAGGCCCTGGCCAGCAAGAACGATGTGATGGCGCGCCTGGGTACCGATTCGGTGGTCATCCAGCACGGCGCCGAGCGCTAGCCAGCACGCGGCGGCGCCTCTTACACTCACGGCTTGTCTTCAAGGATGAGCCGTCATGAGTGATTCGCCCTTCGCCATTACCCTTCAACGTTGTACCGAACAGCACGTCGAGGGGCTCACGGCCCTGTACAACCACCCACAGGTGGCGCGGCAGGTGCTGCAGATGCCGTATCAGAGCGCCGACCTGTGGCGCAAACGCATCGCCACCGACAACGAACGAATGGTGTTTCTGGTGGCCTTACATCAAGGCGAGGTGATCGGCAGCTGTACGCTCGAGCAGTTCATACGTGTACGTCGCGGCCACTGCGGCGGCATCGGCATGGGCGTCGCCCCGGCCTGGCAAGGGCAGGGGGTGGGCACACGGCTGTTGTCGGCGGTGCTCGAGGTGGCGGACAACTGGATGGGCCTGCAGCGCGTCGAACTCACTGTTTACGCCGATAACCAGCCGGCACTGGCGCTGTACCGGCGCCACGGCTTCGAGGTGGAAGGGCATTTGCGCGACTATGCTTTACGTGACGGTGTGTTCACCGATGCCTGCAGCATGGCGCGCCTGCGACGGCGCGAGGGTTAGAGGAGGGGGCTTATGTCCACACTGGAGCGAGCCATTGCGGTTGCCGCCAGGGCCCATGAAGGGCAGCAGGACAAGGGCGGCACTGCGTATATCCTGCACCCGTTGCGGGTGATGCTGAGGGTGCAGACCACCGAACAGCGCATCGTCGCGGTGCTGCACGACGTGCTTGAAGATACCAGCATGAGCTTGTCGGACCTGGCCCGCGAAGGCTTCGCCCTGAAGATACTGGCGGCGGTGCAGGCGCTGAGCCGGCGCGATGACGAAAGCTACGAGGCCTTCGTCGCACGGCTGGGCAGCGACCCGCTGGCACGGGTGGTAAAGCTTGCCGACCTTGCCGACAACAGCGACCTTTCGCGCATCGCCATGCCCGGCCCCGAAGACATCGCGCGCCTGCAGCGCTATCAACAGGCCAGCGCCTACCTGCAGGCGCTGGCCTGAACGCTGGCGCTTTCGATCACCCGTGCCAGGCGCTGCATCGCCGCATCGATGGCTTCGCCACTGAACCCACCCAGGCCGAGCACCAGCCCGGGCCTGCCGTGCGGCCCCGCATACATGGGGGATACCGCGCGCACCACCACCCCGGCCTCTGCGGCCTGGTCCGCTACCTGCCTGTCGTCGATACCGGCTGCCAGCCACAGCACCAGGTGCATGCCCTGGTCGGTCGGTTGCAGCCAGGCCAGCTCAGGCTCCAGCCAGCGCGCCACCGCTTCGTTCACCTGGCGATGGATGGTGGCGTACACACCGCGGATGCGGCGGATGTGCCGGTCCAGATGGCCTTCGTTGATGAAGGCCGCCAGTACCTGCTGGTCGGCGTTGGCCGGATGACGGTCCATCAGCACGCGGGCACCGCAGAAGGCGTCCACCAGGTCCGGCGGCACGATCGCATAGCCCAGGCGCAGTGACGGGAACAGGATCTTGCTGAAGGTGCCCAGGTAGATCACCCGTTCAGGGTCCAGCCCCTGCAACGAGGGGAAGGGGTGCCCTGCATAGCGCAACTCGCCGTCGTAGTCGTCCTCGATCACCCATGCATTGTGGGTTCTGGCCCAGCTCAGCAGTGCCTCGCGCCGGGTCATGCTCATCGGCATGCCCAGCGGGTACTGGTGCGAAGAGGTGACGAAGGCGGCGCGGGCGTGGGGGCAGGTAGCGACGGCGTGTTCCACGTCCATGCCCTCGGCGTCCACCGGCACGCGCACCATCTGCCCGCTGTGCCCGGCGCTTTCGAGAATGGCGGTGATACCGCGGTAGGCCGGGTCTTCGACCCAGGCGAAATCGCCGATGTCCAGCAGCACCTGGCAGGCCAGGTACAGGCCCTGCTGGGTGCCGGAGGTGATGATCACCTGGCTGGCCTCGCAGCGTACCGAGCGGGATTTGCGCACATAGTCCACCACCGCCTCGCGCAGCTCGATTTCCCCCAGCGGGTCGCCATAGCCGGAAGGGGCGCCCGGGCCGCGGGCGCGCACCCGGTTGCCAAGGCGCCGCCAGATATCATCCGGCGCGGCCTTGCCCAGCGGTACCGAGACGGCGAACGGTACCTGGGGTACCTCGCCGAAGCGGCGGGCAAGTTGTGCAAAGCGTTCGATGCGTGCCGAGCTGGCGGCGGGCCGCGCCACACCTGTCGTGTGCGCGGCAGGTGGCTCTTCAAGGCTGTGCGCGACCCGCGTGCCGGCACGGCCGCGGGACTCCAGAAACCCCTCGGCCGTCAGTTGCTCGAACGCCTCGATGGCCGTGCCCCGCGCGATCATCAGCGATCTGGCCAGCATGCGGGTCGAGGGCAGCGGCTCGCCGGGCTTGAGGTCTCCGCGCCGGATCGCCGCACGCAGCGCCTGGGCCAGTTGGCGCCCCAGTTGGCCGCTGCTGCGGTCCAGCGTGCCCAGCGAAGGAATATCCACCACATTGGCTTTGCGCGCCATGTTTTCTGGTCCAGTCATTTTGTTCGATAGTGGATCTATACCATGGGCCAGTTGCGCCACACAATTTGCCATCGCCCTGTGCCGGATGGATGCAAACCATGTACGTACCGCAGTCTTTCAACGAGTCGCGCCCCGAGGTGCTGCATCAACTGATCATGCAGAACCCGCTGGGTGTATTGGTCAGCCACGGCGAGGGTGGGCTGGATGCCAACCATCTGCCGTTCCACTTCAAGCCGCAGGAGGGCACGCAGGGGGTGCTGCATGCTCACGTATCGCGGGCCAACCCGCTGTGGCGCGAACTCAAGGATGGCGATGAAGTGCTGGTGATCTTTCGCGGCGCCGATGCCTACATCTCGCCCAACTGGTACCCCAGCAAGCACGAGACCCACAAACAGGTGCCCACCTGGAACTATCAGGTGGTGCACGCCCATGGCCGCGTGACCTTGCACGATGACGAGCACTACGTGCGTGGCCTGGTGGCCCTGCTCACGCGCACCCACGAAGCATCCCAGCCCGTGCCGTGGAAGATGTCCGACGCGCCGAAGGACTACATCCGCGACATGCTCAAGGCCATCGTCGGGCTCGAGATCGAGATCACCCGTCTGGTCGGCAAGTTCAAGCTGGGCCAGAACAAGGAGGCGCGGGATATCCAGGGCGCCGCCCAGGGGTTGAAGGCGTCGGGCAAACCAGCAGTGGGCGAAGCCATGTTGAGCGCCACCGGTCACCCCCTGCACGGGCCGGCCTTGCCGGCGAAGGCGCCCGAATGACCGCCGCCTGATCCCACCTGAAAATCGACTTTTCCTACAGAGTCGGCCAGAATCGGCGGCTCGGCTGCGTTATGGCTTTTTGACTGCATCGGTCGAGAGTGGGTGCTTTTGCACCGGCCCGACTTTCCAGCGCAGACGACAGCACATGACCCAGGACGAGTGGTTGAAGGCCAATGCGGCGCGGTTCGGCAGTGACTACGAACGATTGTTCGCCAGCAACGTGCTCAGCCTCGTGGCGGGCATCCGTTACGAGTCGCTGAGTGCGCAATACCCCTTCAAGGACAATGACGGCAAGCAACGCTACTGCGACCTTGTCATCAATGAAGAGGGAGACGTGCGCATCGCCATCGAAATCGATGGCTATGACAAAAGCGGTACGGGTACCGGCATGTCGCACCCCGAGTTCATCGACTGGCAGCGGCGGCAGTCTGCACTCACTTCCCAGGGCTGGCGGGTGCTGCGCTTTGCCAACCGCGACGTCAGGGATCATCCGCAGCGTTGTGCTCGGGATATCAGCGTACTGCTCGATGCCGAGCGAAAAAAAGCCCACGACCTGCTGTCGAGCACGCGCCAGAGTGCCAGCGTGCAGCAGTTGGCGCAGGCGCAGGGCAGCCGGATCAAAGGGCTCAACAAGGAGGTTTCGGTCATGAAGTACACGATCATGTCATTCACTGCGCTGATCGGGGTTCTGATCGTGGTGTTTGCGTTCAAGGGCACCGAGTCGGTTGCAGGCTCGGCCGTGGTCAGCCAGGCAGTGGCGGCGCCGGCGTCACCCGCTACCTTGCAGGGCGCCACCTGCGACAACCCGCTGGACTGGCGTCAGGCCGCCGACCATATCGGGCAGAGCGCTGCGGTGCTGGGCCCGATCATGAAGGTGACCTACAAACCGTCGTCCAGGGGCCAGCCGACCTGGATCGACCTGGGTGCCAGCTTCCCCAGCAAGCGACGGTTGGGGCTGGTGGTATGGGGCGAGCATCGCCCGGCGTTCGCCTCGTTGCTGGCGCAGCCGCTGGAGGGGCGCACGGTGTGCGTGATAGGGCGTATCGAGCAGTACAAGGGCGTGCCGCGTCTGGAGTTGCAGGGCGCCAGTCAGTTCCAGCTGGTCAAGTGACCTTCAGGTGCAGCCTTGGCGTCAAGGCTGCACCGTTATCCCCTCAGCCGGCCTTCTGGCAGTTGCCGGCGATGCTGTAACCCTCTGCCTGGGCGGCAGATTCGCTGCTGAACTCGACCCGATTCTTTTCGGCAATGCTGTTGTACGACGGGCAGTCCGGGCGGTGGTAGCGCTTCTTGGCCCGGTTGCCGCGCACTTGCCCGGTGGCGTCGGCCACGGTTGCAGCCTTGGTTTTGGCGGGTGCGGCGGGTCTTGCCGGTGAAGCGGCGGTCGTGGCCGTGCCCTTGCCTTGCCCCAGCTCTGCACGCAGGAATATCGGTGCGTGATCGGAGATGTTCGCCCGGCCTTGCTGGTGAGTCATGCCCAGGTGTTTCGGGTAGTCGTACACGCCCACGCTGTTGACCTTCAGCGGCGAGGAATGGCTGACGAAGATATTGTCGTAAAGGTTGGCGAATTTGCCGTCGGTTGTGGACAGCGTGCTGGCGCCTGCGACCACCAGTGGTCTGGCGGCGGCATTGAGCGACTTCCAGGCAGGCGAAGTGGGCGGCATGTTGAAGTCGCCCATCAGCAGGATGTGATTGTTGCCGGGGTAGACTTCCTTCAGCCAGGTCCAGTAGCTCGACAGCGCATCGATTTCCGCGACCCGGTCAGACGGCTTTTTCCCGTACACGATATGCACCGTGGCCACCACGAAATAGGCATTGTCGGTGAGTGACTTGAAGCGCGCGGAGTAGGGCTCGCGCTCGAAGATCTTCTTGCGGTCCAGGTAGGACACCGCACCGTCTTCATAGGCGACCTTGCTGTCCTTCCACACGAAACCATACATTTCCTTGTACGAAGACCTGCCTACCGCATCGGAGGCCATGTGGCTCCAGGGCTCGCCGCTCTGGCGGCTGAGTTCCCTGGCCAGCTTGTCCAGGGCCGCTTCGCTCATCAGCTCCTGCACAGCCAGAAAATCCACATTTTTGGCGACCTTGGCAATGGCCTTGAAGTCCTTGTTGGGGCGGTCGCTCAGGTGTTCCAGGTTCCAGGTGCCGATACGCGTTTCAGCAAACACCTGGCCACACAACAACATCAGCAGCATCACTGCAGCTGCAAGATTCTTGAACATCATTACTTCCAGATTCTACGGATAACACCATCGCCCAGAAGGGCGACAAGTCGGAGCAGGGTGGGCGGGCAGCGCCTGGCGACGGCTTCAGTCTTCCTTGGGCACAACCCAGAAAATCTGCACGCCGCCGTCATCCCGGTAGGCCAGGGTGACGTTGTCGTTTTCGGCGATTTCTTCGAGCAGGGTCTCCCAGTCGGCAGGCGACTCGTGCTCCAGGCGAAAGATCAGCGCCGCGCGGGACTTCTGCGCGGTTGGCGAGTTGATGATTTTCTGAATGCGGATGCCCAGTTGCTCGTAGCTGCTGACGGGCTTGGCGGCAGAGGAGGTGGCCACAGGTACAGGTTCCTTATTTTTGCTGTATGCGCATACAGTATTTTACTGTAAGGCTTTTCGCAACTGCGTGTCGCTCAAAGAACCCATGTGACCACACGGCGCAGGCTTTGCTGCACCGTGGGCAAAATAAAAGTGGCGAGGTTACAAGAGGTTAGGCCGCCCCGCTGTAGGAAGGGCGGCCTGCCGGGCTACTGCACTCAGTATTCCCAGAAGATGCGCTGCAGCTCTTTGCTGTCCTGGGTCTTGGTCAGGGCGACCATGGCCAGGATGCGCGCTTTTTGCGGGTTCAGGTCGTGCGCCACTACCCAGTCGTTCTTGTCGTCAGGCTGCTCGGCGTTGCGCAGCACGAACCCGCCCTGGTTGACGTGGGACGAACGGATGATCTGCACGCCGTTCTTGCGCAGTTCCTGCAGGGCCGGCACTACGCGCGAGGACACCGAACCGTTGCCGGTACCGGCATGGATGATGGCCTTGGCGCCATTTTGCGCCAGGGCCTTGTAGGCGGTGTCGCTGACGTTGCCGTAGCTGTAGGCGATGTCCACGGCAGGCAGGCTGCTGATGGTCTTGATGTCGAATTCCGAATCCATCGTGTGGCGCTTGGCCGGCAGGCGGAACCAGTACGACTTGCCTTCCACGACCATGCCCATCGGGCCCCAGGCGCTCTTGAACGCTTCGGTCTTGATGTTGATCGACTTGCTCACGTCGCGACCGGACTGGATCTCGTCGTTCATGGTCACCAGCACGCCCTTGCCGCGCGATTGCTTGTCGCTGGCCACGGCCACGGCGTTGTACAGGTTGAGCATGCCGTCAGCCGACATTGCGGTACCGGGGCGCATGGAGCCCACGACCACGATCGGCTTGTCGGTCTTTTCCACCAGGTTGAGGAAGTAGGCGGTCTCTTCGAGGGTGTCGGTACCGTGGGTGATCACGATGCCGTCCACGTCCTTGCTGTCGGCCAGCTCGGCAACGCGCTTGCCCAGTTGCAGCAGGTTTTCGTTGGTGATGCTTTCGGAGGCGATCTGCATCACCTGCTCGCCGCGTACGTTGGCCAGGTTGGCCAGCTCCGGAACACCGGCAATCAGCTTGTCGACGCCCACCTTGGCGGCTTGATAGGTAGCGCTGTTGGCGGCGCTGGCACCAGCACCGGCAATGGTGCCGCCGGTGGCGAGGATAACCACGTTGGCGAGTTTCTGTTGGGTTTCGGCTTCCTTGGCGTAGGCGCCAGCAGGGAAGAACATGAACAGGGCCAGGGCGGCCGGAGCGAAGGAGTGAAGCGCAGCTTTCATCGTTATTGTTCCTTATGAGTGAAATTGCTGTGTTGCCCACACAAGTTCAGCAGAAAGCGTACCAGTTGCCCAATTAACTGAGCGTTGACGTCAATTCATTGATTTATAAGAAATTTATTTGGGCTTATGCCCCGTGCTGCCCGGCACTGCTTTCGGAAACCCGAATTATTGCGGTGCCAGATGTTCGGTTTTCCGAAGATTTTAAGGATAATTCCCGGCACTATCGGGGCCATGAAGGGCGGTCGGCAGATTTGACAAAACCCGGTAGCGTTTCCATAGTTGTTAACCGCAAACGTTTGCGACCCGACAAAAATCATAAGATTCGGAGTGAACCCATGACGCTGCCCTTCGCTGGACGCCTGCTGGCCGTTGCCATGCTGGCCACCCTCGCCACCGCCGTACCCTTCAGCCACGCCCATGCCGACACCGCCAAGCCCAAGGTGGCCCTGGTGATGAAGTCGCTGGCCAACGAGTTCTTCCTCACCATGGAAGACGGCGCCAAGGCCTACCAGAGAGACCACGCAGGCGAGTTCGACCTGGTATCCAATGGCATAAAGGACGAGTCCGATACCAGCAACCAGATCCGCATCGTCGAGCAGATGATCGTCTCCGGCGTCAACGCGCTGGTGATTGCCCCGGCCGATTCCAAGGCCCTGGTGCCAGTGGTCAAGAAGGCCATGGACGCGGGGATCACCGTGGTCAACATCGACAACCGCCTCGACCCGGGTGTACTCAAGAGCAAGAACCTCAGCGTGCCCTTCGTGGGCCCCGACAACCGCAAGGGCGCGCGCCTGGTGGGCGAGTACCTGGCCACCCGCCTGAGCGTGGGCGATCAGGTCGGCATCATCGAGGGCGTGCCGACCACCACCAACGCCCAGCAGCGTACCGCCGGTTTCAAGGACGCCATGGAGGCAGCCAAGATCAAGATCGTCTCGGTGCAATCGGGCAACTGGGAGATCGACAAGGGCAATGCCGTGGCCTCGGCCATGCTCAACGAATACCCCGACCTCAAGGCGCTGCTGGCCGGCAACGACAGCATGGCGCTCGGCGCGGTGTCGGCGGTGCGCGCGGCAGGCAAGGTCGGTGCGGTGCAGGTGGTGGGCTACGACAACATCAAGGCGATCCAGCCGATGCTGCGCGACGGTCGCGTGCTGGCCACGGCCGATCAATACGCCGCCAAGCAGGCGGTGTTCGGTATCGAGGCGGCCCTGAAGATGCTGCGCGGCGAGAAGCCGGACGTGGATGCCGACAACGTCATCCAGACCCCGGTCGAGCTGGTCAAGCAGCCCTAGCCCGCTGACGGTGCCTGCCGTGGTGCGGGCGCCAGGAGAACACCTTATGTCGGCGACTGCGGATGTCGTGTTGTCGGTCAGTGCAATCGGCAAGACCTACGCCCAGCCCGTGCTGGGCGATATCGAACTGTCCCTGCTGCGCGGCGAAGTGCTGGCCCTGACTGGCGAGAACGGTGCGGGCAAGAGCACCCTGTCGAAGATCATCGGCGGGCTCGAAACCCCCACCACCGGGCAGATGTTCTACCAGGGCCAGGTGTATCAGCCCGCCAGCCGCTCCGCGGCCGAGCGCCAGGGCGTGCGCATGGTGATGCAGGAGCTCAACCTGCTGCCGACCCTGAGCGTGGCCGAGAACCTGTTTCTGCACAACCTGCCCAGCCGCGCCGGCTGGGTCAATCGCACGCGCCTGCGCCAACTGGCGATCGCAGCAATGGCGCAGGTGGGGCTCGAAGCGATCGACCCCGATACGCTGGTCGGCGAGCTGGGCATCGGCCATCAGCAGATGGTGGAGATCGCCCGCAACCTGATCGGCGACTGCCATGTGCTGATTCTCGACGAGCCCACCGCGATGCTCACCGCACGCGAGGTGGAGCTGCTGTTCAGCCAGATCGAGCGCCTGCAGCAACGGGGTGTGTCGATCATCTACATTTCCCACCGCCTCGAAGAGCTCAAGCGCATCGCCCAGCGCATTGCCGTGCTGCGCGACGGCAAGCTGGTGTGCGTGGAACCGATGCAGCGCTACAGCAGCGAGCAACTGGTCAACCTGATGGTGGGGCGCGAGCTGGGCGAGCATATCGACCTGGGGCGCCGCACGATCGGCGAGCCGGTACTGCGTGTCAGCGGCCTGGGCCGGGGCGACAAGGTGCAGGACGTCTCGTTCGAGGTGCGCAGCGGCGAAATCTTCGGCATCTCCGGGCTTATCGGTGCCGGGCGTACCGAGCTGCTGCGCCTGATCTTCGGTGCCGACACGGCCGACAGCGGCAGCATCGAGCTGGGCAGCCCGTTGCGCCCGGTGCGCATCGATTCGCCCATGGCTGCAGTGCGCCACGGCGTGGCCCTGATTACCGAAGACCGCAAGGGCGAAGGCCTGCTGTTGTCGCAGTCGGTCAGTGCCAACCTGGCGTTGGGCAACATGCCGGCGATCTCACGCGCGGGCCTGGTGGATGGTGCTGCCGAGCGTGCCCTGGCCGAGCGCCAGATCCAGGCCATGCGCATCCGCAGCGCCGGGCCCGCACAAACGGTGGGCGAGCTGTCGGGTGGCAACCAGCAGAAGGTGGTGATCGGCCGCTGGCTGGAGCGCGACTGCGCCGTGCTGCTGTTCGACGAGCCCACGCGCGGTATCGATGTGGGCGCCAAGTTCGACATCTATGGGCTGCTCGCCGAGCTGACCCGCCAGGGCAAGGCGCTGGTGGTGGTGTCCAGCGACCTGCGCGAACTGATGCTGATCTGCGATCGCATCGGCGTGCTTTCGGCAGGGCGCCTGATTGAAACCTTCGAGCGTGAGCACTGGAGCCAGGACCAGCTACTGGCCGCCGCCTTTGCCGGCTATCAGAAACGTGACGCGCTGCTGCAAGACGCAGTGCCCAGGAACCCCGCATGAACACTTCCCCGATAGACACACCGCCTGGCCCACCGGCCCGGCGCAGCGGTACCTACCTCGGCCTGGGGACCTACCTGGGCCTGGCCGGTGCGTTGCTGGCGATGGTGGTGCTGTTCTCGTTGCTGAGCAGCCACTTTCTGTCGTACGGCACCTTTAGCACCCTGGCCAACCAGATCCCCGACCTGATGGTGCTGGCGGTGGGCATGACCTTCGTGCTGATCATCGGCGGCATCGACCTGTCGGTGGGCTCGGTACTGGCCCTGGCCGCGTCGGCGGTCAGCGTGGCGATTCTGGGCTGGGGCTGGAGCGTGCTGCCGGCGGCACTGCTCGGCATGGGGTGCGCGGCACTGGCCGGGACCCTTACCGGCTCGATCACCGTGGCCTGGCGCATCCCTTCGTTCATCGTCTCGCTGGGTGTGCTGGAAATGGCGCGTGGCGTGGCCTACCAGCTCACCGACTCGCGCACCGCGTACATCGGTGATGCCTTTGCCTGGCTGTCGGAGCCGGTGGCCTTCGGCATTTCGCCGGCCTTCATCATCGCCTTGCTGGTGATCGTGGTGGCGCAACTGGTACTGACCCGCACCGTGTTCGGCCGTTACCTGATCGGCATCGGCACCAACGAAGAGGCCGTGCGCCTGGCCGGCATCGATCCGCGCCCGTACAAGATTCTGGTGTTCTCGCTGATGGGCCTGCTGGCCGGCCTGGCGGCGCTGTTCCAGATCTCGCGGCTGGAGGCCGCCGACCCCAATGCCGGCTCCGGGCTGGAGCTGCAGGTGATTGCCGCCGTGGTGATCGGCGGCACCAGCCTGATGGGCGGTCGAGGTTCGGTCATCAGCACCTTCTTCGGTGTGCTGATCATTTCGGTGCTGGCCGCAGGGCTGGCGCAGATCGGCGCCAGCGAGCCGACCAAACGCATCATCACCGGGGCGGTCATCGTGATCGCCGTGGTTCTCGACACTTACCGCAGCCGGCGCGCGCGCCGGCGGACCTGAACAATGGCAACCATCAAAGATGTAGCGGCGCTGGCGGGTATTTCCTATACCACCGTTTCCCACGTGCTGAACAAGACCCGCCCGGTGAGCGAACCGGTGCGGCGCAAGGTAGAAGCGGCGATTGCCGAGCTGGACTACGTGCCCAGTGCGGTAGCGCGCTCGCTCAAGGCGCGCTGCACGGCCACCATCGGCCTGCTGGTGCCCAACAGCGTCAACCCGTATTTCGCCGAACTGGCGCGGGGCATCGAGGATGGCTGCGAGCGCAATGGCTACTGCGTGATCCTGTGCAACTCCGACGACGACCCGCGCAAGCAGCGCAGCTACCTGCGCGTGCTGCTGGAGAAACGCATCGACGGTCTGATCGTGGCCTCGGTGGGCGAGGAGGCCGACCTGCTCGACAGCCTGGCCAGCGTGCGCACGCCCATGGTGATCGTCGACCGCGCGCTGGCGGGCGTCGACGCCGACCTGGTGCGCATCGACCACGAGCAGGGGGCCTACCTGGCCACCCGGCACCTGCTGGAGCTGGGGCACCAGGACATCGCCTGCATCAACGGCCCGGCACACACCAGCGTGGCCAAGATGCGCCTGGCCGGCTTTCACCGGGCACTGGCCCAGGCCGGGGTGCCCCTGCGCGAGGGCCGCGTGGTGGACAGCGACTTCACCAGCCTGGGCGGCTATGGCGCCGCAGCGCAACTGCTGGGCCACGACCGCCCGACCGCGATCTTCGCGGCCAACGACATGATCGGCATGGGCGTGCTGCGTGCCGCGGCCGAGCGCAACATCTGCGTGCCGAGCGAACTGTCGGTGATCGGTTTCGACGATATCCAGATGAGCCAGTACGTCTACCCTGCGCTGACCACGGTAGGGCAGTCGATCCGCGAGCTGGGCGAGATGGCGTCCGAACTGTTGCTGCGGCGTATCGGTGAGCCGCAGCGCAGTGGGGTAGAGCAGCGCATCGTCGCGCCGAGCATCGTGCTGCGCGAGTCCACCGGGCCGCGTCCCGACCTCTTCAATGATTACCGCTAGGACCGACATGCCATGCAAGCGAATGTAGTGGTGGTAGGCAGCCTGAACATGGACCTGGTGACCCGCGCCGAGCGCCTGCCGCAGGCGGGGGAAACCCTGGCCGGCGAGTGGTTCGGCACCGTGCCGGGCGGCAAGGGCGCCAACCAGGCGGTAGCAGCTGCGCGGTTGGGGGCGGCGGTGGCGATGATCGGCTGTGTGGGGGAGGACGCCTACGGTGCGCAGTTGCGTCAGGCGCTGCTCGACGAGGGCATCGATTGCCAGGGCGTGGACACGGCGGCGGGTGTTTCCAGTGGTGTGGCACTGATTGTGGTGGATGCCAGCAGCCAGAACGCCATCGTCATCGTGGCCGGTGGCAATGGGCACTTGCTGCCGGCATCGGTACAGCGCCTGGACCGCCTGCTGCAGGCTGCCGATGTGATCATCTGTCAGCTCGAAGTACCGCAGGCCACCGTGGCACACACCCTGGCCCGTGGCCGGGCGCTGGGCAAGACCGTGATCCTCAACCCGGCACCGGCCACTGGGCCGCTGCCGGCTGACTGGTTTGTCAACATCGACTACCTGATCCCCAACGAGAGCGAGGCCAGCGCCCTGACCGGGCTGCCGGTGGCTTCGCTGCAGGAGGCGCAGGCAGCCGCCAGCCGACTGCTGGCGCTGGGGGTGGGCAAGGTGATCGTCACCCTGGGCGCGCAAGGCGCTCTGTTCGCCGATGGCCAGGGTTTTGCGCATTTTCCGGCGACGCGGGTGCAGCCACTGGACACCACGGCGGCCGGGGATACCTTCGTCGGTGGCTTTGCCGCTGCGTTGGCCGCTGGCAGGTCGGAGCGCGAGGCCATTGCCTTTGGCCAGCAGGCCGCCGCCATTTCGGTCACCCGCGCCGGTGCCCAGCCCTCCATTCCGTATCTGAGCGAACTGCAGGGGAGCACGCCATGAAGAAGACTCCGTTGCTCAATATCGCTCTGTCGCGCCTGATCGCGTCGCTGGGGCATGGCGATGTGGTGCTGATCGGCGACGCTGGCCTGCCCGTGCCTGCCGGTGTCGAGCTGATCGACCTTGCACTGACGCCCGGCATACCGGATTTCATCAGTACCTTGCACACGGTGCTGGCCGAAATGCAGGTCGAAAGCCACGTGCTGGCCGACGAGACCCTGCAACACAGGCCGCCGGCCCTGGCAGGCATCGAGCTGCTGCATGCCCGCGGCGAGCTGGGCGCGCGCCATTTGATGAGCCATGCGGCGTTCAAGCAGCTCGGTGCGCAGGCCAGGGCCATCGTGCGCACCGGCGAATGCCAGCCCTATACCAACATCGCGCTGGTGGCGGGCGTGACCTTTTGACTGTTGTCCCCTGAGCACAAGGAGTGCCCGATGCCTGAACGTGTCCATAAAGCCAAACGTTTGCTGCGAGGTGTATTGCTTATGTCTGCCCTGTCGAGTACTGCCGTGCTGGCCGCGCCCCGCGACCTGATCATCGATACCGACCCCGGCGCGGATGACGTGGTGGCGTTGTTGTTCGCCCTGGCGTCGCCAGAGGAACTGAAGGTGCGCGCCATTACCACCGTGGCCGGTAATGTGCGACTCGACAAGACCTCGCGCAACGCACGGCTGGCCCGGGAGTGGGCGGGGCGCGAAGAGGTGCCGGTGTACGCCGGCGCGCCCACGCCGCTGGTGCGCACGCCGATCTATGCCGAGAACATCCATGGCGAGGAGGGCTTGCCTGGCGTGGCGGTGCACGAGCCGAAAAAGGGCCTGGCCCAGGGCAGCGCGGTGCAGTACCTGATCGACACCCTCGGTGGCGCTGAACCCAACAGCATCACCCTTGCCATGCTAGGCCCGCAGACCAACCTGGCACTGGCGCTGATTCAGGCCCCGCAGATCGTCAAGGGCATCAAGGAAGTGGTGGTGATGGGCGGTGCCCACTTCAATGGCGGCAATATCACCCCGGCGGCCGAGTTCAACCTGTACGCCGACCCACAGGCGGCAGAGGTCGTGTTGCGCAGCGGGGTCAAGCTCACCTACCTGCCGCTGGACGTGACCCACAAGGTACTCACCAGCGAGGCGCGCCTGAAGCAGATTCGCGGGTTGAACAACCACGCCAGCAAGCTGGTGGGCGATATTCTGGATGCTTACGTCAAGGGGGATATGGCGCACTACGGCCTGCCGGGTGGGCCGGTGCACGATGCCAGCGTGATTGCCTACCTGCTCAAGCCCGAGCTGTTCAGTGGCCGGCAGATTCACATGAGCGTGGATAGCCGCGAAGGCCCGACCTTTGGTCAGACCATTGCGGACTGGTACGGCACGCTCGAGCTACCGGCCAATGTGATGTGGATCGAGAGCGGCGATGCCCAGGGCTTTTTCGATTTGCTCAGCGAGCGTCTTGCTCGATTGCAGTAATGGGTGTGGGCTGGTGTTCGGTCGCGGGCCAGTGGCGTTCGAACACCTGGTCGACGAAGGTGCGGGCAGCTTCGTGGCCGAGGTCTTGAAGCAGCAGGTCGGCGGCGATGATGAACAGCTCTTCGGTGGTGCCGGGGCTGTAGGAACGATGGCCGTCAGGCCATGTGACCTTGATGTTGGTGTCCAGGGTGGGGCTATTCATGGGGGTCTCGATCGAAAATACGCGTGCTGTTTGGTGCAGATGCCGGGCCCTGGCGTCTACAGCGGGGGCATGATTGCGCTCCGCCAACAGGTACAAGTTAAACATGTTGCAACAGGGCCAGCACTGCTACTTATGCATAAGCAGCGGGGCTAGGCAAACTAAATGGTGGTTGGGTTCGCCTATTCGTGACGTCTGTACCGATTCTTCGTTGGCACTTGGGTCGGCGCGGTAGCCGTGGAGCTGGCTTGCCAGCGAAGAGGGCGTACAGAGTCCGCCTGATGTACCCTGCACCCCACAGCCACCGCGCACGCCCGAGGACACCCCGTGCAGATCGACTTGAACACCCCCGAGCAGCTCACCCCCCAGCAGGTGCGCCAGCTGCTGGCCGAAGGCAACGACCGAATCCACAACCAGTTGCGCGTCACCCGCGGCGGCATTGCCTACCTGTCGCAGATTACCGGCGGGCGCGAGCTCGATGGCCTGCTGTTTCGCCTCGAGACCTGGGCTGCCGGCTCGGGCTGCGTGGGCCCTGTTGCCGCCGACGACGAACGCTGGGTCATGCAGGTGTACAACGTGCTGGCCAGCAACTGGCCCAAGCCCGCCAGCGACTACATCGATATCTACTGAACCGCTGCGCTCAGGCAAAATCCGGTCACGATTGAGGTTTCCCTGACGAGCACGTCTCAGGCAGACTGGGACGTTTTTGCAACCAAAAGTGCTTAAAACTGTCGTATCAGACAGCATTCCAGTATTTGAAAGGAGGATTCATGTTCCGCACGCGTGCAACATTGGCGAGCCTGTTGGCAGCCGTGGTTCTGGCAGGTTGCAGTACCGATGGCTCATCGTCCAAGGCGCCAGAGGTAGCGGCAGCACCGAACCTCGATGGTCGCTGCGATGCCAGCAACGCCGCATTCACCGTCGGCAAGCCGGCAACCCCCGAGCTGCTGGAGCAGGCGCGCAAGGCGAGCGGGGCGCAGATCGCCCGCGTGCTCAAGCCGACCGACATGATCACCCTGGAGTACCGTTCCGAGCGCTTGAACCTCAACGCCGACGACAAGGGCGTGGTCACCCGGGTCAATTGCGGCTGATTCCGCCCCGGGCCTGCCGTTGCATAAACGGCAGGCACAAAAAAACCCGTCCAAGGACGGGTTTTTTTTATTCGTCAGAACTTACTCTGGACGAACTTGTGCAGCCTGCATGCCCTTCTGGCCTTTTTCGGCAACGAAGGAGACGGTCTGGCCTTCTTTCAGGCTCTTGAAGCCGTCAGACTCGATGGCCTTGAAGTGTACGAACAGGTCGTCGCCGCCACCTTGTGGAGTGATGAAGCCGAAGCCTTTTTCATCGTTGAACCATTTGACGGTGCCGGTTTGGCGATTGGACATGGGTGTATCTCCAGGAAACATGATGTTTTTCAGTAGTGCGGTGTCGCCGAGGCCAACAAGGTGCACAGAGGCATCATAGTCTAATTTTGCGCTTGTGGTGACTTTTACGTGTGCCGAATGCTGATCTGGCGCAAATTAACTGAGTTTTGTATGGCCTGCGCCCTTATTTCTGGGGCTTGCAGGCCTGCGTAACCAGCTGTTTTGCCTTGTCTATGAGCTTCTGGTCTACGCCGTCAGTGCTGTTGAGCTCTTTGATCTCTGCGTCCGAAAAGTTTTTTTCGATCACATTCACGCTGCAGCTGCAGTGCTTTTCGGCGGATTGTTTCGTCATGCCCGGCTGGGCAGAGGCGGTGGCCACGCAGGACGTCAGGTAGCCTGGTGGAACAGTGCCTGCGTTGGCGCCAAGCGGCAGCAGCAGGGCACCAGTGGCCGCCAAGGCCAGAAGAGAATGAAGTCGCATACCGGTCACTCCTTTATTAGGTCGGGTGTATCTAGAGTAGGTCGCTTCCTAATCTCTGAGCGGAAAAAAACCGCTCAAGTTCACCGCATCGGTCTAATTTCAGAATATTTCTGCATATCCCCGGCCCATGGCCCTACGCGCCGAAAGCTTTGTGCTAGCATGCCTGGCTCAGGATTTGGCCGATTCGTCTTGCCGCTCAAATCTTTCTATATATATGTATCCAGTCACTCTGGTTCGTACCCTGGCAGGCCCTTGGGCTTCTGCCACTGTGAGGCAGGCTTTGCATTGCAAAGACAGGGTCGAATCGCGTACTGGCTCATCCCAACCCACGTGACCTTTGGTAGGGGTCACCACTAGGAGAGGAGGCGCCATGCCCACTATTACTCTTCCCGATGGCAGTCAACGTTCGTTCGACAAGGCCGTAACCGTAGCCGAGGTCGCCGCATCCATTGGTGCAGGCCTGGCCAAGGCCACCGTGGCCGGCAAGGTCGACGGCAAGCTGGTCGACGCGTGCGACCTGATCGAGCAGGACGCCAGCCTGCAAATCATCACGCCCAAGGACGAAGAGGGGCTGGAGATCATCCGTCACTCCTGCGCTCACCTGGTCGGTCATGCCGTCAAGCAGCTGTACCCGACCGCCAAGATGGTGATCGGCCCGGTCATCGACGAGGGCTTCTACTACGACATCGCGTATGAGCGTCCCTTCACCCCGGAAGACCTGGCGGCGATCGAGCAGCGCATGCAGCAGCTGATCGAGAAGGACTACGACGTCATCAAGAAGGTCACCCCGCGCGCCGAGGTGATCGAGCTGTTCAAGGCCCGTGGCGAAGACTACAAGCTGCGCCTGGTCGAAGACATGCCGAACGAACAGGCCATGGGCCTGTACTTCCATGAAGAATACGTCGACATGTGCCGCGGCCCGCACGTGCCCAATACGCGCTTTCTCAAGTCGTTCAAGCTGACCAAGCTGTCCGGTGCCTACTGGCGCGGCGACGCCAAGAACGAGCAACTGCAACGTGTGTACGGCACGGCCTGGGCTGACAAGAAGCAGCTGGCCGCCTACATCCAGCGCATCGAAGAGGCCGAGAAACGCGACCACCGCAAGATCGGCAAGCGCCTGAACCTGTTCCACCTCCAGGAAGAAGCGCCGGGCATGGTGTTCTGGCACCCCAATGGCTGGACCCTGTACCAGGTGCTCGAGCAGTACATGCGCAAGGTGCAACGCGACAACGGCTACCTGGAAATCAAGACCCCGCAAGTGGTCGACCGCACGCTGTGGGAGAAGTCCGGGCACTGGGCCAACTACGGTGACAACATGTTCACCACCCAGTCCGAGAACCGCGACTACGCCATCAAGCCGATGAACTGCCCGTGCCACGTACAGGTGTTCAACCAGGGCCTTAAGAGCTACCGCGAGCTGCCGCTGCGTCTGGCCGAGTTCGGCGCTTGCCATCGCAACGAGCCTTCGGGCGCCCTGCACGGCATCATGCGTGTGCGCGGCTTCGTGCAGGACGATGCGCACATCTTCTGCACCGAAGAACAGATGCAGTCCGAGTCCGCCGCGTTCATCAAGCTGACCCTGGACGTGTACAAGGACTTCGGCTTCAAGGACATCGAGCTCAAGCTCTCGACGCGCCCTGAAAAGCGCGTGGGTTCCGACGACCTGTGGGACCGTGCCGAAGGCGCACTGGCCGCCGCGCTCGACAGCGCCGGCCTGCCGTACGACCTGCAGCCGGGTGAAGGGGCGTTCTACGGCCCGAAAATCGAATTCTCGCTGAAGGATTGCCTTGGCCGTGTGTGGCAGTGTGGTACCCTGCAGCTCGACTTCAACCTGCCGATCCGTCTGGGCGCCGAATACGTCTCCGAAGACAACGGCCGCAAGCATCCGGTGATGCTGCACCGTGCCATCCTCGGTTCGTTCGAGCGTTTCGTCGGAATTCTCATCGAGCACTACGAAGGTGCATTCCCAGCCTGGCTGGCGCCTACGCAGGCGGTGATCATGAATATCACCGACAAACAAGCGGATTTCGCCCAGAAAGTGGAAAAAACTCTGGCCGAAAGCGGCTTCCGTGCCAAGTCCGACTTGAGAAATGAGAAAATCGGCTTTAAAATCCGCGAGCATACCTTGCTCAAGGTTCCCTATCTCCTGGTTATCGGGGATCGGGAAGTCGAAACGCAAACTGTCGCTGTGCGTACCCGCGAAGGTGCTGACCTGGGCTCCATGCCCGTCGCCCAATTTGCGGACCTGCTCGCGCAAGCGGTTTCCCGGCGTGGTCGCCAAGATTCGGAGTAATTACTATTAAGCGTGATATGAGACAAGATAAACGAGCTGCACCGAAAGCCCCGATCAACGAGAATATCTCGGCACGTGAGGTTCGGTTAATTGGCGCTGACGGCGAGCAGTTGGGCATCGTCTCGATTGAAGAAGCGCTTCGTATCGCTGAAGAAGCGAAACTGGACCTGGTAGAAATTTCTGCTGACGCCGTTCCGCCTGTCTGCAAAGTCCTCGACTACGGCAAAAGCCTGTTCGAGAAGAAAAAGCAGCAGGCTGCGGCGAAGAAGAACCAGAAGATCATCCAGATCAAAGAAATCAAGTTTCGTCCAGGGACGGAGGAAGGGGATTACCAGGTAAAACTACGCAACCTGGTACGTTTCCTTACTGATGGGGACAAGACCAAAATCTCTCTGAGATTCCGTGGTCGTGAGATGGCCCACCAGGAGCTGGGTATGGAACTGTTGAAGCGGATCGAAGCTGATCTTGCCGAATACGGGACCGTCGAACAGCATCCTAAGATGGAAGGACGCCAGCTTTTGATGGTCATCGCCCCCAAGAAAAAGAAATAACCACCAGGGCACGGCAGGCCTTGCGGTTATGTTTATCAACTGAATGCGGAGTATCCGAACATGCCAAAAATGAAAACCAAAAGCGGTGCAGCCAAGCGTTTCTTGAAAACGGCTAACGGCATCAAGCACAAACACGCTTTCAAGAGCCACATCCTGACCAAAATGTCGACCAAGCGTAAGCGTCAACTTCGCGGTAGCAGCCTGCTGCACGCGTCGGACGTTGCAAAAGTCGAGCGCATGCTGCGCCTTCGTTAATTTTTGGTTATAGATAGAGGAAATTACTCATGGCTCGTGTAAAGCGTGGCGTCATCGCTCGTAAGCGTCACAAGAAAATTCTGAAACTGGCTAAAGGTTACTACGGCGCTCGCTCGCGCGTATTCCGTGTTGCCAAGCAAGCGGTCATCAAGGCAGGCCAATACGCCTACCGCGACCGTCGCCAGAAAAAACGTCAGTTCCGCGCTCTGTGGATCGCTCGTATCAACGCTGGTGCTCGCGTCAACGGTCTGTCCTACAGCCGCCTGATCGCTGGCCTGAAAAAAGCGTCGATCGAAATCGACCGCAAAGTTCTGGCTGATCTGGCAGTGAACGAAAAAGCGGCGTTTGCTGCGATTGTCGAAAAGGCTAAAGCCGTTCTGGCTTAAGTACCCACGACAATCATTCGCCGTCGATGTCGGCGGCGGATGTTAAACGTCATAGATAGGGGAAGAGCCTGTAAGCTCTTCCCCTATTTTGTATCTGGAGTCTGTACATGGAAAACCTGGATGCGTTGGTCTCCCAAGCCCTCGAGGCTGTGGAGCGCGCTGAAGACATCAATGCCCTGGAGCAGATCCGGGTTCAATTCCTTGGCAAGAAAGGCGAACTGACTCAGGTGATGAAGACCCTGGGCAACCTGCCGGCTGAAGAGCGGCCCAAAGTCGGCGCGCTGATCAACGAAGCCAAGGAACGCGTGACCGAGGTGCTCAACGCCCGCAAAGCCGCCTATGAAGAAGCCGAGCTCAGCGCTCGCCTGGCTGCCGAGTGCATTGACGTCACCTTGCCTGGCCGTGGCCAGACCTCCGGTGGTTTGCACCCTGTCACCCGTACCCTCGAACGCATCGAGCAGTTCTTCACCCATATCGGCTACGGCATCGCCGAAGGCCCGGAAGTCGAAGACGACTACCACAACTTCGAAGCGCTCAACATTCCCGGCCACCACCCGGCCCGGGCAATGCATGACACCTTCTACTTCAATGCCAACATGCTGCTGCGCACCCACACCTCGCCGGTGCAAGTGCGGACCATGGAGTCCACCCAGCCGCCGATTCGCATTGTCTGCCCGGGTCGCGTGTACCGCAACGACTCGGACATTACCCACTCGCCGATGTTTCACCAGGTCGAAGGCCTGCTGATCGATCGCGACATCAATTTTGCCGACCTCAAAGGCACCATCGAAGAATTCCTGCGCGTGTTCTTCGAAAAAGAGCTGGCGGTACGTTTCCGTCCGTCGTTCTTCCCCTTCACCGAGCCTTCGGCTGAAGTCGATATCCAGTGCGTGATGTGCAGCGGCAAGGGCTGCCGTGTGTGCAAGCAGACCGGTTGGCTCGAAGTCATGGGCTGCGGCATGGTGCACCCGAACGTGCTGCGCATGTCTGGTATCGACCCCGAAGAGTTCTCGGGCTTCGCATTTGGCATGGGGGCCGAGCGCCTGGCCATGCT
Source organism: Pseudomonas sp. S12(2018) (assembly GCF_024355235.1). Lineage (NCBI taxonomy): Bacteria > Pseudomonadati > Pseudomonadota > Gammaproteobacteria > Pseudomonadales > Pseudomonadaceae > Pseudomonas > Pseudomonas sp. S12(2018). The sequence goes on from NZ_QLAD01000003.1 coordinate 245,804, forward strand.
GCGTTACGGCGTCAACGATTTGCGCCTGTTCTTCGACAACGACTTGCGGTTCCTTGCGCAATTTCGCTAGGTCGCGCACCCGTAACGAATCTTTAGGAGAGCAGGATGAAATTCAGTGAAAAGTGGCTGCGCGGTTGGGTCAACCCGCAGGTATCCCGTGACGAGCTGGTGGCACGTCTGTCCATGGCCGGTCTTGAGGTCGACAGCGTAACCCCGGCCGCCGGTCAATTCAGCGGCATCGTGGTGGGCGAGGTGCTGAGCACCGAGCAGCACCCCGACGCCGACAAGCTGCGTGTGTGCCAGGTCAGCAATGGCAGCGAGACCTTCCAGGTAGTGTGCGGCGCGCCGAATGTGCGCCCTGGCCTGAAGATCCCGTTCGCCATGATCGGCGCCGAACTGCCAGGCGACTTCAAGATCAAGAAGGCCAAGCTGCGTGGCGTCGAGTCCAACGGCATGCTGTGCTCGGCCGCCGAGCTGCAGATCAGCGAAGAGAACGACGGCCTGCTGGAACTGGCGGCAGACGCCCCGGTTGGCCAGGACATCCGCGTGTATCTGGACCTGGACGATGCCAGCATCGAGGTCGACCTGACCCCGAACCGCGGCGACTGCCTGTCCCTGGCCGGCCTTGCCCGTGAAGTCGGCGCCCTGTACGGCGCCCCTGTCACCCGCCCGACCGTGCCGGCCATTGCGCCAGGCATCGACGACGTGCGCCCGGTAGACGTGCTGGCGCCGGCCGCGTGCCCGCGTTACCTGGGCCGCGTTATCCGCAACGTCGACCTGTCACGCCCGACCCCGCTGTGGATGGTCGAGCGTCTGCGCCGCAGTGACGTGCGCAGCATCGATGCTGCCGTCGACATCACCAACTACGTGATGATCGAGCTGGGCCAGCCGCTGCACGCCTTCGACCTCTCTGAAATCAACGGTGGCATCCGAGTGCGCATGGCCGAGGAGGGCGAGAAGCTCGTCCTGCTCGATGGCCAGGAAGTTGCCCTGCGTGCCGACACGCTGGTCATCGCCGACCACGATCGCGCCCTGGCCATTGCCGGCGTGATGGGTGGCGAGCACAGCGGCGTTGCGGCCACCACCAAGGATATCTTCCTTGAAAGCGCCTTCTTCGAGCCGATCTCGGTGGCTGGCAAGGCCCGCTCCTACGGCCTGCACACCGATGCCTCGCACCGCTACGAGCGTGGCGTCGACTCGCAACTGGCCCGCGAAGCCATGGAGCGCGCCACTGGCCTGCTACTGGATATCGTAGGTGGCGAAGCCGGCCCGATCATCGAGACCGTCAGCCCAGAGCACCTGCCCAACATCGCCCCGGTCACCCTGCGTGCCGAGCGCATCACCCAGATGCTGGGCATGGAGATGGACAGCGCCGAAGTCGAGCAACTGCTCAACGGCCTGGGCCTGAAAACCAGCGGTGAGGCCGGGCAGTGGCAGGTCGAAGTGCCCAGCCATCGCTTCGACATCAGCCTGGAAGTGGACCTGATCGAGGAGCTGGCCCGTCTGTACGGCTACAACCGCCTGCCGGTCCGTTACCCGCAAGCGCGCCTGGCCCCGCAGGCCAGGTCTGAAGTGCGTGGCGAACTGCCTGCGCTGCGTCGCCTGCTGGTTGCCCGTGGCTACCAGGAAGCGATCACCTACAGCTTCATCGACCCCAAGCAGTTCGAGCTGTTCAACCCTGGCGTAGAGCCGCTGCTGTTGGCCAACCCGATTTCCAGCGACATGGCGGCCATGCGTGTCAGCCTGTGGCCGGGCCTGGTCAAGGCACTGCAGCACAACCTCAACCGCCAGCAAGACCGTGTGCGCCTGTTCGAGAGCGGCCAGCGCTTCGTCGGCCAGCTGGGCGACCTCAAGCAACAGCCGATGCTGGCTGGTGTGGTCTGCGGTAGCCGTCTGCCGGAAGGCTGGGCCAACGGCCGCGACACCATCGACTTCTTCGATGTGAAGGCCGACGTTGAAGCGGTACTGGGCTTCTCCGGTTCGCTCGACGACTTCACCTTTGTGCCCGGCAAACATCCGGCGCTGCACCCAGGCCAGACCGCGCGCATCGAGCGTGACGGCGTCGAAGTCGGCTACCTGGGCGCCTTGCACCCCGAGCTGGTCAAGACCCTCGGCCTGGACCGCACCGTGTATGTGTTCGAGCTGGTGCTGGCGGATGTAGTGGAAGGGCGCCTGCCGAAGTTCCACGAACTGTCGCGCTTCCCCGAAGTACGCCGTGACCTGGCGTTGATCGCAGGGCGTGATGTGGCGGCCAGCGCGGTGCTGGATGTAATCCGTGAAAACGCGGGCGAGTGGCTCACCGACCTCAGGCTGTTTGATGTGTATCAGGGTAAAGGTATTGATCCTGATAGAAAAAGCCTGGCCGTCGGCTTGACCTGGCAGCATCCATCGCGCACTCTTAACGACGATGAGGTGAACGCCACCACGCAAAACATTCTCACCTCGCTTGAACAAAGGTTGAACACCACGTTAAGGAAATAGCGTATGGGTGCTCTGACGAAAGCTGAGATGGCCGAACGGCTGTACGAGGAGCTGGGCCTGAACAAGCGCGAGGCCAAGGAATTGGTCGAGCTGTTTTTTGAAGAGATCAGGCACGCTCTTGAAGACAACGAGCAGGTCAAATTGTCGGGTTTCGGCAACTTTGACTTGCGTGACAAGCGCCAGCGGCCGGGCCGCAACCCGAAAACGGGTGAAGAGATCCCGATCACGGCGCGTCGAGTCGTCACCTTTCGTCCAGGGCAGAAGTTGAAAGCCCGAGTTGAGGCCTATGCTGGAACCAAGTCATAACGACGAGCTTCCGCCGATTCCAGGCAAACGCTACTTCACCATTGGTGAAGTGAGCGAGCTTTGTGCGGTAAAACCGCACGTGCTCCGTTACTGGGAGCAGGAGTTTCCCCAGCTTAACCCGGTGAAGCGCCGCGGTAACCGCCGGTATTATCAGCGCCAGGACGTGCTGATGATCCGGCAGATCCGGGCGCTGTTATACGACCAGGGCTTCACCATCGGCGGTGCGCGGTTGCGCCTGTCGGGGGATGAAGCCAAGGATGACACGACCCAGTACAAACAGATGATTCGGCAGATGATTGTCGAATTGGAGGATGTGCTGGTGGTGTTGAAGAAGTGACCGAAGCCGTTTCAGGAATTTTGGAAAAAAAGCTTCCATAATTCAAAAGGTTAAGGTAAATTCTTCATCGTTCTCAGCAACAAGGGGAACATGCTTCAAGCCCAGTCGGGGCGTAGCGCAGCCCGGTAGCGCACTTGCATGGGGTGCAAGGGGTCGAGTGTTCGAATCACTCCGTCCCGACCATATATTCAGTGAATAAGGCCATTTCCGAAAGGGATGGCCTTTTTCATGTGCGTGATTTTTATGTAGATTCTTAGGTTTCTACGTTTTCTGAAATAGCCAACCTACCTCTGCGCCGCAGTCAATCACTCCCTTTTGGAAATTGCCGACTTTGCAATTAGTTGCTTTTTGAGTGTGGCTAGGGCGCAGCGAATTATTTTAGCCGCATAGGTCTTTTCGTAAGGGCAAGCTTCGATAAATCGGCAAGCGTTATCGAAAATAGCACCGTTACAAGTAAGGGCGTGAAGGCGAGCCGACTTGATCGGGATGAAGTGCGGAGGGGTATGAGTTAGGGCATCAAATGATGCCCTAAAGTGCCATAGTAATTTCAGGAGTAAAGCAATTCGGCTTTTTTAATTTTCGCTGCTAACTCTAGATTCTTCCTCTCTCCATTTGCGCCTGAGTGAATTTCTCGATGGCAATTCGGGCATATCGCTGCGACAAACTGAGGATGGTCCAAGCCACCATCTGAAACTCGATTAATATGATGCGGTTCCAGATAAGGTTGCCCATCAGCTTTTAGAAAGGGGGCCGTAGTACTACAGCTCTCACATACACCTTTCGAACGCATAATCACGTAGTGGGCCACCACGCGGCTTCGTTGGTAAATGTTTCTTTTACTTACACTTGGGTTTATTCTCGGTGCGCGTTGAGTCACTGAGAGGGCGGCATTTCGTGCTGCGATCAGATCGGACTCTAAAGGAAATTCATTATGTTCTGATGGTAATCGGTTCAGTGCGTCGTCAGTTATCGCTTCAATTCGGCTCAACCGGAAAACAATAGTGCTGCGCAAATCGCCGTCCTTGTCGGCTTGTTCGCTTTGGAAAAATCCCTCACAGACGAATTCGCCGTCAAAGCGATGACCTTTACCTTTTGCTAATGACTGAAATAGATAGAGCGATTTCCCAGTCTTAACATGCTCGGAAATGGCTAGGTTTCCTTTTGTTAAGGTCATAGGCCCTTTCTGGCCTTCACCGGTATAGAGAAAGGTATTGTCATCCAGCCAGTCGTCCAGGTAACCATGCTGCTCACCCGCTTCACCGGTGAAAATAAAAATCGCAGGATGAGTTGAAGACGGAGCAATCCCTGACTGGTGACTCCCACCAAATGGTCCATGGATTTCGGTTTTTCGGTCATACACCGCACCTCGTTCGAAGTGAAGGTCCAGGATCGAAGCTGGTGGGTGGAGGATGGCTTCCGTCTGAAATCCAGCTTTACGTAAATAGCGTGTCGTTTCAAATGCGCCTGAGAAAGACTGCTCATCCTTTGCTGAGGCCAAGGCCACAATTTTTTTTGCAGGATAGCGCTTGCCCGCAACCGCTATGGCGGAGTAATAGCGACGATTGGTTTCCCAGCCTATCCAGTTGGACTGATGCCTCAGATTTTGATCGAATTCATTGATTGCCCACTGGACCCGTTCCTTCGGCGTTGCTTTCGTCACTGTCAGACCTTTCCTGCGAAAATGTAGGAAAAGCATGGTGCTGCAATATCTTGATTAATTTCAAGTGTCCATCATGAAATGTTTATCAACTTACGGGTCCATTTTCAGCTTCGTGACTATATTGATTTTGGGGGATTTTTCATGTGTTCCTTAGTCCTCGTAGCCCCTTTCCCAATCATCTTTTGGCTGAACACCAGCCATTGCGCAATTCCTGTGAGAGCTCTAGTCTCAGCCGAGCCCTTGCTCCTAGAGCGCGTGAAGCGTTTATGGCGGCTGTACGTGGGGCACACTCTGTGCGCCGAGTTCTAGAGTCCTCGGTCTATCAACCCGCGTACCGCCACCACCTACTTGATCGACTGCTGGTATGTGTTAACTCCCCGATTGGTCCAATGTTGTCCGTTTGATGTTCCTTCAGTCGATACCTCGCCCGAATGCGCGTACATTGCGTTTTTGCCCGATCGGTCTAACGCAGGAAGCGAGTAGGTGCGCAAACTTATAGCGGCAATTGTGCTCAGTTTTTCCGCCATCCCATCCGCACAAGCCGGGGATGGCCGCGCCGTAGAACCCACGTTCCTTGGAGTAATCGTTACGTCTTCTCTGGCCGTGACGCTGTTTCCCGTGACCCTGACCGAGGACGCGGAAGCCAGCACCCGAAATAGCAGCAAAAACCAGGATAAAAAAATCGTGGACGCCCGCAATGATGCTGCTGCCTACGTGGCTAGCGACGGCACCATTCTGGGCGCAGAGCTACAAGCCGCCTTCATAGCGCTGCAGCCCACGCGCACGATTACCATTGAGGACGAGATGCGGCTGGCGAAGGCGATCTTGGCTTATCAGCCAGCGAACTAGAGCTCTGGCTGAATCGCTGTTCTCACGCAAATTTACAATCCGTCACATCCGAATCTCAAATTTTCCAACTTTCCTGTAGTCACTTTCCGAATCGCAGTTTGGCTGCACGCTCGTCATGGCGTCGCGTCCGTCGCTCTACTACGCTCCCTTCGTCGCAGCCAATTAAGCGCCCGTTTTTGCCAAATCGTCTCCGACGCCTAGCGTAGGTGCATCTTTATGGTGGCTGTACGTGGGGCACATCAACGTGCGCCGAGTTTCAATGCTCTCGGTCTGTCAACCCAAGTACAGCTGCCACCTTACTGTCTGAGTAGCCTTCTGATACAAGACTAAACGTGCAGTTTCTCCGAAAATTTCAGACATTCCTTATTCCGTGTAGTCCATTTCCCATTCATACTTCCGCCGCTTTCCAGCCATTGCGGGCGCCTTCATACCGCTCTAGTCTCCCCACGTCGTTGTCAATCCAACGACCGGTTTTGACAGATCGATATCAAGCAATCCGCATGTGCTCGCTTTATGGCGGCTGTACGTGGGGCACACTCGTGTGCGCCGGGTTCCTTGCTTTCTCGGTCTGTCAACCCGCGTATAGCTGCCACCTTCTTGTTTGACAGCAGGGTGTTTGGCGGCTCCATAAAGCAAGGAGATCGTCATGCTCAAAATCGTCCCAGACCCACCCCACCACACCCCCCAATCCCTCGAAGACATCCTCATCCAACTCTCCGAATATCTGCTCTGCGCACAGACCGTGTCGCAGCACGCGGTGCTACTTCATTCCCAAGCCCCCCAGCAGATGCTCAGCCTGGCGGCCGTGCATGAGATAGAACACGCGCGGGGGTTGGTGGAGGTGGCGTTGAGCCGGGTTCAGGCTGTTCACTGATGGAGTAGTAGGGGCTTGGGTGCTATGCGACCGCGTTGCGGTCGTTCGCGGGTCAAGCCCGCTCCTACAGGGTTTTGTGGTGTGCATTCGGCTACGGCGGTGTCTGCATTCGCTGGCAAGGCCAGCTCCTACAGGGTTATGCGGCGCCTGTAGAGCCCCCACACCTCCTGAAATTGGCAACGCTGCAGGAGCATTTTGGATGGACAAGGATTCGATTGCACCCGCCACAAACGCGGTCAAAACCATCGGCGTCGGCACCTTCGGCGAAGGCGAAGCAGCCTCCAACGCCGACCGGCTGTTCCGCGTGCAACCCGGTCACAATGCGCAGTTCGCGCTGGAACAAGCCGCCGCGCTGATGAGCTGCGTGTACAAGCTCACCCTGCAAGCCGGCACCCAGCAGGACGCCTCGCTGATCTGGGCCGCGCACTGCCTCAGCGGCATGTCAAAAGCCCTGGTCGAGGACGTGGCTCACGCCATGCTTACCGACTAGTCACCCCGCACAGCAGCGGGCGAAGGGCGCCAATGCTGCCCCTCGACCGCTGCAAGACCGTCACCGATCACCCGCACCCGGGCCATCACCACCTGCGGCTGCTGCATCACCGCAAAGTGCCCGCCCTCGATCATGCGCAAGCTGAAGCCACCCTCGGTCACGCGCTGCCAACAAGCCAGCGATTCGAAGCGCACCTGCTCGTCACCCATACCGCCAAACGCATCCACCGGGATGTCCAGGCCGCGCACATGCGTGTGGCGATACCCCAGAATCAACTCCAGGTCGGCCTGCAGTATCGGCACCGCCAGGTCCATCATCGCCTGGTTCGCCAGCACCTCCCGTGGCGTGCCGGCAAGGTTCGCCAGGTAATCGCGCAAGGCCTGGTCATTGAGTGCTGGCAGGCCAGCGCACACGGGCAGCCAGTCCGGGCTCTGGCGAGAAGACACCAGCAGGTGCACGGGCTTGCGCACCCCCTGCGCCAGCAACACCCGCGCAGTCTCGTAGGCGAGCAGGGCGCCCAGGCTGTGCCCGAACAGCACCAGCGGCTTGTCGGGCAACGCCTGGCACTGCTCGGCAAACGCCGCGGCCACCTCCGCTACCGAGCGGGCGAACGGCTCGCGCAAGCGCCGGCTGCGCCCCGGCAGTTCCACGGCGTACAACTCGCATACCCCAGCCGCCGCCTGCTTCCACGCAAAGAAGCTCTGCGCGCTGCCGCCCGCGCAGTGAAAGCAGACCAGGCTGACCGGCGCTTCGGCGTCTGCCAGCCACTGCACCAGCGGCTCAGCGGGTTTCATCGAACAGGTCCAGCTCGCTCGCCAGGTACAGCTGGCGCATCTTCGCGCGCTGGATCTTGCCGCTGGTGGTCTTGTGCATGCTGGTGGGCTGCACGAACACGATGCGGTTGAGGGTGATGCCGTGCTGGTCCACCACTGCGCTGCGTACCACCGCCTTGAGCTGACGCGGGTTGTCCTGCAGCCAGCGCTTGATCTCGCGGTTCAGTTCGATGGCCGCCACCAGGGTCTGGCGCTGCTGCTCGTTGTCGTGGCTGAACACCGCGCAACTCTGCGGGCGCACCTCGTCCAGGGCTTCGATCACGGTGTACTCGATGTCTTCGGGGTGCAGGTTGCGGCCCTCGCAGATGATCAGGTCCTTGAGCCGGCCACACACGTACAGCTGGCGGTCGTCGGGGCCGACAAAACCCAGGTCGCCGGTGCGCAGGTAATCCAGGGGGCTGCCATCGTCGATCCGCGCTTTGAAACCCGCCTCGGTCGCCGCCGGGTTCTGCCAATAGCCCTGTGCAATGCTCGGCCCGCGTAGCCAGATTTCGCCGATGCGCCCAGGCGTGCAGCGCTGTCGGCTGGCCGGGTCGACGATTGCGATTTCCACCTCCCACGAAGGCTCGCCACACCCCACCAGCTCCTGCGGTGCCCCCGCATCCACGGGCACCACCACCGAGCATACCGGGCGCCCCTGCGGCCCACCGCTCACGAACAGCGTTGCCTCCGCCAGCCCATAGCACGGCACAAACGCGCTGGCCCTGAAGCCATGCTCCGCATACTGCTGCGCAAAGCGCGCAAGGCTTGCCGGGCGTACCACGTCGGCGCCGTTGAGGGCGTGGGTCCAGTGGGACAGGTCCAGGCCCTGCAGGCGTTCGGCGTCGTAACGCTCCACCGCCAGGTTGTAGGCAAAGTTCGGCCCCCCGGCCAACCGCACCTTGTACCGCGCAATGGCCTGCAGCCAGATCAGCGGCTGACGCACGAAGGTCGCCGGCGCCATGATCACCGTGTGGTTGCCCAGCACGATGGGCAGCAGCTGCCCGAGTATCAGGCCCATATCATGGTGGTGCGGCTGCCAGGTGACGAAGTCGCTGGTGTGGTCCAGCGCCCAGCTGTCGCGCATCATGCGCAGGTTGGCGGTGATGTTGGCGTGGCTCACCCTCACGCCCTTGGGCGCCGAGGTGGAGCCGGAGGTGTACTGCAAGAAGGCGACGCGCTGTGGGTCACGCTCCGCAGGCCGGGCGAACGCCAACGGTGCGTCGCAATCGTCGGTAGGGCTCAGCATCGCCAGCGCCGCCGCCGGGGTGCCGGCAAATGCCTGCTGCAGCATTGCCTGTTCGCTTGCGGCCACCAGCAGCAGGCGGCTGCCGCTGTCATGCAGAATGCTCAGGCAACGCTCCACCCGGCGCCGGTTCGGCAGGTTGACGGGGACGGCGATGCGGTCGGCGATCAGGCAGGCCAGAAAGCTTGCGATGAAGTCCAGGCCCTGCGGGAAGAACAGCGCCACGCGATCACCCGGCTCACTCACGGCCTGCAACTGGCGGGCGATGGCGTTGGCCCGCCCCAGCAACTGCTGGTAGCTGACCTGCTGCTGTTCTTCCCCCTGGTCGTCGAGCAGGGTGAACAGCACCTTGTGCGGGTGCACCCAGGCGCGCAGCGCCAGGCTATCGTGTATCGCCAGCAGGCCGGTGGCACTGGCCAGTTCCTGTGGGCTCAGGCAGCTCTTGTCAAACATGCGCGGCCTCCCCACGGGCGGCAATCGCCGCGATGGCGAGGGCCAATTCGGCGATGGTCGGGTGCTCGAACACCAGGGTCGGCGACAGGCGCAAGCCAAACTGCTGCTCCAGGCTGCCGATCAGTTTCATGCCCGCCAGCGAGCCGAGCCCGAACGCACCCAGGGGCGTATCCAGGTCGATGTCCTCGGGCGGCAGGTCCATTTCACAGCAGATGAATTCGCTGATGCGCGTTTGCAGCGTCTCGACCAGGGTCATGGCGTTGTCCTTGAAGGGCAGAGGGGAGGGCAGAGCAAGTTGAGCAATTGCTCCGTGGGCATGGGAATGGGCAGCTCGGGCCGGCAGCGCTGGCGCCAGCGATTGAACAGCCACAGCGAGGCATCGCCCGGCTGTTGCCATTGGTTGAGGCCGGCGAGCATGTGGGCCTGCAGTGCGCGGCGTGCGCAGGTGGCTTGGGTCGCGGGGTTGGCAGCGTCGCCAAGGCGGTCGCGCAGCGCGGCCTGATCGCCGCCGCTGTCGCTGAGGTAGAAGGCCTGCAACGCCTCGGCCTGTTCGTTGCGCAAGCTGTCGAGCACGTAGCCGGGCGTGCGGCTGGCGAACTCGGGGTAGCGCCAGTCCGTCAACGGGCGATGCTCGGCCTGTGTCATGCCGGCAAGCTGCTGCTGACGCTCGACGGGCAGGCCGGCCTCGCTGCCCAGCAGAAACACGCTGCCGCACACCACGAAATCCACCCCCATATCGAACATCGCCTGGGCGCTGGCAGGGCTGCCGATCAGGCCGCTGGCGCCGATCTTCGGCCCGCAAGGCTTGCGCCGGGCCAGCGCTGCCAGCAGCAGGGGCAGGTGTGTATCGGCAGCAATCACCAGCGCATCGGCGTCAGCCTCCAGCTCATCGATGCACTCGACCCGCACCTGCCAACGCACCCCAGGGCAGCGCTCACGCAGGGGCTGCCAGTGGGCCGGCACCTCGATGCAGGCCAGTGGCTGGTCCGCCAGCCAATCAATCAGTGCCGGATCAGCGCGGCCATGCAGGCGGATACCGAAACGGCCGCCCACCTGCGGCTCGGCATTCAGGCGCAGCACACGGGCCTTCAACTGTTTATTGTCCAGGCCGTGATTGTCGATCAGCCCCATGGCCCCGTGGCGTGCCAGTTCGCTCAGCAGCGCGGGGGCCTCAGGCGCAATCACCAGCACAGGGCGCGCAGGGGCATTAGGGTGCTCAACGGCAGGCTGCTCACGAATAGCCTTGAGCATCCCACCCAGAATCGCAGGCTGGCCGATCTCGATAAAATCCTCGACGCCCTCGGCCAGCATCCGCTCGACCACCTGCTGCCATTGCACCGGGTGGGTCAGGTGTGTGGACAGTGCCTCCACCAGCCCGTCGCGGGTATGCGGGCGCGCGTGCACGTTGGCGATCACCGGGAATGCCGGTTCGCGAAACGCTCCGCTCATGCGTTGCAGAAAGTCCCGAAACGGTTGCTCCACAGCGGCCATGTGCGCGGTATGAAAGGGCCCGCTCACCTTCAGCGCAATGGCCCGAATCCCCTGCGCTGTACAGTGCTCCAGCAACTGTTCAAGGGCTGCCAGCGTGCCCCCTACGATGATCTGTGTGGGGCTGTTGATATTGGCGATGGCCAGGCCTGCATCCGGCCGTTCGTCCAGTAGCGCCTGCACCCGCTGCCGATCCTGGCCTAGCACCGCCACCAGCCCGCCGCCCTGCACCTGGGCCATCAACCGCGCCCGCTCGATGACGATGCGCAGGCCCAGGCTGAAGTCCAGCGCGCCGGCAGCGGTCAGCGCCGCGTACTCACCCACGCTGTGCCCGGCCGCAACGCTGGCAATGGCGCCATCCTCACGTGCCGCCAGGTAGCCAAGCCACGACACCACATAGATGGCCGGCTGGGTGAAGGTGGTGAGGTTCAACTGCTGCTCGGGGTCTTCCAGGCACAGACGCTCGATCGAGTAACCCAGCACCGCATCGGCTTCGGCCACCAGCGCGGGAAAACGCGCGAACAACGCCGCGCCCATGCCCTTGCGCTGGCTGCCCTGGCCCTGGAACAACCACGCCTTCATGCGCTCACCTGCTGGCGCACAAGGTCGAAGGCGCGCATCTGCATGCCCGCCAGGCGCAGTGCGCAGCGGCCATCGGCCGTGCACAGGGCCACATCGAAGGTCATGCCCTGGCGCTCGACAATCAGCTGCCGCGCGTCTCGCAACGCCTGGGGATCAAGCGTCAGCGTGCGAATGCGATAGGGCAGGCTGGTGCCCGCCGCCGTGCTCAGGTGGGTCAACAGCGCAGCCCACAGCCGGTAGCCGTCCAGCCCTTGGGGCAGTGTCGCCTGCACACCCTCTGCCGTGACGGGCAACGCCTGCAACACGGGTGGGGCAGCAACCGCAGCCACGGTCTCGACCTGCAGCAGCACCTGCCCGTTCACACTCACCTGCCAATGCCGTGGGGCGCGGGTAAAGTGCAGCGTGTCGCTTGCCGCAAGGGCAACCGGCGGGCCAAAACACACATCGTGCCAGTGCAGCACGCTGCTTGGCTGGGCCACATGGTCCACCAGGGCGGCCAGCGCCATGCATGAACCCGGCAGCGCCGCGCCAGGCGCCCAGCAGTCGAGCCACGCCTGTGCCGGCGTGGCCGGCGCAGGTGCTGCGACGGCTGCGCTGTACCACACCCGCTCCAGCCGCCAAGGGTAGGCCGGCAAGGGATACTTGTGTGGTCGCGGCTCGTCGCCATACAGCGTGGCCCAGCCCGGGCTCGGCACTTTGCCGGCCACCCAATGCGCAGCCCATTGCTCGAGCAGTGCACGGTCGGCCCGGCCACTGCCTGCCTCCGGCGCCGGTTTGGCGGTCAGCCCATCAGCGCTGTGCCACCGGGTATCCGAGGGGCAATCAGACGACCCCAGATACGCCCGCAGCTGTTCGAACAACGCCTCGCGACTATCGACTACCACCGCCAGCCGCCGCACCATCGCATCGCGCCCCTCCTGCAGGCTGCGGGCGATGGCTGCAAGGCTGGCCGACAGGTCGCCCGGCAACGCATTCAAGCTCTCCAGCCGTGCCGCCTCTTCAGGCTGCACCGCCGCTTCGCCCACCAGCCGCTCCACCACCTCTTCAAGGCTTACCGCACCGCGCCATGCATCGATGGGTACGTCCAGTTGCAGGGCGTCCAGCGCCTGCTCCAGGCAACCTACAAAATCCTCGGCGTCCATCTTCAGCTCGGCAAGCCGGGTGGCCACACCGTTGCCTGGCATCAGCCCCAGCAGGTCGCGCAGACGTTCGTCCAGCGCCTGGCGCAGCGCGCCGCCGGCATCGGGCAAGGGCTCGCCAAAGGCCGCCAGCAACTGCCGCGCACGGGCGCGCAGGCCGTCTTCATCCTTGGCCGACAGCAGCACCAGATACGGCTGGCTGTCGGGCACGCCAGGGCTCTCGCTCCCCCTGTCGGCAGCCTTGAGCACCACATGCGCATTCACCCCGCCAAACCCGAACGCACTCACCCCGGCCAGCAGCGGTGCATCCTGTTCGCCCATGGAATGCGTGGCATCGGGCAGATAGAACGGGCTGCCCGCCAGCTCGATCTGCGGGTTGAGCGCGTCATGGTGCAGGTTGCCCACCACCTGGCGATGCTGCAGGCACAGCAGGCTCTTGATCACCGAGGCAATGCCGGCCGCGGCTTCCAGGTGGCCGATCTGGCTCTTGAGCGCGCCCAGTGCGATGGGCGTGCCGGCCTCGGTCATGGGCAGGGCGTTCTTCAGCGCGTTGATTTCAATCGGGTCACCCAGCGGCGTGCCGGTGCCGTGGGTCTCGATCATCCGCGCCTGGCTGGGGCAATGGCCGCTCTGCTGCCAGGCCCGGGTAATCACCTCGGTCTGCGCCTTGGGGTTGGGCGCGGTAAAACTGTGGGCACGGCCGCCGTGGTTCTGCGCGCTGGCGCACACCTGGCCGTAGATGAAGTCGCCATTGGCCTGGGCTGCCGCCAGCGGCGCAAGCACCAGCGCGGCCACCCCTTCGCCGCGCACATAGCCGTCGGCACTGGCGGCGAAGGTCTGGCAATGTCCGGCATGGCTGAGCATGCCGGCCTTGCCGAAGGCGATGAACAGCTCCGGCCCCAGCAGCAGGTTGACCCCGCCCACGATCGCCAGCTCGCATTCACCGTCCTGCAGTGCCTGCCGGGCACGGTGCAGTGCCACCAGCGAGCTGGAGCAGGCGGTGTCGATGGCCTCGCTGGGGCCGTGCAGGTCCAGGCAGTACGACACCCGGTTGGCGATGGCTGTCAGCGCAATGCCGGTGCCGCGCCAGGCATCACTGGGCACGCCGTCGCGGCGCATCAGCGTGGGGTAGTCGGCATGGCCCACGCCCACGAACACCCGCCGTTTGGCCAGCTGGCCCGGCGCGTAGCCGGCATCTTCCAGCGCCGCCCAGGCCGCCTGCAAGAACAGCCGTTGCTGCGGGTCCATGCCTTGCGCTTCGCGGGGCAGAATGCCGAAGAAGCGCCCGTCGAAGCGGTCGACCCAGGGCATGAAGCCGCCGCGCTGGCAGTATGTGGTCTCTTCCCCGGGGTTCAGCGTGCTGTCGTGGTCGCGCCAGTTCCAGCGCTCGGCCGGCACCTGGCCGACCGCATCGCGGCCTTCGCGCAACAGCTGCCAGAACGCGCGCAGGTCTGGCGCCCCCGGCAGGCGCGCGCTCATGCCGACCACGGCGACCGGCGTCACGACGGGCATGAGACCGGCTCCCGCTCTTGGACGTGGTGTGCGGCGCTGCTGGCGTCATAGGTGTGGGCGATGCTCAGCAACGGGCTCTGGCGATTGCCGGCCTGGGCCCGCTCGCGGCCCTGGCGCAGCTCCTTGGCCAGGTAGTGCAGGTAGGTGGGGCCGTGCATCTCGTAGTTGTTGCGTGGGGTGGCCAGAAACTCGCGCTCGATCACCTTGCGCTCGGCGGCAATGTGCGCGCGCTCGGCCTCGGCACCGGGGCGCTGGTACGCACCGGCAAAGTAGTCGGCGGCCACCTCGGCCTGGCGCTCCATCATGTCCAGAAAGCCCCAGGTCACGGCCTGGAACACGCCGATGAAGGCAAGGTTCGGCACCTCGGGCAAAAAGATCCGCTGGTACAGCGGAATGCGGTTTTCCTCGATCTGCAACAGGCTCTGGGGCAAGAACGGGAAGTCGGTGTGATAGCCCGTGGCGTAGATCACCGCGTCCACTTCCAGGCTGCTGCCATCCACGAAGTGCACGGTGTTGCCGTCGATGCGCTGCACCTGCGGCACCACCTTGAGCTTGCCGTCGCCCACGCGGTTGGCGAAGTTCTCCGACAGCGTCGGCAGGCTCGACATCATCAGGTGGTCGGGCTTGGGCATGCCCAGTTGCTTGCGCTTGGCGATCAGCAGCTTGTACAGGCCGGTGAACATCAGCCCGGTCAGCGGGTAGGGCAGAAGCTTCTTCACCCACCAGTCGTTGAGTGGGCCCATCACCTTGTCCACGCGAATGCCGAACAGGTAGTGCGGCAGCACGTACACCCCACGGCGCAGCGACAGGTAGGTCATGCGTGCATCGTGGCTCACGTCCACTGCAATCTGCGCGCCGCTGTTGCCCACGCCCACCACCATCACGGTCTTGTCCTGGTAGGGGTGGCGATAGCGATAGTGTTTGGAGTGGATGCTGTCGATCCGGGCAGTGGCTGCGTAGTCCGGCAGGTTGGGCGTGTTGTGGTGCCCGTTGGCGACCACCAGCGCGTCGTAGTGGCGTACTTCGCCCGAGCCCAGGGTCACCCGCCAGGTGCCGTCGGCCAGGCGCTCGGTGTGCTGCACCGGGCACTCCAGGTGAATGCTGTCGCGCAGCGCGAAGTGCTCGACGAAGCTGTCCAGGTACGCATGCACCTGGCGGTGCGAGGGGAAGTCCGGGTAATGCGACGGCATGGGGAAGTCGCTGAACTGGTACAGGCCCTTGGGCGTGTTCATGTTCATGCTGTGCCACACCGAAGTGTGCTCGCCCGTGTGGTCGAAGGCCCAGATACCGCCGATGCGGTCGCGCTTGTCGAAGCAGTCGAAGGCAATGTGCTTGCGCTTGAGCGCGCGGGCCATCGACAGGCCGCCGACCCCGGCGCCGACGATGCACACCCTGGGGCCTGGCCCGGTCAGCGGGCGAATGGCGGCCACACCCGGTGCGGCGTGGCTTGGCGAGTTGACGCGAGTGTGCTCAGTCACAGGTTGGGTCCTTTTTTTTTAGGGTGGGTGAGGCTCGACAGAAACTGCGCAGTGCGCGTATCGCCCAGGTGCCGGTTGTGTTCGGCGCAGTCCTGCAGCACGCCGTCCACGCCCCGGGCCAGGGCCCGGCGCAGGTTGGCGACCATCAGGTCGATGCTGTCGCGGTCGATGTTCAGCGGCGGCAGGTAGCGCAGGCAGTGGTTGTGGATCGGGCACACGGCTGCCGCCACCCCGCCTTCGGGGTCGCGCAGCAGGCTGCCCCACAGCAGGTAGCCGAAGCTGCGCTCGACAAACGCCGGGGTGCCGGCCAGCTCCAGCTCCACCGTCAGCAGCAGGCCCTCGGCGCGCACTGCGCGAATCAGCGGGAACGCCCGTTGCAGCTCCAGCAGGCGCTGGTGGAAGTACTCCCCCTGCGTTCGCGCATGGGCCAGCGCACCCTCGCGCTCCAGTGCCTGCAGGCAGTTCAGCGCCAGGTGCGCGCTCAGCTGG
The DNA here is from genome assembly GCF_024355235.1 of Pseudomonas sp. S12(2018). Taxonomy (NCBI): domain Bacteria; kingdom Pseudomonadati; phylum Pseudomonadota; class Gammaproteobacteria; order Pseudomonadales; family Pseudomonadaceae; genus Pseudomonas; species Pseudomonas sp. S12(2018). The sequence continues at coordinate 262,000 of NZ_QLAD01000003.1, forward strand.
CTGATGCCGCGCCCCTGCAGGTCGGCCACGCGCTGCGGTTGTCGCTGGGCGCCCGCGTGGGTTACGGCCTCGCTGCACAGCACCACGCCCATCGGCAGCAGGCTGTCGCACAGCGCGCTGCCCAGTGCCACGATATCCGGCTGCGGCACCTGTGCCTGGCTGTGCAGAAAGCGCCCGGTCATCAGGTTGGTCTGGGTTTCGTCGATGCCCACCAGGTAGCCGCCGGCGTCGCGATGGCGCTCGATCATCGCGATCAGGTGGGGCGGCACCGGGCGCGAGGCATTGGCATCGACCTGGATCGTCTCGAACCACACCAGGGCGATTTCGCCGCTCAGCAGGTGGCCCTGCAACTGCGCCTCGGCGTCTTCGGCCAGCGGGTCGATGAACACTGTATGCGCATGCAGTGGCTCGAACGGCGCGCGGAAGATATCGAAGCCCGGCGTGTGCGAGGCCGCGGCGCTGAGCATCGAGAACCCCAGCCCGCCGCTCAAGCACAGCAGTTTGTGACGTTCGCCCCTGGCCGCCAGCAGGCCGAGGGTCAGCGCGGCCTCCACGGCGGTGACGTTGCTGGAGGCCGGCAGCGCCATCGGCAGGCCGGTGTTGTGCTGCAGCAGGCCTTGCAGCTCGCCCCAGTAGTCGCGCCGGGTGTCGTGCTGGCGCGCGACCTGCTCGATCACATCCAGCGGGTTGAGGCCGCGCGGGCAGGTGCCCACGTTGACAAAGCAGTCGATGATTTCCCGCGAGGGTTCGCCATCGTGCATCAGCCGTGAGCGCACCCCGCGAGCTTCGTGGAAGCGCCCATCGAAGCCGTGCATGCGGGCGATCTTCGCGTACCCGCGGTTGCCGTAGCACAGGTGCGCCTGGTAGGTCGCTTCGCTGCTGCTGGCGATGCGGCGCAGTTCGCGTTGTTCATCCACGCTCAGCCCGGCGGCGAACTGCGCCATCAGGTGTTCGAAGGCCAGCTTGAACGGCAGGCCGAAGTTGCTCATCACATGGCGCACATAGCTTTCGTTGGGCGTCATCAGCCACGGGTTCTTCACCCGTTCATGTACCAGGCAGGCGCCCAGCGGCGCCTGGAACCCGCTCAGCCCCTCGCCCAGCACGATCAGGTCGGGGCTTTCGCACAGCGCCAGCAACGGCCAGTGCCCGGCCTGCCGGGCAGGCTCCACCACCAGGCTGAGAATGCCGCTGCCGGCCAGCTCGCGCAGCCAGGCATCGCAGGCCTCGGCGTTGGCGTCGGCGGCCTGGATGCAGGCCACCGCCGCCAGTTGCTCGGGCCCATGCTGGCGCTGGTAGGCCAGCGCCTGGGCAAGGCTCGCCACCACCCGGATGCCGGGTACCAGCGCACTGGCATCGGCGCGCTGCAGCGGGTTGAAGTAGCGCGCCCAGTAGCCGCTGTCGTCGATCAGCAGCAGTTCGCCCTGGCCGTCGGGGGTGCGGTTGCGTGCATGGTGGCGGGCCAGGCGCAGGGCCGCATCCAGGGCTTCCTCCAGCGAAGTCATGAAGTAGCTGCGGTAATCGGCAGGCTCGCGCTTGCCGCGCTTGGCCAGGTGATTGAGCAGCAGGGCGGTCTGCGCGGCGGGCGCCGACAGGATCGCGCAGTGGCCCTGTTCGCCCTGGCGCACGTAGTCTTCCAGCGTCTGCAGGGTGTGCGCGGTGGCCGGCTGAAACACCGGGGGCACGGGGTGCCGGGCCGGGCCTTCGGGGGTTGGCAGGTTGTGCAGGAACTCCAGCAGCAACTGGTTGTAGCGTTGGTGATGGGTAAAGCCCAGCAGGTGCCCGGCGCCCTGCACCTCGATCAGTTCGGCATGCGGCACGGCGTTGGCGATCAGCGCCGAGTAGGCCGGCGGCTGATAGGCATCGTCGCTGGCGCAGATGATCCTGCACGGGCAGTGCAGGTTGCCCAACTGCGGGCGCAGGTCGAAGTCGCCGATCACCTGCTGGTAGGCCGGCAGCGCTGCCATGTTCCAGCCGCGGTTGAGGGTCATGAAGCGCGGGCTTTTCTGCAGCTCGCCCATCAGTACCGGGAAGTTCGACGCGCCTTCGCTGAACGGCGAACTGACGCTGATGCACAGCCCTGCGCAGCGGTGCGGGTGGGCCAGGGCAAAGGCCTGGGCCAGCACGCCGCCGAACGAATAGCCGATCACCGGCAGCGGCTGGTCGATACCCAGCTGATCCAGCACCACCACGATATCGGCCACCAGGTGCGCAATGTCGAACGCAGGCGGCAGCTCGGCCTCGCCGCAGCCGGGCAGGTGCAGCATGACTAACCGGTGCCCGCGCCCCAGCGCCTGCAGTTGCAGGCGCCACATCACGTCGTACTGCATCACCAGCCCGCCCAGCATCAACACCGGCGTGCCGCTGCCATAGGTCGCGCATTCCAGGCGCGGCGCGCCGGGTCGGTGGATCTGCACCCGCGTGGCCTGCTGGCACAGGCTGAACTGTTCGTCGAGCAGGGCCTGGCTGGGCTCGTACTCGTTGCTCACTCGCGTGCCCTGGACCACCGCCGGGGCAGCGGGGGCGAGGTGCTCATAGCGTTGCCACAGCGCTTCGATGCTCAAGGGGCCTTGCGTAGCGGGTGTGGCCACTGCGCCGGCAGCCACGGGCGCAACCACCTGCGCCATCGGTGGCGCCGTAGCCACAACCGGTGCGGGGGCGGGCAAGGGCGCACTGTCGCCGTAATGCTCGAGCAACTGCCCGTGATGGTTGGCCAGCAGGTAGCCGCAGAAGCTCTGCAGGTTCTGGAATTCGAAGAACACCGTCGGTGGCACGCTGATGCCGAAGCGCTGGGTGAACAGCGTGCCGATTTCGGTGGAGGCGATGGAGTCCAGGCCATAGTCCATCAATGCACGCGTGGGCGAAAAGTCCGCCGGGTCGATCTTCAGCACGCCCAGCAGCAGATCGCGCAGGTCCTCCAGCAGGCGCTGCTCCAGCGGCGGCGCGGCGCCGGCATCCAGGCTGTCGAGCAGCAGCAGCGCCTGGCGCGCACTCAGCGCGCCGGCATCCGGGTCGCCCGTCAGGGGCAGGTGGGTCGGTTGGTTCATGGTCGGTTCCCCGGCGTGTCGTCGATGGTCAGGCGCTACGCGCCAAGGGTGGCGAGGGCTGCAGCCGCGCGGTCAGAAAGTTCACGGCCCGGATGAACTTCCACAGGTCCACTTCGTGGGCGTGGCGCTGGGTCTGCATGAAGCGCTGCTGGCCCAGGTCGAGCAGCTGCGGCTGACGCTTGATCTGCTGCACGGTGTGCCAGGCCGGGCTGCGCAAGGCACGGGCCTGCAGGTAGGCGGCCACGAAGCGCCCGGTCATGTTGGCCAGGTTGCCGATGCCCGACGGCGTGTTGAGGTAGCCGACGAACACCAGGTCGTCGTGCTCGGCCGGCAGCATGCGCAAAAACAGCGAGTCGAAATCGCGCTGCCAGTCGAAGGTCTGCAGCGGCAGAAACGGCAGGTCGATGCCGTAGCCGGTGGCCCATACGATCAGGTCGATGGTGGCCACGCTGGCGTCGCAAAAGTGCACCTGCTGGCCGTCGAAATGGCTGATGTCGGGCTTGGCCTGCACATCGCCATGGCCGATGTAGTAGAGAATCTGCGAGTTGAGAATGGGGTGGCATTCGCGAATGCCGTGGTCCGGTGCGGGCAGGCCATAGTCGCGCCCGTCGTAGCCGGCGAACTTGAAGCTGCGCTCCACGTGCGCCCAGTATTCGTCCTCGTCGGCAAATTTCGGCGCCTGGTCCATCAGCCATTCCTGGGTCGGCTGGCCATCGATGAACTTGGGCATGTAGTGGTAGCCGCGCCGGGTCGAGTGCAGCGCCAGGCTGGCGGTTTGCGCGGCGTCCACGGCAATGTCGCAACCGGAGTTGCCGCCACCCACCACCAGCACGCGCTTGCCGCGAAACTGTGCCGAGCTGCGGTACGCGCCGGCATGCAGGGCCTGCCCGCTGAAGGTGCCGGGGTACTGCGGAACCTTGGGCGTGCCGAGCAGGCCGTTGCATACCACCACCGCCTCGTAGCGGGCCTGGCGCCCGTCGTCGAAGCTCAGCAGCCAGCCGTCGGCGGTCTTGTCCATGTGGGTGACGCGGGTGTTGAAGCGGGTGTGCTGCTGCAGCTGGCAATGCTCGGCCAGTTGCGTCAGGTAGTCGAACACCTGGGTGTGCCGCGGGTAGTCCGGGTAGTGCTCGGGCATCGGGAAGTCGGCGAACTGGGTGTTGCGCTTGGAGCTGATCAGGTGCACCGCTTCATACATTTTCGAGGCCGGGCCGTCGGGCTGCCAGTTGCCGCCGAAACGCGCGGTGGCCTCGATGATCTCGAAGGCCAGGCCCACTTCGCCGAGGGCCTTTGCCACGCCCAGGCCACTGGCCCCGGCGCCGATGATGGCGATAGTCGGCTGCTGCATTGCATCACTCCCTTGAAGTTGGAAACAGGCGAATTCAGAGCATCGAGCGCAGCAGGTCGCGGGCCTGTTGCTGGCTGATTTCCCGGCGGGCCAGGCGGTCGAGAATGTCTTGTGGCGTCACCGCGGGCGCAGCGTGCGGTGGCGCCGGCAGCGGTGGGCTGCTCACCGTGGGCGGCGTACTGATCCAGTAGCGACGACGCAAGAATTCATAGCCGGGCAGCGGCACCTTTCGCCACGCCTGGGTCGCCGCTGGCGGCGTCGCGGGCAGGTGCGCATCGAGCCAGGTGCGGGCCAGCGCCGCACACTCGGGCGCAGGGGCCGGGCCACTGAGCAGCACCCGTGCTTCGTCGCCCGGCGGGCTCATCAACCATTCGCTCAACTGCCGGCGCAGCGCGTCGAAGTCGTCGGCCACCACGGCCAACCGTGCTTGCTCGAACGCCTGGCGCCCGTGCAGCAGGGTGCTGGCGACATCCCGCGTGGTGAAGCAGCGCAGGCCCAGGTAGTGCTCGGGGTGCTGCGGTGCCAGGGCGTGTTCATGCTCCAGGCAGTCGACAAAGCGCTGCAGGTAGCTGCGCAGTTGCCCGGCGCTGTGCGCGCTGAATACAAAGGCCTGGGGGCCGGTGGGCGCGGGTGGCGCTTGCAGCGGGGCGTCCTCGATCAGCACATGGGCATTGGCGCCGCCGGCCCCGAACGAACTGATGGCGGCCACCCGTGGCAGGCCATCTGCAGGGTCCGGCCAGTCGGCCAGGCGCTGCTGCACCACGAAGGGCGTGTTGCTGAAATCGATGTTCGGGTTCAGCGGCTGGGCATGGATGGACGGCGCCAGTTGCCGGTGCTTGAACTGCAGCAGCACCTTGGTCAACGCGGCCATGCCGGCGGCCGATTCCAGGTGGCCGATATTGGCCTTGATCGAGCCGATGGGGCAGCGCCACTCGCTGGGTACCTGGGCGGCCAGGGCCTTGCCCAGGCCACGGATCTCGATCGGGTCGCCCAGGCTGGTGCCGGTGCCGTGGGCCTCGATATAGCCCAGCCTGGCGGCGGGCAGGCCCGAGCGCTGCAGGGCGCGGCCGATCACCTGGGCCTGCGATTCGGCGTTGGGCACGGTATAGCCCGAGGTGCGCCCGCCATGGTTGAGCTCGCTGCCACGGATCACCCCGTACACGTGGTCGCCGTCGCGCAGGGCCTGGGCCAGCGGCTTGAGCAGCACCACGCCCACGCCTTCACCCGGCACGTAGCCGTCGCCGCCGGCGCCGAAGCTGCGGCACTGGCCCTGGGTGGAGGCGAAGTTCAGCTCGCACAGCATGCGGTACTTGTACGGGTGCAGCGACAGGTTCACCCCGCCGGCCAGGGCCAGCTCGCAACTGCCGCTGCGAATCAGGTCGCAGGCCAGGTGCAGGCTGGTGAGCGACGACGAACACATGCTGTCGACGGCGAACGAGGGGCCTTCAAGGTCCAGGCAGAACGACACGCGGTTGGCGATCGAGGCATACGAAGAGTTGGTCAGGGTCGCCGGCCGCGCGGGCCAGCTCGACGCACCATAGAACTGGTACTCGCCGTACATCACCCCCGCGACCACCCCCACGCGGCGTCGCTCCACGCCCGGCTGGCGCGGCCCGCACAGGCTCTGCGGGGTGTAGCCGGCGTCTTCCACGGCATGCCAGGCGGTTTGCAGAAACAGGCGCTCCTGCGGGTCCATGCGCTCGGCGTCGCGCGGCGAGATGCCGAAGAACAGCGGGTCGAAACAGTCGAAATCATCCACCAGGCCGCCCCAGCGCGCATACAGTTGGTCGTCGCCGCCCGGTTGCTCCCAGCGCGAGGTCACTTCGCTGATCAGGTCATCGCCGGCCGCCAGGTGCTGCCACAGCGCCTGGGCATCGCGTGCGCCGGGGTAGCGCCCGGCCAGGCCGATGATCGCGATGTCCTGGCGTTGGGTGTCGGCAGTGCCCTGCGTGACCACCGACAGCGCGGGTGCTGGCGGCTCGACCACCACGGGGGCCGGTGCCAGCCGGGCGACTTCGGCCGGGTGCTCGCTGCCGAGCAGGGCGGCCAGCTCGCGCAGGCTGCGCACTTCGAACAGCACGGTCTTCGACAGGGTGGGGAAGTGCTGTTCCAGCCGGCCGTTGAGTTCCATCACCAGGATCGAGTCCAGGCCGAATACCTCCAGCGAGGTGTCGGGGTCGACCTTGTCCAGCGGCGTGGCCGTCACCTCGGCCAGTTGACGGGTGAGGTAGTCGAGCAGGCAGGGCGCGTCGCTGGCCGCCTGCGGCGCGACCTGCACGGGCGGGGCAGGCGGCGCCTCGATGCCGAACAACCGTGCAACCGCGTCGCGCTTGCCGCACACCGGGATCAACACCGCTTGCGCCAAGGCGAGGCAGCGCAGGAACGTGGCCACCCCCTGATCGCTCGGCAACAGGGCCAGGCCATGGCGAGCCAGCCATTGGCGCACCGGCGCCGGAGCCTGCATGCCGTTGTCGGTCTGCCACAGTGGCCAGGCAATCGACAGCGAGCGGCCCTGGCGCTGGCCGCTGGCACAGCGCTGCTGGCGGGCCTGCACGAAGCGGTCGAGCCAGGCGTTGGCCAGCGCGTAGGCGCTCTGCCCGACATTGCCGTACACCCCGGCCAGCGACGAGCACACCATGAACAGTTTCAGCGGGTCATCGGCGGTGGCTGCATCCAGATGGCGGGCGGCCAGGGTCTTGCCCTGGAGTACGCTGGCGCGCTCCTGGGCAGGTTGCCGCAGGAAGAACCCGTCCTGCAGAACCCCGGCGCAGTGAATCACCCCGTGGCAGGCGCCATAGCGCTGGCGAATGCTGGCCAGGGCAGTGTGCAACGAGTCGGCATCGGCGCAGTCGGCCTGCCAGTAGGCGGCATCGTCGGCGCCCAGGTGCGTGAGGCGCTGCAGCCATCGGGCAGCGCCTGCATCGAGGGCGCGACGGCCCAGCACGGCCAGGCGCAGGCCGCCGAGGCTCGCCAGCGCTTCACCCAGTGCACGGCCGACGGCCCCCAGCCCGCCGCTGATCACCAGCACATCGCCGGCGCTCAGTTGCGTCGGCGCTGTGCCGGCACCCGGGGTGACAAAGCGCAGGCTCGCCACGCGGCGTTGCCCTTCGCACAGCGATACCCGGTTGACACCGGGCTGCGCAGCCGCAAGCAGTTCGTGCGCCAGCGCTTCACGCTCTGCGCTGCCGGGCTGGTGGCTGGTTTCGATCAGGTTGGCGCTCAGGCTGGGGATCTCCTGCACCACCGAGCGCAGCAGCCCTTCAAGGGCACTGACAGGGCCGGGGTGCAGCACGATCCGGGTATGCAGCGCGGGGGTGCTCTGGCCCTGGCACAGGTGGCGCAGCAGGTCTGCGGTGGCCAGGGCGGCGTCCAGCCCTTCGCCCAGGCCGGCGTCCTGGCTGCCGGTGCTGCGCAGGTCGATCAGCAGGCGTGCGGGTACCTGCTGCTGGCTGGTCAGCAGGCGCAGCAACAGGTCGATGTGGCGCGCATCGCCCAGGTCGGCCTCGACGGTGCGTGGTGAGGTGTAGTGGAACTGCTGCGCGGGTACCAGTCGCCAGGCGGCGTCACGCAGTTGCGCGGGTAACTGGGCGAAGGCTTGCGGGTCGTCGCACAGCAGCAGTGTGGTGGGCATCGGCCCGGGCACGGCCGGGGCGGCGGGCTGGTGCTGCCAGTAGGGTTCGAGCAGGTGCACGGCATGCTCGGGGTCGACGCGGTACTCGCGAAAGGCAAAGGCCTCGATGTCCATCAGCACCTGGCCGTCTGCATCGAACACCCGGAAGTCGTACAGGCGCATCTGGCTGCCCTGGGCAGCACGCGGGCGCACGTGCACGAAGCAGCGCTCGGTCAAGGGCCGGTAGCCGTGCAGGGCCTGGCAGGCGTAGGGCACGAAGGTGGTGTCGATCTGTGCATTGCCCTGGGCGGCGGTGACGAAGGCGCTTTGCAGCACTGCATCGAGCAACGCCGGGTCCAGCGTGCTCAGCGGTTCGCCCGGGCGCTGCTCGGGGCGCCAGTGCAGTTCGGTAAGCGCCTGTTGCTCGCCCAGCCACGCGCCGGCAATGCAGCGCAGGGTGGGGCCGTAGGCGATGCCCAGGCGCTCGAGGGTGGGGTACAGCGCGTCGAGGGCCAGCGGCCGGGTGCACTCGCTGCGCACCTGCGCCAGGCTTGGCAGGCTGTCGGCGGGCACCTGCACGGCGCGGCACTCGCCACGAAAACTGGGGGTGGGGTCACTGGCCGGCAGCGGCTGGAACGCCAGGCGCACACCGTCGTGGGTGCGCTCGCTGCGGCATTCGATGCTGCGCTGCTGGCCGGGCTCGACGCGGATCGGGCTGGCCCAGGTCAGCTTGTGCAGGGTCAGCGGCAGGTCCAGGCCGTGGCGGCGCGCCTGGTTGCAGCACAAGTCGATGTAGGCGGCGGCGGGCAGCACCGACTGGCCCTGCACCACATGGTCGCGCAGAAAGAACTGGCCGGCATCCAGGTGCAGCTGGGTGCTGGCGTGGGGCGCGGCCGACGCCACACGCGGCACCCAGTAGCGGTCCCTGGCAAAGGGGTAGAGCGGCGCGGCCAGTGGGCTGGGCGGCTGCGGCCAGAAGCGGCCCCAGCGGGCGAGCGTGCCTTCTACCCAGGCCGCTGCCAGTTCATCGGGGGCGCTGGCGCTCAGCTCGCGCGTTGGTGTGCCGGGCAGCAGCCGGCCCTGATAGCCCCCCGGCATCGATTGCACGAAGCGCTCCAGGCCAGCCTGCAACTGCGTCAAGTCGGCAGCTACCAGCGCGAAGCGATGGTCGAACGCCGGGCGGCAGCATTGCAGGGTGTAGGCGAGCTGGTTGGCCGATGCGACGGGGTGGCGTTGCAACCAGGCCAGCAGGGCGGTGGCCTGTTCGCGCACTTGCGCTTGGCTGCGCGCCGACAGCGGGTACACCGCCGGGCCCGTGCTGGCGCTCGACGGTGTGGGTTCGGGGGCCTGTTCGACAATCACATGGGCATTGGCGCCGCCAGCGCCGAACGAGCTGATGCCGGCGCGGCGCGGGCCGTTGTCGCTGGTCCAATCGCGCGTGTCACGCACGATCTGCAGGTGGCTGTGCTCGAGCCCGGCGTCGGGGTTCAGCACCCTGGCATGCAGCGACGGCGCCAGGCGCCGGTGCTGCAACTGGAGCACCACCTTGCTCAGCCCGGCCATGCCGGCGGCCGCTTCCAGGTGGCCGAAATTGGCCTTGATCGAGCCGACATGGCAGGTCGCCGAGTGTTGCCCGCCCAGTGCCTGCCTGAGCCCTTGCAACTCGATGGGGTCGCCCAGGCGCGTGCCGGTGCCGTGGGCTTCGATGTAGCTGATGCTGGCGGCCGGTACCCTGGCATCGGCCAGCGCCCGCTCGATCAGCGCGGCCTGGGCACCGGCGCTGGGCACGGTGTAGCCGTTGGTGCGCCCGCTGTGGTTGATCGCACTGCCCTTGATCACTGCCAGTATCCGGTCGCCGTCGCGCCGGGCCACCTCGAGCGGCTTGAGCACCACGGCCGCAACCCCTTCACCGGGCACGAAGCCGTCCGCCTCGCTGCCGAACGCATGGCAACGTCCGGTGGGCGAGAGCATGTGCTGCTGGCACAACTGCACGTACTTGGCGGGGTGGGTGTAGAGGTTGACCGCACCTACCAGCGCTGCCCGGCACTCGCCCTTGCGCAGGCTGTCGATGGCGCTGTGCAATGCCGTGAGCGATGACGAGCAGGCGGTGTCGATGGCCAGGCTCGGCCCGCACAAGTCCAGGGCGAACGACACCCGGTTGGCCACCGACCACGGCAGGCCACTGGGGATCGCCGGTTGCCCGGCCTGCCACAGGGCAGGACCGAGCAGGGGGTAGGTGTTGCTGGTGATCCCGACGAACACGCCGACATCCAGCGCACCCTGGGCGCCGCGCAGCAACTGGCCGCGCTCGCCCAGGTGGCCGCTGTCTTCCAGGGCATGCCAGGCGCATTCGAGAAACAGCCGCTCCTGCGGGTCGAGGCAGGCGGCTTCACGCGGGGCGATGGCGAAGAACTGCGCATCGAACCGATCGATATCGGGTAGAAAACCGCCCCATTTGGCATAGCTCAGGCCGCTGCTGCGGGCGTCGCTGCCCGCGGCGAAAAAACCGTCCAGCGGCCAGCGCTCGGCGGGTATCTCGCTCACCGAGTCGACACCCGCCAGCAGGTTGCGCCACAGCGCATCCAGGTCGTCGGCACCGGGGAAGCGGCCATGCAGGCCGACAATGGCGATATCGCCAGCGGGCTCCTCGTTGCACGGCGCCAGGGGGGCAATCGAGGGCCAGGCCTCGACGCCTGCGGCTGGTGGGGGCGGGCTGGGCGGGCGGCCCTGCAGGTAGCTGGCGCTGGCCTGCGGATGCTCGCGCAGCAGGTGCGTGGCAACGTCGCGGATGCAGCGGCAGTCGAACAGCAGGGTCTTGTTCAGGTCGGCGAAGAGGGGCTGGATCAGCTCGTTGAAATTCAGGATGGCCAGCGACGTGAGGCCGATCTCGTGGAAGGGCGCATCGTTGTACAGGGTGTGGGCCTCGACACCGGTCGCCTGCTCCAGCAGTTGACGCACCAGATCCATCAAGGCGGCGTGCGAACGGGCTTCCTCGGTATCGAGCATCTTCAATTCCTGAATAAAAGTTGACAGACGACGGGCAGGCACACAGAGGCCGACGCCGCGGTGGCGTCAGCCTTCAAGTGGCTGGGTCAGGTATTAAAGGGTAATGCTGGTGGTGGGGTAGAACAGCATGTTCAATACGAACAGAATCATCCAGAAGCCGATTTCCAGTGTTTCGGTAATAGGCTGAATACGTTTTATCGCGCCATAGACATGCACCACAAACATCAGGGTGAATACCACGAAGAGTATGTCGAAGGCATAACTGAAACTGGTGCCGGTGGTGGCCGAGCGCAACATGGCCACTTCAACCACCAGAATGAACGCGCCCAGGCAGCGGCCGAAATAGATGGCCAGGTGGGTATGTTCCGGGATGGTCCATTGCATCAGGCGCGCCCAGGTGAGTGGCGCAATGAAGATCGGCAGGGCGAAGAACAGCGTGGTCACGATCATCAGGGTGGTGATGTACACACTACTGTATTGCGCATAGTAGCCAAGCATCGGCGAACTCCTTGTTCAATTGTTATTGTTGTTATTCATCGTGGGGTTTTGCTGGGGGCAAGCATTGCGAGGGCGGTACTTGTGTGTCAAGCAAGCCGCGGTGGGGGAATACCAAAGAAGGGGAGCCGGGTCGAGAGTCGTACTACTTAGGGCGCGAGACTTAAAACGTTATCAACCGCTTCACGGCAGGTGAAGTTATCAAGTAATAACCGGGTGAATAAAGTTTTATTTATCCGATAGTTGCGAGCCCTGCCGGCACATGACCGTCAGGGCCCACTCGCTCGCCGCCTACCACAAACCCGCTGCAGCCCCTCAGGAAAAAAATGCAGGATGTTGTGCGCAGAAATCGCTTGAGGTGGCCGGCCTTGCCGTCCAAGGTGCCACCCTGATAGCCATTGCCTGAAAAAGGCTGAAGCGTGCGGCGCAGGCACATGACGATGCCTGCGTGAGGAGCGGCCTTCTGCAAGCGTGACGCGTCATCTCGCTGCAGAACGTTGCCGTCTTCTCCCAATAATAAGAGAGGTAAAGGAAATGCAATCCAACAGTCTCAAGCAGAGCCTGAAGCAACGTCACATCACCATGATCGCGCTGGGGGGCGTGATCGGGGCCGGGCTTTTCATGGGCTCCGGCTCGCTGATCGCGTCGGCCGGCCCCGCCGCGATCCTGTCGTATTTCATCGGCGGCATCGTGGTCACCCTGGTGATGTTCATGCTTGGCGAGATGGCCTGCCGCACCCCCGATGCGGGGTCGTTCTCCACCTACGCCAACATGTACCTGGGCGAGTGGGCCGGCTTTACCGTCGGCTGGCTGTACTGGTTCAAGTCGATGATGACGATCACCCTGGAGGCCGTGCTGCTGGGCGCCATCCTGCATGATTTTCTGCCCTGGCTGCCGATCTGGGCGGGCGCGTTCATCATGCTGGTGACCCTGATGGCGAGCAACGCCTACTCGGTGAAGTCGTTCGCCGAAGTGGAGTACTGGCTGGCCGCGCTGAAGGTCGCCACCATCCTCATCTTCATGCTGCTGGGCGTGTCGATACTGCTCGGCCTGCACAGCGACATCCCGTCCCCTGGCCTGGTGAACCTGACCGCGCACGACGGCTTCATGCCCAATGGCCTGTCGCCGGTGATGGCGGGGGTGATCGTGGTGATCTTCTCGCTGGGCGGCAGTGAAATCGCCGCCGTGGCGGCTGGCGAGTCCGAGAACCCGCGCCGCAACGTGATCCGCGCGATCAAGAGCGTGATCCTGCGCGTGATGCTGTTCTACGTGGGCTCGGTGTCGATCCTGATCCTGTGCCTGCCGTGGACCGACAAGGCCAACCTGGCGTCGCCCTATGTGTCGCTGTTCACCCTGGCCGGGTTCGGCGGCGCGGCGGTGGCGATGAAGATCGTGCTGTTCGTCTCGTTCATGTCGGTGATGAACTCGTTCATGTTCTCCAACTCGCGCATGCTGTTCTCCCTGAGCCAGCGTGGGCATGCGCCCAAGCTGTTCTCGCACACCACGGCCAAGGGCGTGCCGCTCAATGCCTTGCTGCTCAGCCTGTGCATCTGCCTGACGATTCTGACCGTGCACTTTCTCAGCGGCGGCGACCTGTTCATGACCCTGGCCAAGAGCAGCGGCACCTTCGTGATGATCGTGTGGATCTTCATCATCATTGCCCACCTGGCCATGCGCCTGAAAACCCGTCACGAACCGGTCGACCCCAAGGCCTTCCGCGCCTGGTTCTTCCCTTATGCCAACGTCGTGGCACTGCTTGCGCTGCTCGCCGTGATCGGCAGCCAGGCCATCGACCCGGCATCGCGCCTGCAACTGTGGTTCATCGCGGCCACCACGGTGCTGGTGGTGGTGGCCTATTTCGTGAAGCGCAACCGGGTGGCCGACAAACCGGCGGCTTACGTGCAAGCCGAGTAAGCCGTGGCAAGGGTGTAGGAACCAGCCTTGCTGGCGATGCCCGGCCATGCCGGGCCAGGGGTGCTGTACGCACCATCGCCGGCAAGGCCGGCTCCTGCAGGCCGCTTTACCAGAACCCTGCCGGCGCCTGCAGCGCAGCCCTGAACACCTCGATTGCCCGCTCCACATCTGCCATCTCGGTATACCGCCCCACGCTCACCCGCACACTGCTCAGCGCCTGGCCGGCATCCAGCCCCAGTGCCAGCAGCACATGCGAAGGGGCCTGGGTGGCCGAGCTGCACGCGGAGGTCGACGACAGCGCCAGGCTGCCGGCCACCTGCGCGCTGTTGAACCCGCTGCGGCTGATGCACAGGTTCAAGGTGTGCGGGATGCGCTGCTGCGCGCACCCATTCAGGGTCACGCCCGGCAGGGCCAGCAAGCCTTCACGCAGGCGCTGGCTCAGTTGCTCGATGCGCATGCTTTGCGCATCACCTTGCACGCCCGCCAGCTCGAACGCCGCGCCCATGCCCACAATCTGATGCGTGGCCAGCGTACCCGAGCGCATACCGCCCTCGTGCCCGCCGCCATGCATCTGCGCCTGCAGCACGGGGCGCGCACGCGGGCCGACGTAGAGCGCACCGATGCCTTTGGGCCCATAGACCTTGTGCGCCGAAAACGACATCAGGTCGACCGCCAGCGTGCCCAGGTCGATGGCCACCTTGCCCACCGCCTGCGCCGCGTCCACGTGCAGCAGTGCGCCGTGTTCGCGCACGATGTCGCCGATGCGGGCAATGTCGGTGAGGGTGCCGAGTTCGTTGTTCACCCACATCAACGACACCAGTGCGGTGTCCTCGCGCAAGGCCGCCTGCACGGCCTCTGGCTGGATCAGCCCCTGTGCATCGGGCTTGAGCCAGGTGACCGTGTGGCCCTGGCGCTCCAGTTCATGGGCGGTGTCGATCACCGCCTTGTGCTCCAGGCAACTGGTGATCAGGTGACGGCGCCCAGGCTGGCCCTGGGCAATGCCTTTGAGGGCCAGGTTGTTGGACTCGGTGGCGCCCGAGGTCCATACAAGGGCGTGTGCGGTAGCGCCAACCCGGTCGGCCACTTGCTGGCGCGCGTGGTCCACGGCCTGTCGGGCGGCCTGGCCATAGCCGTGGCCAGTGGAGGCGGGGTTGCCGAAATTGCCCTGGCGGCCGAGGCAGGCCAGCATGGCTTCGATCACCCGGTCATCGACCGGAGTAGTGGCGGCGTAGTCGAGGTACAGCGGTAGTTCTGGCATGGTCATCGTCTTTTTGTGCACGTGAAGGGCAGGTAGGTAGCCTACCGACGATGACGGAGAAAATTTTTGACTGTTGTTCGGTTTGTTTGGTGCTTATAGAAAAAATATTCTCTTTGTGTCTCAGGGATTAGTATATTTTTCGTCATCGCACGCCGCCGACCGTATTCACGCCTAAACCGTTGCGCCTCGCCAACCCCATCACACCCTGAACATCGCCATCAGCCCCTGCTGATGATTGGCCAGCCGGTTGAGTGTCTGGCTGATCTGCGCCGATTCCTCGGCTTGCCCGGACAACGATTCGGTCACGTCGCGAATGCTCGCCACGTTGCGGTTCACTTCTTCGGCCACGGCACTCTGCTCCTCCGCCGCCGAAGCGATCTGCAGGTTCATGTCGGTGATCACCGCCACCGCATCGCCAATGCGCTGCAGGGCCGGCAATGCCTGCTCCACACGCGCCGCGCTGTCCTGCGCCTGGCGGTGGCTGTTGTGCATGGCCTCCACCACCTCGCGGGTGCCTTGCTGCAACCCTTCTATATCGACGCGAATCTCGTCCACCGAGTCCTGGGTGCGCTTGGCCAGGTTGCGCACTTCATCGGCCACCACCGCAAAGCCACGCCCGGCTTCCCCCGCCCGCGCTGCCTCGATGGCGGCATTCAACGCCAGCAGGTTGGTCTGCCCGGCAATCGAACGGATCACGTCCAGCACCGAGCCGATCTGCTCGCTGCGCGTGGCCAGGTGCTCCACCTCCTGCATGCTGGTGGTCATCTCGCCGGCCAGTTGTTCGATGGCGCGGGTGGTGTCGCCAATAAGCTCCAGGCCTTCGCGGCTGGCATGGTCGGCGCCGCGCGCAGCCTCGGCGGCCTGCGCGGCGTTGCGCGCCACATCCTGCGCAGTCGCGCTCATCTCGTGCGACGCCGTCGCCACCTGGTCCACCTCGCGGTACTGCTGATGCATGCCGGCGCTGGTCTGGCTGGCCAGTGCCGCCGACTGGTCGGCGGTGCCGCGTGCGTCGTGCACCGAGGCCTTCACGTCGGCAATCACCGGCTGCAGCTTGTCGAGAAACCGGTTGAACCAGCCCGCCAGCTCACCCAGCTCGTCCTTGCCCGCATACTCCAGGCGCCGGGTCAGGTCGCCCTCGCCACTGGCGATGTCCTTGAGCATCGCCGCCACGTCCAGTATCGGGCGGGTCACGCCGCGCGCGGTCAGCCAGATCACCAGCAACCCCACCACCGCGGCCACCAGTGCCATCAACAGGCTGCTGAGGTTGGCGCTGGCATTGTAGGTGTCCAGGCGATTGTTGAGTGCCACGGCCGGCGCACGCAGCACCTGCTCGGGCACCTCCAGCAGCACGCTCCACGGCTGGGCACCGGGCACCGGGGCGAACGACTGGCTCACCTGCAGCAGGCCGTTGTCGTTGAATTCGGCCGCCTTGCCGGCGCGCATCTGTTCGGCCAGGGCCCTGGAGTCGGTGCCGAACACCTGCTCGAAGTGCTTGCTCAACTGGCCGCTGTCCTCGCTGTGGCCGGCCAGCAGGCCGGTCGCGCTGACGATGCTCACCTGCCCGTTGCCGTCGAACAGGTCCTTGCGTCCCTCCAGGCTCAGCAGCTGCAGGTTGTCCAGGCTGATGTCCACACCCAGCACGCCGATCAGCTTGCCGTTGTGCTTGAGCGGGATGGAGATGCTGGTGGTCAGCGGGGTGCGGTCGCCCACGGTGTCGAAGTAGGGCTCTACCATGCAGGTGTCACCGCTCTCCAGGGTGCAGGTCAGCCAGCGGTTGGAGACCGAGCCATTGGCCGAGACGCTGGTGTCGGCGAGCATCGATTCAGGCATCGCCTCGCGCTCCAGGGTGCCGGGGCTGGGCTGCGACCAGTACAACGAGAACCGTCCGGCCTCGTTGCTGCCCGCGCCGGCCTGGTTGACGAAGGCCGCGTCCTTGCCGTCCAGCGCATCGGGCAGGAACACCAGGTACAGCCCGAGCAGTTCGGGGTTGTTGCCCAGCGCCCGTTCGGTTTCGCGGGTCAGGGCCTGGCGCAGGTCGCCATTGCCCTGGGCGCGAAGGTACATCACCAGGTCTGCAAAACCGTTGCCGTACAGGTAGGCGCTCTGAAAGTAGCGCTGGATCTGCGCCGCCTGCAGCTGCGCGTAGGTGTGCAGGCGCAGGCGCGCGTTCTGGTCGAGCATCTGGGTGCTGGCGCTGCTCACCAGCGTGGCGCTGCGCGAGGACTGCACCCGTGTCGCCACCATCAGCACCACCACGACGGCCAGCAGGCACAGGCCCGCCAGCAAGGTGATCTTCCATTGAATTCGCAGGCGACGCAGCAACATGATCAGGTCCTTGATTTCACGGTGTCGAGCAGCAACGGCCCGCTCTGGATCGCGGGTGGGCATCGTTGGGCGGTGCTCGGCAGGGGTGGCGCAGTGATGGCATACAGGAGGCAAGGACCATAAGAAAATTGACAGACAAGTGTCAATTAATATTTCCACTTTGAGGCGGGGTGCTCGCAGATAAAACGCAAAATTGCCGATTTTTCCGTTTTTTCGCGGGTGATGACTGATGGTTTGTTTATTAAATTAGACAGATTGGTTATCAGCCCAGGCGGAACCATATGTAAATTTCGTAAATAAGATTTAAACCCATTTGAGAATCATTATATTTGGCGTCTCTTTGTGGCAGCCCTGCCGTGCAGGCTGCCCTTGTGCTTGATGTGACGGAGACGTGAAATGCAGTCCAGAAGTACCCCCAACAGCCTGGCCTGGGCCTTTGTCGCGCTGTCATCGCCGGCCCTGATTGCCACCTCGGCCCAGGCCGATGACGAGCAGAACGGCGAGAACACCCTGGTGATCCAGAACACCATGGTCACCGCCGAGCAGGAAGCCAAGCAGGCACTGGGCTCTTCGATCATCACCGCCGAGGACATCAAGCGTCACCCGCCCGCCAACGACCTGTCCGACATCATCCGTCGCGAACCGGGGGTCAACCTCACCGGCAACAGCGCCAGCGGCGCGCGCGGCAACAACCGCCAGATCGACCTGCGCGGCATGGGCCCGGAAAACACCCTGATCCTGATCGACGGCAAGCCCTCCAGCGCCCGCAACGCAGTGCGCTACGGCTGGAACGGCGACCGCGACACCCGTGGCGAAACCAACTGGGTACCGGCCGAGGCGGTGGAGCGCATCGAGATCCTGCGCGGCCCGGCTGCTGCACGCTATGGCTCCGGCGCCATGGGCGGGGTGGTCAACATCATCACCAAGCGCCCCACCCAGGAGCTGCAGGGCAACGTCAGCCTGTTCACCACGCTGCCCGAAGACCACGCCGAAGGCGCCAGCAAGCGCACCAACTTCAGCCTCAGCGGCGGCCTCACCGACGACCTGGCGTTCCGTGTGTATGGCGGCCTGGCCAAGACCGACGCCGATGACCTGGACATCAACGCCAAGAGCGCCAACAGCGCGCTGGTGGCCGGCCGCGAAGGCGTGCGCAACAAGGACATCAACGGCCTGCTCAGCTGGCGCCTGAACGATGAACACCGCCTGGAGCTGGGCAGCGGCTACAGCCGCCAGGGCAATATCTACGCCGGCGACACCATGAACAGCAACGGCGGCGGTGACGTGGAGCGCATCTCCAGCCTGTACGGCCACGAAACCAACGTGATGCAACGCAGCACCTACGACCTCACGCACCTGGGCGACTTCCAGTGGGGCTCGACCAAGTCGTCGCTGTCGTATGAATACGTGCGCAACTGGCGCCTCAACGAAGGTCTGGCCGGTGGCCCGGAAGGCTCGATCAACGACACCGGTGCCGACATGTCGCGCCTGCGCAACACGCGCCTGTCCAGCGAAGTGAACCTGCCGTTCAGCCTCGACAGCAGCGAACATGTGCTGACCCTGGGTGGCGAGTACCTGTACGAAGTGCTCAACGACAAGGGCTCGCTGCGCCCGCAAAGCTTCGACCCCAGCGGTGGTGCCGGCAATGAAATCGCAGGCTTCGATCGCAGCGACTCGAAGATGTCGGCCAAGAGCTTCGCCCTGTTCGCCGAAGACAACATCGTGATCGGCGACACCACCATCACCCCGGGCCTGCGCCTGGATCACCACGAAGAGTTCGGCGACAACTACAGCCCGAGCCTGAACGTGGCGCACAAGCTCACCGACGACCTCACCGTCAAGGGCGGTATCGCACGGGCCTACAAGACCCCGAACCTGTACCAGGCCAACCCCAACTACCTGCTCTACAGCCGGGGCAACGGTTGCAGCACCCAGCAGACCAACAACGGCGGCTGCTACCTGCAGGGCAACCCCAACCTCGACCCCGAAACCAGCGTCAACAAGGAAATCGGCCTGCTCTACGACCGTGGCACCTGGCGCACCAGCGCGACGTACTTTCGCAACGACTACAAGAACAAGATCATCGGTGGCACCGACGTGATCTACGACATCAACAGCGGTCGCCGCGTGACCCAGTGGGAAAACGCCGGCAAGGCACTGGTGGAAGGGGTGGAAGGCAACTTCTTCGTCGAGCTGACCCCGTCGCTGGACTGGAACACCAACCTCACCCTGATGCTCAACAACGACAACCGCGACACCGGCGAGCCGCTGAGCGTGATTCCCAAGTACACGGTCAACAGCACCCTGGACTGGCGTGCCACCGACAAGCTGTCGTTCCAGGTCGCCGGTACCTACTTCGGCAAGCAGAAGTCGCCGACCTACAACTACCGCACCCAGCAGAACTACGACCTGGATGCCCAGCAGGACGTCGAAGCCTACGGCCTGGTCGATGTGAGCACCGGCTACAAGATCACCAAGAACTACGACGTGCGCTTTGGCGTGAACAACGTGTTCGACAAGCAGATCTACCGGGGTGGCAACGCCAGCAGTTCGGGCGCCAACACCTACAACCAGCCGGGCCGGGCGCTGTTCGCGGCACTGAACATCTCGTTCTGAGCCGCCATTGCCTACAGGCTGCCCCGGGTCGATCGCGCATCGATCGGCCCGGGGCGGCTTTTTGTGTTTTCAGGCCCTCTACACCCGTACTACCCAAGGTGAAGCGTGAGTTATCTATCAGCACAACCTGCCACGAAGATTCTGGCCGTCGAGGACGATCCGCTGCTGGCGGCCCATCTGGAACAGCACCTGCGTCGCCGCGGTTTCGATGTGAGCGTCTGTCATGGCGTGGACGACAGCACCGACCTGCAGGCCTGGACGGCCTTCGACCTGATCCTCATGGACATCCTCCTGCCCGGTCGCGACGGCCTGCAACTGCTGGGTGAATTGCGCGAGCGGTTCATGGTGCCGGTGATCCTGATGTCGGCACTGGGTGCCGAGCAGGACCGCATCGTCGGCTTCAGCCAGGGCGCCGACGACTACCTGCCCAAGCCGTTCAGCATGAACGAGATGGACGTGCGCATCGATGCGGTACTGCGCCGGGTCGCCTATGAGCGGGCCGCGCCGGAAGGCGCGCAGGGCGAGCCGGCGGCGCTGCGCAAGGACATGCGCCAGGACATGCAGCTGGGCACCGCGGTGGCCAGCTTCACCCCCATCGAGTACCGCCTGATGCAAGTGCTGCTGGCGCACCCCGAGGAAGTGCTGAGCAAGCCGTTCCTCTACCAGCAGGTGCTGCACAGGCCGTTCTCCCAGCAGGACCGCGTGCTGGACATGCACGTCAGCCATGTGCGTCGCAAGCTGGCCGCCATCGGCTATGCCGGCCGCCTGGCCACGGTATGGGGCAAGGGCTACGTGCTGACACAGGTGCCGGCATGAGCTTGCCCGGACGTCACTCGCTGCTGTGGAAACTGTGCGCGCTTCTGGTGGTGCTGTGCCTGTCGATCATCTGGTTCAGCCGCTCGGGCGGTGCGCACCTGGAGCGCAGGAGCTATCACCTGAGCGAGGAGGCGCGCCAGGTGCTCAAGGGCTACGCCGTGGAGGCCCACGCGGCGTGGCGCAGCGGCGGTACGCCAGGCGTCGACCGGTGGCTGGCCGACCTGAAGATCCGCGAGCCGGGCTGGGCGCTGGTGCTGGGCAGCGACCTGCGCTCGTTGAGCAGCCAGACGCTGACCGATGAGCAGCAGAAGTACGTGACGTTCATGCGCGAGCTCGACTGGCCCATGAGCAAGCGCTCCCCCGAGCTGCCGGCGATCAGCGTGCCGTTCCCCGAGGCGCCCCAGGCCGGCAGGCTGGTGATCCAGTTGCCCGAGCGCTTCATGCCGTCGATGCGTCCGCTGCTGGTGCAACTGCTGATCCACGGGCTGCTGCCGGCGCTGTTGGCACTGCTGGCGGGTTTTCTGCTGTATCGCGTGCTGATCGGCCCGCTGGCGCACCTGCGCGCCCAGGCCAATGCCCTGCGTGCCGACCGCCTGGACACCCGGGTCGACCCGGCGATTTCCCGGCGTAGCGACGAACTGGGCGATCTGGGGCGGGCCTTCGACCACATGGCCGAGCGCCTCGAAAAGACCGTGTCGCTGCAGCAGCGCCTGCTCGCCGACCTGTCCCACGAGTTGCGCACGCCGTTGACGCGCCTGCACATGGCCGCCGAAAACGAGCCCGACGATGACGTGTTGCGCGAGCGCCTGACCCGCGAGGTGCAGTGCATGCGCCAGCTGGTCGACGACACCCTGGAGCTGGTGTGGCTCGGCACCGAGCGCCCGCAACTGGCGCTGGACACGGTCGAGGTGCAGACACTGTGGGAGGTGGTACGCGAGAACGCCTGTTTCGAGTCCGGCTGGCGCGAGGGGCAACTGCCCATGGCGCTCACCGAAGACTGCCTGGTGCGCGGCCACCTCAACGGCCTGGCCCAGGCGATGGAAAACATCGTGCGCAATGCCATCCGCCATTCGCCTGCCAACGGGCAGGTGCGCCTGGGCGGCCGGCGCGATGGCGATTGCTGGCACCTGTGGATCGACGACCAGGGCCCCGGCGTGGCCGAGGCTGCGCTGGAGACCATCTTCCAACCCTTCACCCGACTCGACGCCGCACGCCCGGGCGGCGACGGCTTCGGCCTGGGCCTGACGATCGCCCGTTGCCGGGTGCAGTTGCAGGGTGGCCAGGTATGGGCACAGAACCTCAAGCCGGGCCTGCGCGTGAACCTGCGCCTGCCAGCGGCAGCACAAGGAGAAACCTGATGAGCAACACCCGACCGGTCTGGTTGTTGATTGTGTCGCGCGCGGCAGCCGCCTTGCTGGGCGGCTATGCATTCAGCTATGCGGCCACGGCTTTTCTGGCCCGTGTGCTGCCAATGCCTGCGGTGGATGCGGTGATCGTGGCCAGCCTGCCGTCCTTTGCGTTCTACACCTGCGCGTTCCTGTGGGCCTTCGCCAGTCGCGATGCCCTGCGTGCGTGGTGGCCGGCGGCGCTGGCGGTGCCGTTGGCGGCGGTCGGCTTCTGGCCGCAGTTGTGGAGCCTGTGAGATGAAAAATACCTTCACCCAATCCATGGCGTGGCTGCACACCTGGGCCGGCCTGATCTTCGGCTGGCTGCTGTTCGCGATATTCGCCACCGGTACGCTGGCGGTGTTCGACAGCGAAATCGACAACTGGATGCGCCCCGAGGTGCGCAGCCACGACCTCACCCAGTTGCAGGCCGCGCAACGTGGGCTGGCCTACCTGACCCAGCATGCACCGGGCGCCAGCAACTGGAACATCAGCCTGCCGGATGCGCGTTCGCCCGGTTTGCAGGTAGCGTCCGGCGAGCGTCGACGCGGTGGCGGCACCGCGCTCGACCCGCATACCGGCGAGCCGATCGAGGTGCGCGAAACGGCCGGCGGCAGCTTCTTCTTCCGCTTTCACTTCACCCTGAACCTGCCGCGCAACTGGGGCATCTTCGTGGTCGGTGCCCTGGCAATCGTGATGCTGGTGGGGCTGGTCAGCGGCATCGTGATCCACAAGAAGATCTTCAAGGAGTTCTTCACCTTCCGCCCTGGCAAGGGCCAGCGCTCGTGGCTGGATTTTCACAACGCCAGCGCGGTGCTGCTGTTGCCGTTTCACCTGATGATCACCTACACCGGGCTGGTGATCTTTTTGCTGATCTACATGCCGGCGGCGGTGGATGCGCTGTTCGAGGGTGACAACCAGGCGTACTACAAGGCCCAGGGCGAGCAGCGTCTGCCCACGCCGCGCGCGGCGCTCAAGCAGCCAGCCGCGCTGGTCGACCTGGCCCCGGTACTGGCCAGCGCGCAAGAGCGGCTGGGCGCAATCAGCAGCATCGGTATCTCCAACCCCGGTACGGCCGCCGCGCGGATCGAGGTGCGCCCGACCCTGGGGTATCGCATCGCCCTGAGCAAGGGGCAGGCCATGGTGTTCGACGGCGTCAGCGGCGAGCTGCTGCGCGATGTGCCCGACATGCGGCCTGCCGTGCTCACCCAGCGGGTGATGGCGGGGCTGCACTTCGCGCAGTTCGGCGGCTATCCGATGCGCTGGCTGTACTTCGTGTGTGCGTTGGTCAGCACCGCGATGATCGGCACCGGGCTGGTGCTGTTCTGCGTCAAGCGCCGGCGCAAGTACGCCAGTGCCTCGGTGTCGGCGCAGCGTTGGTACAAGGTGGCCGAGAGCTTCAACGTGGCGTTCGTCGCCGGCCTGATGCTGGCCTGCGCAGGCTTGCTGTGGGCCAACCGCCTGCTGCCGGTGGAGCTGGCGCAGCGGGCCAACTGGGAGGTCAAGGCGTTCTTCGCGGTGTGGTTGCTGTCGCTGCTGCATGCCGGTTTGCGCCCGGCGCAGCGCGCCTGGGCCGAGCAGCTGGGGCTGGCCGCGGTACTGTGCATCGGCCTGCCGGTGCTGGGCGCGTTGACCGCGCAGCACGACCCGGCGCACCGCGTGCTGGAGGCCACCAGCGTGGTGCTGGGTGGGTTGCTGGCGTATGCGGCATGGCGCTGCGTGGCGCCGCGTGAAGAAAAACCTGCGCGCAAGCGTGCGACGGTAGCGGTGGAGGGGCAATGATATGCTGATGATCGGCGCGGTGGTGTTTGCCTATGTGGGTATGTTGGCGTTGTGCCTGGGGCTGGAGCGGCACTACAAGCAGGTGTGGGACAGGGCACCTGCACCCTGGTTGAGGGTGGCCCTGCGGTCGGCGGGCTGGTCGGCGCTGGCCATCAGCCTGTGGGTCAGTGGCGTGGCCTGGGGCTGGGCGATGGGGCCGGTAGCCTGGTTTGGCGGTATTTCACTGGCGGGGTTCGGGGTGGCGATGCTGTTGCCGTACTGGCCGCGTGCAATGGTTTGGCTGGCCGCAGCGTTGCCGTTGTGGGGCGTGCTGCTGGCGGTGTGACGATGTTGCAGTGGGGGCTGACATGCTGGACAGGCCCCCCCTGCGCGATGGCATCATCGCTAACTCGTTCACAGTCACCCCGGATGTCTTGCAGATGCTCACGATCTACCTGGTGGTCGCTCTCGGGGCCGTTGTTGCGGGGTTCGTCCAGGGGCTTTCGGGCTTCGCCTTCAGCATGGTCGCGATGTCGTTCTGGGCCTGGGTGCTCGACCCGAAGCTGGCCGCCACCCTGGCGGTGTTCGGCGGCCTCACCGGGCAGGTGGTGGCCGCGTTCTCGGTGCGCCGGGGCTTGAGCCTGCAACGCCTGCTGCCTTTCATCCTCGGTGGCCTGGCCGGCATTCCTCTGGGTGTTGCGCTGTTGCCCAACCTGGACATGCACTGGTTCAAGACCTTGCTCGGGGCCCTGCTGGTGACTTGGTGCCCGGTCATGCTGCTGGCCGGCAGATTGCCGAGAATCCCGCTGGCCGGCCGGCTGGTCGATGGCGTCATCGGTGTGATCGGTGGCGTTATGGGTGGGCTTGGCGGTTTCACCGGCACGGTCCCGACGCTGTGGTGCACCCTCAAGGGCTACGAGCGCGACCTGCAGCGCTCGATCATCCAGAACTTCAACCTGTCGATGCTGTTCGTGACCATGCTCACCTACCTGGGCACCGGCATCGTTACGGTGGACATGCTGCCGTTCTTCGCCATCGTCGCGCCGGCCATGCTGATTCCGACCTTCCTTGGTACGCGCCTGTACATCGGCATCAGCGACCTGCAGTTTCGCCGCATCGTGCTGGGCTTGCTGACTGCCTCGGGTGTCTCGCTGCTGATTTCGTCTGTGCCGAACCTGCTGGGGTAACCCAACCCTTTGGCCGGCTAGGCCGGCTCCTGCAGGTTCGCGCATTTGCCCAACCCCCCGGCACATGCTAGAAAACCGCCTACCCATTCAAAACCTGAATCCCGCCATGAGCCTCAGCCTCAAACCCAACAGGTCTCTGTTCGACCTCGACCTGCTGCGCGCCATCGTGGTGGTGGCCGACTGCGGCAGTTTCACCACAGCGGCCACGCGCCTGCATTCCACCCAGTCGACCATCAGCCAGAAGGTCCGGCGCCTCGAGGAGATGGTCGGTCACCGCCTGCTCGAGCGCGGCAATCGCGAGGTGCTGCCCACCGACGCCGGCCAGACCCTGCTCGGCTATGCCCGCCACATGCTCGCCCTCAACGACCAGATGCTCGAAGCCCTGGCCGGCGCCACGGTCGGCGTGACCCTGCGCCTGGGCGTCCCGGAAGACTTCGTTGGCGGGCGCACCACCAACGCGCTGTCGGCGTTCAACCGCAGGCACCCGCAGGTCAAGCTCGAAGTCACCAGCGGCCTGTGCCGCGACCTCAGCCAGAGCTACGACAACGGCGAGCTCGACCTGGTGCTGCTCAAGCAGCGGCGCAACGGTCGCGAAGGGGTGGCCAGCTGGCCGGAGCAATTGCGCTGGATCGACAGCGCGCACAACCCGGCCCTGGCGCTGGCCCCGATCCCGCTGGTGACCTTTCCGCCACGCGGGCTGTACCGCGACGAAATCATCAGCGCAGTAGAGAGCCTGGGCCGGCGCTGGCGCATCGCGTTCACCAGCTCCAGCCTCAGCGGCATTCAGGCCGCCGTGGCCGACGGCATGGGTATCAGCCTGCTGCCGCCACGCGCCGTCACCGCCGAGCACCGGGTGCTCGGCGAGGCGGATGGCCTGCCGGTGATCGACAGCTACGAGATTCTGATTCTGCATCGCCAGACGGCCGACCCGATGGTACGAGCGCTGGCGGGCGTGTTGACCGGCCTGCTCGAAGCACAGGCGGTGTGAGCCTGCGGGTTACTTCCCCACAAAAAAGCCCGCCAGTCACGGCGGGCTTTCTGCATCGCTACCTGCTTAACGCTTTGGGTTCAGCGTCAGGTTCACGTTGCGGTTCACATCCTTGTACAGCAGGTAGCGGAACGGGCCAGGGCCACCCGAGTAGCAGGCCTGCGGGCAGAAGGCGCGCAGCCACATGAAGTCGCCGGCTTCCACTTCGACCCAGTCCTGGTTCAGGCGGTACACCGCCTTGCCTTCCAGCACGTACAGGCCGTGCTCCATCACGTGGGTTTCCGCGAACGGGATGGTGCCGCCCGGCTGGAAGGTCACGATGTTGACGTGCATGTCGTGGCGCATGTCGGCCATGTCGACGAAGCGGGTGGTGACCCAGGCGCCATCGGTGCCCGGCATCGGGATCGGGGTAACGTCCTGTTCGTTGGTGACGAACGCTTCCGGGTGCGCCAGGCCTTCGACTTCCTGGTAGTGCTTGCGGATCCAGTGGAAGGTCACGTTGGCCGCGCTGTTGTTGCGCAGGCTCCAGTCGGCGCCCGGCGGAATGAACGCGTAGCCGCCTGGCTTGAGGGTGTACGGCTTGCCTTGCAGGGTGATGTCGACTTCACCCTCGACCACGAATAGAACCGCCTCGGCGTTCTTGTCCTGCTCCGGGCGCTCGCTGCCGCCTTCAGGGGCAACTTCGACGATGTACTGCGAGAAGGTCTCGGCGAAACCCGACAGCGGGCGGGCGATGACCCACATGCGCATCTTGTCCCAGAAGGGCAGGTGGCTGGTGACGATGTCACGCATCACGCCCTTGGGGATCACCGCGTAGGCTTCGGTGAACATGGCACGGTCTGTCAGCAGCTCGGTCTGAGCCGGGTGCCCGCCGTGGGGGGCGAAGTAAGTGGTTCTGGACATGGACAGTCTCGATGTTTGTTGTTGTGTCCCCCGGGCCAGCCTGCGGCGGGCGGCCCCGTTCAGGGATTGCACCGCTACGTTATGACCATCTTTAGCTATCCACAAATTAAATGTTGAAATCCCTGCCATTCGATTTGTGAATGTGGCGTGCGCCGGGCCAGCACTGCGCTACAGGTGTGCGCCCTGTGTAGCGGGTGATGCAACACCTGTAGCGTTGATTGCAGCGTGGGCGGCATCGGTGCGGCGCGCGCAAGGCCGCGTGCCAGAGCGGTTGTGGCGGTTCATGTCACAGCTGGCATGGCGGTTGCGATGAGCTGATGGCGCAGCGCGAAGACTGCGCCACTAATAAGAACAGGACACTCCCATGAGACAGACTGGCCTCGCCTCGCTTCCCCTCAAATCCCTTGCCGTTGCCGTGCTGCTGAGCCTGGCGGGTACACCGGCGCTGGCTGCGGACATCCCGGCCAACGTCGATGGCGCGCGCATCATCGCCGCCGACAAGGAGCCCGGTAACTGGATGAGCACCGGGCGCACCTACGACGAACAGCGCTACAGCCCGCTCAAGCAGATCAGCGACCAGAACGTCGGCCAGCTGGGCCTGGCCTGGAGCTACAAGCTGGACCTGGACCGTGGCGTGGAAGCCACACCCATCGTGGTCGACGGGGTGATGTACACCACCGGGCCGTTCTCGGTGGTGTACGCGCTGGATGCGCGCGACGGCAGGCTGATCTGGAAGTACGACCCGCAATCGGACCGCCACCGCGCCGGCGAAGCCTGTTGCGACGCGGTCAACCGTGGCGTGGCGGTGTGGAAGGGCAAGGTCTACGTGGGCGTGCTCGACGGGCGCCTGGAGGCCATCGACGCCAAGACCGGCCAGCGCGCCTGGTCGGTCGACACCCGCGCCGACCACAAGCGCAGCTACACCATCACCGGCGCCCCTCGGGTGGTCAACGGCAAGGTGGTGATCGGCAACGGCGGCGCCGAGTTCGGCGTGCGGGGCTATGTCACCGCCTACGACGCCGAAACCGGCAAGGAGGCGTGGCGCTTCTACACCGTGCCGGGCGACCCCAAGCTGCCGCCCGAGGGCAAGGGCATGGAGATCGCCGCCAAGACCTGGTTCGGCGATGCCTATGTGGAGCAGGGCGGTGGCGGCACCGCCTGGGACTCGTTCGCCTACGACCCGGAGCTGAACCTGCTGTACATCGGCGTGGGCAACGGCTCGCTGTGGGACCCCAAATGGCGTAGCCAGGCCAAGGGCGACAACCTGTTCCTGTCGTCCATCGTGGCGGTCAATGCCGACACCGGCGAATACGTGTGGCACTACCAGACCACCCCGGGCGATGCCTGGGACTACACCGCCACCCAGCACATGATCCTGGCCGAGCTGCCCATCGACGGCAAGCCGCGCAAGGTGCTGATGCAGGCGCCGAAAAACGGCTTCTTCTATGTGATCGACCGCGCCACCGGCGAGCTGCTGTCGGCCAAGGGCATCGTGCCGCAGAGCTGGACCAAGGGCATGGACATGAAGACCGGGCGGCCGATCCTGGACGAAGAGAACGCCGCCTACTGGAAGAACGGCAAGCGCAACCTGGTGACCCCGGCGTTCTGGGGTGCGCATGACTGGCAGCCGATGTCGTACAACCCCGACACCGGGCTGGTGTACATCCCGGCGCACATCATGTCGGCCTACTACGAGCACATCCCCGAGGCGCCCAAGCGCAACCCGTTCAAGAGCATGTACCAGCTGGGCCTGCGCACCGGGATGATGCCCGAAGGCGCCGAAGGCCTGCTGGAGATGGCCAAGAGCTGGTCGGGCAAGCTGATCGCCTGGGACCCGGTCAAGCAGCAGGCCGCCTGGGAAGTGCCCTACGTGACCATCTTCAACGGCGGCACCTTGAGTACCGCGGGCAACCTGGTGTTCGAGGGCAGCGCCGACGGGCGGGTGATCGCCTATGCCGCCGACACCGGCGAAAAACTCTGGGAGCAACCGGCTGCCAGCGGCGTGATGGCCGCGCCCGTCACCTACAGCGTGGATGGCGAGCAGTACGTGACCTTCATGGCCGGCTGGGGCGGCGCGTTCTCCACCTTTGCCGGGGCCCTGTCGCTGCGGGCCGGCGTGCAGCCGTACGCCCAGGTGCTGACCTACAAGCTGGGCGGCACCGCCAAGCTGCAAGAGCCGGCGCCACGCCCGGACACCCCCAAACCACCCGCGTTGAGCAACGACACCGCTTCGATCGAGGCGGGCGCCAAGCTGTACGACGGTTACTGCTCGCAGTGCCACGGTATCCACGCGGTCAGCGGCGGCGTGCTGCCCGACCTGCGCAAGCTCACCCCGGAAAAGCACCAGATGTTCCTGGGCATCCTCTTCGGTGGCCGCGTGCCGGATGGCATGCCGTCGTTCGCCGACGCCTTCACCCCCGAGCAGGTCGACCAGATCCACCAGTACCTGATCAAGCGCGCCCACGACCTTCATCAGGAAGGCGATACCTGGAAGCAGTTCAGCGCCAAGTCATCCCATTGAAAAGGAGCCATTGACCCATGAGTGACGTCATCTACCAGAACTACATCGCCAATGCGTTCGTCGACAGCGACGCGCAGATCGAGGTGCACAACCCGGCCAATGGACAACTGCTGGGGCGCGTGCCCCAGGCCAGTGACGCGCAGGTGGAGCAGGCCATTGCCGCCGCGCGCAAGGCCCAGAAGAGCTGGGCCACGCGCCCGGCCATCGAGCGCGCCGGCTACCTGCGCAAGATCGCCAGCAAGGTGCGCGACAACGCCGAGCGCCTGGCGCGCATCATCACCGCCGAGCAGGGCAAGGTGCTCGGCCTGGCCCTGGTCGAAGTCAACTTCACCGCCGACTACCTGGACTACATGGCCGAGTGGGCGCGACGCCTGGAAGGCGAGGTGCTCACCAGCGACCGCGCCGGTGAAAGCATCTTTCTGCTGCGCAAGCCGCTGGGTGTGGTGGCCGGGATTCTGCCGTGGAACTTCCCGTTCTTTCTGATCGCCCGCAAGATGGCGCCGGCCCTGCTCACGGGCAACACCATCGTGATCAAGCCCAGCGAAGAAACACCGATCAACTGCTTCGAGTTCGCCCGCCTGGTGGCCGAGACCGACCTGCCCAGCGGCGTGTTCAACGTGGTGTGCGGTACCGGGGCGACCGTGGGCCAGCGCCTGACCAGCCACGCTGGCATCGACCTGATCAGCTTCACCGGCAGCGTGGGCACCGGCTCGCGGATCATGGCCGCGGCGGCGCCGAACATCACCAAGCTCAACCTGGAGCTGGGCGGCAAGGCGCCGGCTATCGTGCTGGCTGATGCGGACCTGGAGCTGGCGGTCAAGTCGATCACCGCGTCGCGGGTGATCAACACCGGGCAGGTGTGCAACTGCGCCGAGCGGGTTTACGTGCAGCGCGAGGTGGCGGATGAGTTCACCGACAAACTGGCCAGCGCCATGGCCGCCACCCGTTATGGTGACCCGCTGGCCGAGGCGGACCTGGACATGGGCCCGCTGATCAACCAGGCCGCCCTGGACAAGGTCGGACAGATGGTGCGCACCGCCACCGGGCAGGGCGCGCAGCTGGTGACCGGGGGCGCGGTGGCCGATCGCGGGCAGGGCTTCCACTACCAGCCGACGGTGCTGGCCGGCTGCTCGGCCGACATGGAGATCATGCGCAAGGAGATCTTCGGGCCGGTGTTGCCGATCCAGATCGTGGAGAGCCTGGACGAGGCGATTGCGCTGGCCAACGACAGTGAATACGGGCTGACCTCATCGCTGTACACGCGCAGCCTGAGTGCAGCGATGCATGCCAGCAACGCGCTGGATTTCGGCGAGACCTACATCAACCGCGAGAACTTCGAGGCCATGCAGGGCTTCCATGCCGGCACGCGCAAGTCGGGGATCGGTGGGGCCGATGGCAAGCATGGGTTGTATGAGTACACGCATACCCATGTGGTCTACATCCAGATCTGAGGCCCAGGTAGCCTGTTAGGGCCTCATCGCGGGTCAAGCCCGCTCCCACAGCCTGTGGGAGCGGGCTCGACCCGCGATGGGTTGCACAGCAACCCCTGCCATCACAACCGATCATTGGGCTGCACCACCCCGTACTTCTTCATCTGCCGATACAGCGTCGAGCGCGCCACCCCCAGTTCAGCCGCCACCGCACTGATGTTCCAGCGATGGCGCCGCAACCTTTGCAGCAACTCGCTGGCCGGGTCCTGGCTGTCGATGCGCAGCGGCTCGCCGCGCACCACCTGCACCACTTCCGCCGGCAGGCAATCCACGTCGATCACCCCGTCCTCGGCCAACGCCACCGCGTAGCGCAACGCATTGAGCAACTGACGAATGTTGCCCGGCCACGCATGGGCATGCAGGCACTGGCGGGCCTGTTCGGTCAACCGCACGCCGCTGCTCTGCGCCGCCAGTAACTGCTCGATCAACGCGCCCCGGTCACTGCGTTCGCGCAAGGCCGGCAACGCCAGGCTCATGCCGCCCAGGCGGTAGTAGAGGTCCTCGCGAAAGCGCTTGTCGCCAATCATCCCGTGCAGGTCCTGGTGGGTCGCCGACACCACCTGCACGTCCAGCGCCACCGGCGCCTGGGCGCCAATCGGGAAGATCTCGCGCTCGGCCAGCACCCGCAGCAAACGGGTTTGCAGGTGCGCCGGCATGTCGCCGATCTCGTCCAGAAACAGCGTGCCGCCGGCGGCCAGTTCCAGCTTGCCCTTCATGCCCTTCTTGTCGGCCCCGGTGAAGCTGCCGCCGCGGTAGCCGAACAGCTCGCTCTCGATCAGCGTCTCGGGAATCGCCGCGCAATTGAGCGCGATGAACGGCCCGGCGCGCCGCGCACTGGCCTGGTGGATGGCGCGGGCGAATGCCTCCTTGCCGGTGCCGGTCTCGCCGGTGATCAGTATCGGCAGGTCCTTGTCGAGCACCTTGCGCACCCGCTGCACCGCCTGTTGCAGGCGCGCATCGCCGCCGGCCAGCTGCTGCAGGTCGGGGTGGCTGCTGCGCACCGGCGGTCTGGCCGGGGCAGGGCGGTGGCGTTGCGACGGTATGCGCAGGCCCACATCCAGCAAGGCGTCGTCCTGCTGCCCGCGCAGGCGCACGCCGCGTGCACCGCCCTGGGTCAGGTGCAGCAGTTCATCCACCGAGGTTGGCAGCAGGCTGTCGATGCGCGCACCCAGCAGCGGCGCTGCATCGCGCTGGTGGGCAACGAAGGTGGCGCGGTTGGCGCCGATGATGCGGCCGTTGTCGTCCAGCGCCAGCAACTGCTCGTTGGCCAGGTCGGCTATGTCGTCGATGGGCTTGAGCGACAGGGTGAGGCGGTCGCGGTAGCACTCGCGAAAGTGCGCGTTCTCGATCAGCCGCGCATACAGGATCACCAGTTGCAGGGTCAGGTACTGCGCCTCCTTGGGCCCGTTGCTGTTCAGGCAAGTGGCGTTCAGGCAGCCACGCAGCAGGCCCTGGGCGTCGAAGATCGGCGCCACCGAGCAGCTCAGGCGAAAGTTGGAGGCCAGAAAGTGCTCTTCGCGGTGGATGATCAGCGGCTGCGCGGCGGCCAGGGTGGTGCCGATGCCGTTGGTGCCGGCAATCGACTCGTCCCAGCGCGCGCCCACCACCAGCCCGGCCTGGGTATAGATGTGGCTGGCTTCGGGCAGGCGGGTGTCGAGGGTGATGCCGTGTTCGTCGCTGAGCAGCACCGCGAACCCGGCCGGCACCACGCGCCTGGCCAGGCCGCTGACGCCCTGGCTGGCGATGGCCAGGTATTGCTGGTGCTGCTGTTGATGCTGGCGGATGGCGTCGGCGCCCAGCACATGGGTACGCCCGGCGGCGCCGGGGTCGAGGCGATGCTCGACCACGCTGCGGT
Source organism: Pseudomonas sp. S12(2018) (assembly GCF_024355235.1). Classification (NCBI taxonomy): domain Bacteria; kingdom Pseudomonadati; phylum Pseudomonadota; class Gammaproteobacteria; order Pseudomonadales; family Pseudomonadaceae; genus Pseudomonas; species Pseudomonas sp. S12(2018). Next base: position 294,516 of record NZ_QLAD01000003.1, read on the forward strand.
ACCAGGACTGCGCAATGACAGGGTCGGGGCGGATGCCGCGCTCGGGGAAGTGATCGTCGACGAAGGCCGCGAGATCGCTCGGGCTGGTCTGGGTATGCTGCATGCTGGGCTCCCGTCGACCGTGGCGCGCGCAGGGGCGGCTCACCGTCATCTTGTTGTCTCGGGCCAGGGGCGGGCACCGATCTGTGCCTACCTTAGTCGCTGTGTCGGGAATTTTCAGCTATTGATGCAGCCCTGGCCTAGAAAAGCATCCCCAGCAGAATCGCCTTCACCGACGCCTCGGCCTTGTTGCTGGCCTGCAGCTTGCGCATGGCGTTGACCAGGTGGAACTTCACCGTGCGGCTGTCGATGGTGAGGATGATGCTGATCTCGCTGTAGGTCTTGCCCACGGCGGTCCATTTGAGCACTTCTTTCTCCCGTGCGGTCAGGGCCTTCTGGGCCTCGGGCAGGTGGGTCTGGGCAAAGAAGCCGGTCATGGCACTGTGCGCCAGTTGCGACAGCCAGATGAGCTTGGCTTCCTTGGCGTCCAGTTCCAGTGTGGAGATCGGGTCATCCGGCCGGGACAGGGACAGCAGGCCGATGGTGCCGTAGTCGCCCTGCACCGACAGGCACCAGCCGTGGTCCAGGCTGTAGTGCCGCGCCTCTTCCCAGAATGCCTGCTGGTGCTGCTGTTGCGCGGCGGCCCACTGCAGGGGCGTGGTGCGGGTCAGCCCGTGGGCCACCGTCGGGTCGCAGGAAAAATAGTCCTCGGCCACGTACCTGGCTTCCCAGGCACTGGGGTAGTTGGAGCGCAGGATGAACTGCGGGGCGGCGATCGGCAGCGGATTCTTCAGCCCATAGGAACAGAACTCGAAGTCCAGCTCGCGGGTAAGCCGGGTCAGCTCGCTGAACAGCTCGCCTTCGTTGCGGCACCCCGTCACCACGGCAATGAAGTGCTCGCGCCAGTCATTCACGCAATGTGCCTTTCATGGGTGGAATGTGCTCGGCCAATGGAGAGTGCAAACAGGCCCGAATTATACCGTACGGTACAGTTTTCGCGGAAAACTTCTGTAGCAAATGGCCATCAGTGCGCTGGCATTTCAGGTTTTTCCTACGAATAAACCTGCCCTTTCGGGCAGCTATATAGGCTCCGGAGGGTTTGTTGTACTCCCAGCTCTTTGAGTTGGGGCGTTTTCATGTTCACTGCTGTAACCGGGACCATCAAAGACTTTCCGCGCACCATGGCGAGCGCACTGGCCGAGTACCGCTACCAGGTGTTTGTAAGGGAGCTGGGCTGGCCATTGCAGTGTCCCGAGGGTCAGGAGTGGGATGAGTTCGACCGCCCCGATACGCTGTATGTGCTGGCATGCGACAAGCAACAGAATATTTTCGGTTGTGCCCGCCTGATCCCCACCCATCGCCCGTACCTGCTGGCAGAAGTGTTTCCGCACCTGGTTGGCGATGCGCCGCTCCCCTATCAGCAGGACATATGGGAGCTCTCGCGCTTCGCCATGAGTTCGCCCAAAGGCCAATACCTGTCGGCTGAACAGGCTTGGCAGAATACCGTGGCGATGGTCGGCAAGGTGATCGATGTGGCCCGTGCCCAGGGGGCGCGCAGGCTGATTGCCTTTACTGCAATGGGTAACGAGCGGTTGCTCAAGCGCATGGGCGTGACCACGCGAAGAATCGCGCGTCCGCAGATGATTGACGACAAGCCGGTGCTGGCCTTCTGGATCGAAATCGATGACCAGACGACCCGCGCACTGCAACTGGCAGCGTGACGGGTGAACATGTCGAGGGAAGGTGGTAAAGCAATGATTGCGTGTGTGCGTTGGCTGTTGGTCGTGCTGTTCGTGGTGGTGACGTTTCCGTTCCTGTGCCTGGTGCTGTTGCTCAACCCGCGCAAGCAGGACAACCTCTACCTGGCCTGCAAGGTCTACAGGGCCATCAACTGGATCTTTGGCGTGCGCGTCGAGGTCGGTGGTTTCGACGCCATCGCGCCCGACCGCTCCTACATCTATGTGGCCAACCACCAGAGCAACCACGATGCATTTGTCGTGGCCCAGGCGCTGCGCCCAGGCACGGTGATCGTGGGCAAGCAGTCGTTGCGCTGGCTGCCGTTGGCCGGGCAGCTGTACTGGCTGACCGGCAGCCTGTTCATCGACCGCAGCAACCCGCGCGCGTCGATCACCAGCTTGCGGCGCATCGCCACCCGCGTGGCCGACAGCAAGACATCGCTCTGGATCTTCCCCGAGGGCACGCGCAACACAGGGCAGGGCGTGCTGCCGTTCAAGACCGGTGCATTTCGCATCGCCAAGGAAATGGGCATCGGCATCATCCCCGTGACCATCAGCCCGGCAGTGCGCCGGATCCGCCACAACGCCCTGGGCTGCACCGATGTGAGTATCGTGGCGCACCGGCCCATCGAGGCCGACCTGGTGGCCAGCATGGATGCCAAGCAGCTGGCGTCGTATACGCGGGAAGTGGTCAACAATGGGTTGCCCATCGTGTAGTTGCCGGGGCCTTCGCCCGCAAGGCTGGTTCCTGCAGGAGCCAGCCTTGCGGGCGAAGAGGCCCGTCAGTTCGCCGCCTTGAACCTCAAGCGCCACGCATGCAGCAGCGGCTCGGTATACCCGCTCGGCTGCTCACGCCCCTTGAACACCAGGTCGCTGGCGGCCTGGAACGCCATCGAGGTGGCGAAGTCCGGCGCCATCGGGCGGTATGCCGCATCCCCGGCATTCTGCCGGTCGACCACCACCGCCATGCGTTCGAGCACCTCGCGTACCTTGGCCTCGCTCACCGTGCCATGCAGCAGCCAGTTGGCAATGTGCTGGCTGGATATACGCAAGGTCGCACGGTCTTCCATCAGGCCGACGTTGTGGATGTCCGGCACCTTGGAGCACCCGACTCCTTGCTCCACCCAGCGCACCACGTAACCGAGAATGCCCTGGCAGTTGTTCTCCAGCTCCTGCAGTTTTTCCGCATCGCTCCAGTTCGGACGCGGCGATACCGGAATGGTCAGCAGGTCGTTGAGCAGGCTGTCACGCTCGCCGGCCAGGTCGATGCGCTGCAATTCGCTCTGCACCCCCTGCACGTCCACCTGGTGATAGTGCAGCGCATGCAGCGTGGCGGCCGTGGGCGAGGGCACCCATGCGGTGGTGGCACCGGCCTTGGGGTGGCCGATCTTCTGCACCAGCATGTCGGCCATCAGGTCGGGCATGGCCCACATGCCCTTGCCGATCTGCGCGCGCCCCTTGAGCCCGCAGGCCAGCCCCACCAGCACGTTGTTGCGCTCGTAGGCGGTGATCCACGGCGTGGACTTCATGTCGCCCTTGCGCAGCATCGGGCCGGCTTCCATGGCGCTGTGCATCTCGTCGCCGGTACGGTCGAGAAAGCCCGTGTTGATGAACACCACCCGCTCGTGCGCTGCGCCGATGCACGCCTTGAGGTTCACCGAGGTGCGCCGCTCCTCGTCCATGATGCCCATCTTCAGGGTGTTGCGCGGCAGCGCCAGCAGGTCTTCGACACGCCCGAACAGTTCGGCGGCAAACGCCACTTCGGCAGGGCCGTGCATCTTCGGCTTGACGATGTACACGCTGCCGCTGCGCGAGTTGCCGCGCCGCTGCAGGTCGTGGATGGCGATCAGGCCGGTGAGCACCGCGTCCATGATGCCCTCGGGAATCTCGGCGCCATCGCCATCGAGAATCGCCGGGTTGGTCATCAGGTGGCCGACGTTGCGCACGAACAGCAGCGAACGGCCATGCAGGGTCAGTGTTGCGCCATCGGCTGCGGTGTAGACGCGGTCCGGGTTGAGGCGGCGCACGCGGGTCTTGCCGCCCTTGCTGATCGCTTCGCTCAGGTCGCCTTTCATCAGGCCCAGCAGGTTGCGGTAGATCAGGGTCTTGTCTTCGGCATCCACCGCGGCCACCGAGTCCTCGCAGTCGAGGATGGTGCTCAGGGCGGCTTCGACCAGCACGTCCTTGACCCCGGCCGCATCGGTCTGGCCGATGGCGCTGGTGGGGTCGATCTGGATTTCCAGGTGCAGGCCGTTGTTCTTCAGCAGCACCGCGTTCGGCTGGGCGGCATCGCCCTGGAAACCGACGAACTTGGCGGGGTCTTTGAGTGTGGTGGTCATGCCGCTGATGAGCTCGACGCGCAGTTGCCCGTCCTCGATGCGGTAGGCCTTGGCCTCGGCGTGCGAGCCGCCGGCCAGCGGTGCAGCCTGGTCCAGGGCCTTGCGTGCAAAGGCGATGACCTTCTGGCCACGGCGCGGGTTGTAGCCCTCGCCAGCCTCGGCGCCGTCGGCGTCGCTGATCGCATCGGTGCCATACAGCGCGTCATACAGCGAGCCCCAGCGTGCGTTTGCGGCGTTGAGCGCATAGCGCGCGTTCATCACCGGCACCACCAGCTGCGGGCCGGCCTGTTCGCACAGCTCGCTGTCGACGTTGGAGGTGCTCACCGCCACCTGTTCAGGCACCGGCACCAGGTAGCCGATCTCGCTCAGGAAGGCGCGGTAGGCCGGCATGTCGGCCACCGGGCCCGGGTGGGCGCGGTGCCAGCTGTCCAGCGCGGCCTGCAGGCGGTCGCGTTCGGCGAGCAGGGCGCGGTTCTTCGGCGCCAGGTCGTGCACCAGGGCGTCGAAGCCTTGCCAGAAGTTGGCCTCCGGCACACCGGTGCCGGGCAGGGCCTCGGTTTCGATGAAGTGCTGCAGGGCGCTCGCGACCTGCAGGCGTTGACGCTGAATACGGTCGTTCATGTTCGGTTGCTCCTGATCAGTCTTTAACGGCGGCAACGCCGGCCTTGGCCACCTGGGCGTCCTGTTCGGACTTGACCCCCGACACACCCACCGCGCCGACCACCTGGCCGTCGACGATCACCGGCACGCCGCCTTCGAGCGTGCCGCTGATCACCGGCACCGACAGGAACGCCGTGCGCCCGCCATTGATCATGTCTTCGTACAGCTTGGTTTCACGTCGGCCCAGCGCCGCGCTGCGGGCCTTTTCGGTGGCGATGTAGGCACTCACCGGCGCGCAGCCGTCCAGGCGCTCGAAGCCCAGCGGGTGGCCGCCGTCGTCGACCACGGCAATGCTCACGGCCCACTGGTTGGCCTGGGCCTCGGCACGGGCGGCGGCGAGAATCTGCTGCACGTCGCTCAGGGTCATTACGGGTTTGCTTTGCATGAAATCAGGCTCCTGGGTTGAGGGCTTGGTCAACGAGTTCGATCCAGTGCCGCACGGGGGTTCGCCCGGCACCGTCGAGGTGGGTCTGGCAGCCGATGTTGGCCGTGGCGATCACGTCGGGGTGGCCACTTTCCAGCGCATCGAGCTTGTTGTCGCGCAGTTGCCTGGACAGCACCGGCTGGGTCAGCGAATAGGTGCCGGCCGAACCGCAGCACAGGTGGCTGTCGGGTACCTCGGTAAGGTTGAAGCCCAGGCGTTTGAGTACGGCTTCAACTGCGCCGCCAAGTTTTTGTGCGTGCTGCAGGGTACACGGGCAGTGGAAGGCCAGGGTCTGGTCGCAGCAGGCCTCGAAGCGCTCCAGCGGTTCGGCGCGGATCACTTCGACGATGTCCCGCGCCAGGGCGCTGATGCGCTCGGCCTTGGCCGCGTAGGCCGGGTCGTCGCGCAGCAGGTAGGCGTATTCCTTGACGAAGGCGCCGCAGCCGCTGGCGGTCTGCACGATGGCTTCGGCGCCGGCTTCCACGGCTGGCCACCAGGCGTCGATATTGCGCCGCGCACGTTCAAGCCCGGTGTCCTGCGCGTTGAGGTGATAGTCCACCGCGCCGCAGCAGCCGGCCTGGGCAATCGGCGTGATGCTGATGCCCAGGCGGTCGAGCACGCGCGCGGTGGCGGCGTTGGTGTTGGGCGACAGGCTGCGCTGCACGCAGCCTTCGAGCATCAGCACGCGCCGTGCATGGGTGGCCTGGGGGCGTTGCCGGGCCGGTGCCACGCTGCGTGGCAGGTGGGTCCTGAATGCCTCGGGCAGCACTGGGCGCAGCAGCTCGCCGGTACTCACCAGCGCCTGGAACAGGGCCGGGCGCGGCACCACGGCGCGCAGGCCGCTGCGCAGCAGGCGCTGGCCCAGCGGGCGGGGTACACGGGCCTCGATGGCGTCGCGACCGATGTCCAGCAGCTTGTGGTACTCCACCCCCGACGGGCAGGTGGTTTCGCAGTTGCGGCAGGTCAGGCAGCGGTCCAGGTGCTGCTGGGTCTTCTCGCTGACGGTGTCCTGCTCGAGGAATTGCTTGATCAGGTAGATGCGTCCGCGCGGGCCGTCCAGCTCGTCGCCCAGTTCCTGGTAGGTGGGGCAGGTGGCATTGCAGAAGCCGCAGTGCACGCAACTGCGCAGGATGCGTTCGGCTTCGTCGGCGTGGGGCAGGCGCTTGGCCGCTTCGCTCAGGTTGGTCTGCATGGTGGCTCCTGGGTCAGACGTCGGCGTACTGGCGGCCGGGGTTGAAGATGCCCTGAGGGTCCAGGTTGCGCTTGAGCGTCTGGTGAAACCGCAGGATCGGTGCGGCCAGCGGCTGGAACGGGCTGTCCACCACGCCCGGGGTGAAGCAGGTGGCGTGCCCGTTGGCGGCGGCGGCGAGTTGACGGATGCTGTCGGCATCGGCGCTGCTCTTGAGCCAGCGTTGCGCGCCGCCCCAGTCGATCAACTGCTCGCCCTCGATCGCCAGCGGCGCCGTCAGTGCCGGCACCGACAGGCGCCACAGCGGGCGCGGGTCGTCGAAGAACGCCAGGCGCTGTTCGCGCAGGTCGTCCCAGTAGCTGTCATCCAGCGCATCGCCGCCCAGGCGTTCGGCGGCGGCGCGTACCGAACCCTCGTTGCCTTCCAGGCGCAGGTACAGGGTGCTGCCGTCATGGCTGGCGGCGGTCAGCGGGATCGGCTGCTGGCCCCATTCGCCGAGCTTGTCCAGGGCCATCTGCAGCGGCATGGCCTGGCGCAGGCTGACCCGGCAGCGGTACTTGGGCAGCACCTTGAACGAGGCTTCGGTGATCACCCCCAGGCAGCCCAGGCTGCCGGCCAGCAGGCGCGACAGGTCGTAGCCGGCGACGTTCTTCATCACCTCGCCGCCAAAGCGCAGGTGCGTGCCCAGGCCGCTGATCATGCGCGTGCCCAGTACGAAGTCGCGTACCGAACCCGCCCATGGGCGACGCGGGCCCGACAGGCCGGCAGCGAGCATGCCGCCGACCGTGGCGTTGTCGCCAAAGCACGGCACTTCGCAGGCAAGCATCTGCCCGCCACGCTCCAGCGCGGCCTGCAGCTCGCGCAGGGGCGTGCCGGCGCGGGCGGTGATCACCAGTTCGGTGGGGTCGTAGGAGACGATGCCGGTGTGCCCGGCGAGGTCCAGTGGCTGGGCGTCGACGGGGCGCCCGTAGAAGGTCTTGCTGGCACCGCCGCGGATGAACAGCGGGGTGCGCTCGGCGATGGCCTGCTGCACGCGGGCCAGCAGGTCGGCGCTGCGGTCGCTGCCGTGGGCCGGGTCGAACAGTACGGTGCTCATCAGAAGCGCTCCAGGTCCGGGAAGGGCAGTTGGCCGTGGTGCACGTGCATGGCGCCGAATTCGGCGCAGCGGTGCAGGGTGGGGATGTTCTTGCCCGGGTTGAGCAGGCCCAGCGGGTCGAACGCAGCCTTTACCGCATGGAACAGGCTCAGCTCGTCGCTGTTGAACTGGGCGCACATCTGGTTGATCTTCTCGCGGCCTACGCCGTGCTCGCCGGTGATGCTGCCGCCGACCTTCACGCACAGCTCGAGGATCTTGCCGCCGAACGCCTCGGCGCGTTCCAGCTCGCCGGGGGTGTTGGCATCGAACAGGATCAGCGGGTGCATGTTGCCGTCGCCGGCATGGAACACGTTGGCCACGCGCAGGTTGTACTCGGCCGAGAGGTCGGCGATGGCCCCCAGCACGTGGGGCAGTTCGCGCCGGGGTATGGTGCCGTCCATGCAGTAGTAGTCGGGCGACAGCCTACCCACGGCGGGGAAGGCGTTCTTGCGCCCGGCCCAGAAGCGCACGCGCTCGGCTTCGTCGCGGGCCAGGCGCACTTCGGTGGCACCGGCCTGTTCGAGCAGCACGCGCACGCGCTCGCAGTCGTCGTGCACGTCGGCCTCGACGCCGTCCAGTTCACACAGCAGGATGGCCTCGGCCTCTACCGGGTAACCGGCGTGGATGAAGTCTTCGGCGGCGCGAATCGCCAGGTTGTCCATCATCTCCAGGCCGCCGGGGATGATACCGGCGGCGATGATGTCGCCCACGGCGCGGCCGGCCTTTTCCACCGAGTCGAAGGCGGCCAGCAGCACCTTGGCCACCTGCGGCTTGGGCAGCAGCTTGACGGTGACTTCGGTGATGATGCCGAGCATGCCCTCGGAACCTGTGAACAGCGCCAGCAGGTCAAAGCCGGGGGCGTCCAGGGCATCGCTGCCCAGGGTCATGCGTTCGCCCTCGACGCTGAGCATCTCGACCTTGAGCACGTTGTGCACGGTCAGGCCGTACTTGAGGCAGTGCACGCCACCGGCGTTCTCGGCGACGTTGCCGCCGATCGAGCAGGCGATCTGCGAGGAGGGGTCGGGTGCGTAGTACAGCCCATGCGGCGCGGCAGCCTGGGAAATCGCCAGGTTGCGTACGCCGGGCTGCACGCGGGCAAAGCGCCCGGCCGGGTCGATTTCAAGAATCTTGTTGAAGCGCGCCATTACCAGCAGCACGCCCTTTTCCAGCGGCAGCGCGCCGCCGGACAAGCCGGTGCCGGCGCCACGTGCCACCACCGGCACCTTGCGCTCGTGGCACAGGCGCAACACGCTCTGCACCTCTTCCAGATGGCGCGGCAGCACCACCAGCATCGGCGTGGTGCGGTAGGCCGAGAGGCCGTCGCACTCGTAGGGCTTGAGGTCTTCGGCGGCGTGCAGGATATCCAGGTCGGGCAGGCGGCTCTGCAGGGTGTGCAGGAACTCGGCCCGGTCGACGCTGTGCAGCGCACCATCGACGCGTTCGTCGTAGAGAATGTTCATGGGCAGGCTAACGACCCTTGTCTTGTTGTTATGGAAGCTCGATGGACCACGGCTCACTTGCATCATTGGCCGGCGGCGGCTTAGTGTCTATCGCTCAAATCACTGGTCGAACCAGTTTGTTTCTGTGGTTTTTCCGGCTTTTTCATGAATATTCAATAAATACAGTTAGTTATGTATTGATCTGGCAAGGGTAATAAAGCCCATGGTGTCTGGTCATACCAGTTGGAGGGACGATGGGCGAAGCGCTTTCAATGCAGGTGGCAGACGTGGTGTGCGAGCGCATCGAGCGGCTGATCGTCGATGGAGTGCTCAAGGTCGGCCAGGCGCTGCCGTCGGAGCGGCGCCTGACCGAAAAGCTCGGCGTGTCGCGCACGGCCCTGCGCGAAGGGCTCAAGCTGCTGCGCGCCAAAGGCATCATCGAGACTGCGCATGGCAAGGGTTCATATGTCGCGCAGTTGTCGGGGCAGGGCAGCACCTCGGCATTGATGCACCTGTTCAGTTCGCAGCCGCGCACCCTGTACGACCTGTTCGAGGTGCGCAGCCTGCTGGAAGGGGAGTCGGCACGCCTGGCGGCGCTGCGCGGCACCGAGGCGGACTTCGTGCTCATACGGCGCAGCTACGAGGCGTTGCTGGCGGCCCATGAGCAGCCACTGACGGCCTCTGAGCATGCGCACCTGGACCATGCGTTTCACCTGGCGATCTGCGAGGCCTCGCACAACCCGGTGCTGGTGCAGACGCTGCGCTCGCTGACCGACCTGCTGTTGAACTCGGTGTTCGCCTCGGTGAACAACCTGTACCACCGCGACGTGCAGAAGCGCCAGATCGACCGCCAGCATGCGCGGCTGTACAACGCCGTGACCGGGCGAATGCCGGAGCAGGCGCGCAAGGCGGCGATTGCGCATATCCAGGGCATCTGCGCGAACCTCAAGGAGATCGAAGAGGAGGAGCAGCGGCTGGTACGCGCGACGTTGCGGCTGGAGGGGTGGGTTTGAGGGCGTGTGGGCCGGGGTAGGCGCGCCGTGCGGCGGAGCTCTGCCACATCTGCCCGCTGGTCGCAGCAAAAAATGCGAACGATTGCAGTCAAACCCACTCACACCTTGAGGGCACGACCCCACGCCCCCCGTCGAAGGAGCAAGCGTATGACCCAGCGAGGCCAGGACACCATCGAATGGCTGCAAGGCCAGTCCATGCTGCAAGCCGCCCGCGACCGCGCCCGGCTGTATGCAGGGCAGGCGCGCATGTGGCTGCACCCTTACGCCGAGGCCCGCGCCCGCGACGCCAGTGCCATCGCCTCGGTGTGGCTGACGGTGTACCCGGCCTCGATCATCGTCGAGGAGGGCGGTTCGGTGTTGCAGGCGCTGGCCCATGAGCAGCTGTGGCAGGCGCTGTCGGAGCTGGGCATCCAGGGCGTGCACACCGGGCCGTTGAAGCGCTCGGGCGGCATCACCCAGCGCGAGTTCACCCCCAGCGTGGACGGCAACTTCGACCGCATCAGCTTCGACATCGACCCGCGCTACGGCAGCGAGGCCGAGCTGGTGCACCTGAGCAAGGTGGCCTCGGCGCACAACGCGGTGACCATCGACGACTCGATCCCGGCGCACACCGGCAAGGGCGCCGATTTTCGCCTGGCCGAGATGGCCTACGGCGACTATCCCGGGCTGTACCACATGATCGAGATCCGCGAAGCCGACTGGGGCCTGCTGCCCGAGGTGCCGGCCGGGCGCGATGCGGCCAACCTCACGCCGGCCATGTGCGACGAGCTCAAGGCTCGCCACTACATCGTTGGCCAGTTGCAGCGGGTGATCTTCTTCGAGCCCGGCATCAAGGAAACCGACTGGAGCGCCACGCCGCCGGTACTCGGGGTCGACGGCAAGCTGCGACGCTGGGTGTACCTGCACTACTTCAAGGAGGGCCAGCCATCGCTGAACTGGCTGGACCCAAGCTTTGCCGCGCAGCAGCTGATCATCGGCGACGCCCTGCACGCCATCGACGTGCTCGGCGCCCGTGGCCTGCGTCTGGATGCCAATGGCTTTCTCGGCGTGGAGCGGCGCGCCGAAGGGCCGGCCTGGTCGGAGAGCCACCCGCTGTCGGTCACCGGCAACCAGTTGCTGGGCGGCATGATCCGCAAGGCCGGTGGTTTCAGCTTCCAGGAACTGAACCTGACCCTGGACGACATCGCCAACATGTCCCACGGCGGCGCCGACCTGTCCTACGACTTCGTCACGCGCCCGGCCTACCAGCACGCGCTGCTGACCGGTGACACCGAGTTCCTGCGCCTGATGCTGCACCAGATGCATGCGTTCAAGATCGACCCGGCCTCGTTGATCCATGCCCTGCAGAACCACGATGAACTGACCCTGGAGCTGGTGCATTTCTGGACCCTGCACGCCAACGACAGCTACCTGTACAAGGGCCAGACCTTCCCCGGCAACATCCTGCGCGAGCATATCCGCAGCGAGATGTACGAGGGCCTGGCGGGCGAGCACGCGCCGTACAACCTCAAGTTCGTGACCAATGGCGTGTCGTGCACCACGGTCAGCATCATCACCGCCGCGCTGGGCATTCGCGACCTGGGCAGCATCGACGCCGAGCAGCTGGCGCTGATCCAGAAGGTGCACCTGCTGCTGGCCATGTACAACGCCATGCAGCCGGGGGTGTTTGCGCTGTCGGGCTGGGACCTGGTCGGCGCCTTGCCGCTGGAGCCCGAGCAGGTGGAGGGGCTGATGGGTGACGGCGACACCCGCTGGATTCATCGCGGCGCCTATGACCTGGCCGACCTGGACGTGGAGGCGCAGCTCTCGGCCGAAGGCCTGCCGCGTGCGCGTTCGCTGTATGGCAGCCTGGCCAGCCAGTTGCAGCAGCCCGACAGTTTTGCCAGCAGCCTGAAACGCATGCTCGCTGTGCGCCAGGCCTATGCGATTGCGGCGAGCCGGCAGATCCTGATCCCCGAGGTGGCCAACCCGGCCTTGCTGCTGATGGTGCACGAGCTGCCGGCAGGCAAGGGCATCCAGATCACCGCACTCAACTTCGGTGCCGAGCCGCTGAGCGAAACCCTGCATCTGCCGGATGTAAGCCCCGGCGCGGTGGTGGACATGATCAACGAACGGCTGGAGGGCGAGCTGAGCGAAGCGGGGGAGATGACCATCAATCTGGATGGCTATGAGGGCCTTTCGCTGCGCATCGTGAGCAGTGTGGCGACGCTGTAGGCGTTTGCATGCGGTAACGTTTTTACAGGCCCGGGGCTTCGTGTCTGACGGTTCCCCGGCCCCTTCGCTGGCAAGGCCAGCTCCTGCAAGGGGCCGCCACCGTCACCGCACTGCTGCCTGCCCCGTGACACACCCCACCCACCTGATGGAAAATGCCCGACGCCTCTCCCCACCAAAAGGCTTCTGCATGGACAAGCTGGACCGGGCAATACTCGACCTTCTGCAAACCGACTGCACCCGCGCGGTGGGCGATATCGCCGAGCAGATCGGCCTGGGCACCACCGCCTGCTGGCGGCGCATCCAGAAGCTCGAAGAGGCCGGCATCATCCGCGGCCGCGTGGCCCTGCTCGACGGCAAGAAGCTCAATGTCGGCGTGGTGGTGTTCGTCTCGATCAAGACCACCCAGCACAACGCCGACTGGCTGGCCGGCTTTCATGCCGCCGTGGCCGGTATCGACGAAGTGCTGGAGGTGTACCGCATGGCCGGCGACACCGACTACCTGCTGCGCGTGGTGGTGCCGGACGTGGCCGCCTACGACGCGGTGTACAAGCAGTTGATCCGCATTCCGGGGCTGTCCGACATCAGTTCCAGCTTCTCCATGGAGCAGATCAAGTACTCCACCCGCCTGCCGCTGCGCTATGCGCCCTGAGCCGATCACGCTGCACCAGGCCGGCGCCGACGACAGGCAGGCTGCCGTAGCATTCGTGATGCAGGCCCGCGCCGCGCTGTTCCCCAAGCTCGCCGCCACCGGGATGCCGGCAGACCTGCAGCAGTTCGAACAGGTCTACCTGCACGGCGCGGGGCGTTTCCTGCTGGCCCGCTGCAATGGCCAGATCGTCGCGGCCATCGGCTACCTGCCTTACGACCACCGCTTCCGCCAGCTCGACTACCGTGGGCAGAAGGTGGTGGAAGTGGTGCGCCTGTTCGTGTTGCCGGCCTATCGCCGCAGCGGGCTGGCCGGTGAGTTGTACCGCGCGTTGCGTGAGCTGGCGCTGCAGGACCAGGTGCAGGTGCTGTACCTGCACACCCATCCGTTTCTGCCAGGCGCCATTGGTTTCTGGCAAAAACATGGCTTCGAGATCATCGATGTGGAAGCCGACCCGGTGTGGCAGACCACCCACATGCAATGTCGCCTGCCCGCCGGCTGAACCTCAGAAGCGCCCGTTGAGCGGGTATTCCACCGCCAGGCGGATCTGGTCGGCATCCAGCTCGGCCTGGGCAGTGTTGCCCCGGTGCACGTTGTGCCGCAGCGACACGGTGGTGCCCTTGGCCACGCCGCCCTGCACCACGTAGCGCGCCTCCAGGTCGCGCTCCCAGTGCTTGCCGCCTTCGCCGTAGCCCAGGTACGCATAGCCGCCACGCGGGTCGACGTGGCTGCCATCGATGCGGCTGCCGCGCACATACGCCGCACTCAGCACCAGCCCGGGCAGGCCCCACGGGGTCATCGCCAGGTCGTAGCGGGCCTGCCACGACTGCTCGTTGGGGGCGTTGAAGTCCGACAATTGCACGGCGTTGCTGATGAAGATCGCGCCACGGGTCACATAGTCGAACGGTGTGTCGCCATCGACCTTCTGGTAGCCCAGGCTGAAGCTGTGCGGGCCCTGGGCGTAGGTCGAGAGCAGGCTCCAGGTGGTGTTGTCGATCTGCCCGGACAACGCCTTGCCGGTGTCGGTGGTGCGGTACAGGTTGAGGTTGAAGGTGAGCGAGCGGTTGGCGTCCAGTGCATGGCTGAAGGTGCCGCCCAGGTAGTGCTGGTTCCAGGTGTCTTCGTAGCGCGAGGTGTACAGGCTGGCGCTGAGGCTCGGGCTTGCACTGTAGACCACCCCGGCCAGGTCGAAGGCATCGCCCTTTGCTGCGTTGGAGTAGTTCACCACGAACCCCTGGTCATGGCTGCTGGCGTTGCGGTCGGTGCTCTCGGTGAAGTGCCCGCCTATCAGTTTCACCCCATCGAATTCGGTGCTGGTGACAAATACCCCGGTGGCAGTTTCGGGCAGCAGGCGGCTGTCGGACGAGCTGAACACCGGGGTCTTGACCCGCTGTTCGCCATACGACAGCACGGTGGAGGAGGCCCGAAGCTTGACCGCCGCGCCGCCGCGGCTGAACTCGTTCTTGGGGTGACCGTGGTTGTCCAGCCCCAGCAGGCGCGCCTTGCCGGCGCGTCCGCCGCCGCTGTCCAGTTGCACGCCAAGGTAGGCATGGGCATCCACGCCCACGCCGATCAGGCCCTGGGTGAAGCCCGACTGCAACGTGCCCATCAGGCCATAGGCCCATTCCTCGGCATAACCGTTGCGCTCGGCACGGGGCTTGTAGGCATTGCGTGCGCCGCTGTTGCGCGCGCCGTGGCGGTATTCGCGGTTGTCGTACACGCTGCGGTTGAGCAGGCTCCAGGTGCTGTCTTCGATAAGGCCGTTGGCCTGCTCCTGAGCCGATTCGGCCAGCACCAGGGGCGCCGGCCCGGCCAATGCCAGCAGCAGGGCCGAACGGGTGCGCAGTGCGATCATTGTGCGGCCTCGCGTTGCAGCAGGGCGGCAAGACGATCTGCTGCACGCCTGGGCAAGGTGCTCGGCAGGCTTGGTGGCGTGGCGGCGGGCTCACCGACCTGGATCAGCATCACCATGCCCATCGACAGGTGCGGGATGCACTGGATGCCGTACAGGCCCGGCACGTTGAAGGTCTGCTCGATTTGCTGGTTGATCCTGCCCTTGAACGCCTCGGCGCCTTCGGGCAGCAGGCCGGGCAGCGAGGCGGCATTGTGCCCGCTCTGGGTGGCGATGAACTTCACCGAATCGCCGGGGGCGATGCGCAGGTAGTCCGGCTCGTACACCATGCTGCCGGTCGCACCACGGTTGAGCATTTTCACTTCGTGCACCTCGGCCGATACCGAAGGGGCGAGCAGGGCGCTGGCGAGCAGCAGGGGCAAGGCGGCAAGGCGCATGGGCGGGCTATCCATTTCAGGTCAAGGGGAACGAACGCGCAGGATCTGCGCGCCGTCGAAGGGGTCGGTCAGGTAGTGCGCCTGCACCCCGAAGGTGGCCTGCAGGCGTTGCGGGGTCAGCACCTGCAACGGCGGGCCGACATCCACCAGGCGCCCGCGCTCGAGCACGGCCAGGCGATCGCAGGTGAGGGCCTGGTTGAGGTCGTGCAGGGCGATCAGGGTGGTCACCGGCAGCGCCTGAACCAGGCGCAGAATGCCCAGCTGGTGCTGGATGTCGAGGTGGTTGGTCGGCTCGTCGAGCAACAGCAGTTGCGGGCGTTGCGCCAGGGCCCGGGCGATGTGCACGCGCTGGCGCTCGCCACCGGAGAGGCTGCGCCAGCTGCGTGTAGCCAGGTGGGTGGCATCCACGTCGGCCAGGGCCTGCTGCACGATGGCGTGATCGTCTGCCGACCACGGGCGCAACGCCGACAACCACGGCGTGCGGCCCAGGGCCACGGCATCGAACACGTTGATCGCATCGCTGGTGTCGGCCTGTTGCTCGACCACTGCCAACCGCCGCGCCACCTCGCGGCGTAGCAGCTGCCTGAGCGCGTTGCTGCCCAGCTGCACCTCGCCGCAGGTGGGCGTGCGCAGCCCGGCCAGCAGCTTGAGCAGGGTGGACTTGCCCGAGCCGTTGGGGCCGACGATACCCAGGGTCTCGCCACGGCGCACCTCAAGGTCGACCGCGTCCAGCAGCACGGCATCGCGCACCTTCAAACCCAGCCCGGTGCAGCGCAGTGCAGCTTCATCCAGCGGGTGGGTGACAGCGTTCATCGGGCGCTCCTGCGGCCAATCAGTATCAATGCGAACACCGGTGCGCCGACCAGCGCCGTGATCACCCCCACCGGAATCACCTGGCCCTTGATCAGGGTGCGCGAGAGCACGTCGGCGGCAATCAGGAACAGCGCGCCACCCAGCGCGCTGGCCGGCAGCAGGCGCGCATGGGGGGTACCGAACAGCAGCCGCATCGCATGCGGAATCACCAGCCCGACAAAGCCGATGGCGCCCACGATCGACACCATCACTGCCGTCACCAGCGCCGCGCAGCTGATCAGCAGCACCTGCACGCGGCGTACCGGGATGCCCAGCGAGGCGGCCGAGTCGCTGCCGAAGGTGAAGGCGTCCAGCGCCCGCCGATGCCATACGCACACCGCAAGGCCGGCCAGCGCCACCGGCAGCGCCAGCCACACCGACGGCCAGCGTACGCCACTGAGGTTGCCCAGCAGCCAGAACAGGATGCCGCGCGCCTGCTCGGCACTGGCCGACCGGGTGATCAGAAAGGCGGTGAGCGCGTTGAACAGCTGCGAGCCGGCGATCCCGGCGAGGATGATCTGCCCCGTGCTGTTGGACGGCCCGCTGGCACGGGCCAGCAGCGCCACCAGCGCGAAGGCCGCGATGGCCCCGACGAAGGCGCCCAGCGACAGCGTGATCGCCCCCGCGCCCAGCCCCAGCAGCGCCACCAGCACCGCGCCGGTGGAGGCGCCGGCCGAGATGCCGAGCAGGTACGGGTCGGCCAGCGGGTTGCGCAGCAGCGACTGCAGTACCACCCCGCAGGTGGCCAGCCCCGCGCCGCAGGCGGCGGCCACCAGCGCACGGGTCAGGCGGTAGTTCCACACGATGCCTTCATCGACCGGGTCCAGCAGGTGCCCGGCGGCCCATAGCTTGTTGGCCAGCACCTGCAGCACCACCGAGGGGGCGATCGGCGTTTCGCCAATCGCCACCCCTGCCAGTATCGCCAGCAGCAGGGCCAGGCACGCGAGCAGGCCGCGCACAACGCTGCCTGTCATGGCGCCAGGTCGAAGCCGTTGATGGCCGAGGCCAGGGTCTCCATGCCGCTGAACAGGCGCGTGCTGGCCTGCATGGCGTGCGCATCGAGAATCACGATGCGGTTGTGTCTGACCGCGTCCATGTTGCGCGTGACCGGGTCGCTGCGCAGGAATTCGAGTTTCTTCTGGTAGTCATCTGCCGGGAAGCGACGACGGTCCATGCGCGCGATCACCAGGAAGGTGGGGTTGGCCTTGGCGATGGTTTCCCAGCCCACGGTCGGCCATTCCTCATCGGACTGCACCACGTTGCGCACGCCCAGGGTCTGCAGCATGTAGTCGGGGATACCCTTGCGCCCGGCCACGTACGGGTCGATGTCCAGGTCTGCGCTGGAGAACCAGAACAGGGCGCTGGTGTCCTTCAGATCCTTGCCCTTCACGGTGGCGGCAGCCTTGGCCAGGCGTGCCTTGAGCTCGCTGTTCAACCGCTCGCCACGCGCCTGCACGTCGAAGATCTCGGCCAGCTGGCTGATGCTGTTGTAGATGCTGTCGATGCGAAACGGCTCCAGGCGGGTGCCGTCGGCGCCGACCAGGTTGTCCTTGCCCTCGCAGTCGGACGGCATCAGGTAGGTGGGGATGTTCAGCTCATGGAACTGCTCGCGGGTGCCGACCACGCCCTGCGGGCCGACCATCCACTCCAGCTGCACCGCCACCAGTTGCGGGCGCTTGCCGATCACCGCCTCGAAGCTGGGGTCGTTGTCGGCCAGGCGCTCGACCTTGTCGTTCTGCACCTTGTACTGCGCCAGCACATCGTTGAACCACAGCGAGGTGCCGACCAGCCTGTCGCCCAGGCCCAGTGCGTAGAACATCTCGGTGCCGGCCTGGCCGATGGTCACGGCGCTGTCGGGCGCGTGCTGGAAGGTCAGCGGCATGCCGCAGTTCTGCAGCGTGAGCGGGTAGTGGGTCGGGGCGGCCTGGGCCAGGGTCGACAGACCCAGGCCCGCGAGCAGGGTGACAAGGCGGGGCAACTGCATGATGCGATCTCCATTCGAACCGTACACGGGCAGGGGTGTACAACCTGGAAACACATCGACAGGCGCTGCCGCGCGGGCAGGGCAAGGCCGTTCGGCGCGCGGGGCGCTCGCGGCACAGATGTACTCCCCGGACACCCCGCCGGTTAGTGATTGTTGCTGTGCCGGCAGGTCTCCTGACTGGTGCGTCGTCACCTGGCTCCGGCCTTCCCGGGGGTCACCCAGTGGCATTTCAGGAGCAGGCTCGGCACTTACAGTTGCGGGGGCAGTTCCGTTTGACGCCATGCAGTGGCGTCTCGGATTCCCTATTGATTCCGTGTGGAAACCGGCGGGCGGCATGGTAGTCGATCACGCCGCCCGCAGGGAAACAAAACCCCGCCAGCCTCAGAGGTACTTGAGCCAGGCAATGTCGCGACGGCGGGCCTTGAACGCGGCAAACCAGCGCACCGGCGGGAACAGCGACACGGCCAGCAGCACGGCGGTCAGCCACACCGCCCAGATACCATCGAAGCCGAAGTAATTGCCCTGGTTCAGGCCCAGCAGTGCAACGCAGGCCAGGTACGCCACTTTCAGCACATACAGGTGCAGCAGGTAGAAGAACATCGGTGCGGCGCCGAACACCGCCAGGGTGCTGATCCACCGGCGCTGCCCGGCGCGCTCCAGGCCCAGCAGCAACAGCAGGCCAGCCCCCAGGGTCAGGGCCAGGAACAGCAGCGAGGGCGGGTACTTGGTGATGTTGAAGAAGCTCATCAGGGTGTGCGCGGTATCGGCCTGAACCGTCCATGGCGCCTCGCCGTAGCCGTTGAGCAGGCGCAGGGCGACAAAGCCGATCAGGGTTGCCAGGCC
Source organism: Pseudomonas sp. S12(2018) (assembly GCF_024355235.1). NCBI lineage: Bacteria > Pseudomonadati > Pseudomonadota > Gammaproteobacteria > Pseudomonadales > Pseudomonadaceae > Pseudomonas > Pseudomonas sp. S12(2018). The sequence goes on from NZ_QLAD01000003.1 coordinate 313,318, forward strand.
TGCCAGCAGCAGACGGCGCTGGCGCGTGGCGGCCGGCATCGAGTGGGCGAACCAGGGGCCCAGGCCGTAGCCCAGCGCGATCACGCCGACCCACGGCAGCACCGGGTACGAGGTACGCAGGCGCAGGCTGTCGGAGAACTCGAGCCAGCCGCGGTCATGCAGGATCGCCCACGGCACGTGCAGCGCAGAGCCCTGCGCAAAGTGCAGGCCGTCGAGCAGGTTGTGACCGGCCACGATCGCGGCGCCCAGCACCAGCAACAGCGGGCGCGGCAACCACACCAGGGCCGCCAGGGCGATCATGCTGATGCCGATGGCCCAGATCACCTGCAGGTAGATCACGCTGGGTGGCAGCTGGAAGGTCCAGGCGATGTTCACCAAGGTGAACTCCAGCACCACCAGAAACAGCCCGCGCTTGAACAGAAAGGCCGACACATCGCCCCGGCCCTGGTGCTTCTGGCCATACAGCCAGGCCGACAGACCGGTCAGCAGCACGAACACCGGGGCGCACAGGTGGGCCAGCGTACGGCTGACGAACAGCGCAGGTTCGGTGCTGTCGATGGCCATCGGATCGCTGACCTGGCGGTGCAGGAAGAAGGTTTCGCGCACGTGGTCCAGCAGCATGAACAGGATCACCAGGCCCCTGAGGGCATCGATGGACAGCAGGCGTTGGCTTGGTTTGCTGGCGGCGGGGAGGGCAGTAGCGCTAGTCATGGAAAGGTCGCAGGCAGAGGGGGCGAATTGAATGGTTACTGTATAACATTTCTATTTGCTCGGTAAATCTTCCTTACAATCTTGACTGCCATGCTGCGACATCAGACCGCACCCATCTGGCGCTGCGCGCTGGAACCCGTCGACCCTGCGTGACAAAATGCCGCCTCGCAAAACCCTTGCACAAGGCTCCCGCTCTCGGGGCCGGCACCTTCCCAAAAGGATGGTTACATGAACGATTTACTGACCCGGCGCACGGTGATCGCCGGGCTCGGCCTGCTCGGCCTCGGTGCCCTGGCAGGTTGCAACAACTCCGGCGCGCTGGACTTCAAATACGGCAAGGACCTGAGCAACAAGATCCTCGGCCGCACCTTCAAGCTCAAGGACCCGCAAGGCAACGTGATGACCCTGTCGAGCTTCCAGGGCTCGATGCCGATGGTGTTCTTCGGCTTCACCCAATGCCCGGCGGTGTGCCCCACCACCCTGGCCCGCGCGGTGCAGATCAAGAAGCTGATGGGCCGCGACGCCGACTTCCTGCAGGTGGTGTTCATCAGCCTGGACCCCGAACGCGACACCCCCGAAGTGCTGGACGCCTACGTCAAGGCCTTCGATCCCTCGTTCGTGGCGCTGTCCGGTACCCTGGAAGAGACGGCCGCAGTGGCCAAGGAATTCGGCGTGTTCTACGAGAAGGTGCCGGCCGGCGACACCTATACCATTTCCCACAGCTCGACCAGCTACGTGTTCGACTCGCGTGGCGTGCTGCGCCTTGGCCTCTCGCACTCCCTCAATGCCAGGGAATGCACCGAAGACCTGCTTACCGTAATGGAGGTTTGTTAATGCGTTCTCCCGTGAAACACGCGCTTGGCGCGATGGCGTTGCTGTCCCTGTTCGGTGCGGCGCTGCCCGCCGTTGCCCAGACCACCGTGGGCGAGCCCTGGGTGCGCGCCAGCGTGCCGCAGCAGCAGTCGACCGGTGCGTTCATGACCCTCACTGCCAGCACCGACAGCAAGCTGGTGGGCGTCGAGTCGCCGGTGGCCAAGACCGTGCAAGTGCACCAGATGCAGATGCACAACGATGTGATGAGCATGAGTGAAGTCAAGGCGCTGGACCTGCCCGCCGGCAAGCCGGTGGTGCTCGACACCAATGGCTACCACGTGATGCTGATGGGCCTGGTCAAGCAGGTGAAGGAAGGCGACACGGTGCCGCTGACCCTGATCGTCGAAGACGCCAAGGGCCAGAAGGAGTCGATCAAGGTCGACGCCCCGGTGCGTTCGCTGACCGCCACCGACGGTCACGGCGAGCACTCGATGCACGACCACAGCCACATGTAAGTACCCGCCGCGCCGGCCCTTGCGCCGGCGCAATCCGTTCCTGCCGGGTGGATCGCCACCCAACGGTTTCAACTGGCCTGCGCCAGATAGTCCCGCAGCCGATCCTGCAGATACCACACACCTTCAGCGTGTTTCAGGTAATCGCTGATCGGCATCATCTGCCAGTACTGGCCTTCGTCGCCAAATTCGATGGCATCGATTTCCCCCTGCGTGATGTGCCCCACCAGAAACCAGGACTCCCAGCCGGGTCTGGCCAGGCTGGGGTAGTTGCGGCGCCATTCGATGCGTTCGGGGGGCAGGCGCAGGGCGAACTCTTCGTCCAGCTCGCGCAGCGCGCATTCCACCGGGGTCTCATCACCTTCGCGCCCCCCGCCGGCAAAGTCCCAGCAGCCGGGGAAGGGGATGGTGCTTTTCACGTCGCGCTTGTAGGTCAGCAGGTGGTCGTGGAACAGCAGGGCGAGTTTGGCACCGCAGAAGGGTTTGAGGGGCATGGAGACTGGCCTCTGGCAGGACGGGCGCTAGGCACCGGGCCGGTATTTATACGATGGTTCTGCAGGTTGCGCGGCGTTTTTTGTGGTGTGGGCTGCCGGGCAGCTGCTGGTCACACAGGCATGCGCCGCCGACGGGTATAACTGAACCCGGGAATAAGGATATGCTGTTTCGAAATATTACAAATTGGTGAGGGCAGAATGCCGTTAAAGGACCTGTTGCTGGCGCTGGTGGTGATCGTCGCCTGGGGCCTGAATTTCGTGGTGATCAAGGTCGGCCTCGACGGCCTGCCGCCCATGCTGCTGGGTGGCCTGCGCTTCGTGCTGGTGCTGTTTCCGGCGATCTTCTTCATCAAGCGCCCGCAACTGCCGTGGCGCTGGTTGCTGGCCTACGGCACCACCATCTCGCTGGGCCAGTTCGCCTTTCTGTTCGAGGCCATGGGCAACGGCATGCCGCCGGGCCTGGCGTCGCTGGTGCTGCAGTCGCAGGCCTTCTTCACGCTGTTCTTTGCCGCGATGTTTCTCGGTGAGCGGCTGCGCGCCGCCAGCCTGCTGGGGCTGCTGGTGGCCGCCGGGGGCCTGGCGCTGATCGGCAGCGAGAACGGCAGCCACGTGCCATTTTTGGCCCTGGTGCTGACCCTGTGCGCCGCCGCATGCTGGGCCATGGGCAACATCATCACGCGCCGCTTCGGCAACATCGACCTGGTGGCGCTGGTGATCTGGGGCGCGCTGATCCCGCCGTTGCCATTCTTCGCCCTGTCGTGGTGGCTCGAAGGGCCGGCGCTGATCGAAAGCTCGCTGCGCGGCATCGGCCTGAACTCGATCCTGGCCCTGGCGTACCTGGCCTTCATCGCCACCATGCTCGGCTACAGCCTGTGGAGCGGCCTGCTGTCGCGCTACCCGGCGGGCAAGGTCGCACCGTTTTCGCTGCTGGTGCCAGTGGTGGGGCTGAGCTCCTCGGCGTTGCTGCTGGGTGAGCGCCTGAGTACCCTGCAATGCTGGGGTGGGGTGCTGGTGATGGTGGGGTTGCTGATCAACGTGTTCGGCTCGCGCCTGCGTCAACGCCTGCGGGCCGCGCTGAGCTGAGGCCCCTGGGCGGCGGTGGAACGTTCCGCCGCGCACGCCGCTCCAATTCCAGACCCTCGCCGACCAAGGTCCGACCATGAATTCACCTCGATCCACCACGCCCCATGCCGGCCCGGCCGGCATGGTCAAGGTGCGCGGCGCGCGCGAACACAACCTGAAGAACGTGGATGTGGACATCCCCCGCGATGCGCTGGTGGTGTTCACCGGCGTGTCCGGCTCGGGCAAGTCGTCGCTGGCGTTCTCGACCCTGTATGCCGAGGCCCAGCGCCGCTATTTCGAGTCGGTGGCGCCCTATGCGCGACGCCTGATCGACCAGGTCGGGGTGCCGGATGTGGACGCCATCGAAGGCCTGCCGCCGGCGGTGGCCCTGCAACAGCAGCGCGGCACCCCCAGCGCGCGTTCCTCCGTGGGCAGCGTGACCACGCTGTCGAGCCTGATTCGCATGCTCTATTCGCGCGCCGGTAGTTACCCGGACGGCCAGCCGATGCTGTATGCCGAGGACTTCTCGCCCAATACGCCCCAGGGCGCATGCCCCGAGTGCCACGGCCTGGGCCGGGTCTACGAGGTGGACGAGGCCTCGATGGTGCCCGACCCGTCGCTGACCATCCGCGAGCGTGCGGTGGCCTCGTGGCCGCTGGCGTGGCAGGGCCAGAACCAGCGCGACATCCTCGTGACCCTGGGCTATGACGTCGACATTCCGTGGCGCGACCTGCCCCAGGAGCAGCGCGACTGGATCCTGTTCACCGAAGAGACCCCCACCGTGCCGGTGTATGCCGGCATGACCCCGGCCCAGACCCGCGACGCCCTCAAGCGCAAGCTCGAACCCAGCTATCAGGGCACCTTCAGCGGCGCGCGGCGCTATGTGCTGCACACCTTCACCCATTCGCAGAGCGCGCTGATGCGCAAGCGCGTCAGCCAGTTCATGCGGGCCAGCGCCTGCCCGTTGTGCGCGGGCAAGCGGCTCAAGCGCGAAGCCCTGACCGTGACCTTCGCCGGGCTGGACATTGCCGAGCTGGCGCAGTTGCCCTTGCTGCAGCTGGCCGAGGTGCTCAAGCCGGTGGCCAGCGCCACCTATGTCGAGCATGGCGACGAGCAGGGTGCGGTGCTGACCCACGCGCAAACCCGTGACGCCCGCCAGCAGCGCGCGGCCAGGGGCGACAACGCCCATGCCGGCGGCCCGGACGTGCGCCACACGCCCAACCTCTCGCTGGAAAAACGCCTGGCCGCGCAGCGCATCGCCCAGGACCTGCTCGAACGGGTGGCCACCCTGATCGACCTGGGCCTGGGTTACCTGGCCCTGGAGCGCAGCACGCCGACCCTGTCCTCGGGCGAGCTGCAGCGCCTGCGCCTGGCCACCCAGCTCAACTCGCAGCTGTTCGGCGTGATCTATGTACTGGACGAACCCTCGGCCGGCCTGCACCCGGCCGATGGCGAGGCGCTGTACGAGGCCCTGCTGCGCCTCAAGGCCGCGGGCAATTCGGTGTTCGTGGTCGAGCACGACCTGGACACCATGCGCCGCGCCGACTGGCTGGTGGACGTGGGCCCGGCGGCGGGCGAGCAGGGCGGCCAGGTGCTGTACAGCGGGCCCCCGGCCGGGTTGGCCGAGGTCGAGGCCTCGCAGACCCGCAACTACCTGTTCGGCGCCCAGGCCGCCGTGCCGCGCATCCCGCGTGAACCCGGCGGCTGGCTGCGCCTGGAGGGCGTGACGCGCAACAACCTGAACAACCTCGATGCGGCCTTCCCCCTTGGGTGCTTCACGGCCGTCACCGGGATTTCCGGCTCGGGCAAATCCAGCCTGGTCAGCCAGGCGCTGCTGGAGCTGGTGGGCGCGCACCTGGGCCAGGCCACTGCGCCCAGCGAGCCCCAGGAGCAGAGCCTGGAGGATGACGTGGCGCAGGCCAGCGGCGGCCAGGTCACGGCGGGCCTGGAGCACATCCGCCGGCTGGTGCAGGTGGACCAGAAGCCCATCGGCCGTACCCCGCGCTCGAACCTTGCGACCTACACCGGCCTGTTCGACCACGTGCGCAAACTGTTCGCCGCCACCGATGCGGCCCGCGAGCAGGGCTTCGACGCCGGGCGCTTCTCGTTCAACGTGGCCAAGGGCCGTTGCGACACCTGCGAAGGCGAAGGCTTTGTCAGCGTCGAGCTGCTGTTCATGCCCAGCGTCTACGCACCGTGCCCCACCTGCCATGGCGCCCGCTACAACCCGCAGACCCTGGCGGTCACCTGGCAGGGCCTGAACATCGCCCAGGTGCTGCAACTGACGGTGACCCAGGCCCTGGCGGTGTTCGAGCAGCAGCCGGCGGTGCAGCGTGCCCTGGCGGTGCTGCACGAAATCGGGCTGGGCTACCTGCGCCTGGGCCAGCCGGCCACCGAGCTGTCGGGCGGTGAGGCGCAGCGCATCAAGCTGGCCACCGAACTGCAGCGCATGGCCCGCGGGGCCACCCTGTATGTGCTCGACGAACCCACCAACGGCCTGCATCCGCAGGATATCGACCGGCTGATGCTGCAACTGGGGCGCCTGGTGGATGCCGGGCATACGGTGATCGTGGTGGAGCACGACATGCGCGTGGTGGCCCAGAGCGACTGGGTGATCGACATCGGCCCGGGGGCGGGAGATCAGGGCGGCACGCTGGTGGCCTGTGGCACGCCGCAGCAGGTGGCGGCCAGTGCCCACAGCCGTACCGCGCCGTTTCTGGCCCGGGCCCTGGGCTGAGTCGGCTCAGGCGTCGAGGCTGCGCCGAACCTTGTCCAGCAGTTCGTGGATCTGGAACGGCTTGGTGACGATGTCCATGCGCTCACCGAGAAAATGCTGCCGGTCGATGGCGTTCTCGGCGTAGCCGGTCATGAACAGCACCGGCAGGCTCGGGCGCAGCATGCGCGCGACATTGGCCAGCTCGCGCCCGTTCATGTGCGGCAGGCCCACGTCGCTGAGCAGCAGGGCGATGCTCGGGTCGGCATGCAGTTTCTGCAGGGCGCTTTCGACGTCCGGCGCCGGGGTGCAGCGGTAACCGGCATCGGTCAGCACCTCGCAGACGAAACTGCGCACCACCGACATGTCCTCGACCACCAGCACATGCTCGCCGGCGGTACTGATCACGGTGTCGGGTGTGGGTTCGGTGATGCTCAACAGCGGGCTCTGGCTGGCCGGCAGCAGCAGCGTCACTTCGGTACCGCGCCCGCCGGTGCTGCGGATCTGCACGTCGCCGGCCGACTGGCGGGCGAAGCCGTAGATGGTCGACAGCCCCAGCCCGGTGCCCTGGCCGATGGGCTTGGTGGTGAAGAACGGGTCGAAGACCTTGCCGATCACCTCGGGGGCGATGCCGCTGCCGTCGTCGCGCACCGACAATGCCACGTAGGCGCCATCGGCCAGCTTGAGGTCGTCCTGGGTGTGCGCCGCGTAGGTGCTGATCCAGATGTTGCCACCCTGGGGCAGCGCGTCGCGCGCGTTGATCACCAGGTTGAGCACGGCGTTCTCCAGCTGGATCGGGTCTACCAGGGCCACGCTGAGGTGCTCGCTCAGGTTCAGGTGCAGGCTGATGTGTTCGCCGATGGTGCGTCGCAGCAGTTCCTCCAACGAGCGGATGTGCTGGTTGATGTCGGCCGGGCGGGGGTCCAGCGGTTGCTGGCGTGCAAAGGCGAGCAGGCGGTGGGTCAGGGTGGCGGCCCCCATGGCGGCGCCCAGTGCAGCGTCGGCGTAGGGCTGCACCTTGTCGACGCGGCCCTGCTCGATGCGTTTCTTGATCAGCTCCAGGCTGGTGATGATGCCGGTGAGCATGTTGTTGAAGTCATGGGCGATGCCGCCGGTAAGCTTGCCCAGTGCGTCCATCTTCTGCACTTGCAGCAACTGCGCCTCGGTACGGGCGCGCTCGGCCACTTCCTGGGCCAGCAGGGTGGTCGCGCTGTCCAGTTCGGCGCGCTGGGTGCGTTCGCGGTGGCGCTGTTCGGTCACGTCCTCGACGAAGATCAGGCTCGACTCGCCGCTGCGGTAGGGCGACACCTGCCACTGGGTCTCGCGCAGCTGGCCGTTGACGCGCATGTGCAGCAGGCCCTTCCAGCGGTCCCGGGTGCCGAGCCTGCGCAGCAGTTCGTCGATCACCGGCTGCTGGTCGTCGGCAAAGCACTCGACCAGGGTGTCGGGGCTCAGGTTGTCCTGGATCAGCTGGGCGAACGCCTGGTTGCATTCGTGCACCTTGAGCCCGGTGCCCAGCAGCGCGATGGGCGCGGCAGTGCTGACGAAGATCTCGCGAAAGCGCGCCTCGCTCTCGCGCAGTGCCTGCTCGGTATCGCGTACCCGCAGCAGCGTGCGCAGGGTGGCCAGCAACACCTCGGGGTCGACCGGGTGGATCAGGTAGGCGTCGGCCCCGGCGTCCAGCCCGGTGATGATGTCGCCGGTACCGATGGCGGCCGCCGATACGTGGATCACCGGCAGCAACGCGGTGGCCGGGGTGGCGCGCAGGATGCGCACGATATCGAAGCCGCTCATGTCCGGCAGGTGTACATCCAGGATCAGCGCGTCGTAGGTCTGGCTGGCAATCAGCTCCAGGCCCTCGCCACCGGTGCCGGCCTCGTCGATGCGGTAGCCATGGCATTCCAGGCGCCGGCGCAGGGCATAGCGGGTGACGATGTTGTCGTCGACGATCAGCAGGCGGATGTCAGGCTTCATCACCAGGCTCCTGGGCCAGCGCCAAGGGGATCACTACGTAGAAGGTCGAACCGACCCCGGGTGTACTCTCGACCCCGACCCGGCCACCCAGCAGCGCCGCGAAGCGCTTGCACAGCGACAGGCCCAGGCCGGTGCCACGCAGGCGCTTCTGCAGCGGCGAGTCGATCTGTGCGAAGTCCTCGAACAGCGTGTCGTGCAACTCGCCCGGGATGCCGATGCCGGTGTCGTGCACCGCAAAGCGGATCTGGCCGTCGTCTTCCAGTTGCGACGACACCCGCACTTCGCCGCGGGCGGTGAATTTCAGCGCGTTGGAAATGAAGTTGCGCAGGATCTGCGCCAGCTTCTTGTCGTCGCTGTACAGGCGCGGCAGGCCCTGGGGCTCTTCGAAGATCAGGTCGACCGCCGAGGCATCGACGATCGGCCGGAACATGCCGCGCAGGGCCGCGAACAGGTCGAGCATGTCGAACCAGGCCGGCGAGATGGTGATGCGCCCGGCCTCGATCTTGGCCAGGTCGAGCAGGTCGTCGACCATGTCGCTCAGTTCGCGCGCCGAATTGCTGACGAAGGTCACCTGCTTGTGCTGCTCGGGGCTCAGCGGGCCGTCCAGCTCGTCGCTGAGCAGGCGGGCGATGCTCAGGATCGAACCCAGCGGCGTGCGAAACTCGTGGCTCATGTACGACAGGAAGCGGCTCTTGAGGTCCGAGGCCTGGCGCAGTTGCTCGGCCTGGATATCCAGCTCGGCATACAGGGCCAGCACGCCCTGGTTGGTTTCTTCGAGTTCGGCGCGCAGGGCGTCGCCCTCTTCACGCAGCCGCGCGATCAGCGCCTGCGCCTCGGTGTCGGCAAGGGTAGGGGAATCAGCCACTTAGGGTCTCCAGGGCAACAACCAGTACGGTGACATCATCGCGGCCTCGGCAGAAGTCGCGATGCAGCACGGCGGCGATCAGTGCCGGGTGCTGATGCATGAGGCCAGGATACTGCTGCAGGTCCCAGCGCGATTGCAGCCCGTCGCTGTAGAGCACCAGCAGGTTGGCATGCACATCAGCATAGTCAAAGGGGCGCACGCGACGGAATTGCCCGCCGACGATACCCGGGTGCGAGGCCAGGCCACGACTGCTACCGGGTGCGAGCAGGTGCGCGCCGATGTTGCCGACGCCGCTGAAACGCAGCGCGCCGTTGTCGTACTGGGCGAAGGCCGCGGCGCCGCCACGGGTGCCCTGCATGTTGACGTGCATTGCCTCGAGCACCTGCGCGGGGTCGGCGAACGGGGCCTGGGCAAAGGCCTGGGTGCCGGCGTGGGCGGCCCGTTCGGCGAGCTCGCCGTGGCCCAGCCCGTCGACCACCAGGGCACTGATGCGCTGGCCGTCGTAGGCCAGGTACCAGGCATCGCCACAGGCCGGGTCGTGATGCAGGCTGTGCTGGCTGGCGCCCCAACGCAGGTCGCAGGCCGCGCTGCTGCGCGGGTACAGGCGCGCCAGCACGGCGGCGCCACGGCTGTCGGCGTACACATCGAACACATCGGCCAGGCGCTTGATCGCGCCCAGGCCGATGCCCTGGGTACCGCCGGTGGAGAACCCGTCGGCCAGGCAGTGGTGCAGGTCGAAGCCTGCACCACGGTCGATGGCGATCAGTTCCAGCCCGCTGTAGCCGCTGTTGGGCAGCACCCGCAGGTGCAGTTCACCGCGCCCGGCATGCTTGAGCAGGTTGCTTGCAAGCTCGGTGGCCAGCAGCGCGGCGCGCCCGGCGTCGGTGGCATCGAAACCCTGCTGTTCGGCCAGGCGTTGCACGCTGCGCCGTGCATGACCGACCTGGCTCTCGTCTTCTATCGGCAGCACCTGGGTCAGGCTGCCCAGGATACTCAGGCCCATCGCAGAATCGTCACGCGCGTGCCGGCCCCGGGGGCGGTATCCAGTTCGAACTCGTCCACCAGGCGCTTGGCCCCGGTCAGGCCCAGGCCCAGGCCGCCGCCGCTGGTCCAGCCATCGGTCATGGCCAGCTTGATGTCGGGGATGCCCGGCCCTTCGTCGCGAAAGGTCAGGCGCAGGCCCTTGCGATGGTCCTTCTCGACCACCTGCCAGTCCATGTGGCCACCGCCGCCATACACCACGGCGTTGCGGGCCAGCTCGCTGACCGCCGTGACCAGCTTGGTCAGGTTGATCAGGCTCATGCCGCAGCCCTGGGCCAGGGTGCGCGCCAGTTGCCGTGCACGTACCACATCCTGCTCCAGCAGGATGGGCTGGGTGCCGCTTTGCTCGGCGCTCATTGCGGTGCAGCCGAGTTGTTGAGCAGGCGCATGCCGCGCTCGGCGTTGAGCGCGGTACGCACGCCGGGCAGGGTCAGGCCCAGTTCGACCAGGGTGATCGCCACGGCCGGCTGCATGCCCACCAGCACGGTCTGCGTGTCCATGATGCGCGACACCCCGGAGATGGTGCCGATCATGCGGCCGATGAAGGAGTCGACCATGTCCAGCGCCGAGATGTCGATCAGCACGCCTTTGGCCGAGGTCGCGCTGATGCGCTCGGACAGGTCGTCCTGCAGGGTCATGGCCAGCTGGTCATGCATGTCGACCTGGATGGTCACCAGCAGGAATTCGCCGATTTGCAGAATCGGGATGCGCTCCATGGCTTCAGCCCGCCTTGGCGACGGACAGGCCCAGGCGATGCAGGGCCAGCTTCAGGGCGTCGGCCAGGTTGGCCTTGGTCACCACGCCCTGCAGGTCCAGGCCCAGGTGCACGATGGTCTGGGCGATCTGCGGGCGTACACCGCTGATGATGCAGTCGGCGCCCATCAGGCGGATGGCGGTCACGGTCTTGAGCAGGTGCTGGGCCACCAGGGTATCGACGGTGGGCACACCGGTGATGTCGATGATGGCGATTTCAGAGCCGGTGTCGACGATGCGCTGCAGCAGCGATTCCATCACCACCTGGGTGCGTTGCGAGTCCAGGGTGCCGATCATCGGCAGTGCCAGTACGCCGTCCCACAGCTTGACCACCGGGGTGGACAGCTCCAGCAGTTCTTCCTGCTGGCGCTTGATCACCGCCTCGCGGGATTTCTGGAAGGTGCGGATGGTGTGCAGGCCCAGGGCATCGAGCAGTTCGGACACCTGCAGCAGCTGGTTGGCCAGTTGCGCCGGCTGCTCGCTGTATTCGCGCTGCAGCAGGGCGAACAGCGGGCCCTTGAGGGAGAAGATGAAGGTGGCGGTCTGCTGCGAGTCCTGGCCGAGCAGGGCGCGGCTATGGGAGAGCTTTTCCAGGAACAGGCGCACCTCGTCCCAGGCACCGGCGTTGAGGTTGCTGGCATCGCCGTTCTGCAGGCCGGCGTGCAGCAGGTCGAGAAACTCTTCGGTCTGGCGCTTGAGGTCGTCGGCCTTGAGGTTGCGCGTGGCACCCGATGCGTCCAGCCCGGCCAGCCATTCGGCTACCAGGGAGGCCTGGTGGGTGCGGATGGCGGTGAGGGTGACAGGTTGCAGTGCAGCCATTTGGACAAGCTCCTGAGCAGGGTAGGTAAGGCACATGCGCATCTGAGTGTGCAGGCCTGATTCTAGTTCGATATTGCCTTCATCAAATTTTTTGCAGGCCCTCAGCTCCCGCTGGCGGGGCGCGGTTGCAGCATCGGGTCGTAGGGGTTGAGCTGGCGCAGCGACTCGAGCAGGGCATTGGCTGTGTCCACCTGCCGGGCCTGTTGCAGATAATGCATCAAGGCCAGCCGAACATCACGGTTAAACGGTTGTTGTTGCAGGCTGCTCCACAGTTGTTGCATTGCCGGCTCGCGCTGCCCCTGATCGTGCAGGGCCACCGCCAGCACATACCCGTAGCCGGCGTTCTGCGGGGCCAGCTGCACGGCCTTGCGCAGCGCCACCAGCGCTTGGTCGCGACGGCCCTGGCGAATCAGGGCCAGGCCGTGGGCCTGCTGCAGCAGCGCCGAGTCGGGGTGCTGGCGCAGGCTGTCTTCCAGCAGCGTGCGTGCTTCGTCCTGGCGGCCATGGCTGTCCAGCCACTGCACCAGGGCCACACGGGCCGGCAGGAAGTCGGCGTCGCGCAGCACCGCGCTGCGCAGGTACGGCTCGACCGCATCGGTGCGTCCGTTGGCCTGGTACAGCAGGGCCAGGTTGAGGTTGGCTTCGGCGCGTTCGAGCAGGCTCAGCTGCACGCTTTCGTATTCGCCCAGCGCCTGCTCGAACGCCGCCTGCGCCGCGCCCAGCCCGGCTGCCCGTGCCGGCAGCAGGGCGTAGGCGGCCGCGATGCGCACGGCCAGCACCGGGTCACGCAGCAAGGGGGCCAGCGGCATGCTGCGCTGTTGCGGGGGCAGCAGCGCGGCCAGGGCTTCCACCGCCGCGGCGCGTAGCTGCGGTGCGCTGTCGCCCAGGGCGCTGCGCGCCGCCTGCAGGGTACGTTCGCTCGGGTAGTTGGGCAGTTCGGCGAGCAGGGTGGCGCGGCGGATTGCCGGCAGTTCGCGGTTGGCCAGTTGCGTCAGCAGCGCCTGGGCGGCACCGGGTTTGCCGCTGCGCAGCAGGTCCAGGCTGGCAGCATAGGCCAGTGTGTCGGAGGGCCGGTCGGCGTACCACAGCGCGAACTGCTCGCTGACGCGCTGCCCGGCACTGCCCTTGTGACACCCCAGGCAGGCATCCGGCGTGCCCAGCGCCAGTGCCTGGGCCGGTGCCGGAATGCTGAAGCCGTGGTCGTGGCGATAGTCGTTGACCATGTAGAACTTGCCGGGCATGTGGCAGCTGACGCACTGCGCCGCAGGGCTGCCAGGGGCATGGTGATGGTGTTCGGTGGCGGTATAGTCGCGGGCCTTGAGCCCGGCGCCGTCGACCCCGGCCACGCCGGTCTTGCCCGCAGGGTTGTGGCACTGCAGGCACACCCCGTCGCCCGGTGCCTTGAGCTGGGTGCTGTGGGGCTCGTGGCAATTGCTGCAGCGCACGCCCTTGGCGAACATCTTGCTCTGGGTGAAGGCGCCGTACTCGAACACCTCGTCCTTGATCTTGCCGTCCAGCTCATACAGCTCGCGGGTCAGGCGGCTGGGCAGGTAGTCGTCCATCAGGCGGCGCTCGTTGTGAAAGCCATCGCCCAGCGGCGCGCGGCGCGCATGGCAGCGGGCACAGGTTTCGACTTCGGCCAGGTTGCCACCCTCCACCAGGCTCTGCTGGAAGCCGGCATGGGCAACCTGCCTGGCCGGCTTTTGCGCCGCCCACGCCAGGTGCCCGGAGGCCGGGCCGTGGCACGCCTGGCACCCCACGCCCAGGCTGTTCCAGTGGCTGTCGAAGGTGGCGCTGGCAGCGTTGAAATTGCGCTTGAAGCCGGTGGTATGGCACTCCACGCACATGAAGTTGGCATTCTGCTGCGGCTTGCTCCAGTGCAGCGGGTTCTTGAAGTCCACGCCCTGGCCGGGGTACAGGTGAAACCACTGCTGCTGGCGCGTATCCCAGGCCACCCCGAGCGCCTGCAGGTGCCCGCCGCCGGTATCGATCAGGTACTGCTGCAAAGGCTCGATGCCGAAGGCATAGGCCACCTCGAAATCCTGGGGCCGGCCGTCGGCGCCTGGGGTGTTGACCCAGAAGCGGTCGCCCTGGCGAAAGAAGCGCGTGGTCTCGCGGTCGCTCTTGAACTGCACGTCGGCGAAATTGCCCAGCACGGTCTGGGCGGTGGCCGGCTGCATCGCCAGCTGGTGATGGGAACCTTGCCACTGGCGAACCTGTTCGCCATGGCAACCCTGGCAGGTGGCTTCGTCGACCAGCACCGGGGCGGGGCTGCTTGGCGCTGGCGGGGCTGGTGGCGTGCTCTGCGCGGCCACCGGCAGGCGTGCCGGGGCACGGTCGAGGGCGAACCAGGTGCCCAGCAGGGCCAGCAGGACCGCCCCGGCCAGCACCGGCCAGAGCAGGCTGGAGCCGCGCACGGGGGGCTGTTGGGGCGGCGTAACGGCGCGCTTTTTCGACATGCAGACGTCCATGCTGTTGGGGTAAGGGGCGCTTCAATCAGGCGGCGCGCTTCACGGCATGCCCAGGAACCAACGGTAGTACGGGTTGCTGCCATCTTCTCGCATCACGCCCTGAACCTGTCGCGCCCAGGTGTCGCGCTGGCCGCGGTAGGCGCTCAGGCCCACCTGATAGAAGCGCTGCAGGCGCTGGCGCTGGTCGTTCAGGCGCAGGCTCGCCAGGGTATCGGCGCCTTCCAGCGGCACCGGGCTGCCCAGCGCCAGCAGGGCCGGCAACACCCGGGTGATCTCGTCGCTGCGCACCCAGGGGGCGTACTCGATGCGTGGCTGGTCGTCGGTGACGGCCGGGGCCTGTGCGGCAAAGCGCTCCAGGCCGGCGCGGTCGGTGACCCAGGTGGCCAGCAGTGCGGCCGGCGAGTCCACGCCCACCTCGGCCAGGGTGCGTTGCACGGGGGGTTGCGCCAGGCGCGCGCTGATGCGCGGTAGGTCCAGGCGCACCGGCTGCAGCGAGCCGACCAGCAGCATTTCATGGAACTCGGTGGTCCACAGCGAGGCATGCGGGAACACGTCGATGAAGCTGCGCACCAGGGCACGGCTGTCGTCGATGTTCTGGGTGGGCAGCGGCAGCCACTGGGCGACCAGGCCCTGGGGGTTGAGGCGGCTGGCGGCCAGCTGGTAGAAGTCACGCGAGTACAGGTTGACCACGCCGGCTGCCGAGGGGGGCGGTGGCTCCAGGGTGATCAGGTCGTAGGGCTGCGGGCTGGCCAGCAGTTCACGGCGCCCGTCGCGCAGGCGGATGTCCAGGCGCGCATCGTCGGCGGCGTGGTAGTTGCCCTGGAACAGCGTCGAGGCGTGCACCACCGCCGGCAGCAGTTCGGCCACCACGCGTTGTTCCAGGCCCGGGTAGCGCAGCAGGGCGCCGGCGGTGATGCCGGTGCCCAGCCCGATCACCAGCGCCGAGCGCGGCTCGCCGTTGTGGATCAACAGCGGCAGCAGGGCCTGCAGGCGCATGTAGCGCAGCGACGGCATGGCATCGCCGGTGTTGGACACGCCCTGGATGTACAGGCGACGAAAGCTGCCCTGGGGCTTGTGCTGTTCGACCACGGCGACCGTGGCGCCACGGCCTTCCTGATAGAACACCAGCTCGCCGCTGCGCGCGCCGGGCAGCAGGTTGGCCAGGCGCTGGGGTGGGGTGAGCAGGGCGGTCAGGAGGCTGGCCAGGGCAATGGCGTAGAGGGCGATGAATCTGGGTTGACTGAGCGCGCCTGTTCGCTGGCAAGCCCGCTCCCACAGGGTTCGAGCAGATCCTGAGCCTGTACCTGCAGGCGCTGGCCTTGCCGGCGAAGCGGCCAGGCCCGCACCTGCCACGACCGCGATTACCCCGACCCCTGCCGCCAGCACCGCCAGCACCCCCAGGCTGCGCACCAGCCCCAGCGCGGGCACCAGCACGAACCCGCACAGCATCACCCCGGCAATCCCGCCCAGGGTGTTGAGCGCCACCACCGCGCCCACGTCGCGCCCCGCATGGCCCGGCGCGCAGGCCAGGCGCAGCGCCACCGGAAACGCCGCCCCCAGCAGCGTGGTGGGCAGCAGCACGACGCTCACCGCCACCACCGCAAAGCGGGCACTCATGCCCGCCAGTGCGCTGCCGCCCAGGCCCAGTACCAGCGCTTCGGCCTGGGTCTGCGCACTGATCAGCCAGCGCCCCAGCCCGGCGATTTCCAGCAGCGCCAGCAGCCCCGCCGCACCGATCAGCACGGCAAAGGTGGCCCACGGGTCGCGCAGCCGCTCCACGCGCCGGGCAATCAGTGCGCTGCCCAGCATCAGCCCGGCCAGGTAGGTGGCCAGCATCACCGCAAAGGCGAAGGTGCGGGTGCTCATGAACTGCACCAGGGCCTGTGACCAGATCACCTCATAGCCCAGCGCAATGCCCCCGGCCACCGCGTACAGGGCCAGGGCCAGGCGCGCCGCCGGGCTGCGCGGGGCGCTGGCGGTTACCACGGTGTCGGCTTCGACGTCCGGTGTCAGGCGCAGCAGCCACAGTGCACCGGCCCCGGCCAGCAGGTTGAGCACGGCGGCGGCACAGGCACTGCCGCGTACCCCCAGCAGCGGGATCAGCACAAAGGCTGCGAGCAGGGTGCCGACAATCGCCCCGGCCGTGTTGGCCGCGTACAGTTGCCCGCCGGCGCGTCCGGCCGTTGCCCCTTGCGCGGTCACGGCACGCACCAGCACCGGCAGGGTGCCGCCCATCAGCAGCGCCGGCAGGGCAACCAGGCTGAACGGCAGCGCCCAGGCCAGCAGCCCGATGCTGCCCTGCAGGCGGGCGAACAACCCGGCGCTGCTGCCCAGGGCCAGGGTGGCCGCGATGCCGACCACGGCCACGGCCAGTTCGAGCAGCGCATACAGGCGCAGCGGCTGGCGCAGCCGATCGGCGTGACGCCCCAGCCACCAGCCGCCCAGCGCCAGCCCGGCGAAGAATGCGCTGATGCCGGTGGTGATCGCATGCACTTCCACCCCCACCACCAGTGACAGCTGCTTGATCCACAGCACCTGATAGATCAGCGCCGCGCTGCCGGAGACCAGCAGCAGGGTCGCTGCCAGGTGCAGTGTGCGGGGTGGAGCGCAGGCGGCGGGGGCTTTGGCGTGTCGGGAGGAGCGGCTGGCGACCGGCATCAGGGCAAGGGGCCTTGTGGTGAGTGCTGGGAACACGCCCTCGCGGGAGGGACAACCAGTGCTTGAGCCTAGCAGCAGATTGGCGGGTTGGGCGGGTATCGCAGTCGGCAAAATGCCCCGTCAGGGACGAGGCATCCGTGTGCAGCTTGCCGCCTATTGCTTGCCTTGCTTCATCTTCTCCTCGATCTTCGCGTCCACCTGCTTGCGCACCTGGTCGACGCTGAAGCTGGCCGGGTGCTGGCTGGGTGGGTAGTCGATGAAGGTTTCGAGAAACACCGAGGCCTTCATGGTGGCGATGCCGGTCAGGTAGACGTTCTTCGCCAGCCAGTCGTTGTACTGGTCAGAGACCACGTCGGCGCGCTCATACGGGTCCATGCGCAGGTTGAAGATCTTCGGCACGCGCAGGCACACGAACGGGTCCTGCCACACTTCGAAGCCGCCGGGGCGACGCTGTTCGCAGAACACCGCCTTCCAGTCGCCGAAGCGCATCGCCACCAGGTCGCCGTCGTCGTTGAAGTAGTAGAACTCGTCACGTGCGCCCTTGGGTTGCTGGCCGGTGAGGTAGGGCAGCTGGTTGTAGCCGTCCAGGTGCACCTTGAAATTCTTGCCACCGGCAGTCGGTGCCCAGCCCTTGAGCAGCTTGTCCTTCACGCCGGTGTCACCGGCAGCCGCCAGCAGGGTGGGGAACCAGTCCAGGCCCGAGAACATCTCGTTGGACACCGTGCCTTCCTTGATCTTGCCCGGCCAGCGGATGATCGCCGGCACGCGGAAGGCGCCTTCCCAGTTGGAGTCCTTCTCGCTGCGAAACGGCGTGGTCGCCGCGTCCGGCCAGGAGAACTGGTTGGGCCCGTTGTCGGTGGTGTAGATCACGATGGTGTTGTCGGCGATCTTCAGGTCGTCGAGGGTCTTGAGCAGCTTGCCCACGTCGCCATCGTGCTCGAGCATGCCGTCGGCGTACTCGTTGCCGGGCATGCCGCTCTGGCCCTTCATCGAGTCGCGCACATGGGTGTACACGTGCATGCGCGTGGTGTTCATCCACACGAAGAACGGCTTGTCGGCGGCCACCTGCTTCTTGATGAACTCCTCGGCCGCGCCGGTGGTTTCATCGTCGATGGTTTCCATGCGCTTCTTGTTGAGCGAACCGGTGTCCTCGATCTTGCCGTCGGCGAAGGCGTGGATCACCCCGCGCGGGCTGAAGTTCTTCACGTAGGGGTCGTTCGGGTCCTTGGGCCAGTAGGGGCGCTCGGGCTCCTCTTCGGCGTTGAGGTGGTAGAGGTTGCCGAAGAACTCGTCGAAGCCGTGCTTGGTCGGCAGGTACTCGTCCTTGTCGCCCAGGTGGTTCTTGCCGAACTGCCCGGTGGCGTAGCCCAGCGACTTGAGTGCCTGGGCGATGGTGATGTCGCGGTCCTGCAGGCCCACCGGCGCCCCCGGTGCGCCGACCTTGGACAGGCCGGTGCGCAGTGGCGTCTGCCCGGTGATGAAGCTGGAGCGGCCGGCGGTGCAGCTGTTTTCCGCGTAGTAGTCGGTGAACAGCATGCCTTCCTTGGCAATGCGGTCGATGTTGGGGGTCTGGTAGCCGACCACCCCCATCGAGTAGGCACTGATATTGGTCTGGCCGATGTCGTCGCCGAATATCACCAGGATATTCGGCTTGTCGGCGGCACTTGCCGCCCCTGTCGCGAGCCCCATCACCGTGGCCGCGACCAGCGCGAGCTGCGGTGCCCATCTGCGTATGCGAGTCATCTGACTTGCCTCCCTTTCGCCATTCGAGCCGCCCGCAGGCGACATGTCGGTTGCATCACTGCTTTGCTCGTTACCGCGTCACTGCGATTGCGGTGTGGAGGCAGGCTCGAACGGGAATACCCGGGCCCAGTCGGCCGCCATGTCCACGATTGTCCATTGCTGGCGGCGCGCTTCGTCCAGCGCCTTGTCCAGCCGTCCGACCTGCGACTGGCGGTCGTAGGCCCACTCACGTTTCGCGTCGGTGTGGTGCACCAGGCCCATGAAGCGCGGGCCCTTGCCGGCGGCGGTCCATTGCAGCATCTGCAGGTCGCCGTCGGAGTTGCCGAAGGCCAGGATCGGCCGACGCCCGATGATCGCGTCGATGCTTTCGGGCTTGCCCGGGCCGTCGTCGTTGTGCGCGATCCTGGCGGTACGCAGCAGGGCCGGCACGCCGTCGACCAGCTGGTATTCGGTGACGAAGCTGGAGCCGATCACCTGCTCGGGCGGCACGCCGTACACCTCGTCGGCGAAGGCGCGCATGAACGCGGTGTCGCCCCCGGAGACGATGTACACCTTGAAGCCCTGGCTGCGCAGGTAGTCGAGCAGCTCGTGCATGGGCTGGTAGATCATCTCGGTGTAGGGGCGCTGGTGGGTGGGGTGACGGGCCTTGGCCAGCCAGGCCCTGGCATGGCCGATGAAGGCTTCGGTGCTGACCCCGGTGTGGGTCACGCCGATGATTTTCAGCAGGCCGTCCATGCCGGCGGCGGCCAGGGCCTTCTGGTCGTTTTCCAGCACCGCCTTGAACGGCTGGGTGGTCTTCCACTCGGGGTGCTCGGGGGCCATGCGGCGGATCTCGTCGAAGGCGAACAGCACCTGGAAGTAGGCGGGCTGTTCGCTCCACAGGGTGCCGTCGTTGTCGAACACCGCGATGCGTTGCGCGGGGGCCACGAACTGCGGGTCGCCCTCGCGGGTGACGCTTTCGACGAACTGCACAAGGGCGGCCCTGGCGGCGCCCTGATGCCATGAGGGCAGCGGCGCATCGGCCTGGGCCGACAATGGCCAGTGCAGCAGCAATACCAGCAGCAGCCACCCACGAACACTCGGACTGGATTTCATCGCGACTCCCTGTTCTGCATTGGATTGAGCGGGCGCAGGCCGTGGCGCGCGGGCGCGGCAGGCTGGCGCGGTGAATGCCGTGCATGAAGCTGTGCAAGTTCGGCCTTGAGCGCAGCGAGCAGCGTATCGGGCGCGCCGTCTGCGCCGTCTGCGCCGTAGCAGCGTCGCAGCAGCGCCAGCAGGGTGGTGTCGTCGGCCGTGGCCAGGCGCACGCTGCCCTGGCTGCGCCTGAACCACAGGTATAGCGCAGTGAGCTGCGGCGGATGCCTGGCCAGATCAACGGGCACCTGTTGCCATGCATGCTCGGCAGAGGCGAGGCGACGGGCCTGGCGTCGGGCCTGCCAGTGCCGCCAGCGGGCCAGCCAGGTCGGCCCGCGGCTACGCCACACCCGCCACGCCAGGCCCAGTGCCGCGAGCACCAAAGCGGCGCCGAGCCAGTGCCGCGACAGGTGCAGGCGGCCCTGCTGGCCAAGACGCTGCAGATCGTCGGCCACCGAGAACACCGGGGTGTAGGCAGGGCCGGCGCTGGCGGTGAAGGGCACGGCGGGCAGCGTTGTGATACGCAGGGCCTGGTCGGTGGTGCTCCACCAGTGCACCTGCACGGCGGGCAGCTGGTAGCTGCCGGGCTGCTCGATGCGGTAGCTGGCGGTGTCGATGCGCTGGCCGCCCACGACGTGGCCACGGCCATCGTCGAGGGCCTGCACCTGGGGCGTCTTGAGGTAGAGGCTCAGGCCCGGCACAGCCTGCAGCGCCGTCACCGGCAGCATCAGGCTCGGCGCGCCCTGGGCCTGCAGGGTCACGCTGCGGGTAAGGCTGTCACCCACCTTGAGTGTTCTGCTTGCCGGGTTCACCTGCTGGGTCAGGCTCAGGGCGCTGGCCACCAGCACCGCCTGGCCCGGCTCGACCCCGGCCGGCAGTTGTACGCGCAGGTGCAGTGCCGCCGTGGTGGCGCTCAGGGCGGCCGCGGCATTGCCCGGCCGGGCCGTCACGGTCAGTGCGGGAATGTCCAGGGTGCCGGCCTGCTGCACGGTGATCGGGTACAGGTAGCGCATGCCGAACCAGGTGCTGCCGTCCAGGTTCAGGGTCAGGTGCTGGGCCTGGTCGCCGGGCGGGGTGACCAGTGCGCCGGGCACGCTCAGCGTCGGCAACTGCGGGGCGCCGGTGAACCAGGTGTCGGTGAGCACGTCCAGCTGCAACTGCACGGTTTCACCCACCACCACGCTGTCGCCCCCCAGCAGTTGCGCCTGCACCCGCAACTGCGGGTCGGCGGCAAGCGCACAGCTGCACAGCAGCCAGGCCAGGAGCAGGCCGACAAGCCTCATGGCGCCCCCCTGGCAGCCTGGTCCTGCAGGCTGAACTTGCGCTTGAGAAACTGCGCGGGCGAGGTGGTGAGGTTCTGCAGCCACAGGGCGTCCGAGGCCGCCTGCGGGGTCTGCACCTGCTTGCTCGGGCCCTTGCCGGCCGGCTTGTCGAAGGCCACCTGGTCGGCCTGCACCTCTGGGGCGTTCTGCTGCGCCGACTCGGTGTCCTTCTGCAGGGCGATGGCCAGGGCGAGGTTGGCCTGGGCCTCGGCAAACCCAGGTTGCAGGGCCAGTGCCTGGCGATAGGCGGCGATGGCCTGGTCGAACTTGAAGCGGCGGGTGTAGATATTGCCCAGGTAGAAATAGGCCGGTGCGGTGTGCAGGCGCGCGAAACTGGCCAGCGCCAGGTCGTAGTCGGCCCCTTGGTAAGCGGCAATGCCCTTCCAGTAAGGGTCCTGAAAGTGCGCCGCCGCGGCGGGCAGGTGGTGGTGTTCGAAGGCCCAGCGACCCTGCTGGTCGGGGGTCATGAATGCATCCACCAGGGCATTGGCGCGCGCCCCGTCCGGGGCCAGCACCAGGCCCAGCAGCAGGCACGCGCTCCAGTTCAGGCTCCAGCCGCGGCGGATGCACAACAGGGCGATCAGCAGCAGCGGCCAGCACAGCCAGTAGCCGGCGTCTTTCCAGCGCAGTTGCTGGCTGGCCGGGTCGGCGTCGGCGAAGTGCTGCTGGGCATGGGCCTCGATCCAGTCCAGGTCGTCATCGTCGAGGGTCAGGCTGCCCAGTGGTGCATCCAGCGCCCTGGCCAGCTGTTCGAGGCCGGCCTTGTCGAAGCGGCCCAGTTGCGGCCGGCCGTTGCTGTCGGTGCGCGGCTGACCGTCGGCGCCCCTGACCAGGCCGCTATCGCTGCTGCCCACCGCCAGCACCAGTACCTGCAGCAGGCTGGCGTCCAGGGCCTTGCCCAGCGGGGCCAGTTGCGTGGTGTCGGCACCGTCGGTGAGCAGCACCAGGGTGGCGGGGCCGGGCTCGGCGGCGATCAGTTGACGGGCCAGCGCCACCACGGCCAAAACGTTCTTGCCAGGCTGTTCGATCAGGTCGCTGCCCAGCGCCTGGATGAAGCTGTCGAGCAGCGCCGGGTCGCGGGTGGGGGGCAGCACCAGGTGTGCGCTGCCGGCATAGGCGATCAGCCCGGTGGCTGCGCCCTGGCGGCGTTGCACCAGGCTGTGCAGCTTGTGCTTGGCGGCCTCCAGGCGGGTGGGCGAGAGGTCGCTGGCGTCCATCGAGCCGGACAGGTCCAGGGCCAGGATCAACGGCGCGCGGTTGTCGAGAAACTGCGGGCGGTCCTGCTCCCAGGTGGGGCCGGCAGCGGCCAGTGCGCCGAGTGCGAGCAGGGCCGCCAGCAGGTGTATGGGGCGAATGCGGTGCCGGTCGTGGCCGTCTATGCGCAGGTGCGCCAGCAGTTGCGGGGCGATACTCACGTTCAGCGCCTGGCCGCGCTGGCGGCGCCAGGCCAGCACCAGCAGCACGGCGGGCAGCCAGAGCCACAGCCACAGCGGGCGCAGAAAATGCAGGTTGCTCAGGTCAATGTCCATGCGCGGGCGCCTCCGCTGGCAGGCGCCTGCGCCACCACGCTGCCGCCAGGGCGAGCAGGTGGTACAGCGTCAGCAGCAACAGGGCCGCGCCCAGCGGCAGCCAGAACAGGTCGCGCTTGGGTTGGTGGCTGTAGGTCTTCACCGCGTGCGGGGTGAGCGTGTCGAGGGTGGCGTACACCTGTTGCAGGGCATCGCGGTCCTGGGCCCGGAAGAACTGCCCGCCGGTGACGGTGGCGATCTGCTGCAAGGTCGGCAGGTCGACCTTGGCCTCGGCTTCGGCCTGCGGGTCGCCGATACCGATGGTATGGATCACCACTCCGCGGGCCGCGGCGATCTGGGCGGCGTGGGCGGGGGTGATGGCGCTGCTGGTGTCGTTGCCGTCGGTCAGCAGGATCAGCACCTTCTGCGGCTCGTGAGCCTGCTCCAGCAGCTTGAGGCTCAGGCCGATGGCATCGCCGATGGCGGTGTTGGGCCCGGCCATGCCGACGTCGGTCTGCTGCAGCAGGATCGACAGGCTGGCGTGGTCCAGGGTCAGCGGTGCCTGGGCGTAGGCGCCGCTGCCGAACACCACCAGGCCGAGACGGTCCTGCTGGCGCCTGGCGATGAAGTCGGCGACCACCGCCTTGACCGCGCTGATGCGCGAAACCGGTTTGCCGTCGGCGTTCTCGAGGTCGACGGTCTGCATCGACTGGGAGATGTCGATGGCCAGCATCAGGTCGCGTACCGGTGCCTGGCGCTCGATGGGGGGCTCGACCAGCACCGGGCGTGCCACGGCCAGGCACAGCAGTGCCCACACCAGCCAGTGCAACAGCAGCTGCCAGCGATTGGCCCGGGTGCCGGGCAGGCGCGGACGCTGCCCGGTGGCCTGGCTGATGGCCTCGAAGAACGGTACGCGCAAGGCGCTGCGGGCTTCCTGATAGGGCGGCAGGTAGCGGTAGCCGAGCAAGGGCAGCGCCAGCATCAGCAACAGCCAGGGGTAATCAAGCTGCCACATGATGATGCTCTACCCAGGCGCGGCTGTAGCCCAACAGCGCTGACGCATCGATTTCGTGCAGGCGGCTGTCGGGGGCATAGGCCAGCTGCGCCAGTTGCCAGGCGAAGTCGGCGGGCAGCGGGGTGCGTGAATGGCTCACCAGAAACGCCTGCCAGTCGGCGGCATGCAGCGGGGCAACGGCCGGAGCCTCGGGCATCGACAGGGCCACGCGCTTGAGCAGCTCGGGCACTTCGCGCAGGGCCTGCACGCGCCGGGTCTGATCTGCCATTGCCTGTTCCAGCTGGCGCAGGCGTGCCAGGGCTTGGCGGCGGTAGCGGTCGCGCTGCCAGCGGCGCAGGCGCAGCGCCGCCCACAGCACCAGCCCGGCCAGCAGCAATGCCGCCAGCAGCGCCCAGCCCCAGGTTTGTGGCCAGTAGCTGACGGCGGGCGGCAGCGCCAGCTCCTTGAGCTGGTCGACGCTGGGCACTGGCGCGGTCATGCCGGTGGCCTGCGCAGCTTGCCCAGTTCCATGCGCAGCTGTTGGGCGGCAGGCAGGGCGGTGCTGAACATCAGCAGCGGCACCTGGCTGCGGCGCAGCATCTGCGCCACGTCGTGCAGGCGGCCACTGAGAAACTCGCTCAAGGGTTTGTGCACCTGACGCCGCTCCACCGCCAGCTCCACCTGCAACTGGCCCTGGGTCACCAGCAGGCGCCCCTGGCGTGGCAGGTCGAGGGCCAGCGGGTCGTAGACCTGCAACGCGATCACGTCGTTGTGGGTACGCAACTGGCGCAACTGATGCAGGGTGCGTTCGCCGGCACCGGCGAAGTCGCTGATGAAGCAGATCAGGCAGTCGTGCGCGGCCAGCGCCAGGCAGCGCTGCAGGACTGTGTCGAGGCCGTGCGCAGCATCGCCATCGGGTACATCCGCCGACAGCGCCTGGTTGAACTGTGCGGCCTTGGCGCAGATCGCCTGGACCCGGCTGCGGCTGCGCAGCGGCGCCAGGTACTCGATGCGGGTATCGTCGAACAGCAGGGCGCCGACCCGGTCGCCTGCCGCCAGCGCGATCCACGCGCACAGCGCGGCCAGTTGCGCGGCCAGCGCCGACTTGAAGCTGACCTGCGAGCCGAAGAACATCGACATACGCTGGTCGAGCACCACCAGCACCGGGCGGTCGCGTTCTTCGGTGAAGGTGCGTACCACCGGCGTGCCGGTGCGCAGGCTGGCCCTGCAGTCGAGATGGCGCAGGTCGTCGCCGGGCTGGTAGCGGCGCAGCTCGTCGAAGTTCAGGCCGCGCCCGCGCAGGCGCGAGGCGTGGCTGCCGGCCAGCACGCTGGCCCTGGGCTGGCGCGCCAGAAAGCTCAGGCCGCGGGCATCGAACGCCAGCGCCATCAGCTGCGCCAGCGATACGTAGACGTGCCCGTCGGGTTGCTGCGCCGGTGCTGGCATATGCGGTCCTCAGGCCGGGATGGCCACCTTGTCGAGCAGGCGGTCGAGTACCTCGCTGCTGGTCACGCCGTCGGCCACCGCGTCGTAGCTCAGTTGCAGGCGATGGCGCAGCACCGGGTGGAGCATGGCGCGCACGTTGTCGGGCGAGACGAAGTCCTGGCCCTGCAACCAGGCATCGGCGCGCGCGCAGCGGTCCAGGCCGATGCCGCCGCGTGGGCTGGCGCCCAGCTGCAGCCAGCGCGCCAGGTCGGCGTCGTAGTCGGCGGGGTGGCGGGTGGCGTTGACCAGTGCGATCAGGTAGCTGTCGATGGCCGGGGCCACGTGAATGGCTGCCACTTCCCGGCGGGCCTGGAAGATCACCTCCTGGCCGAGGCTGAAGCTGTCGCTGGCCGCCTTGGCCGCCGCCCGCTGTTCCTCCTGGCGCAGCAGTTGCAACACCTGGCCTTCATCGGCCGGCGCGGGGTAATCCAGCAGCACCTTCATCAGGAAGCGGTCCATCTGCGCCTCGGGCAGCGGGTAGGTGCCTTCCTGCTCGATGGGGTTCTGGGTGGCGATCACCATGAACAGGTCGGGCAGCCTGTGACTGGTGCCGGCTACGGTGATCTGGCGCTCCTCCATGGCTTCGAGCAGCGCCGCCTGCACCTTGGCCGGGGCGCGGTTGATCTCGTCGGCCAGGATCAGGTTGCCGAACAGCGGGCCGGGCTGGAAGCGCACCTGGTGCTGGCCCTCGACCTGTTGCAGCACCTCGGCGCCGGTGATGTCGGAGGGCAGCAGGTCGGGGGTGAACTGGATGCGGCTCATGCGTGCATCCAGGTGCCGGGCCAGGGCCTTGACCGTGCGGGTCTTGGCCAGGCCCGGCAGGCTCTCGAGCAGCACGTGCCCGTTGG
This sequence comes from Pseudomonas sp. S12(2018), assembly GCF_024355235.1. Taxonomy (NCBI): domain Bacteria; kingdom Pseudomonadati; phylum Pseudomonadota; class Gammaproteobacteria; order Pseudomonadales; family Pseudomonadaceae; genus Pseudomonas; species Pseudomonas sp. S12(2018). Next base: position 339,238 of record NZ_QLAD01000003.1, read on the forward strand.
CCAGCAGGCCCACCAGGATCTGGCGGATCACCTGGTCCTGGCCCAGCACCGAGGCGGCGATAGCGGCGTGCAGGGCATTGATGTCGGTGAGGGCGCTCATGGGCATTCCTTTGGGTCGGGTGGGTTCACCATGGCGCAGGCACCACGATGAACTGCACGTTGCTGCCGACGTATTGCGGCTGGTACCAGGTGGCGCCGCAGTGCTGGTAGGCCACGCCGTTGGCGACCACCGACACGCAGTCCGGCGGTACCTCGGCCACCTGGGTGCCGATGGCGATGGCCGTGGCAGTGGTGGCACCGACCACGGCAGCGGCGGCCCAGGGGTGATACCAGTCGTCCGGGTGCGGCGGTGGCGGTGGCGGTGGTGGCGGCATCGGGCCGGGGCCGGGCGGGTGAGGGCCCGGTGGATGCGGTGGCGGGCCCGGTGGGTGCGGCCCAGGGCCGGGCTGCGGATGCGGAGGCGGCGCCGGGTGGGGCGGCATCGGCTGCGGATGCGGGGGCATCGGGTGCGGCATCGGCTGGTAATGCGGCGGCGGGGGGGCGAAGTGGCCGCCCCCGGCGTGATAGGGCACCACGAAGGTACGCCCGCCACCGCCACCGCCGCCGCGCAGTTGCCAGGCGTCGGCCATCAGCGGTGTCAGCAGGCAGGCGCTCAGGCCCAGGTGCAGGCAGGTACGCAGTGGCGTCATGGCTGGCGGCCCTCGTTCGGTTCGCGCAGCGGCACCGCCACGGCCTTGGCCGGCGGGGTGAAGTCGAAGGCTGCCGGGTTGATGGGCGTGCTCAGGTCCCAGTCGAAGGTCACGCTATGGCGCGGGCGCTCGGGGTCGTCGCGGCGGGTGATCATCAGCTTGCACGGCAACGGCTGCGCGCCTTCGCGTAGCCACAGTTGCCAGTCGATGTCGGGCTGGCGGAACACGTAGTGGGTACAGGCCTGGCCGTCGAGGGATTCGCTGCCGATCAGCGTGGCCTGGGTGATGCCGACCTGTTTCGCGGTCTGGGCGTTCCAGCGGAACAGGTCGGCCAGCGGCAGGGTGATGGCGTAGCGCTCGCTCAGTTGTCCGAGCAGTTGCTCGATGGTCGCCGGCGCCGCGCCTTTGCTGTAGTAGCCGTGACGACCGTCATACAGGGTGAACTGCTTGCCGTCGTAGAAGAACTGGCGCGCCGCCGAGCCCTGGTCGACGCTGACGAACAGCTTGTCGGGCTGGCGGGCGAGCACCTGGGTGTGGTGGGCGAAGGTCACCGTGGGGCCGCTGTCGAGTTGCTGGTCGGTTTCGCTGCGGGTGCTCAGGCTGAAGGCCTGCAGGCGGTGCAGGTAACTGCCCATGTTCGACAGCGCGGCCAGGGCCCTGGGGTCGAGCGGGTCGGCAGCCTTTGCCAGGGCCGGCAACAGGGCCAGCAGGGCCAGGCAGGTGAGTCGGTGCGAACGCTTCATCAGGCCTCCCATGGCTACCAGGCGTAGTTCAGGCGCAAGGTCCAGGTGTTCACATCGGGTGAGCCGGTACGTTCGGACACGGTGTCGGTGTAGGCGATCAGGCCACCGAACTGCGGCGAGAGCATGAAGCCCAGGCTGGCACCGACCAGGGTGTTGGCCTGCTTGTTGTCCTGGTTTTCGCCGTTGATGCGGGTTTCGCCGCCGAAGCTGTAGGTGGCGTCGAGGGAAGCCCACAGGCCGCGGTTGATGGTGTAGCTGTAGTGGCCTTCGACGGCATACAGCGGTTTCTGCTCCAGCTTGTTGTCGCCCAGGTAGTCGTCGTTGTCGCCGAACAGCGAAACCCAGGTGTTGACCTCCAGCCAGGTGGGGCCGATGGGGTGGCCGAAGCCGATTTCGGGTTTGACCACCCAGCGGTTGGCGCCGATGTTGATGACGCGGTTCTTGGCGTAGTCGCCATTGGGCACGGTGAGCCATACGGCGCCGGTCATGAAGGTTTCCGGGGTCCAGCTGGCGAACTCCTCGGCGGTCAGCGCCGGGCCGCCGAAGAAGTTGTGGGCGAACACGATCTGGGTGTCGCCCATGCCGCCGTTGTGCTTGGTGCCATTGAAGAAACGTGCATCGTCGAACGAGGCCGACACGTCGGCGTATGGCTGCACCAGCTGGATCGCGCTGTTGCGTCCGTCGATGCTGAACGAGCGCGCCAGGCGCAGGATGTAGAGGTCGGCATCCAGGGACAGGCCGTCGATGGGCAGGGCGGTGTCGATCGGGGTGTTGGTGTCGATACGGTTGTAGTAGCCGAACACCATGTTCAGGTCGATCGGGATGTTCTGCCAGTCACGCGCGTTGTCGGCCTGCACCAGCAGCGGCGCGCCACTGAGCACGAGCACCGGCAGGTAACGCAGGACAGGTCGGGTATGCATGGTGGTGCTCCTTCAATTGAACGCACAGGGTGCTGGCTGCCGGAGGGTCCGGTCATGGGCTGGCTACTTGCCGAAGGTCACGTTGAGGCCGGCGAACACGGTGAACTGCGGCAGGCCGTCACCTTTTTTTTCCACTGTCCACTGCGGCTCGATGAAGGCGTTGAGGATGTTGCTGCCGGCCTTCCAGGCCTTGCCCACGCCCAGGCCCAGCGGGATGTAGTGGGTGTCGTTCTTCAGGTCGAAGGTCCAGGTGCCGGTGGAGCGCAGGTACCAGCCCTTGGGCAGGTTGTGGATGATGAATGGCTGCAGGGTGGCGGTTTCGACGTGGGCGCGGTCATGGTCGCCGGCAAACGAGCTCTGGTACTGCACCAGCGCCCCGAGCAGCCCGCGTGGCGAGGCGTCGATGGCCACCGCCGCCAGCCCCGCCTGCCACTTGCCGGTGCCCAGCTCGTCGTGCTCGGCAGTGGGGGCGGTGAGCTGCGGGCCGATGCCCAGCTGCACGCCTTCGGTCTTGAGCAGGAAGATGTCGAACAGGTTGAGGTCGCCGATGCCGGTGCTGTAGCCGCCGTGGGGGTCGGGTCGAGTGCTGATGGGCAGGGTGGCGCGCAGCAGTTGCGGTACCGGCAGCAGTTCGCCAGGGGCGACCGGCAGGGTGCCGCGCACCAGAAAATCATTGGTGTGCACGTTGCTGTCGTACACCGAGGGGGTGTAGTAGTCCTGCAGGTTCAGGCCCGGTGCCAGGTTGAGCGGGTTGTTGCTCTTGTTGGCGGTTTCGGCGTTGTCCGCCAGGGCGTGCTGCAGGAACAGCAGGGCGCAGGGCAGTACGAGACAAGTGGCGGTGGTCCTTTGCATGACGGTGGTGCCTGTTCAATGTTGCGCTTCTGGGCAGGGGCCGGCCTTGCCAGCGAGGCAGGGGCCCCAGGGGGCGAATGGGCGCGTAGGCTGGCGCCGGCACCACCGGCGACCACAGGGTCACTGATACTTGATGACGATGCCCTTGAGCTTGCGTCCGTCGATGGAGCGGATATCGCGGTCCCAGAGCGGGCCACTGACATAGGCCGAAACCGGCTGGATGCGGTCGTAGACCACCACGACGGCGTCACCGCCGATACTGGCGGCCTGTTCGCGCAGCTTCTGCTCCACGTCGGTGATCGGTGGCGGCGGCGACACGCTGGCATCGACCACGATCTCGCCCAGGCGGACATGGGGGCGGGTCGGTTCGCTGCGCAGTACCTCGACCGTAGCCGCAGCGGTGGGCGAAGGATGGGGCGCCCCGACGTATTGTGTGGTGCGGGCATCGATGCTGCTGCAGCCCGCCAGCCCGGCCAGCACCAGGCCCAATGCAAGAACGCTCATGCAACGTGGTATCGACATGCTTCGACTCCGTCCGAAGTATTAATACGCTGTAACAACGTTCCAATGAAAATAGCCGCACTTGGGCGGGCCGCAAGTGACGGGCGGCGAAAGTGCGGGTTTGTTACCATCGTGTTCTTTTGGGTCGGGGCATGCCCCGACAACGCTCAGGAGTACGCAATGATCCTCACCACCACTGGCACTGTCGAAGGGCGCGAAGTCGCGGCCTACCTAGATGTAGTCAGCGCCGAATCGGTGCAGGGCATCAACGTGGTACGCGACATCTTCACCAGCTTTCGCGACTTTTTCGGCGGCCGTTCGCAAACCCTGGAAAGCGCCCTGAAAGAAGCGCGCATCCAGGCCACCGACGAAATCCGCCAGCGCGCCCGCAGCCTGCAGGCCGATGCAGTGATCGGCCTGGATTACGAAATCAGCATGCCGTCGGCTCGTGGCGGCATGGTGGTGGTGTTCGTCACCGGCACCGCGGTCAAACTCAGGTAGCCATAGGCCACTGGTCGGGTGCGACAATAAGTGACCAGGCAGTCTTCAAATGTCCGGCTAGTCTCTGAAAGCAACAGGTCACTATTTCCTAGGCATTCATCTGCGTGCCGGTAGTGATCCACAGCAGGGGAGCCGGGTATGAAGGAATCGTATTTCGAAGACGATGGTGACGAGTTTCCCATCAACAGCCAGGTGCGTTGCGGGCAAGCAGCGTTCCAGCTGGGGTTTGCCAACATGACCCTGGAAGACGCGCCGGTACGTGTGCGCTCCACGGTGCCACCGCGCAGCGAGCGCCGCCGGTTTCTGCCGGGCCTGCGCAAGAAGTAGCCACGACGCCGAAGAGGCCCCGCCATCCAGCCTGTGCTGCGGTGTGTGGGGCTTTTTCATGTAGGTTGTAGGCTATTTCGCAAACAGACGACCGGTACGCTGAATCTGCCGTTTTATGCGGCTTTCTTGACCTCGCTCAATGGGGCGACGGCTGTCGCTAGCCCCCTTGGCGGTTGTATGCCTTACTGTCGGTTCGAACGAACAAGGAGCAGTGCGATGCGCATCAGGGAAGAGACTTATTGGGCGTGGGCCGACTCTCAGCTGCACAGCCGCAGCCATGACGAAGAACTCAGCGATGGCACCAGCATCGACGTGCAGGTGCGGTTGTCGCGCACCGGGGCCACGCAGATGTTCCTGGGGGTGTACGGGCGCCGGGGCAAGGCGCTGTTCGAGGAGTACTACCCCTCGTGCCCGGGTGAAACCATGAGCCGTGCGCTGGTGCGCGGTGTGGACCGGGCCCGGGCGTTGGCCACCGACGCCGTGCCGATGGAGCACCCGCGGTTTCGTCGTCAGGCCTGATGCCTGCGGTTACGCCCTGTCGTGGCGCACAGGGAATGTGCGCAGACGGTGGGGCGAGCCAGAGCCGCGATGAGGCGATAAGGCACGCATGAAAAAGGCGACCCGAAGGTCGCCTTTTTCAATTCGCCTGGCTCAGCACAGCCGGTCGATCACCTTCACGTCCTGGCGCTCGCGGATGGCGGGCCATTCCTGTTGCAGGGTCTCCAGCACCTTGGCGACAAACGCGGTGTCTGCCGCTGCCTTCTTGCCGACGTAGCCCTTGCCACGGCGGAACATCCTGAAACGGGCGCGCATTTCACGCTTCGCATCGATCGCCTCTTCGACAGTGTGCGGCGGCATCTTGTCGATGTGCACGTCACCTGTGGCACTGACCCACAGCAGGTGGTCATCGAGGCTGTCCTTGCGGGCAGCGAACAGCTGAGCCAATTGGTCGATGGTGGGTTGGTTGTTCAAGTTGATCATAAAGCCCCCTATTACCTATTCGTCGTTGGTGAGTTCAAACCTGCGCTACTTCATGTAGCGATCTACCAAGGCTGCTACAGCAGCGTCGCAACAGGGGCTTTCTTCACTCTGCCTTTTGGACAGTCCCTCTCCACGGACAGCCCGAAACCGCTCGAACTGTCTGGAACACCCTTTGCCAGCGCTCCCGATCAGGGAGACGGCCTCATCATGCAAGGGGAAACGAATGCCGTCAATAGGTTTTGTAGTGATTTTTTTTATTCACTACAAATGACCGGTCAGTCTTTTTCGAGCTTACGGGTCGCCGCGCCACAGGCTGTTGGAATGTCCTACAAAGCGCTCTGGTCAGGGCGTCTTGGCCATGTATTGACCCGGGTCAGCGCGTACCGGCCAGGCGCTGGGGATGATAGGGGCCTGTTTTGTTGCCAAAGAAGTCCTGTCCATGAGTACCCCCGCCAATCCTCCTGCAGCGCCTGGCGCTCAACCCCTGTTGCCCGTGGGCCTGCTGCTGGGCATCGTCGCGCTGGTCGGCGTGCTGCTGTTGCCGCTGCCGGCCGACCTGCCGGTGGCCGGTCACCGCGTGCTGGCGATCCTGGCCTTTGCGGTGGTGATCTGGATCACCGAGGCGGTGTCGTACGAAGCCAGTGCGATCATGATCACCTCGCTGCTGGCATTTTTGCTGGGCACCGCACCGACCCTTGCCGACCCGTCGGTGATCTACGGCTCGTCGGCAGCCGTGAGCATGGCCCTGACGGGCTTTGCCAACCCGGCATTGGCGCTGGTGGTGGGGGCCCTGTTCATCGCAGCGGCGATGACCCACACCGGGCTGGACCGGCGCATCGCGCTGGTCACGCTCAACCGGGTGGGCGTGAGCACCCGACGCATTCTGCTGGGGGCGATGGTGGTGATCATCCTGCTCAGCCTGGTGGTGCCCAGTGCCACGGCGCGCAGTGCCTGCGTGGTGCCGATCATGATGGGCGTGATCGCCGCGTTCGGTGTGAACAAGCGCTCCAACATCGCCGCCGGCATCATGATCATCGTGGCCCAGGGCACCAGCATCTGGAACATCGGCATCCAGACCGCAGCCGCGCAGAACCTGCTGACGGTCGGCTTCATGGACAAGATGCTCGGTGCACGGGTGTCATGGATCGACTGGCTGATCGCCGGGGCGCCGTGGGCGTTGATCATGTCGGTGGTGCTGATCGTGCTGGTGCTCAGGATGCTGCCCCCCGAGAGCGACAGCATTCCCGGCGGCAAGGCGGCGGTGGCCGAGCAGTTGCAGGCGCTGGGGCCGATGAGCGGGGCGCAGAAGCGTCTGCTGGGGGTGTCGCTGCTGTTGCTGCTGGCCTGGGCCACCGAAGGCAAGCTGCATCACTTCGACACCACCTCGACCACCTACGCCGGGTTGGTGCTGCTGTTGCTGCCGCGCTTCGGGGTGATGACCTGGAAGGATGTGCAGGCGCGTATTCCGTGGGGCACGGTGATCGTGTTCGGCGTCGGCATCAGCCTGGGCACCACCCTGTTGACCACCCAGGCCGGGCAATGGCTGGGCGGGCAGGTGGTGGCCAATACCGGGCTGGATCAATTGGGCACGCTGGGGGTGTTCTCGATTCTGGCGGCGTTTCTGATCGTGATCCATCTGGGCTTTGCCAGTGCCACGGCGCTGACCTCGGCGCTGCTGCCGATACTGATCGCGGTGCTGCAGACCTTGCCGGGGGATTTCAGCCGCCTGGGCATGACCATGGTGCTGGGGTTTGTGGTCAGCTACGGGTTCATCCTGCCGATCAACGCACCGCAGAACATGGTGTGCCTGGGTACCGAAACCTTCAACGCGCGGCAGTTTGCCAAGGTCGGAATCGTGGTGACGCTGGTGGGGTACGGGTTGATGCTGGTGTTCGCCGCAACATGGTGGCACTGGCTGGGCTGGATGTAGAGGGGCCGTTGCAAGCGGCAAGCGGCAAGCGAGGCCGAGCCAGCTTGCCGCTTGCAGCGATGCTCATCAGAAGTTCGCCGGGGTGTTGGCGCTGATGATCTCGGCTTCGTCCTGGCCGATGTTCTTGAAGCTGTGGGGCAGGGTAGTGGGGAAGTAGTAGCCGTCGCCGGAGTTCAGCACGCTGACCTGGCCGTCTACCCGCAACTCGATGGTGCCACGGGTCACCAGGCCGCATTCCTCGCCCTCGGTGTGCACGATCGGCTCTTCGCCGGAGTCGGCGCCCGGCGCATACAGCTCGCGCAGCATGCGCATCTGCCGACCTTCGACACTGGCGCCGACCAGCAGCATGCGCAAGCCACCACTGCCCAGGTCGGGCTGCTCGTTGGCGCGGAACACGAAGCGTTCTTCGCGCGGCGGTTCGTCGAAACTGAAGAACTCCGCCAACGACATCGGGATGCCTTCCAGCAGCTTTTTCAACGAGCTCACCGATGGGCTGACGCGGTTCTGCTCGATCTGTGAAATCGTCGAGTTGGTCAGGCCGCTGCGCCTGGCCAGCTCCCGTTGCGAGAGCTTGGTGCGTTCACGTACCAGTTTGAGTCGTGTCCCCGTGTCCATAGCCGCCTTGATGTCAAAAATAATGGGCGACGCATTAAAACACATTCCGCCGCCGACCCCGCCTACTGGCGTGCAGGCACCGGCCACAAGGCGATCAACAGCAGCAGCAAGGCGGCCATCAGGTACGGCAGGCGCGGGTCCAGGGCGTAGATCAGGGTGCCGGCCAGCGGTCCGATCACCGTGCCCAGCGCCTGTGCCGCGCCCACAGAGCCTGCGGTCGCGCCCTGTTCACCGGCATCCACCGCGTTCGCCGCCAGCGCCTGGAACGCCGGGAACACCCAGCCCATGCCGGCCGCAGCGACGAAGTAGCACGCCCACAGCATGCCCACGCTGTCGGCCAGGGCGCCGCTGGCAAAACCCAGCGCACTGATGCAGCCGCCCACACGGATCATGCGCAGCGGCGGCCATTGCAGCTTGCTCACCAGCACCTGCGAGAAGATCAGCGCCGCACCCACCATGGTCAGGGCAATGCCCGCCGCCTGGGCGGCATCGGCAGGCGCCAGGCCCAGGCGGTCAAGGGCAAAGAAGCCTACGGTGATCTGCGCCAGCGACACGCACAGCATCGCCACGAAGGCCACCGTGAGCGGGCGAAGCAGGCGCGGGTCGGTCAGGCTGACGGGGCGGGGCGGTTGCCTCAGGTGCAGCTCCTGACCCTTGAGCTTGAACTGCAGGACCAGCAATGCCAGCAGTGGCAGCACCGACATCGCATAGAACGGCAGGCTCAGGCTGTGGCGCGCCAGCAGCGCGGCCAGTGCCGGGCCCATCACCAGGCCCACGGCGTTCGCCGCACCCAGCGAGGCCATGGCGCGGGCGCGCTGTTGCGGTTGCATGTTGTCGGCAATCAGCGCGGCGCAGCCGACTGGCAGGGCGGCATAGAACGCACCGATCAGGCCGCGGCCGATCACCAGCGCGGCAAAGGCCAGGGAGGTGGCCGGCAGGTAGCGCAGCGCGCCATCGATGAACAGGCACAGGGCCCAATAGGCCAGGGTGAACCCCGCAGTGCCCACCAGCAGCACCCGGCGGCGACCGAAGCGGTCGCTGGCCCGGCCCCAGGGGCGCGCCAGCAGCATCCACACCACCCCGGCTACCGTGACCGCTGCGCCCGCCTGCCAGGCTGCCAGGCCCAGCACGCGGGCGATGGGGCCGATCAGGGCGACGAAGGCCATCATCGCCATGGTGCAGGCCATGTTGACCACCATCAGCGGACGCAGGTCGAAGGCGGGGGTTTTGAGCAGCGGGGGTTGCTGGGCGGTGTTCATGGCTATCCAAGGCAGAGGAGCAAGGCGGCCATTGTGCCGCAGCTGCCCCCAAGGCTAAAGCCTGTAAACGATAGTAATAATCATTTAATTGACTTCAGCCTTGTTGCTGTGGGTTAGAAGTCGCCTTGCAGGGTCACCATCAGGTTGCGCGGCTCGCCATAGAAGTTGCCCCAGCCAGCGGCGCCGACGCTGCTGTAGTAGTGCTTGTCGAACAGGTTGTTGCCGTTGAGGGCCAGGCTCCAGTTGTCATCCAGGCGATAGCCGATGCGGGCGCTCCACAGGGCGTAGCCGGGCTGCACCATCTTGGTGTTGCGGTCCACGAAGTGGTTGGCACTCTGCGCGCTGACCCCGCCGCCCACGCTCCAGCGCTGCAGGGCGCCGTCCAGGTCGTAGTTGGTCCATACACGCGCCATGTGCCTGGGCACGTAGCTGGCGGTGAAGGTGGCGTCCTGGCGGGTGTCGTCGATGCGCTTGAGGTATTCGACCTGGGTGTAGGTGTAGCCGGCCAGCACCTGCAGGCGCTCGATCAGTTCACCGCTCAGCTCGGCTTCGAAGCCCTGGGCGCGCACCTTGCCGCTGTCGGTGTAGCAGTAACCGTCGGACGACCTATCGCATACCGTGCTGTAGTCAGCCTCGGCGCGACCCTGCTCGGTGTTGCGGAACAGGTTGAAGGCGCCATTGAGGCGACCCTGGTACCACTCGGCCTTGACCCCCACCTCATAGCTGGCACCGGTCTTGGGCTTGAGCGAGCTGCCGTCGGCCTTGGCGTAGGTGCTTTGCGGCTGGAAGATGTCGGCGTAGCTGGCGTAAACGGACCAGGTGTCGTCCAGGTCGTAGATCAACGCGGCGAACGGCGTCACCTGGCCGTTTTCCTGGCTGCGGTTGGGCTGCCAGTAGTTCCAGTATCGGGTGTAGCTGTCGCTGCTGTTGCGGTACCAGCTGACGCGGCTGCCGAGTACGGCGGTGAGGGGCTCGGCCAGCTTCAGGCGCAGGGTGGCGTAGGTGCCGAACTGACGGGTGTCGGAGGTCACCGGAATCGGCCCGCCGCGGTAGGACTCCTTCTCGTAAACCGAGTCACCCGGCTTGGGGATGTGCGGGTTGGGGTTGAACGGGTTCTGGGTAACGCCGTACAGCTCGGTCAGGTTGATCAGTTCGTAGCGGTCGCGGCCCTTGGAGCGGCTGGCGTTGGCGCCGACGATGATCTCGTGCTCCAGGCCCCAGGCCTGGAAATGGCCGTCCAGGTTGGCGTCGAAGCCGTAGTCGTCCTGGTCGTAGTCGAACAGCCCGGAGTACAGCTTCGAGGCGCTCTGGGTACTGCCCACCGGCACGGTGCCTTCGCCCATGGCGTATTGCATGTTCTGGTCGTTGTGGGTGTACATCGAGGCGACCTTGAGCGCCCAGTCTGCGTTGAAACGGTGGGTAAGGTCGGCGAACAGGCTGGTTCGCTCGCTGTCCCAGTGGTTCCACGACGCGCCCAGGCAGGTGGAGCGCGACAGCTTCAGGTCGCTGCCGTCGCTGTAGCGCGGCAGGCCCTGCCAGCAGGGCTTGGCGTCGAGCTTTTCGTAGGCCAGGCCCAGGCCCAGGGTGGTGTCCTCGTTCAGGTCGTAGTCCAGTGCGCCGTACACCACCTGGTCTTCGCGCTCGCCGATGTCGTAGAAGTACTTGCGGTCCTGCTGGGCGACCACGGCGCGCCCGCGCAGGGTGCCGGCGTCGTTGAGCGGGCCGCCGGTGTCGACCTGGGCGCGGTAGTTGTCCCAGGTGCCGGCCGACAGCGTTACGTGGGTGGCGGCCTTGTCCTGGCCGCGCTTGCGAATGAAGTTGACCCCGCCGGCCGAGCTGCCGGCGCCTTTCATCATGCCGGCGGCGCCGCGCATGATCTCGACGCGGTCGTAATAGGCCATGTCGCTGGAGAAGCTGTTGGCCTGCACGTAGTTGCCGCCCACATCCAGCGGTACGCCGTCGTACTGGTACTGGCCGGCGATCATGAAGCCGCGCGAGTAGAAGTACATGCCGCCCATGGGCGAGTCGTGAACGGTGATGCCGGGGGTTTTCTCCATCACCTGTTCGAGGCTGGTGAGGTTCTGTTCGTCCATCATCTTGCGCGTGATGACCGTGACCGACTGCGGGGTTTCGCGCAACGAATGCTGACCCTTGCCGATGCTGACGCTGCGCACGGTGTAGCTGTCGGTGCTGTCGCCGGTGCTGCTGGTGCGGGTGCCGTCGACATTGGTGGCGCCCAGTTCCAGGGCGCCGTTGCTGCTGGGGGCCGGGCGCAGCGAGTAGCTGCCGTCGCCTTGTGGGAAGGCTTGCAGCCCGCTGCCGGCCAGGATGCGGCCGAGGCCGTCGAGGGTGGCGTACTGGCCTTGCAGGCCGGGGCTCTGCTTGCCGCGGGTGAGGGCCGCTTCGTAAGACAGGTTGAGGCTGCTGGCGGCGGCGAAGGCACCGAGCACGCTGGCCAGCGAACCGGCGGGAATGTTGTAGGCCGTGCGGCTGCTGCTGACTTCATCGGCCATCGCCGAGGGGGCTGGCAGCACGCTGGCGGCCATGGCGGCGGCCAGCAGGTGGGCGGGGAGCAGGCGGGGGGAACGGGGTGACATGGGGGCCTCGTCGGATGCAGAAGGGATGCGCGAAAGGGGGTGTTTCAGACAAGGCGGATGAGAATGAGAAAAGGTACCGCGGGATGAGGAATTTTTTTGCTGCATCAAACACTGCGCTGTGCAGGTCAAGAGCCGGCCAGACAAGGCCGGCGCCTACATCACCCGCACCCAGTACCGACCATGCCGCTCGATTCGCAAATCGAACGAGCGCGCCAGCGCCGACAGCGCTGCATCACTGTCGGTCAACGAGAAGTTGCCCGACACACGCTGCTCTGCCAGCTGCGGCGCATAGGTCAGCAACCCCGGCCGGTACCGCCCCAGCTCGTCGAGCAGATCACCCAGCCGCCAGTTCTCCACCACCAGTTGCCCCAGGCTCCACGCCGCCTGGGCCGCCGACGCCAGCTGCGGGCTATCCACCCGCTGATCACTGAACCCGCACGCCTGCCCGCTCTCCAGGCGCTGCGCCTCCCCCAGCAAGGGGCTGACCCGCACCGCATGCTCGAACACCTCGACCTCGCTGCGCCCGGCCTGCTGCGCCACGCTGAAGCGCGTGCCCAACGCCTGCACCACGCCCTGCGCGGTCTGCACCCGCAACGGCCGCTGCTGCACATCCTTGCCACTGGTAAGCAGGATGCGCCCGCGCACCAGCTGAATCAGCCGTTGCCGGCTGTCGAAGCGAATGTTCACCGCCGACGTCGTATCGAGCACCAGCTGGCTACCGTCGGCCAGGGTGACGCTGCGAATTTCACCCGTGCCACTGTGCACGTCCGCCAGCAACGCCTGCGCCGGAGTACTGCGGTAGCTGGCCCAGCCACCCAGCCCCAGCCCGGTCGCCAGCAGCAGCCCCTTGACCACGCCGCGGCGGGTCAGGCCCTGGGCTTCGGCACGCTTGAAGGCATCGAACGCCAGCCCACCCGGCACACTGGCCAGTTGCCCATGCAACTGCTCGACCCGGGCCCAGGCCCAGCCGTTCTGCGGGGCACTGTCCAACCATGCCCGCCAGGCCCGTTCCAGGCCGGGGCTGGCATCGCCGGCCATGCGCTGCACATGCCAGCGGGCGGCTTCCTTGAGCGCCTGGCGCTGCGCTTCGCGGTCGTTGCTCATGGCTGCTCGTCGAAGGCGAGCAGCAGGCAGCGCTCGGTGGTCTTGTACATGTACTTCTTCACCGAACTGAGCGAAACGCCCAGCGCCGTGGCGATTTCGCCATAGGTCATGCCCAGCCAGTTGGCCATCAGGAACGCCTGGCGCGCCTTGGCGCCGCACCCGGCCAGCAGGCGGTCAACTTCGCGCAGGGTCTCGAGAATCAGCAGGCGCTCTTCCAGCGAGATCTCCTCGTACACCGGCTGGGCGGCCAGGGCTTGGAGGTAGGCCTGTTCGAGCTTCTGGCGCCGGAAGTGGTCGATCATCACCCGCCGCGCCACGGTCGCCAGGTAGCTGCGCGGCTCGCGCAGCAGGCGCACCAGCTCCAGCGACTCGGACGAGGCGAGGATGCGCACGAAGGTGTCTTGCATCAGGTCGGCGGCGCGCTGCGGGCAGCTCAGGCGCCTGCGCAGCCAGTGCTGCAACCACAGGTGATGGTGCTGGTAGAGCTGGCCGACTTCGGCGTTGGCGGGTGAGGTGGGGGCGCTCATCCTGGCGACTTCCGAGAAAAAGAATGCAGATGATAAGCATTCCCAAGAATGTTAGGAAGAGGGCAGGTGAAATAGCGCTGGGCGCATCGCGGGTCAAGCCCGCTCCCACGGGGTCTGCACCGTCCTGCAAGGCAGCGGTTTGGCTGTGGGAGCGGGCTTGCCCCGCGAAAGGGCCGCCACGCGGCCCCTCGACGATTACCACAACGCCAGCGTATACCCCACGATCAAGCGGTTCTCGTCGATATCGCTGGTCAACCCGCCACTGGAACGGAACGTCGCATTGCGCAATCGCACGCTCACGTTCTTCAGCGGCCCGCTCTGCACCACATAGGCGATGTCGGTATCGCGCTCCCATTCCTTGCCGCCGCTCACCGTCGCGGTCTGGATATGGTTGCCATTCACATAGCGGGTCATGAAGCTCAGCCCCGGCAGCCCCAGCGCGGCGAAGTTGTAGTCGTAGCGCGCCTGCCACGCATCGGTTTCGGCCTTGGTGAACACATTCACCGTCACTAGGTTGACCGAGTACGGGTCCAGCCCCGGGTAGGCGAAGTCGCCGTCCCCCGAGAGGTTCTGGTAGCCCAGGCCGAATTTGTGCGCGCCCACGCCCAGGGTCAGCATGCCGTTGAAGAAGCGGTTGTCGATGCGCCCGCCGTCCACCCGCGCAGCGGAACGCAGGTTGGCGTTGCCTTGTTCGCGGGTGTCGAAGTAGCGCAGGTCGCTGCGCAGGCTCACGCCTTCGGCCAGCGACAGGTCATGCACCAGCCCGGCGTACTGCTGGCGGTAGAGGTCGTGCATCTGCGCGTAGTAGTAGCTCAGCGCCAGGTTGGGGCGCAGCGCGTAGGTGCCGCCTGCCAGGTCCAGGTGGCTGCTCTGGACACCGGCATAGCTCATCTGGTCGTTGCTCGAGGAGTCGCGCAGGTTCTGTTTTTCCAGGCGGCCCACGTTCAGGGTCAGGCCGTCGATGTCCTGCGAGGTCAGCAGGCTGCCGTTGTAGGTCGAGGGCAGCAGGCGCACGTCGTTGATCGAGGCAACCGGCAAGGTGGGCTGCAAGGTGCCGAGCTTGAGCACGCTCTTGCCCAGGCGCAGCTTGGCGGTCAGGCCCAGTTCGCTGTAGTCGTGCGCCGGCTCCTGGCTGGCGCCGAACGGCAGCAGGCCGGTGCCCCGGTGCGCCTTGCTGGAGTCGAGCTTCAGGCCCAGCTCGCCCAGCGCATCCAGGCCAACGCCCAGGGTGCCTTCGGTGTAACCCGATTCCATGCGCAGGATGAAGCCCTGGGCCCACTCCCGCGCCTGGCTCTGGGGCGCGGCGTGCTGGCGAAAGTCGCGGCTGAAATAGAAGTTGCGGGCCTCCAGGCTGGCCTTGCTGTCCTGGATGAAATCGGCCTGCACAAGCAACGGCGCAAGCGCGGCGCACAGGCCGGCGCTGGCCGTCAGGGGACGGCGGGAAAACGACATGCAATCTACCTTTTGTTGTTGTTCTGGCGGCAGCCGCTGCTGCGGTGCGGGCATATAATTAACATATTATCTTTTTGCCCCGAAAGCCTTTGCAGGCTTGTGAGCGAAAAAAGTTAACGTGTTAACGTTATGCCCGTTGCCAGGTAGGTTGCCTGTTGCTGCGCCGGCGCGCTCAGCGCCCCGGCCACATGCTGCGCAACACGCCATCGCGGCGGACAAAACCGTGCACCAGTGCGGCGGCGATATGCACCAGCACGGTGGCAAACAGCAGGTACGCCAGCCAGCCGTGCAGGGCGCGCAGCAGGGCGTACAGGCGCAGGTCGTGGGGCGCGATGGCCGGCAGTTGCCACGGCAGCGGGTAGCCACCGGCCGATTGCATGCCCCAGCCGATCAGCGGCATGCCCAGCATCAACCCGTACAGCAGCAGGTGCGAAGCCTTGGCGGCCCACTGCTGCAGGCGTGGCAGGTCGCTGGGCAGGGGCGGGGTGGCGTAGCGCAGGCGTGTGGCGATGCGCAGCACCACCAGCACCAGCAGGGCCAGGCCGATGGCCTTGTGCAGGCTGACCAGCCAGGGGTGGCGGGGCGAGAGGTCGGCGACCATGCTCACGCCGACAAACAGCATCGTCAGGATCAACACGGCCATCAGCCAGTGCAGCAGGCGCGCCAACGGGTGGAAGCGGGTGGACGGGTGCAGGTTCATGGGTGGGCCCCCAGGGCGGTTTCGCGGCTGCGCCGGTTGAAGGATTCGGCATAGGCGGCCGAGCGGGCGGCCAGGATCGGGTCGGCCGAGGCCTGGATGCCGTCGGGCAGTATCAGCGGGTCGAAGTTCAGGTCACGGCATTCGCCCTGCTCGGGCGCATCGACGTGATCGATCACCAGGGTGCCGGCATCGACCTGCTGGCGGGTGACGGGCCAGGGGCGCGCGGGGTCGTCCACCGGGTCGTCGGCGCCGGCCAGGGTCAGGCGCAGGGTCCAGCGCAGCGGGCCCTTGGCCAGGCGTTGCTGCAGGTCGTGCTGAAGGAAGTTCCTGTCGTCGACCTGGGCTGGCAACGGGGCGAAGTCGCTGTGCGGCTGCAGGCTCCAGCGCACGTACTGCACCTTGCCCGCCGCATCCACCAGGCGAAACGCGTTGATGCTGTTGAAGGCCGAGCTGGCAAAGCTGTCAGAAGGCTTGTAGTCCCTGGCCCACTGGCGGAAGGCGGCGCTTTCGGGATGCCTGGCGAAAAACGCCTGCAGGGCCGCCGGGTCCGGCTTGCCGGTGGCCGGGTCGGGCGTCGAGGCCAGCACCTGTTCGTAGAACCCTGCGGCATCGCTGACGGCCAGCACTGGCGGGGTGTTCATGCCGGTACGCCAGCGCTGACCGTCGTCGCTGCTGAACTGCAGCGCCAGGCTGCGGGTGGCGACACTGGCGTCGGCGCTGAACGGGTTGGCGCCGCCGATGGCGAAACGTCCGATCACCGGCACTCTGGATTGGCTGAACACCCGGGCCCGCGACCAACTGGCAGCCTGGCCGCTGCTGTCGAAATAGCCGCTCACGCACAGGCCCTTGGCGTGGTTCTTTCGATAGCCGGGGTAGTGCCCGGCCTGGGCCTCGAAGGTGTCGATGATACGTTGCGGGGTCAGGCGCTGCGGGCCGATCCAGCCGGCAGCGTAGGCAAAGCTTGCACCCAGGGCGGCGATACCCAGGCCGATGACGGCCAGGCGCAGGGTGTGGGCGCGACCGTTTAACGGAGTGCTCATGGCGGCGATCCGGTCAGTGAATGAGCCGGTACGACGCACCGCACCAGGTTTTATTCCACGCCGGCGGGAATAAATTTCGGCGGCGAGCGTCTGCCTCGTACACTGACTGCCAGCCGCCCAGAACCCCGACCATGAACGATCTTGATGACGACCAGTTGCGCGACATGCTCCAGCGCCTGCGCCGCTTTGCCTTGTGGCTGACCCGCGAGGCCAGCAGCGCCGACGACCTGGTGCAGGCCACGGTGGAGCGCGCCCTGAGCCGGCGCGGCCAGCAGCATGGCGATGACAGCCTGCGCGCCTGGCTGTTCGCGATCCTGTACCGGCTGTTCATCGACGCCAAGCGCCGCGAGCGCCGGCATGCCCGCTGGCTGGCGTGGTTCGGGCGCGACGAGGCGGTGGGCAGCAGCACCGAGGATATCGTGCTCGCCGAGTCGGGCCTGGCCGCATTCGCGCGCCTGCCCACCGAGCAACGGGCGCTGTTGCTGCTGGTGACTGTCGAGGGCCTGAGCTACAAGGAGGCCGCACAGGCCCTGGACGTGCCCATCGGCACGGTGATGTCGCGCCTGTCACGGGCGCGTGCGGCAATGCGAGAACTGGCCGAGGGCAATACGCCGCCCCCGGCATTGCGGAGGTTGAAATGAGCCGGCTGATCCCGTCCGAAGACGAGTTGCACGCCTATGTCGACGAACGCCTCGAGACGGCGCGCCGCCGCGAGGTGGAACTATACCTGGCAGCCCACCCCGAGCAGGCGGCGCGGGTCGAGGGCTGGCGCGCCGATGCACGCCTGCTGCGCACCGCCCTGGCCGGGCTGGCCGAGCAGCCCGCGAACCCGCGGCTCGACCCGGCAGCCGTGCGCCGCGCCGTGCGCCAGCGCCATCGCCGCCAATGGGCCAGCGCGGCGATGCTGCTGGTGGCACTGGGCATCGGTGGCCTGGGCGGCTGGCAGGCGCGCGAGTCGAGCCTGCAGGCGGGCCTCGCACCGATGGCCGATGCCGTGCAGGCGCACCGCCTGTTTGCCCAGTCGGGCACATTGGACCTGAACGTGCAGCGGCCGGGGCAATTGCAGGCCTGGCTGGGCGAGCACTTTGCCCAGGCAGGGCAGTTGCCGGACCTCTCGGCCTATGGCTTCACGCCGGTGGGCGCGCGGTTGCTCAGCAACGAGCAGGGGCCGGCGGCGCTGCTGCTGTTTCAGGATGCCAACGGCGAGCGGGTCAGCCTGTTCCTGCGCTCGCCCGGCGAGCACTATGCGCGCATGCCCAGTGGCGAGCGGGTGGACGGCGAGTTGCAGGCCCGCTACTGGTCGCAGGGCGCCTACAACTACGCGCTGGTCAGCCCGGCAGCAGAGCCGCGTGCCGCGCAGTTGCGCCAGGCACTGGGGATTGCCCTGTAGCCGGTGCGAACAGGTCCATGAAGTGGCGTGCCTGCGGGGTGCTCTGCTCCCCCGGGCACACCATGTACAGGCCCAGCGGCGGGGTG
This sequence comes from Pseudomonas sp. S12(2018), assembly GCF_024355235.1. Classification (NCBI taxonomy): domain Bacteria; kingdom Pseudomonadati; phylum Pseudomonadota; class Gammaproteobacteria; order Pseudomonadales; family Pseudomonadaceae; genus Pseudomonas; species Pseudomonas sp. S12(2018). Next base: position 357,452 of record NZ_QLAD01000003.1, read on the forward strand.
TCGTGCAGGGCACAGAAGTGCACGTCGTCCTGGCGGTTGGCCCGCGCCGCCGCCTGCGGCACCAGGGCCACGCCGAACCCGCAGCCCACCAGGCTGACCAGTGTCTGCATCTGCGCCGCCTGCTGGCTGATGCGCGGGGTGAAGCCGGCGCGTTCGCACAGGCTCAGCATCTGCTGGTGAAAGCCGCTGCCCAGGGCCGGCGGGGTGAACACGAAGTCTTCGTCTGCGGCCTCGCCCAGGTGCACCGGGCCACCGTGGGCCAGTCGGTGCCCGGCAGGCACCGCCAGCAGCAGCGGCTCGTCGAGGATCAGCCGGCTGTGCAGGCGCTCGCTCAGCCCCGGCAACTGGCGCATGAAGGCCACGTCCAGTTCACCACCCAGCACGCCCTCGGCCAGTTGCGCCGAGGGTTGCTGCTGCAGGCTCAGGCGCACCTTGGGCCACTGCGCGCGAAACCGGCGCAGGGCCTCGAGCAGGGGCGGGTAGCCGGCCAGTGCCAGGCTGCCGATGCGCAGGTGCCCGCTGACCCCGTCGGCCACCTCGCGGGCGTGTTCGGCGCCCTGGTCCAGCAGGCTCAGGGTGGCGCGCGCGGTCTCGACGAAGGCCTGGCCGGCGCCGGTCAGGCACACCCCGCGCGAGTGACGGACCAGCAGCGTGCAACCGAGCTTCTGTTCCAGCCGCGCAATCGCCTGGCTCAGCGGTGGCTGGGCCATGTGCAGGCGTTCGGCGGCGCGGTGGATGTGCAGTTCTTCGGCAACGACGATGAACTGGCGTAACAGGCGGGTCTCGATCATGGCGGCGTCCCTGGCGCGGTGCGATATCTGACGGGTATCGGAACCGGCCTTCGATAGTATTCAACTTTGCGCGGCGCGCTCGATAGGCTCGACGACTTTACAGGAGAGCGCCCATGAACTTCACCCATCGCACCTTTCTCGTCACCGGCGCCGCCCGCGGCCTGGGGCTTGCCTACGCCAGGGCCCTGGCCGAACGCGGCGCGCGGGTGGTCATTACCGACCGCGGCGCCGACCGCGCCGGCTGCGGCACCGACCCCAGCCCGGTCGAACGGGCGGCCCAGGCCCTGCAGGCGGCGGGGCACCAGGTACTCGGGCACTGCGCCGAGCTGGCCGATGAAGCGGCCTGTGAGGCGCTGGTGGCACGCACTGTGGAGCAGTTCGGCGGCCTCGACGGGGTGATCCACAACGCCGGCTGGGTGGGGTACCAGCCGATCGAGCAGGTGGATGCAGGCTTTGTCGAGCGCGCCCTGGCGATCAACGTGCAGGCGCCCTTGTGGCTGTGCAAGCACGCCTGGCCGCACCTGAAGGCCAGCGCCGCGCCGCGTGTGGTACTGACGACCTCCGACCGGGCGATGTATGCGTGCTACGCGCAAACCGGGCTGGCGGCCTATGCCGCCGGCAAGATGGCGCAGCTGGGCATCATGAATGCCTTGAGCGAAGAGGGCGCCGCACACGGCATTCTGGTCAACGCGGTTTCGCCGGTGGCGCGCACGCGCATGTGGGGCGAGGAGGGCGAGCCGGATGACCTCAAGCCCGAGTGGGTGGTGCCGGGGGTGGTGTACCTGGTGTCGGACGCATGCCAGGTGACGGGGCAGGTGCTGCGCGCCAGCAACGGGCAGTTCGTGGCCACGCGCTTCGAGGAGCAGGCGGGGGTCACCTACCCGAGGGATCTGCGCGGGGTCGAGGCGCAGCAGCCCGAGCAGGTGGCGCAGTGCTGGGCGGCGCACGGAATCTGAGGCATCGCCGGGGGATCGCGCCTACTCTTTCAGGCAGACCGTTTGCCATTGCGACCGGCCACCTGATAAAACCTGTATGCAGCATTGCGTCAGGCGTTAATACCCCGATGCCACAGCCGTTCGCTGGCGTCGTACATATGGAATCCAGAATGACCCCAAGACACGTAATCAACGCATCTGTCAGCCCCAAAGGCAGCCTGGAGACACTCTCCCAACGTGAAGTGCAGCAACTGAGCGAAGCCGGTTCCGGCAGCATCTACACCCTGTTCCGCCAGTGCGCCCTGGCCATCCTCAATACCGGCGCCCACGTCGACAACGCCAAGACCATTCTCGACGCCTACAAGGACTTCGAAGTCCGTATCCACCAGCAGGACCGCGGCGTGCGCCTTGAGCTGCTGAACGCGCCGGCCGACGCCTTCGTCGATGGCGAAATGATCGCCAGCACCCGCGAAATGCTGTTCAGCGCCCTGCGCGACATCGTCTACACCGAAAGCGAACTGGACCGCATGGGCATCGACCTGGAAAGCTCCCAGGGCATCACCGACTACGTCTTCCAGCTGCTGCGCAACGCGCGCACCCTGCGCCCGGGCGTGGAGCCGAAGATGGTGGTGTGCTGGGGCGGCCACTCGATCAGCACCGAGGAATACCAGTACACCAAGAAGGTCGGCCACGAGCTGGGCCTGCGCAAGCTGGACATCTGCACCGGCTGCGGGCCGGGCGTGATGAAGGGGCCGATGAAGGGCGCCACCATCGCCCACGCCAAGCAGCGCATGAGCATCGGTCGCTACCTGGGCCTGACCGAGCCGGGCATCATCGCCGCCGAGGCGCCGAACCCGATCGTCAACGAGCTGGTGATTCTGCCGGACATCGAAAAGCGCCTGGAAGCCTTCGTGCGCGTGGGCCACGGCATCATCATCTTCCCTGGTGGCGCGGGCACGGCCGAGGAGTTCCTGTACCTGCTGGGCATCCTGATGCACCCGGAAAACCGCGACCTGCCGTTCCCGGTGATCCTCACCGGCCCGCGCAGCGCCGAGGCGTACCTGCAGCAGCTGCATGATTTTGTCGGCGCCACCCTGGGCGAGGCGGCCCATGCGCTGTACGAGATCATCATCGACGACCCGGCCCAGGTGGCGCGGCAGATGACCGAGGGGCTCAGGCAGGTCAAGCAGTTCCGCCGCGAGCGCAACGATGCGTTCCACTTCAACTGGATGCTGAAGATCGAAGAGGGCTTCCAGCGCCCGTTCGACCCGACCCACGCCAACATGGCCAGCCTGCAGCTGAGCCGCGACTTGCCGGCACACGAGCTGGCGGCGAACCTGCGCCGGGCGTTCTCCGGGATCGTGGCGGGCAACGTGAAGGACAAGGGCATTCGCCTGATCGAGGAGCATGGGCCATACGAGATCCATGGCGATACCGCGATCATGCAGCCACTGGACAAGCTGTTGCAGGCGTTCGTGGAGCAGCATCGGATGAAGCTGCCGGGTGGGGCGGCGTATGAGCCGTGCTACCGCGTGGTGAGTTAAGGCCTATCGCGGGTCAAGCCCGCTCCCACAGGTGGCAGATGATCCTGTGGGAGCGGGCTTGACCCGCGATCGCCGGCGACGCGGTGTTCAATTCTGCTGCAAACGCCTGAGCACCAACCCGGTCAGCTCATCGATCATCGGCCGGAACGCTTCGGCCGTGCAGTGCTGCCCGAGCATCACGGTGCGTGTGGTGAGGTGCGAGAACAGCGCATCGAACAGCACGTGCGGCAGTTCCGACAGCGATGCATCCGCGGCCACTGCCCCTTGCCCGCGCTGGCCCTCGAGCAAGCGCAGAATCAGCGAATGCCATACCTGCGGGCCATGCTCGTACCAGGTCTGGCCCACTTCGGGCACATGCGCCGTGCCATTGACCACCAGGCGGTAGAACGCCACGTGCCGCGGGCTGGTGACCACCGCCACCAACTGGTCGAGGATCAGCCGCAGCCCCTCGGCCAGCCCCACGGTGCTGGTGTCCAGCTGGCGCAGGTCGATGATGAAGTCGTCGCACAGGTACTCCACCACCGCCACCAACAGCTCGTTCTTGCTGCCGAAGTAGCGGTAGATGGTGGCCTTGGAACCGCCTGCCGCGGCGACGATGGCGTCCATGCTGACGCCATCGTAACCGTGCTCCAGAAACAGCTCGCTGGCGGTCACCAGCAGGTTGCGCCTGCGCTCCACACTTCGGCTCGTAGGGGAAGTCGGGGCACGGTGCAACGGGGTCATGGGCGCTACTCTTTGTCAGGGAGCGCGTACGCTATCACGTAATCCCCGCGATCTGGAGACTGGCGCGCACCGCCGGCCACCACCACCACGTACTGACGGCCCGAGCGCGGCGACACGTAGCTCATCGGTGTGGCCTGGCCGCCGACCGGCAGGCGACCCTTCCACACTTCCTCGCCCGTGGCGATGTCCAGTGCCCGCAGGTAGTAGTCCTGGGTACCGGCATAGAACACCAGCCCGGCACCGGTGCTCACGCCGCCGCCCAGGGTGGGCATGCCCAGCGGGATCGGCAGGTTGGCACGCACGCCATTGATCACCGCGTCCTGCACCGTACCGGCCGGACGTTCCCAGACCTGCTTGCGGGTTTTCAGGTCGATGGCGGCGAACACGCCCCATGGCGGGCTCTGGCAGGGGATGCCCAGTGGCGAGTTGAAGGCCTTGTGGTCGATCACGAACGGCGTGCCGTCCATCGGGTAGGTACTGCCCACGCCGTGCCCGGACTTGAGGTGCGACAGGTCGACGTTTTCACGCTTGACCAGCTTGACCACCTGCGGGATGCGGATGTCGTTGAGGAACAGGTAGCCGTTGCGCTCGTCGATGGCCGCGCCGCCCCAGTTGAAGCCACCGTAGTAGCCCGGGTAGATCAGGGTGTCGCGGGTGCTCGGTGCGGTGAATTCACCCTCGTAGTTGAGTTCGCGGAAGTTGATGCGGCACATCAGCTGGTCGAAGAAGGTCGCGCCCCACATGTCCTGTTCGGTCAGCGGTTCGGCGCCCAGCGCCGGCATGCCTACCGAGTAGGGTTGGGTCTTGGCTACCCAGTCGCCTTCGGCATGGGCCTGGGGCACGGGTTTTTCGACCACGTCGGCAATCGGCTTGCCGGTGCGACGGTCGAGCAGGAAGATCTGCCCGCGCTTGGTCAGCTGGATCAGCGCGGGGATCTTGCCGCCCTTGCCGTCCGGCACGTCGTACAGCGCCGGCTGGGCAGCCACGTCGTAGTCCCAGATGTCGTGGTGCACGGTCTGGAAGGTCCAGCGCTCGCGGCCGGTGGCCATGTCCAGGGCAACCACGGCAGACGAGTATTTCTCGGTCAGCGCCGGGCGATCGCCACCCCAGAAATCGGGCTGCTGGTTGCCGGTAGGCAGGTAGACCAGGCCCAGTTCGTCATCGAACGCCGGGGTAGACCACATGTTCGGCGTGCTGCGGGTATAGGTTTCGCCCTCCGGTGGCAGCTTGGTGATGGCCGGGTTGCCCAGGTCCCACGCCCACACCAGTTCGCCGGTGTCGGCGCTGAAGGCACGCACCACGCCTGACGGTTCGTCGGTGGAGCGGCCATCGAAGACCCAGCCGCCGAGGATGATCAGGTTGCGTGCCACGGTGGGCGCGGAGGTGTAGGCGTAGTACGGCACGCCTTCATCCACCAGGCCCAGGCCCTGGGTCAGGTCGACCGAGCCCTTGTCGCCGAAGTCTTCGCACGGCTTGCCGGTGTCGGCGTCGATCTCGATCAGCCGTGCATCCATGGTGACCTGCACGATGCGCTTGGCGCACACACCACCCGTGGCGCGTGGGGCGGGTGCCAGGTCAGCGAACTGGAACGGCTTCTGGACCTTGGCCGGCTCGTAGTAGCCAAGGCCGCGGCAGCGGTTCCAGGTCTTGTCGTTGGCGGGCTTGGAGTCGAAGGTCCAGCGCTCCTTGCCGGTGTCGGCATCCAGCGCGATGACCTTGCTCAACGGGGTGCAGGTGTACACCGTTTCGGCGATCTGGATCGGCGTGTTCTGCGACTCGGAGGCGCCTTCGGCGATCTCGCCGGTGCGGTAGGTCCAGGCCACCTGGAGCTTGTCGATGTTGCCCTTGTTGATCTGGTCCAGCGGCGTGAAGCGCGTGCCCTGCGGGCCGTTGCTGTAGTGCTGCCAGTCCTGGGGGGCGCCGGCCGTGGTGGCCGGGGTGTCGAGCACCGGTTCGGTGGTGGCGTGCATGACCCCGTGCGGCACGAAGGTCGAGGCGCCGCCGGCCACCAGGGCCAGCCCGAACAGGGCGGCGCAGGCATGGCTGAGGCCACGCTGACGGCCGCCGGCCAGGTACGGATGCAACACCGCCGCCACCAGGCCGATCACCAGGAACGGCGCCAGGCGCGGCACCAGTGGCCAGAAGCGCAGGCCGACTTCCCACAGCGACCAGATGACGGTGGCGCCGAACACCAGCGCCATCAGGCCGGCGCCCAGCGGCTTGCGCCGGGCATAGAGCACACCGGCCAGCAGCATGCCCAGGCCGGCCAGCAGGTAGTACCACGAGCCGCCGAGGGTGGCCAGGCGCACACCGCCGACCGCCAGGGCCAGGCCACTGAGGCCGAGCAGGGTACCGAAGATGTAAAAGGCAAGGCGAGTTGAAGCAGGGGCAGGGGCCCCCGGGTTATCTGTGTTTTTCATTCCTGTTTGTCCATGACACGACCCCAGCTGCGCGGGCATGGGGGCGTGGATTCATGTTTAGTACTGTACGGTACAGTTTTATTTTGAACCTGTTCAGGCGGCAATGAAAGACAAAATGTCGCACCGGTGAAATTTTTTGTGACAATCATCGGGATCAGGATGAACAGCAAGGGGAGTGCAGGCATGGTGTTGCAGGTGGTGGCGAGTACGCCCAGGACGGTGGTGGTGATGCCGGATGCGGTGTTGGCGCCGTGGGTGAACCAGGCGTTGATCGACAGCTTTGTGCTGCACCAGCCGTTTTTGCCGTGGGCCAAGGCCGCACCGGCGTTGCAGGACACGCGCAACAACCTGCGCCAGGCGTTGCTGGACCACGCGCGGGTGGCGGCCGAGAAACGTTACTTCATTCTCACGGCCGATCAGACCGCGGTGATTGGCTGTGCGGGACTGCACCCGGACCCTGCGGGCGAGCATGCGCATGTGCTGGGGTACTGGGCCAACGTCGGGTACAGCGGGCAGGGGTTGATGAGCGAAGGCATCGGCGCGCTGCTGGCGGCGCAGGATTTCGGCACCCTGCGCCTGACCGCGGCGTCGGTGAACGGCGCCAGCCATGGGCTGGCCAGGGCGCTGGGGTTCGAGGTGGTGCGGGTGGTGGAGGGTGTGCGCGATACACCGTGGCATGGGGTGCATGACACCTGGATATTCGAGCGCAGGGTTGAGGGATGATTGAGGCGGGGCTGCCTTGCAGCCCATCGCGGGTCAAGCCCGCTCCCACAGGTATTGCGATGTTCCTGGGGCCGGCGCAGTACTTGTGGGAGCGGGCTTGACCCGCGATGCGGTCAGAAGGTGGCGCGCACGCTCAGGCGCAGGTTGCGCGGCTCGCCGTACCAGCCCTGGCTGTAGAAGCCGATCTGCTCGTAGTAACGCTTGTCGAACAGGTTGTCGACATGCGCACTGACACTCAGGTGGTCGTTGAGGGCGTAACGGCTCATCAGGCTGACCAGCGTGTAGCCGCCTTGCTCCAGGTCGGTGAAACCGCCCGGCATCGCCACGTCGCTGCGTGACACGCCACTGCGCCACGTTGCGCCTCCGCCCACGGTCAGTTTGTCCAGCACACCGCCCAGGCGGTAGGTGGTGAACAGCTTGGCCTGGGTGCGCGGGTGGTTGGTGTTGATCGCCTTGTCGTCAGCATTGCGGGCAATGAAGTGGGTGTAGCTGGCCGACAGGTTCCACTGCTCGGTGAGCTGTCCGGCCAGCTCCAGGTCGAAGCCGTCGACCCGCGCCCCGGTGCCGGCCTTGTACGCCTGCTCATTGGGGCGCCCCTCCACGTTCACCCCCGGGATCGCTTCGGCCAGGCCCTCCTGCTGGGTGCGGTACACCGCCAGCGCTGCGTTCAGGCGACCGTCCAGGTAGCCGGCCTTGATGCCGGCCTCGTAGCTGTCACCGGTCACCGGGTCGAGGATGCTGCCGTCCGGCCCGCGCGCGTTCTGCTGGTTGAAGATGCTGGTGTAGCTGGTGTACAGGCTGTAGGTCGAGTTCAGGTCATACACCAGCCCCGCGTAGGGCGTCACTTCGTTGCGGTAGCGGTACTGGCGCAGGCTGCCGTAGTAGTCCTGGTCGATTTCCCAGTTGCTGACCCGTGCGCCGAGTATCAGGTGCAGCGGGTCGGCCAGCGACAGGCGCGTTACCGCGTAGCCGCCGTTCTGCCGGGTGTGGGTGGCATCGCCCGAGGCACGCACGTTGGACCAGGCGGGCTCGGCAATGTGGTTGCTGTTCCAGTCCATGAAGTTGCCGGTATCCGGCACCGTGCCCAGCGGCCTGAACTGGTCGATGGTCAGGTCGTCGTCGATGCTCATCGCACCGAACGCCAGTTCGTGGCTGCGGCCCAGCAGCTGGAACGGCCCGCTGGCGGTCAGGTGCCAGTCGTCACGGGTGCGTTCGCCCTCGTACTTGAGGAAGCTGGCCGACATGCCGCGCCCGGTTTCGCGGTCCGGGTAGCCGCCGCGGTACAGGTAGCGCATGCGGTAGTTGCCTTCGAAGCGGCTGTAGGCGGCGCGCAGCTTCCAGTCGTTTTCCAGCTGGTGCTCGAGGTCGACGAAGGCGGTGGTGGACTCGGTGCCGAAGTAGCCCCACTTGGTGTTGTTGGCCGCCGATCGGCCGAAATCGGTACGCCCGCCGTCCTTGTAGAACAGCGGAAAGCCGCTGCCCATGCCGTCGGTTTCGTTCTTCTGGTACTCCAGGCTGGTGGTCAGCCGGGTGCGCGGGCCCAGTTCGCTGCTGACCACGCCGTACAAGGTGCGCGAGCCGTAGTCCAGGTAGCTGACGTGGCTGTCCTTCTGCGAATAGGCGGCCACCACCCGCGCGGCGATGCGCCCGTCCTCGGTCAGCGGGGCCGACACGTCCACATCACCCCGTCGCTCGTCCCAGCGCCCGATGCCCGCCGAGCCGCTGGCGGCGAACTCGGGCAGCGGGCGCTTGCGCACGAAGTTGACCGCCGCCGACGGGCTGCCGGCGCCGGTCAGCAGGCCGGTGGAGCCGCGCACGATCTCGACGCGATCATAGATGGCCGAGTCCATCTCGGTGGCGCCGAAGTTCCAGAAGCCGTTGATCGGCGAGGCCAGGCCGTCGAACTGGAAGTTGTCGATGGTGAAACCACGCGCCGAGAACGACAGGCGATTGCTGTCGTTGCGCACATGGGAAATGCCCGGCGCGCTGTCGAGAATCTGCGCGGTGTTGCTCAGGCCCTCGTCCTCGATCTGCTGGCGGGTCACCACGCTGACCGACTGCGGGGTTTCGCGGATCGACATCGGCAAGCCGATGGCGGTGGACATCGCGCCGGTGGTGTAGCTGGCGCTGCCTTCGGTGGTCTGCGGCCGGTACGCCTCGCCCTGTACGTCGGTGGCCTGCAGTGTCAGCACCGGCTTTTCGGCGGACTCCTCGGCACTGGCCATCAGGGAGACAAAGGCCCCGCCCAGCAGGGCGATACGCACGCTGCTGATCGGTCGGGTAGAGGGGGCAAGGCGGCGCTGCATGGGAATCGTTCTCCGCAGAGTATCGTTATCGTCTGCGTATTATTCACAGTTGCTTGCGGGGCCACGTTTGGCAGATGCCAGACTGCTTATGGGCGCTGCCAAAGCGTGCGTCGGGAGGGGAACTTCAGGCGGTCTCGCGGGGGGCGTGGCCAAAGCGCTGGCGAAACGCGGTGGCGAAATTGCTGGCGTGGCGGTAGCCGACATGGTGGGCGGCCTGCTGGATCTGCCAGCCCTGTTCGAGCAACTGGCGGGCCTGGTCGAGGCGCCGGTTGCGCAGGTAGCCGAACACCGTTTCGCCGTACAGCGCGCGGAACTTGCTGCGTAGCGAGCTGCTGCTCATGCAGGCCAGGCGCGCCAGTTCGGTGAGGTCGTGCTCGTCGCCGGGCTGTTGGTGCAGGTGCTCGCGCACCCGTTCGAGCATCAGCCGGTCGCGTGGGCACAGGCCCGGCGAAGGGCCCGGCAGGCTGTCGAAACTGGCCAGGCCGTGGCTGAGCAGTTGCAGGCTCAGGCCCTGGCACAACAGGTGCTGCAGGGTGCCTTGCCAGCGACCGGACAACATGTCTTCGATGCCCGCCAGCAAGTGCGCGGGCAGGGTCCAGCAACTCAGGGCCGAGCCGTGGCCGCGCAGGCGAGCCTCGATCAGCTCGGCCAAGGCCTCTTCGCCCACATCCTGCGGGCGGCGCAGCGACAGGTTGAGCCCGCGCAGGTGCGCGCCACCGCGGTGCAGTGCCGACATCGGCCGGCCATCGCCGCACAGCGCGGTGATGCAGGCGCCTGGTTGCAGGGGCTGGGTGCGGGTGTAGGTGATCGAGGCCTGACCCTGAAGTACCAGCGCGAGGGTCAGGTCGGGCATGTCCAGCGAATCGGCGCGGTAGGTGTGGAAGGCCTGCACGTCGGAGTTCACCAGGCTGAAGCCGGGAGCCAGGCGATGTTCGCTGATATGGCCCTGCATCAGGCACGGATCGTCCTCGCCGCCGTCGCCTTCGGGCAGGCTATAGTGCACGTCGTAGCGCTGGCCCAGGGCATGGAAGTCGCTCAGCAGGTAGCGGGTGGGCGCGGACAAGACAGGGCTCGGGTGTCGAAAAAAGTAAGGCGATAATAGCATTCATTCTCAAATGCAGGGTGGCTGGAGTGGGGCGGTGATGAGCGAAACATGTCAGGTGCGCCAAGCACTGGAAACGGATGCGCCGGCGATCAGCCGGGTGATTGTCGAGGCCTTGCGCACGAGCAACAGCCAGGATTATTCGCCGGCGGTGATTGCGCGGGTGGAGCAGAGTTTTTCCCCCGAGGCGCTGCTGGGGTTGATGGCGCGCCGGCAGGTGGTGGTGGCGCAGTTGGGCGGGCAGGTGGTGGGTACCGCGAGCCTGGAGGGGGACGTGGTGCGCACGGTGTTCGTGGCGCCGGACCGGCAGGGGCTGGGCATCGGTCGGGCCTTGATGCTGCATGTTGAAGAGCTGGCCGGTGCGTCGGGGGTGCAGGCGCTGCGGGTACCGTCCTCGCTGACGGCGCAGGCGTTCTATGCGCGGTTGGGTTATGCGGTGGTACGCGAGGTGGTGGAGGGGGAAGAGCGCACCATCGTGATGGCCAGGGCGCTGGGCAGGTGACACCGCGTCGGGGCATTCGCCGGCAAGGCCGGCTCCTACAGGCTGTGCAGGAGCCGGCCTTGCCGGCGAAGCAGGCGCGTCAGAACTGCGGCGTGTACTTGACGCTGAACATCATGTTGCGCGGCTCGCCGTAGTTGTTGTTGCCGCCGAGCTGGTTGTAGCCCGAGGCAATGTAGTGTTTGTCGAACAGGTTGTTGGCGTTGACTGCCACACTCACCTCAGGCGTCAGCTGATAGGCCAGGCGTGCATTCCACACCGTGTAACCGGGCACATCAAACGTACTCTCGTAACCCAGTGTGTGGCTCTGGCTGCTGAAGCCCAGGCCCGCGCTTACGCGGCTCCAGTCGCCCGGCAAACGGTAGTCGCTCCATACCCGCAGCATGTGCTTGGGGGTCCACTGGTTGAAGACCTTGCCTTCGTTCTCCGGGTCTTTGATGTACGTGGTGGTGGTGTAGGTGTACCCGGCGAACAGCTGCAGGTCGGGCATCACTTCGCCACTGATTTCGGCTTCGAAACCCTGGCTGCGCACCTTGCCGGACGCTTTCGAGCAATCGCCGGAGCCACATTGCGCAGAAGCGTCGGTGATCGCTCGGTTGTTCTGGTCGTAGCGGAACACGGCGAACGAGGTGTTGACCCGGCCATCCATCAGTTCGCCCTTGAGGCCCACTTCGTAGTTGCTGCCGACAATCGGCTTCAGCACCGATTGTGCGGCATCGAGTTCGCTCTGCGGCTGGAACACGTCGGTGTAGCTGGCGTAGGCCGCCCATTCCTGGGTCAGGTCATAGATGATGCCGGCATAGGGGGTAACCACACCGGTTTCGGTCATGACGCTTGGGTCAGCGACCGTCACCGTGTTGCCCTGTGTGATGACTGAGGAGTAGCGGAAGTCGTACCAGCTCACGCGCGAGCCAAGCACTACGGTCAACGGCTCGGCCAGCTTGACCCGCCAACTGCCGTACAGGCCTTTCTGGCGCACGTCATATTCGCTTGCGGTGGCTCGGCCGCCGTCACGCATCAGGCTGTCGTAGCTGGGTTTGGGGCGGTCGTGGTCGATATCGAAGATATTGCCGCCGTTGATGAAGGTGCGCGCGAACACATCGTCGGTCTTGAGCTGGGAATAGTTGCCACCCAGGATGAGTTCCTGTTGCAGCCCCAGCGTCTCGAAATGGCCGTTGACGTAGGCGTCCAGACCCACCTTGGTCGAGTCGAAGTCTGTGTACCAGTTGGCATACTGGACACCGCTGCCGTCAGGATTCAGCCCTTGGCCGGTGGTTTGCACCCGCTGGTGCAGCGAGTCGTTGCTCTCGCTCATGTACACGGCGGCGGCATGCACCTTCCAGTCGTCGTTGAAGCGGTGGTCGAGGTCGGCAAACACCGTGGTCACGTCGATTTCCGAGTGGTTCCAGCGCGCGCCGGTATAGGTCGAGCGCGGCACGTCCACAGGGCGTCCGTCGGCATAGCGCGGCAGGCCACGCAGCATGGGCCGTGAGGTGTTGTCCGAGTAGCTCACGCCCACACCCACGGTGGTGTCCGGGCTCAGGTCGAAATCCAGCGCGCCGTACAGCGAGTGGGTCTTGCTCCACTCGTAGTCGATGAACGACTGGCTCTGGTCTTCGTCGGCGACGAAGCGCCCGCGGATCGTGCCCTGCGGGTTCAGCGGGCCGCCAGCGTCCAGTTGCAGGCCGTAGTGGTCCCAGGAGCCGGCCTTGCCGGTGACGGTCACGGTGGGTTTGTCCTGCCCGCGCTTGCGCACCAGATTGATCGCGCCGCCCGGGCTGCCGGTGCCCTGCAGCAGGCCCGAGGCGCCGCGCAGGAACTCGATGCGGTCGAAGAAGATCAGGTCCTGGGTCGCCCAGTTGCCCAGCGAGTAGGTGTTGCGCGGAATCGGCACGCCGTCGTACTGCCAGTCGTCGATCTGAAAACCGCGCGACATCAGGATCATGCCCTTGCCCACGCCTTGCTGGCCGACCAGGCCGGTGGTCTGGTTGGCGGCGTCCTTGAGGTTGGTCAGGCCCTGGTCGTCCATCTGCTTGCGGGTCATGACGCTGACCGACTGGGGGATTTCCTTGAGCGTGTGTTCGCCCTTGCCGATGGTGGTGACCCGCGCTGCGTAGGAGTTCGAGCCTTCGGTGGTGGCCAGGTTGCGCACCTCGGTGATGCTGGTGGCGCCCAGCTCCAGTGCGCCTGCGGTGTCTACCCCCGGCACCACGCTGAAGTGGCCGCTGCCGGTCACCAGCAGTTGCAGCCCGCTGCCGGCCAGTGCGGCCTGCAGGGCCTGCTCGGCGCTCATCTGCCCACGGACGGCCGGGGCCTGTTTGCCCTGCACCAGGGCCGGGTCGAGGGAGATGATCTGGCCGCTCTGGCTGGCGATGGCATTGAGCGTGGCGGCGAGCGGGCCGGCCGGCAGGTTGAACGCAAGTGCCTGCTGCTGGGCAGACACGGCGCAGCTCAGGGTGGCCAGGGCAACGGCGACGGGGAGGGCGCGGGACCAAGGGTTGAGCACGGAATTCTCCTGATTGTGTGTGCAGTCAGGAGATAGGTGGGATGAGAAATGAAAACCGGACACAAATGCGATTGTTTTTCATAAAAACTTTTCAGAGGGTTCTCGGGCTCAGCTTTTCGGGCCGATCAGGGTCAACCACGGGCCGTAGTGTCGCACCTCGATCGGCAGTGTTTCGGCCAGCGCACCGAAGCTGCGCTGCGGATCGTTGAGCGGGAACACCCCTTGCACGCGCAGGTTGCGCACCTGCGGCGCGACACGCACGAAGCCGCGGGTGTAGGGGCGCAGCGCGTCGACCACTGCATCCAGCGGGTCATCCAGTACATTCAGGTGCCCGTTCAGCCAGTCGGCGCGGTGACGCTCGTCACGGCCCAGACGCTCGATGCGCTGGGCGTGCAGCAGGGCGGCCTGGCCTTCCTGCAGGTCCAGTTCGCTGCCATCGTGCAGGCGTGCGCGCACCGCATGCTGCAGCACCACCACGCGGGTGGCGTCGGGCTGCTGGCTGACCAGAAAGCGCGTGCCCAGCGCGCGGATTTCGCCCTGGGCGGTGCGCACGCGCAGGGGGCGCTGCGGGTCGGGTGCCACTTCGATCACCAGTTCGCCCTGGCGCAGCAGCACCAGGCGCTGGTGAGCATCGAATTGAAGGTCGACGGCAGTGCTAGCGTTCAGGCTCAGCTGGCTGCCGTCTTCCAGTTCCAGGGTGCGCCGCTCGCCGGTACCGGTGTGCAGGTCGGCCATCAGCGTGGTGCCGACCTCGCTGCGCGCCGCCAGCCACAACCCGCCGCCCAGCAGGCC